>JAIDDJ010000047.1 GCA_029055345.1 Muribaculaceae bacterium | reverse complement strand
TTGCAATGGGCTGAATAAAGCTGAGTTTTCAAGTATAGAACATCTATGTTCTATAAAATTTAAAGATCCCAATGCCAATCCTCTTTCCTGTGCGCATAACCTCTTTATCAATGGTGAAGAGGTGAAGGATTTGGTAATTCCGGAAACTGTAACCTCAATCGGCAGTTATGCCTTCTCCGGTTGCAGCGGACTTAGTTCAGTGACCATCCCCAACTCTGTAACCTCAATCGACAGTGGGGCATTTTACCATTGCAGCGGACTTAGCTCAGTGACAATCCCCAACTCTGTAACCTCAATCAGTGGCCGTGTCTTCGAAGGTTGCAGCGGACTTAGTTCAGTGACAATCCCCAACTCTGTAACCTCAATCGACTACTTTGTATTTTACGGTTGCAGCGGACTTAGTTCAGTGACCATCCCCAACTCTGTAACTTCAATTGGCGATCATGTCTTCGAAGGTTGCAGCGGACTTAGTTCAGTGACAATCCCCAACTCTGTTAAATCAATCGGCAGTTCTGCCTTCAAAGGTTGCACCGGACTTAGCTCAGTGACAATCCCCAACTCTGTGGAAACAATCCACCCCAGTGCATTTTACGGTTGCAGCGGCCTTAGCTCAGTGACAATAGGTAACTCTGTAAGCTTTATCGGCAGGTATGCCTTCGAAGGTTGCAGCGGATTGAAAGAAATAAAAACATTGGCTTTGGTTCCTCCTATTATTTATGATAATTCTTCATTTGACAATCTCTATGATACAGCAATTTTAGAAATCGAAAAGCCATCCATAATCGCATATCTTGGTTCACACTGGTCTTTATTCAAAAATATTCTCCTATCCGGTCAAGATGAGATCCTCCGTTTAACCACATATAATGACGGAGTATTAAATTACACATTGTTGCCGGCCTCAGCAGAGAACGACGAAGGCATTGCTACGGTTATTTCAGGTGATTATTCCGGAGAAATCACGATACCCGAACGTTTTACATATTCAGATTCACAGCGGTATTATGTAAAGGGAATAGGATATAAAGCATTTGAGAATAGCAAAATAACAAGTGTGTCATTAAATTCACGGTCGAGGTTAGAGATAATTGGGGACTATGCTTTTTTCAATTGTAGCGAGCTTGAATCGGTTGTGTTACCTAACTCCGTGAATACTATATGCTCAATCGGTAGATATGCCTTCAAAGGTTGCAGCGGCCTTAGTTCAGTGACAATAGGTAGCTCTGTGGAATCAATCGGCCAGTTAGCATTTTACGATTGCAATGGGCTGAATAAAGCTGAGTTTTCAAGTATAGAACATCTATGTTCTATAGAATTTTACGGTTCATCCTCCAATCCACTTTGCTATGCGCATAACCTCTATATCAATGGTGAAGAGGTGAAGGATTTGGTAATTCCGGAAACTGTAATCTCAATTGGCGCCTATGCCTTCGAAGGTTGCAGCGGCCTTAGTTCAGTGACAATAGGTAGCTCTGTGGAATCAATTGGCGCCTATGCCTTCGAAGGTTGCAATGGGCTGAATAAAGCTGAGTTTTCAAGTATAGAACATCTATGTTCTATAAAATTTGGAGGTCACTATGACAATCCTCTTTACTATGCGCATAACCTCTTTATCAATGGTGAAGAGGTGAAGGATTTGGTAATTCCGGAAACTGTAACCTCAATCGGCAGTAGTGCCTTCAAAGGTTGCAGCGGACTTAGTTCAGTGACCATCCCCAACTCTGTAACCTCAATCGACAGTGGGGCATTTTACCATTGCAGCGGCCTTAGTTCATTGACCATCCCCAACTCTGTGGAATCAATCGGCAGTTCTGCCTTCGAAGGTTGCAGCGGACTTAGTTCAGTAACCATCCCCAACTCTGTAACCTCAATCAGCGGCAGTGCCTTCTACGGTTGCAGCGGCCTTAGCTCAGTGACAATAGGTAACTCTGTGGAATCAATCGGCGAACTTGCCTTCGAAGGTTGCACTCGTCTGTCTTCTTTATCATTAGCGGATGGAACTATTCCGTTTAAAGACGATAATAACAATTTTGCCTATATGAATCTGAAATCGGTGCATGTAGGACGTCCGCTTGCAACTCAACTATTCAATCTCGATGACCTTGAGACACTCTCAATAGGGAATACGACTACCGAGATTGCTCCCTCAATGTGGTCGGACGCCTCAAAGCTTACCTCCCTGACTCTTGGAAATAATTTGACTGTTATCGGCAATAATGCGTTCAAGGGATGTACAAGCCTTAGGGAGGTAATCGTTCCCCCTTCGGTCGAGACTATAGGTGCTTCCGCTTTTGCAGGTACTAATTTGGCATCGATCATTATGGGGCATAATGTGAAAACTATCGGAGAGAAGGCTTTCAATGGATGTCCGGCCTATACGGTAAGCATCACAGCCCAGACTCCCCCGACCGCTCCGAACAATACCTTCAGCAATTATTCCGGCAAACTCTATCTCCAGGGTGAAGATGTTATGGATGCATATTATGACGCGTGGAATTGCTGGGACCGTTTTGACAGCTATCTGTTGATCGAGCCCACGAAGATTGAATATTCGGGCGAGAAAAATCTCTTAGGGAAACCGGGTGAGACATTCCTGCTCACGGCTACGCTTATGCCGGAGAATGTAACCCTGCCTCAGATGTTCTGGAGGTCGACCGACCCGAGGATTGCTACTGTAGACGCGAATGGTCTCGTAACTATCCATGCCGATGTAACAGAGCCGATGACATTGGCAGATGAAGGAGAGGAAACAGAGACGCCAAGATGCGAGATCATCGCTGAATCGTTATATGCCAACGGGCCTGTGCTGAAGGTAACGGTCAGTCCTGTGACTACGGATATGGATGAAGTTTTCGGAGATCGCGTTCTGACAGGAGCTATTGATTTCACAGCAACGGTGGAGGTGTATAATCTTAATGGAATGTTGGTGGCTACTTCGGCTGAGGATCTTGCTCCCGGCATATATATCGTGCGACAGGGTTATGCAGTTAAGAAGATCAGTGTAAAATAGACTTCTGACATAACAACAGTCAGCAACTATGCAGTCTTCGGAGGAGCGACAATGAATATGGGCGTCTTTTTCATATTGGAGTATTAGCTTCCATTTTTGTCAGAACGGACAAGGCAGCGCTTACTGTATCAACTTTATCAATTATCAGCGCATGCGTGATGCCTGCCCCTCCTACCTGATTCAAATCCCTCAACTGGCAGCGAAGCGGATTCTCCTGCAAATAAGCCAGTACACGCCCGAAGGCTGCCGAATTATAATATGCCCGGTTGTCATCTCCCACAAAATACAATCTCATTACCCCATTCTTAAGTACTATCCGCTCTATGCCCAATCTCTTGGCTGCCATCCGCAACGGAACTATATTTATCAATTCATCAGTTACGCTCGGTATCGGCCCGAAACGATCCCGAAGATGCGCCCGGAATTCCTCTATCTGCTCCGGACGCTCCATGTTATCAAGACGCCGGTAAAGCGTAATTCGCTCGTTTTCCTGTGGAACATAATCCGGCGGTAGCCGTAGCTCCAAATCAGATTCTACAGTCACATCCGACACAAATTCATCCGGCGCACCGGCACTTATGTCCGTGAACGTATCCGAAAATTCCTGCGTCTTGAGCTCTGTTACGGCTTCCCGAAGCACCTGCTGATATGCCTCATATCCCAAATCGGCGATGAAGCCCGACTGTTCCGCTCCCAGAAGATTCCCCGCTCCGCGGATATCAAGATCCTGCATCGCTATATGAATCCCCGACCCGAGTTCTGAAAAATTCTCTATTGCATGAAGACGGCGCCGCGCCACTGCTGTGAGAGGTTTCCCCGGAGATACAAGCAGATAGCAGAACGCCTTTCGGTTCGAACGCCCCACTCGCCCGCGCAACTGATGAAGTTCACTGAGCCCGAATCGGTCCGCATGATTCACTATTATAGTATTCACGTTGGGCATGTCGATACCGTTCTCCATTATCGTGGTCGACAGCAAAACGTCATAGTCTTGCGCCGCGAAGTCAAGTATAGCCTGCTCAACCTTTTCGGTTGGCATCTGCCCGTGAGCCGTCACTATCCGCACTCCCGGCACAAGCCGCCTGATTTTCTCCTCAAGTAGCGTCAGGTCATCTATCCGGTTGCTCACAAAAAATACCTGCCCGTTCCTCGATATCTCAAACTCTATAGCCTCCCTTACCACATCATCATCAAATGTCGATACATTGGTCTGAACCGGCAGTCGGTTGGCAGGGGGAGTATTAAGAGAACTCAGATCCCGCGCACCCATCAACGAGAACTGAAGCGTCCGAGGTATCGGCGTCGCACTCAGCGTCAGTGTGTCGACGTTCACCTTCAGCTGCTTTAATTTCTCCTTCACCGCAACCCCGAATTTCTGCTCCTCGTCAATTATCAGTAACCCTAAGTCTTTGAAGTTTACAGACTTACCTATAAGTTTATGAGTCCCTATGAGTATATCTATCTTACCCGATTCTAAATCAGCGAGTATCTCCTTGATTTCTTTCGGCTTCTTTGCTCTCGAGAGAAACTCCACTCGCACCGGAAAATCTTTCAGTCGCCCGCTGAATGTGTGATAATGCTGCATGGCCAGAACCGTCGTCGGTACAAGAACTGCCACCTGCTTCCCGTCTGTAGCCGCCTTAAATGCCGCCCGGATGGCTATTTCGGTTTTGCCGAAGCCGACATCCCCGCAGATTAACCTGTCCATCGGGCGGTCAAGCTCCATATCCGCTTTTACGGCTGCCGTGGCTTTGACCTGGTCCGGAGTATCCTCGAACATGAAGCTCGCCTCAAGCTCATTCTGAAGATAGGAGTCGGGTGAAAAGGCGAAACCCTTCTCCATCCTACGCCGGGCATATAGCGATATCAGCTCTCTGGCCATATCTTTCATCTTGGCCTTCGTCCGCTCTTTCATTCGCTGCCACGCCCCTCCGCCAAGACGGCTTACTTTCGGTGGAAGGCCATCCTTCCCCCTGTATTTCGACAACTTGTGTAGGGCATGTATCGACACTAAAACCAAGTCCTCGTTCTGATATATCAGCTTGATCATCTCCTGCGGATGACCGTTGACTGCCGTCCGTATCAATCCTCCGAATCGCCCTATGCCATGATCTATGTGGACGATGAAATCCCCTACTTCTATCTGGTTCAGCTCTTTGATGGATAGTGCCATCTTGCCCGCCCGTGCCTTGTCCGACCGCAAACTGTATTTATGGAAACGATCGAATATCTGATGGTCGGTAAAGAAGCACGTATGAGAATCATGGTCCACAAAACCCTCATGAATTGTGGAGTCTACCGGCGTGAACCTTATATCATCCCCCCTGTCCTCAAATATCGTCTTCAGGCGTTCGGCCTGATACTCCGAATCCGACAGGATTAGTATCTTGTAACCATCTGCTATAAATTGCTTGAAAGAATCGGCTATAATGTCAAAATTCTTGTGATACAGCGCCTGGAGCGATGTGTTGAACCGAATCACCGATACATTCTGCTCTTGAGGCTCAGCATCAGCCGAGGGCGTGTACCGAAGCTGACGCATCCTCTCGAAACGTAAGGCGAACTGCTCGGCATCCACCACTTTCGACAGCGCTTCTGGATCGCCCTCATCAGCAATTATTGCCGACGAGGAAAACTCCTCCTCCGATATGGCTTTTACCCGATCCACGGCATACTCCGGCGAACGACTCGCTATCACCGTCTCATCTCCCATATATTCCAATAGTGATATACCGTCTCCGGGATCCGAGGCCGAACGCGGCACAATATCAACCTCCGGTAATTTCTCTACCGACAGCTGAGTCTCGACATTGAACGTCCGTATCGAATCTATCTCAGTGTCGAAGAAATCTATTCTATATGGAAGTTCACCCGCATAGGAATATACATCAAGTATCGATCCGCGCCGCGCGAACTGCCCCGGCTCATAGACATATTCTACCGAATTGAAGCCAAGCTCCACAAGACGCTTCACTACTTCGCTCATTTCGGTTGACTCCCCGACTTTCAATTGTAGTGAATTATCTGATAACGCCTTCCGGTCTGCTACTTTTTCCGCTAATGCCTCCGGACACGTCACTACACACCGCAATCCCTTCGCTGCTCTAAGCCGCGAAAGGACATCGGTCCGAAGTATCTGCGATGGTGGGTCTACCTGCCCATATTTGATATCACGCTTATATCCCGATGGGAAGATGGCCACGCTTTCTTCCCCGGCTATGTTCCGGATGTCATTATAGATATAGCCCGCTTCTGTGATATCATCGGCTATTATCAGTAGCGGTGCGCGCTGCTTCCGAAGCGAACCGAAAAGCATGGCCGGCGAACTTCCCGATAGCCCGCTTATCAGTATTCTTTTTGTCTTGGATTCACCGAGTATTTTCTCTATCGCCTTCAGACGCCCTTCGCCGGCGAATATCCTTGCCGCTTCAGATAGAGTCATTTGTTTTGCAGAATCTTGGCGTAACGCCCGGAATTCATTATTTCTCGTGCCGCCCGGAATGCCTTGTCGTCTCTTAGCATATACTCTATTTTTCCCGGCTCGTAATAATATCGGCTCACTATTTCGGGCCCGAGATAGTCCACGATATCTGCCCGGTGGGTGTCGAGATCACGGTTCAAATCATGAATGAGAAGTTTCTGTAATGACTCAAACGTATTCATAGTAGCTTCATCGTCCATATATCCTTCATCCGATGCGATTTCTTTTAACTGCTTCATCGCATCCTCCATAACCCGGTCATATTTGAACCGCTGCGGATCTATGCTTTTCTTAAACTCTCCATAGAGCGAATCTGTCACCACAAAATCTGCCGGTGCCCCTATCGTGGGATGCTCGGCGGCATAACGCGTGGCGAAATCATAACTCCAGTTATCTCGCACTATGTTATAGACAAGCCTGTTCACCTTCCCCCAGTCTATCACGGAATCCGGCTGCAGACCCCCGCCGTCTCTTACTGTCCGGCCATGCAGTGTCATATACGCACGCGTCAGACTGTCCGGGATTCTTCTCACTGTCCCGTCTTCATTCCGGTTTGTATAATCCAGAGCCTGTATCAGTCGCCCCGAAGGTATATAATATTTGGCTACTGTGATTTTCAGCACTCCCTGATATGGTAACGGACGTGTCGATTGAACCAGTCCTTTCCCGAAACTGCGCGTCCCTATCAGTACACCGCGGTCAAGATCCTGAACCGCTCCGGCAAGGATTTCCGATGCAGATGCAGATGAACCGTCTATCAGTACAGCAAGCGGTATGTCCGGATATAGTGGCGATCGTGTCGTCTTGTATATCCGTTCCGATGACGCATCGCGTCCCTTCATCCTTACTACTTCCGTCCCTTTCGGCAGGAAGAAGCTGAGAATATCAACCGCGCTTTCTACAAGTCCTCCTCCATTCCCCCTCAGGTCTATGACTATATTCTCTACTTTTGGATTTGCCTTGAACGACTCGAGGGCCTCTTTTACTTCCGATGCCGACTTCTCTATGAATGAAGTCAACCGGATATATCCCGTATTGTCAACTACCTTATACAACGGTACCGATGGCTGGCGTAGCAGTTCCCGGGTAAATGACACATCTATTATCGAATCCTTTACATAAGGACGTTGTAGCCGGATAGAAACCTCGGTGTTCGGACGCCCTCTAAGCAGCTTGGTCACTTCCGATGACAGCTTATGCGACACATCGGTCGAGTCAACCCGCAGTATGCGGTCGCCCGCACGTATGCCCGCACGGGCTGCCGGACTGTCTTTCATCGGCTCAGATATGTAAGTCGAACTGTCCCGGTCCATCAGATAGGCTCCGATGCCACCATACTCCCCCGTTGTCAGTTTGGTCAATGCTTCCTGCTCCTCCGCCGGATAATACTCCGTATACGGATCGACATTCGCAAGAAAAGCATCTATCGCCGCCTCAAACGACCGGTCAGCTGCTATTGAATCTACATAATTATTCTGTAATTCCTTTACTATTGAATTGAACGTATTCAGATTTCGTGCTATCGCCGAATCTGTGCTCTTCGCCGGTATAGCTCCCCATGCAAGCGGAAGCGCGACGGTGAGCGCCACGCATCCAAGTATTGATTTTCTCATTAATTACGGTATATAATCAATTCGATCGTAAACATACGTCTGTACGCCACCTCCAGTCCGCCATTGCATCCAGAGGGTGTTGTTCCCGTGCGTGAACCAATAATTTGTTGTCAATGGATTGGAATATTCATACTGAATATTTATCTGATAATTGGATGTCCCGCTTACTGAATTCTGACACCAATAACGAAGACGCTCCCTATCCAGATAACCCCGGTCATAGTAATAATAATACCCGTAACCCCGACCGTCAAACTGAAGATAATTTGTCGCGTTCGCCGGCACGTTGTCACTATTATATTGTACTAATACCCAGTTCCCGGCCAGGCGCGGATCATTGTAGCCCCAGCCCGAACCCGGATCATCCCACCAGTTTGACTCTACTGTGCATCCGGTCAGTAGCGGCAATAACACTACGGATAGCACTAACGGCATCACGCAATTTCGTAGCAATTTTTTCATAGCACTTTTAATTTTGATTCCGATTTCTTTTCCCAATCCATCTTACTATTAATCACCTGTCACTTCCTTTCTATAACACTCAAAACTCCGTGAAAGTTAACGGGAGAAGTGATGACACCGAAGGAAACCTGTAGATGGAATCGTTTCCATAAAGCAACACCTCTATCGGACCATACTTCGCTTCATATTCAGCAAGTGCCTGACGGCACGCTCCACACGGCGAGATGGGATTCTGCTGAAATCCTTCTTCCGTCGAGGCCGCTACCGCTATTTTGCGCATTGCTACACCCGGATGAAGCGCCGAGGCCTGAAAACATGCTGTCCGCTCCGCACACGTCCCCGATGGATAGGCCACATTCTCCTGATTGGAACCCCGCACGATCTCTCCATTATCCATCTGAATCGCCGCTCCTACATAAAAATGTGAATAAGGAGCATAACTTTGGCCTGTCATTTCTTTGGCGGCATCTATAAGTTTTCTGTCACTCGCAGATAATTCTTCGTATCGCAATTCTTCAAATTCTGTTATCAATTTCCGCGCTATCATATGGGATAATTTTTTCTTTTAAATATTAGATTTTGGTTGGCCTTCAGATTGTGTCATTCACCGCTTCTTCAAATGCCGGATCGGTGTTTACCTCTATCGATGGGTCATAACTCTCTTCGGGTGAAGCAAGATCGGGCTCGTTCACATCCGATAATGTATCTTCTGATTCCGTTACACTCGGAGTGCCCTCATCCTGATATGTGAAAATCGGCTCCTCTACTACATATTCATCCTCCGACACCGCTGAATCTGCCTCCGGTACATACCGCGCATTCGGATCAAGCGTCTCGGAATGCATCGTGGTGACCATCATCAACAACCCGAATATAAAGAACAGTAAACAGCTCACCCAAAGAAGTGTGTCAACCCCCAACAGATGGGGTGTGGGATCTTTTTCTGGCTTCCCGTTGAATACCCTCATTATTACTGCTACTATCGGCACTATCGATAACAATCCCCATATTATCCCTACGGTTATCGCGGTGGTGATGCCCGCTTCCGGCCCTATTAGCCCTATAAGTCCTAAAAGTATTCCGACCACACCGAGTGTCACTATCAACCATGCCACAAGTGACAATATGCACGATTTCACGCTCTCACCGGCCTTGAAATTGGCATACCGGTCAAAGTAGGGCCGGATGAAATAGGTTTCAAAATAACCGTCGTAGGTATGGCGGGGATTGGTAAACTGCCGGATATTCATGGGTCGTTGTTATATGGTATTTATTTATGTGGATAGTCAAGCGTATAGTGAAGTCCGCGCGACTCTTTGCGTTCAAGCGCCTGACGCATCACGAGATAGGCCACATTGATGATATTACGCAACTCACACAACTGACGCGATGGCTTCGATCGCCTGAACAGATCTTCTGTCTCTCGGTAAAGTATATCAAGCCGGTTCCACGCACGCTTAAGCCTCAGATCACTCCTTACTATTCCAACGTAATAACTCATGATATCGTTGACTTCTTTTTCACTTTGCGTGATCAGTACCATCTCGTCAGGTAGCTCTGTCCCTTCATCATTCCAGTCAGGTATGTCTTCCCGTAATTCATAACCATCCACCAGTTCCGATGAATGTCGCTCTGCCGCATCTGCATAAACCACAGCCTCTATCAGTGAATTTGAGGCAAGCCTGTTACCTCCATGTAGACCTGTGCAACTGCATTCTCCTATAGCATATAGCCGTTTTATGGAACTCTCTCCGTTCAAATCAACTTTTATCCCACCGCATAAATAATGTGCGCATGGTGCCACCGGTATCATATCCCGCGTGATATCTATACCCAGCGAAAGGCATTTCTCATAGATATTTGGGAAATGTCGCTTTGTCTCTTCCGCATCTTTATGGGTCACGTCAAGATATACATGCGATGACCCCGACTGCTTCATCTCGGAATCTATTGCTCGTGCCACTATATCCCGGGGAGCCAGTGATAACCGCGAATCATATTTGTGCATGAACTCCTTCCCCTCTATATTTTTAAGAACTGCCCCGTATCCGCGCATGGCTTCAGTAATCAGAAACGAGGGTCGGTCCCCGGGATGATATAGGGCCGTGGGATGAAACTGTATGAACTCCATATCCTTCACAGTCCCTTTCGCCCGGTACACCATGGCTATTCCGTCCCCAGTCGATACAAGCGGATTGGTGGTTGTCGAATATACAGCTCCTATTCCACCGGTCGCCATAACTGTCACGCGCGCCAAAAACTTATCTACTTTACCCGTGGTTTCATCAAGTATATAAGCCCCATAGCAGGTAATGTCCGGCGTCCGGCGTGTCACTACCACTCCAAGATGATGCTGTGTGATGATCTCTACTGCAAACCTGTGGTCGTAGACATCTATATTTTTTTCTCCCTTTATTCGCTTTATAAGACTCTCCTGTATTTCTGCCCCCGTGTTATCCGCATGATGCAAGATTCGGAACTCGCTGTGCCCTCCCTCTCGATGAAGATCGAAACTCCCATCCTCCTTCCGGTCAAAATCCACTCCCCAGCTGAGCAACTCTTTTATTTGTGAAGGTGCGTTCTTTACTACTTGCTCCACTGCCGCAGGATCTGATAGCCAGTCCCCAGCTATCATGGTGTCTTTTATATGCTTGTCGAAATCATCAACCTCAAGATTAGTCACGGATGCAACCCCTCCTTGAGCGAAGTTGGTGTTTGCCTCCTCTAAACTTGACTTGCATATGATCGCTACTTTATGACCGCGTCTGGCTGCCTTCAATGCAAACGACATTCCCGCTATCCCCGACCCTATTATCAAATAATCATATCTATACGTCATCGCTGTTTTTATTCATGTTTATTTTTTCCCACCTTTCCTATCCCCACCAATTTATCATTTCCCCACCTTTATTATTTCCCACACAAAGATAATATTTTTTCTCTTCGCTACAAAGACTATCTCCCAAACCCCCTCTTTTTTTATTATATTAAGCCCCTTTTCCTTTAAAAAAACTTATCCATTCTTCCCCCCACAAATTCCCCCCTAATTAAT
>JAIDDJ010000046.1 GCA_029055345.1 Muribaculaceae bacterium | reverse complement strand
GCTCCTTCGTCTGCAAGACGATATCTGCTCCCTGAGATGCGACCCTGCATTAATATTTTTTATTGGATGGAGTCTTAATCTCATCTAATGTTAATCCTGAGATTTTACTTATGGTCTCCTGACTCATTCCCTGTTGCTTCATAGCACGGGCAATTTCATAAATAGCTTCCGCGCGTCCTTCCGCGCGTCCTTCTGCACGTCCTTCTGCACGTCCTTCCGCACGTCCTTCCGCAAGACCTTCCGCACGTCCTTCATCCCGAGCGGTGTCAAGCACATCGTTCTGCACCATTATGGCGTCTATGTGGTCATCATATGCTCTCCGCTCCTTAGGCGTCATTCCCAGTACCTTCAGCTTTTCCCTCACCTGCTGAAGTCCGGGAGTGCGGGTATCTTCTTTGACTTTCCCTGTTTTCAGATAGGTCATCCATTCATCAAGCGGATTTTCCGGAATCTTATCGTAGGCATTCACTCGTACAAGATAGTATTCGGGGAAAACCTCTCTGGGGAGGTGAGGGATTATCACACCCTGCTCCTTAATATTGACCAGAAGATCGGTTCCCGTGTGGATGCCCTTGAATATGGTCTGACCATGATAAACATAGTCGTCACCCTGGCCATAATCGCAATAAAGGATACTGATAGAATAGACTTTCTTTACTTGATCATATTTATCACCTACATGAATATGCTCGGTAATAGCCTTGCAGGTGCCGAACAGAATCCTTTCCAGATAGTAAAGCTGACGGGTGAGCTGCACCTCTACGATTATTATATGTCCCTCACTGTTCTTGGCTTTGATGTCTACTCGATTGAATTTATCACGATCATTATCCTGATTCGATTCGCTTTCAAGCAGTTCCTCTATCTTCACCTCCTCTCCGAGAAGCACGGAGATAAAGCCCTCCAGAATATCAAAATTCGCCTTGTCGCGGAGAATATGCTTTATTGCCCAATCAAACCTTATATATAAGTTGTCAGATTCCATAAGAATTTATCTATTCTATTCGATACAAATCTAATTATATTTCCGCGCTTTTACAAGTCATTAGGGATCTTAGACCAATTTGACAGCGGATAAGTTTTACATATTATTTTTGAAAGCTTTATGAAATAGGACGCAGTTCGCCGGTCAGGGAATCCATAACGAAGCCGCTTACGCTTACTCCCGAAGGGGGCATCAATGGGTGATGGCTTATAAGGTCAACTGTTTCGCGGATGGCTGCATCCGTATCCTCAAATCCATGAAGCCATTCCCTAAGATTAATACCACAATGCTCCATCAGGGAAATATGTTCACGGGGAACTCCCCTATCTTCCATAGCCTGCAACATTTCAGAAGCATCCATTCCCTGGACTCCGCAACCCGTGTGGCCTATAACCATAATTTCGTTTACGCCCAATTCGTATACTGCAATAAGGAGCGAGCGCATTGTCGAATCGAAAGGATTGGTTATTGTGGCACCTGCATTCTTTATCATTTTTACATCTCCATTCTTGATACCGAGAGCCGCAGGGAGGAGCTCTACAAGCCTGGTATCCATACAGGTAACGATAGCAATCTTTTTATCCGGGTATTTGCTGGTGGCATATTTCCGGTAATCGCCGGATTCAACGAAACGCGCATTATGCGCAAGCATTTGTTCAATCATGGTGTTAAATTTGAGTAATTACTTCTACGCTTCATAAAGTTGGTATACCATGCAAAAATACTAATAATAACGCGAACCTCAAAATTCTTATCAAGAGAAACTGCATAACGCATGAATTTGTTCTGATTATAAACAGATTTAGACCTCAATATTGGATCACTATGGAAAGCACAGAAGAAAGGAATAACCCTCTCCCGTTGACAGTCGAGGGGGTAGAGAAATTTTTGGCGAGCGGATATGCAGAAGGAATAGGCCCGGCCTTTGCCCGAGCCCTCGTAGCTCGGTTTGGGGTGGATGCGATTCGTGTTCTTACCGATAATCCTCAACTTGCCGCGACAGTTCCCGGAATAGGAGAAAGCCGGGCACTCAAAGCCTCAAATTGCTTGAAATCATTAAAATATTCTCCAGCGGTGACAGCCTTTCTATTCTCGTGCGGCATTACTGAAAGTTTCATTGAGAGGATTGAAAGTAAATACAAGCACCGCACTGAAGAGATGATCGCAGAAGATCCATATGCGATGGTTGAAGATGTGTGGCGACTTTCCTTCTTCACTGCCGATAAGATCGGACGAGCCCTTGACATTTCTTTAAATGATCCACGCCGCCTTCAGGGGGCTCTCATAACGGCAGTGAAGCATTATGCTGAGATGGGGCACCTATATGCGACGCCTGAAGAAGCCATTAACTACGCATCAGGAATTACACGCGCCGGAGCTGATGAAGTAAGGAGCATAATTGCGCAAACTGTGAAGTCAGGCCGAATAGTGGAGAGCCGGGGAGGCCTATACCTACCGGTATTTTACAAAGCAGAAAAAGAAGGGGCCAAACGGCTGATAGCCTTAGCGGACACACCGGTATCTAAAATCAGCATGGAGGAAATTCCCATCGTAGATTCGCAAGGAAATACTTACAGCGCAATTCAACGTCAAGCGATATTGACAATTCTCAATTCATCGGTAGCTGTCTTAACCGGGGGCCCCGGAACCGGGAAAACCACCGTACTTCGCGGCGTTCTCGATGTTTATGAAATTAAGGGAATAAATTCGGTGCTTGTCGCACCCACCGGACGGGCTGCAAAACGCATGACCATGCTGACGGGAATGGAGGCAACAACGATACATCGACTCTTAGGCTATCGTCAGGGTGAAGGATATAGGAAACGTCCAATTGAAACCGGAGCGCTGATAATAGATGAAGGTTCGATGATGGAGCAGGTTCTGTTTGATCATCTTCTTGAGGCCTTGAGGCCCGGAACACGTGTCGTGATGGTTGGAGATGTTGACCAACTTCCTGCAATCGGAGCAGGCGATGTTCTCCGGGACTTAATAAATTCGGGGGTGGTGGCTGTAGCAAAACTAAATGAGAACTTCCGCCAGTCTTCGGGGAGCTACATCGCAGCCGGAGCATCGGATATAAATGCCGGTAAACTTCCGGAATCTCACCCGGATAGTGATTTCTTGCTGATTGAAGAAAACTCACCACAATCAATTCATTCTCGGATTCTGCGCCTGATGGAATATGAATTGCCACAATCACACGGCGTTTCACCGACAGATATCCGAGTTGTCACCCCACAGCAGATAGGGCCTCTTGGCGCGCGACAGTTAAATATTGACCTACAGACAGTATTGAATCCGGATGCCCCCGAACTACGGCGTGGAAGCACTTCCATGAGACTCGGAGACCCCGTGATGCAGACGGCAAACTCTCGTGAACGCGGATTATATAATGGTGAGATAGGACAGATAACCGAAGTGGATACTGAAAGCCAGACACTGAAGGTAACATTTTCAGAAGGACGAATTTCCACCTATGCACGCAGCGAATTGTCTGAGCTGGTTCTTGCATACGCAATGACCGTTCACAAGCTGCAGGGATCAGAGGTGAAATATATGATTTTCCCGATTACGATGGCCCATAAGCCCATGCTCTATAGAAATATGATTTATACAGGAGTGAGCCGAGCCACTCGCCTCTGCGTGCTTGTTGGCGAGATAGAGGCTCTCCGTTACGCCATTGAAAACAATCCTGACTCCACCAGAAATTCAAATTTCGCTGAACGGCTTAGGGACGCGAGCAAAAACTATAATTAAAGTTTCATCTTATTATACTATGAGACACGGTTTTAAATTAATATTTCACTCTTATATAAAATAAAATAAATGAGATATTCTTTGGCAGTCATACCTTTTTTTATTATCTTTGCACAAATTAGTTGTCGTTGTGCAATCCTGCATACTTCAACCTTGAAAATTAACCCGCATAGAAATGTATATAAACGCCACGGGATATTACATTCCGACACCCAGAATTGACAATGAATATTTTAAATCCAAAATCGGACTTGACGATGAATGGATAGTTAAACGCACAGGCATCCATACGCGTTCGCGCACGGCAGAAAATGAGAATCAGAACACAATGGCACTGCGCGCGGTTGAGAATGCTCTCCCCTCGTTGCCATACAATATAAAGGATGTGGATCTAATAGTGGCCTCAGCATATACAGCTTTCGACACAGTGGCCACCGTTGCTCATGAAATACAGAAAGCCTATGATATCAATGGAGCCCGAGCTCTTTACACTTCATCTGCCTGCTCTTCTTTTGTAAACGGGCTTGAAGTGGTAGAGGGATATTTTGCAACGGGTAAGGCTTCAAAAGCACTCCTGATTTGTTCGGAACATAATTCCTATTACTCCAACGATGACGATCCTAAAGCCGGGCATCTCTGGGGCGATGCAGCGGTAGCTTATTTTCTATCGGCCAAACCGTGTGCCGAAGGAGAACCGGAAATTCTGGCGATACATACCGAAGGACTCGGAAATGTCTCGAAGGGGCCGGAAGGAGTTATGCTCCGTCCTCGCGAAGGAGGCATCATGATGCCTTTCGGCAAGGATGTATTTGTGCATGCATGCAAATATATGATAGACGCGCTTGATAAGGCCGGAGAAATGGCCGGGGGATTATCGGCAAAAGATATGGACCATATCATCTGTCACCAGGCCAATCTCCGCATTGTGGCAAATGTGGCTCGCCAGCTTGGAATCCCGATGGAGCAGTTTGTCAATAATATAGGAGAACTTGGTAATACCGGAAGCGCTGGAGCCCCCTTGGCATTCGCCCAATTCCGAGACTCATTCCCTGCAGGCTCCAAAATCGGCTTAACCGTTTTCGGAGGGGGGTATTCATGCGGTGCTTTCATCGTCAGAATATAAGACCCCTTCCCATAACAATTGAATCCTAATACGTTCGATGTGATTCTCGCTCTTTGGAGTCGCGGTAAACATTATTCACCTTATTGCCTCCGAACGCCCACGAAACTCTGAACGTGACAGAATGGGAGTGGATATCATTTCTGGCATTCAACACATAATCCGAGTAATAAGCCTTTGATTTCGTAATGTTCCAGCCAAAAGGATCACTTACGGCGAGCGCAAGATTCAGGCGATTATTAAGTAACGAATACCTGATATCGAGACCTATCAAGGAAATTGACGAATAATGGATCATCCTGTCTTTCCATGGGAAATAATGACTGAATCTAAAGTTGAGTATAAGAGTTTTCTGCTTGTTGAGCATCCATGATGTGTTCAGTTCAAGTTTCCCACTCCAACCATGATCGTTGGCTTCCTTGAAATCGGGAACTTTAGATTTTGCCATTGAATAGAAAACTTCGCCACCGGCGTTCAAATTCCACCAACTAAACAACGAACGGTTATAAGACACATAGAGACCGGTCTTATTGGTGTCAAGGCAATTTTCCGGCATAGTGTATTGATATCCGTCAGCGTTGAATCTTGTAATATTCCCAATGGCATTATTGTTGTATGAGTTATACAGCACTGCATAAATTCCCTTAAAGCTGTAATTTATTTCGGCATTATGGGATATACTCGGGGCAAGATCGGGATTCCCGGAAAAATAGTCGCTTACAGTAGTATAATATCTGAATGGATTGAGATCTCCGAAATTAGGACGAGTGATACCCATTGAATACGAAATTGAGAATCGTCCGGTTTTGGGATTATTCCAGCTGAGGTTAACCGATGGAAACAGATATCCGTAATTCTTGCGGTGTTGCATATTGTCGATTAACTGAATACCTTTGACATCGGTGTATTCATAGCGCAATCCAAGTTTGGCAAAGAAACTGTTGGGGAAATTCTTCTCCGCGCTGACGTACACCGCAGCTGTACTTTCTTTATAATTGAAATAATTGCTTTGCAAAGCATTGTTGACCCAACAATCGTCAATTAGTTCATTTATATGTAAGTCAGTGCTGTTGCTGACACCGGTGTAGGCAGTCCCGGCTTCGATTCTGAATGTAGAAAAAGGAAATGCGCCGTCAAGTTTCAAGGAGTTAATCCGATAATTATTACCTCCCTCATCTGTGATTCTATTCCAATTATTTTCATCCTCAACGGTTGTAATATCCGAAAACGAATCGGCATGCCGGTTAAAGTAATTGTAAGTCAGACTTAGAATTTTACCTTTACTATCGATATTCCAGTCACCAAAGGCTGTGAGCGTGATTGCATTATTCGGACGGGAAGGAGAATCGTTTCTCGAGAACGAGGTGAAACCATTATCTACCGTCTCATCAATAATGTTGCTTTTGAGGCGCATCATACTGAAATTCACAATTGCGCCTGCACTTAGACTGCTGCTGAATTTAAATTTGAAAAGCCCGTTCGCACCCAGAGTCCGGTTTGTGAACCGGTTCGTGCGGTCAGAGGTGCGGATGTGATCAGCAAAGTAAAACTCTCTTTCAAGATCATTAATTCCTTTCATATCCTGCCAACTGACATCGCCCGACAATTCGACCTTACGGGTGGTATGGCTTATGTTGCCGCCAAGAAGATAGTTGAAATCTTCACGCAGGGTGCCGTTGCCCCAGACATTCCCTCTCGTTCCATGAGACTCATTACGTGTAGAAATGCTGATGAAGGCTACATTAGTCTCAGCTGCATATTTAGCAGGAGGAGCAGTTAGAAGTTCTACCTTTTCTATACCAGCTGACTGAAGATTTTTAAGTCGTAAGGCTATCGCTTCTTCAGGCATTTCAAGAAGATGGCCGTCAATAATGTATCTGACCGCTGATTTCCCGGCCACGCTGACCAGATCATTGGTAACTGAAATACGCGGAATCCGATTGAGCAGTTGAATTCCATTCAGGCCCAAGGCATACGGATCATTTTTTGTAAGATAGACGATGCGGTCAGGAGTCTGCTTCAACACGGGACGGTTAGCGACCACTACTACTTCATTTAGATTAAATTCCTTTTCCCATTCAGACAGGATTGAATCATTTGCCTCCTGTGCGAAAAGGCACGCAGGGAGGGCTGCCGCTCCGATAAGCAGCATTAGATATTTATTCATAAATTTTTAATTATCTGTTAATGGATATTTTACTTGAACGCCTTCTCCGGGCCTTTTATAAACAATGTTGCGGACTTCCCCGAAGGATCCTGCTGAAAACCTATATCTATAGTCTCTCCATTATTGGTTATCTTGACAATTACAGATTTCCCTCCTTCTCCGCTCTGTTCAAAATATCTGTCGGTCTTTGCCTTGTCTTTAGCGAGTGTATCAGCGATTTTCTTCACGATTGCGGGATTATCATTAACCTGCATCATCCGGAAATAAGACCCGTTATCCTTTGAGAAGAAAGTGCTAACTGTTTTCTCTTGATTATAACGGCCATCAAACAGTTCCTCTACCGACATTTTTGGAGCCTTTGCATTTGCCATCAGAGCCACTACGGTAGTTAAGAATATAATTAAAATTCTTTTCATTTTTTAATATCGTTAGAGTTTATAAAATTGTCAATCAATTGTTGCTGATGAGCTTCAAGTTCAGTCATTTCCTTAATGAAGTCATCTGCTGATTTTTTCTCAGCTTCAATCTGTATTCGTGCAGCCTCATCACTCAAGCGGGTTCCTCCTACATATGCGATATAATAGGGTTGCACCTCAGAAGAACTGAACGATGAATTACGAAAAACAAAAGTTGCAACACCGGCTACAAGAGCCACACAAGCTGCACATCCCCAAAATACCATCCGTTTACGAAACCGCTTATGTATTTCGACTTTGGCATTGGATTTGGATTTGGATTTGGATTTGGCTTTAACCACAACGTCATCTTCAATTTCCATAATGCGGCGCACTTCATCAATCAATTCAGAATGATAATCAACTTGACTTAGAAAATATCTAAGCTCTGTTTCTTCAAATACAGAAAGCTTGCAATCCATATATAAACGGCATAGCGTTTCTGCCTCTTGCTTTGTCAATATGTCGTCTCTCTCTGTCATTTTTCAAGTTGTTTATAATTATCTCTAATCTTTTTTCTTGCCCGGCTCATATTCATCCTTACCGCCTCAACAGACATGTTCAGAAATTCAGCTATCTTATCATATTCCATTCCCTCATGAGTTACAAGGGAAGATACCTCTCTTTGAACTTCGGAGAGTCCGGAAGTAAGTATCCTTTCATAATTTTCCATATCCTCGTATGAATCAGGGCGCACTTCCAACTTATCGATATTGGATTCATCTAAGGAAAAGGAATGGGGTTTTCTAAGCCGGTCTATACATATATTCCGAAGGACAGCAAACAGTTTATTCCGAGCTTCGGGTTCAGTTTCTACTGATCCTTCCTTCCAAAGATTGAAGAAGGTATCCTGTAATGCATCCCTTGCATCCTCATCGTTTTTGAGGAAACTCAGAGCGCTTCTGTGTAATTTATCTCGAAGCGCCAGAAATGAGGATGTAAGTTTATCGGTTGCCATGTATCTTATATCTGTGACCACTATAGATACGAAATAAGTCTTAATTTGTAACCGACTGAAACTAAAATTTTGAGAATATTCCATATCATGGCTGTCGGGATATATGGCCATCTATACTTCTTACCACATAAATGGTGGTTGACCCTTTTGCAAAAAAGAGGGGCGGCTCAAAATGCAACCGCCTCTCAACTTAAAACAACCTATTTACCTTAGAAGAGATTCTGTTAGAAGAGATTTTGTCCTATTTTTCAACTTACCTTATTAGAGTTTTTTTGTTTCCAATAATATACATTCCTGCAGGAAGTGTATCGCCACCGGTCTCTTTCCCGACCGCTGTCCTGACTTTTATTCCCTGCATGTTGATTATATTTACCTTTTCATCTGACAGGTCAGAAGAATCCGACAATAAAGAGTTGATACCCGACCCATTAGCGTTTACATCAAGAACCCAGGCTTTCAAATCCTTTACTTTAGCAGATGAATTGGAGAATGCTTCGAGGCCATCGGCACCGTCGGAGGTCGGAAAGACTCGGATTGAGGTTGCCCACTTGTCGTTGACAAAGATGTCAAGGATAGAATGGTCAACGAATACATTAATTTTCATTTCACTACCCTGAGTCGGTTTTTCCGGCAGGGGACAGCGATATATACCATCATACACTCCATTATCGTTCGACAGGCGAGATAATCCGCTGAAATCCACAGTTAACTCTCCCGAACCCGGATTGTAATTGATCACACCCTGCTGACCGCCGGATTTAAAAATATTGAATCCGAATTGAGCCGTGCCGACCTCAAATGTAGCAGATATTTCCAGACTGCGACCCTTTACCGGGGCAAGCTCAATTGTTCCGTCGAGCGTAAAGTCACTCTTGGAATAAAGCGTTGAAGTCCGGAGTCCCGTCAGGCCTTCATAGGGCTTCTGCAGCAATCTCCCATTATTATCAAGAGACCATTCGCGGGGCAAAGAATAGCAATGTGCCCAGCCAAGATGCCAGTTTTCGATAGATGGAAGTTTGTCCGGAACTATTCCCAACACTATAGTTTTACCATCTTTCTGATATATTGTCGGGGAAAGCAGACCGAATCCATCACGGGAATTCATCTCCACCAATCTTGGTGAGGCTGAATTTTTATCAGGGATAAACTTCCCGTCAGAGGCGATACTTCCGGTCCAGTAAAGTGTGCGGACGCCCTGGGAAGTTCCCAAAGGGGTTGCGGTAAAGAGCCACTTACCATCGGGCATTCTGGTGATATTAGGCATCTCCCAGAAAGCGCCCTCAGAGGCAGCGGTGTTTCCATTAAAGAAGATATCTCCGTTGTTCGTCCACATTCCCGACACCGCGTTGTAGCGATGCAGCGTTGTTGCACCGACACCGTTTTTCGAGGTGCCCACTATTATGTAGGCATCATTCCCGTTTCTGAAAAAATATGGATCCCTGAAATCATCCGACAAGCCGTTAGGCTTTGAGCCGATGATTGGATTCCATGATACTTTAGTCCAGTTATCGAGAGCACCAGATTCGGGATAAGCCTGAGCAATCATTGCCTTTACATAGTCTACGGCTGTATAGATAATATTCGGGCGCCCATTGGTAATTATATCATCTGAGAATACGCACCCGCTCCAGCAGCCTTTTATATCGTACCAATCACCAGGTGCGATGGCAATCTTTTCCTCTTTCCAATCATAAAGATTTTCACTTGAAATGTGTCCCCAGTGAAGTCTGGCCATATATGGGCCGTCTGCATTTTTCTGGAAAAACAGATGGTATCGCCCGTCAGAAAAATACATTCCATGACACTCATTGGTCCATCCGGCGGCAGGCATCCCGTGAAAACGGGGACGCAACTTATCGTTTGCAAAACGGGAGGCAGGAATGTCAAGGTTCGGAATATCATGCGTTGTCCAATTCTTTATTTCAGTCACCGACTTTACTTCATTCCATACGGTAATATCATCTATCAGACCATTGAACGACATAAGTTCGAAAGGACCTGACTTGCGGCTCTCGGTGCCCTGTCCCATATAAAACGGCCCGGATTTGAGGGAAATGCTCCCGTTGACTTTGGCCGAACCAACTTCTACACCATTATTATACAATTTAGCCGAACGTTCGGAGCAGTTGACAACGGCAACAAGATTATTCCACTGGTAAGTCGGCAGTGGGGTATCTACTTCAATGCTTACAGGCCAGCCGCTGACATAGGTCTTGAAACTATATTTGCCATCGAAACCGATATAGAAACCAAATCCTGATTTATTGTTTGAATCCAGACAGGTCGCGATTGGAGTTTGCTCTTTAGTATCAACATCTATCTGTATGATAGGATAGCAAGGAAGAGCAACCCATAATGAAACGGTCATCTCTGTCGAACCGGACGGCAGAATATCGTCCAGCCGGGCCGTAATATGTGATGTGTAGCCATCAAATCTCAAGGCATCGCCTACGGCACCCCTTACATTCTCCGGGGCAAAATTTCCCTCGACCGGAAATTTTAAACCGCTAACTGACTCCGTGATATTGCCGGAATTAACCTCCATGTCAAAATGTGCGACTACATCCGCCCCGGCACTTAATGCCACACACGTTGACAGACTTGCGAGGAACAAACGAAAATTATTCATGAAAGATTTTAAGGAAATATTCCGGTCTTGACACCACTATGAGGCATCAAGACCGGAGATTTAAATTAAGGTTTTATTTCAGATAGTTCAGAATATTGGCAGTCAGTTGCTCAACATTGTGTTGATAAATATTGACACCTGAATTCTGATTCCACTCATAAGCTGCGAGACCATTTGCGATGCAACGTCCGTGCTCGGTATTGGCGAAGAATTCCACCAAACCGGCCACACAATGGTCGCGAACTTGACCCCATGTTGCAAGAACCAGAGAATTAGTGGTCACTTCAAAATTCTTAATTACATCCGGATAACTACCTTTGCCGTAAAGGTTGCAATCCCACATGCAGTTATGATCTTCTCTCTGACCGGGTCCTATAAGCGGAAGAGCATCATAGCCATAATTATTGGGGTCTTCAAGTACCAAGCCTTTGAATATTGCATGAGCCGTGCGGTCATAGAAGCCCTGGTCACCGCCATTACGGAAATCCCATCCGAGATAAGGATTAATCAACCAGACATCATCACCTGAGCCGCCTTCGCCATTACCATAAACGGTAGGCGCCATATTTGATGGTACAAAACCGAGAGGAACTGTCAGCTGAGTTGCCATATTGGCGAGATAGAGACTACCACCATTGGCAGAATACTGCCTAAGAGCCGCAATAGTTTCCGCATTTGTGAGTTCTGCAGGGAGATTTTCCCAGCCGAGAGGGAGCCCGACGCGGTCTATTTCAATCCATATCACCGAATAAACATCGGCGTCAAGGTCAGCGAGTTGAGACGGCTGGATGAGTTCGGCATTCTCTTGATTGACGAACCATGCAGCAGCCGCCCGTTCATCATCATCTGGCAACTGTTGGATAGTCTCAGCAGTCATAAGGTATCCCATTTTAGGAGTAATATAAGGAATAACAGTCTTTACCGACACGCCCTTGGCTGCATAATATTTGTCGTAGACGGCAGCTACAGTATAAGTAATTTCCTTATCCATAGGCTGACCTTTCAACACGCATGAAGTAGCGGGCCCATCGATAAGCACAGCGGCACTCTCATCACCGTCACGTATCACTTTTACGCCTGTTATGCCGGTTGCAGAGGGAAGGGTCCATGTCAGAGTTACGGTGCGTCCCTCTACCGAAGACTTTACATCCGATACATTAGCGAGCTCCACATAAGGCACAGTAGCATTCACCGAAACTCCTTCAGAGACATATCCTCCTTTATAAAGGACCTTGACCGTATAGAAATATTCTTCATCCATTGGCTGACCGATGTAGGAATAGGATGTTACGCGGCCATCAAGGCGAACAGGATTGGAGGAGTTTCCGTTAATCAGAATCAATGCGCCTTCCACGTTCTCACCCGCCGGAAGATCCCAATCGAGATTAACTACATAGCCATCGACATCGGCTCTAAGATTACTTACTTTCTGCAAATCCGGCACTTCGTTATAGCCGTAGGGCTCAAAATCCGAACAAGCGCCAAGCAGGCCGCAGCTTACGGTGAGCAGAACAAATATTCTGTATAATGATATCTTTTTCATTTTACTATTTTTTGCATGTTTACTTATACAGGTTGCCTGCATTATCAACCTGATTTATAGGTATCGGTAAATAAATCTCATTTTCAGAAAGATTCGCGCCCTCATAATAAGGTCTGATCTTGCTTTCCGATGCATAGTAAGCATTCATATCCCCGACAACATTTCCCCATCTTACAAGGTCGAACCAGCGGAGACCCTCCATAGCGAGTTCAATACGGCGTTCCATACGGACGGCCTTACGGGCGTAATCCTGTGTCCAGCCGGTTGCGGGATATTGACCTACGTTATAATTCGCAATCATAGGATCGCAGTCAATTGGTTCATAAGAGGGATTGACTGAGCGGGCGGCCTTATTTCGAATATTATTGATTAAGATACGCGCCTCGTCAAGGTTTTTATTTTGTTCAATGAGAGCTTCTGCTTTCATAAGCATAACATCTGCGTAGCGGATAAGAATGCAATTCAACGAAGATGCGCCCCAAGGCACTATACCGGTCTTGACATATGGAGACTCGGGTGAAGGATAAGGTTTCTTGCCGGAATACTGACCATAGAGTTCAAGGTTACGACACCATCTGTCATTATATCTATGAGAGCGCCAGGGCATACCTATACGTCCAAGAGTAAAGTCAAGACGAGGGTCCACATTTCCTTCGAAGTCAGCCTTGTCAACATTCTCATCATCAGGCGCACCGTCAAGATACGGAAGGCCCATTTCATCGGTGCGGAAAGCATTTACGAGATTCTGGGATGCAAGATAGAAATCATCTCCATTGCCATATAGATTCCCTTCCGACCATGTGCAGTTAAGGCAATTATTGAAGTTATACTGGTCCGGTGAGTTAGCCGATGAAAATTGAATCGCAAGAATTGATTCATATTTATTGTTAAACTCAGGCTTCGACATATCAAGGAAGTTGGGATAGAGCTCGTAAAGATTACTTTCAATCACGTAGCCGGCATATTTCTCAGCCTCAGCCCAATCGGAAGTGAAGAGATCGACACGCGCCAGGAGAGCAGCTGCGACATAACGGTTGAAACGGCCCGGTTTCTCCTGAGTTTCGGGCATAACCTCATAGCTATCTCTCAGATCCTTCTTGATGAAATCGGCAATCTGATCGCGGGTGTATTCGTCAGCACGGCATAAGCTCGGTTCAAGCACTTTCTCATCGAAATAAGGGAATTTTGCGAAGATACGCAGCATGTCGAAGTAGAAATAAGAGCGGAGAGTCTTCATTTCCCCTACATAAGAAGCCTTTTCTTCATCGGAGAGAGAGACAGAGGCAAGAATCGCGCGGATTGCAGTGTTGCAACGGTTGATTGCATAATAATTATTGCGCCATTTGAAGTCAGCAACCGGATTATCGCTCTGGACATTACCGACTTCGAGCTGATGGATGTATCCCTCCATCGTCACGCCATCGCCACCCTTGAGGGCATCATCCGAGCGGACATCAAAAACCCAGTTGTTGATTGGGCCGGCAAATGACTCATTATTACCGAAAAAGTGATTAAGCAGGGAGGCATAGGCTGCGGTCATCAGGTCAGCCTCAACATCTTCACTGATTTGATCTTCGGTGAATACTCCCATTGGTTTGGTATCGAGCATATCATCGCATGAAGTGGCGATGAGGCCCATTGAAATGGCAACTGCACCATATAATGCCTTGGTTGCTATATTTTTTAGAATATTCATTTTCTGTCGAATTGAAAAGATTAGAACTGGATATTAAGACCGAGTGTGAATGTACGCGGACGTGGATAAGCACCATTGTCAATGCGTGCTCCATATTCGCCCGGAAGGAGCTCCGGATCAAGCCCTTTGTAACGTGTAATCGTAAACACGTTTTCAACCTGAGCGTATACATCAAGATTGGAAGCACCGATAGCCTTGATAATATGGCGGGGGAGAGAATAAGAGAGCTTGAGATATTTCATCTTCATATAGGAGCCATTCTCAACATAGTAGGTCGAGAACCTGCTTTCGTTATTGTCATCGGTCAGAGAAAGAGCCGGGATATCGGTATTAGTGTTTTCCGGAGTCCAAGCATTGAGGATATCGGCACCGCGGTTAGTGGATATATTACCATAAGCCATTGAAAGGAGCTGACGCTTCATATGGTTCTGAATATCGAAACCGAAATCACCTGCGAAGAACATATCGAGAGTGAACGCCTTATATTTGAAAGCGAGGTTTATACCCATTGACAAATCCGGATTCGGATTGCCGATAATACAACGGTCATTGTCATCGATCACGCCGTTACCGTCAAGGTCGCGATAGATAAGACGACCGGGGGCTGCACCGGGTTGGGTGGCATGGTTAGCCACTTCTGTAGCATTCTGGAAGATGCCATCGCAAACATATCCATAGTAAACTCCCATGGCTTCACCGGGAATCAGGCGCTGGTCGCCACCGATAAATTTCTGACGCGAGTTGAGCGTGATGAGCTTATTCTTATATTGTGATAGATTGATAGAACCATTCCACGAGAAATCGCCGTAAGTAGGGCTGTAATATCCGAGAGTTACCTCCCAACCGGTATTCTTCATATCGCCGGTATTGAGCCACATGGCTGCATTCTCACCGGCCACATCAAGTGTGGGAGGGATGGT
Source organism: Muribaculaceae bacterium (assembly GCA_029055345.1). Taxonomy (GTDB): domain Bacteria; phylum Bacteroidota; class Bacteroidia; order Bacteroidales; family Muribaculaceae; genus Lepagella. Next base: position 12,315 of record JAIDDJ010000046.1, on the reverse strand, counting down.
GAGCATATCCTTGGTTTTCTTGATATAATAATCTGCAGTAAGATTGAGCGCTCCGTTAAAGAACTGGACATCGATACCGATATTATTCTGATACGTAGTCTCCCATTTCAGATCCGGATTTCCGGTTGCAGCCAGAGTAATGCCGGCTGTGGTCGATGCGTTGGTTCCGCTAATGTCATAAGCACCGTTGCCGGTATTGAAAACGTAAGTGGAATAAGCCGGATACAATGCCGGGATATTGGCATTACCATTTTGACCCCAAGAGTAACGAATCTTCAAATCGGTGAGTACATCATTTTTGGGGAAGAAATCTTCCTGAGTTGGACGCCATGCCAAAGAGAAAGCGGGGAATACACCTGCCCGGTGTCCTTTTGCAAATCTGGAGTTTTCATCACGACGGATGGTGAATGATGCCAGATAACGATCGGCATAATTATAGTCGACTTTCCCGAACAGAGAGAATACGGCCCACTGAGTTTCACCGCCACCGTTGTTACGTGTGCCGATACCGGATCCTATTTGCATATAATCTGCAGTTTCTACCGCATAGCCTTCGCGTGAAGCTGAGAGGTCTTTGAAAGTGTAACCGATTGCTTCAGTACCGATAAGAGCAGTCAGGTGATGCTTTTCGGCAAAAGTCTTGTTGTAATTTGCCGTATTGGTCCAGGTCCAGGTATCACCCTGGCCATATACGCTTGAAACGCTGTTGACATCTCCGGGATTCACTGCGCGCCCAAGAGTCTTGTTGAAATACTGGCTGTGTTCGATACCGATATTTGTCTTCAAGACAAGGCCATCGATGGGCTTCACCTCTAAATAGGCGTTACCTAATATACGCCATGAAGCGAGGTCATTGTCCTTAGCGTTCTGAATCAGCTGCACGGGGTTGGCAAGGTCAGAACCGATAAGTTCGAGAGGACGGGCCCAATCTCCGTTAAGGCCCTTGACAGGAAGAGCGGGATGCTGGCTCATTGCAGTGAAAGGAATACCACGGTCGCCCGCAACATCCATACCGCGATTTTTCCAATGCGCAACCATAAGATTCTCACCTACGGTAATATACTTGTTAAAATCATAACGGGAGTTGACACGGGCTGAATAACGCTCATAGAACGTATCCTTGATATTACCATTCTGATTGATATAATTCAGAGAGAGCATTACCGAACCTTTCTCAGTGTTATTTGAGATTGAAGCTGTAAGGTTATTAGTCCAAGCGGATTGATAGACCTGATCTTGCCAATCGGTATTGGTCGTCGGATAATTAGGATTGCCGGCTACAAATTCCTGAAGCACGGGCACTTCTCCGTCACCGTAAAGAACATGGGAAGGAGTAATATGTGAATTTTTTGAAGCGGTCCAATATGCATTGCCCCATTGAGTGGCACTCAGCATATCATATCTTTTGGCAATCGTCTGCACGCTCGCCGCATAATTCACATTGATAGTCATTCGGTCACCCTTGCCCTGTTTAGTCGTAATAACCACGACACCGTTGGCGGCACGTGAACCATAAATAGAGGCGGAAGCAGCATCCTTGAGTACCTGCATGGATTCGATATCGGCCGGATTGATACAGTTGATGTTGTCTGTAGGCACACCATCGATGATATAAAGAGGATCGTTGCTTGAATTGGCTGTCGACATACCCCGCACGCGAATTGAGCCGGTCCCACCCGGAGCGGCATCAGGCACCACATTGACACCGGGGAGCTTACCAGCCATCGAATTCATTATATTACCGGAATTCTCACTTAGCGGCTCCTTCATATTCATCACCGAGACGGCACCGGTGAGATCGGCCTTACGCACGGTCTGATAACCGACAACCACCACTTCATTGAGGAGACCGGCATTTTCATCAAGATAGATGGTCATTTCCTGTTGAGCTTTCACTTCTGCAGGCACGAAGCCTACATACGAAATTTTAAGGGTTGAGCCTTCCGGCACGGTAATCGTGAAATTTCCATCCAGGTCGGCGGAAACTCCTGCCTTAGTCGCCTCGCAAAGCACCGTGGCTCCAATCAGGGGCTCGTCATCTACTTTAGAAAGGACGGTCCCATGCACAGTGATGTCCTGTGCTTGCACCATGATTGCCATTATGAACAGCAATACAGCACTGAGAAAAGTTCTTTTCATGTTATTGTGATTTTAATAGAAAATATCTGCCGCAAAATTATCCCGCATATCTAAGATAGACTATAAATGATGTTGCCGGGGCTATCAAATTTTGCTTTTTGCACGATTTTTGATACTATTTTCACTAAAAATATTAGCTCCAACCTGCAAGATATCATGCAGGATGGAGCCACGCAGTTCATATAGGCAATATTTAAAAATTCCTAATAATAGGAGCGGAGGCTAATTCTTCAGATTATTTCTTGTTTCAGAGGGAGTTTCACCATATGCATCGCGATAGCATTTAGTAAAATATGCCGGAGTTGTAAAACCGGTTTCATATGCGATTTCACTTACTGTTCGGTCGGTGGTGGTCAGAAGCCTGCGTCCCTCTTGCAATCTGAGCCTGCGCATCAATTCCACCGGCGAGTAATTAGTGAGAGCCTTTATCTTGCGGTAGAGCTGAGACCGTTCGAGCCCTATTTTTGAAGCAATCGCATCAACATTGAGGTCGGGATTGCTCATTTCAGCCGTAAAAATCTCAATGAAATGATTATAAAAGTCATTGTCAATCTCCCCCGTTGGTAACTTCTTCGGTCTTTCGGCTTTCTTTACTGAGCCCGACACCCAGAGTTCCTTTATCCGCTTCCGATTAGTTATGAGATTTTCACACCTTGCTTTGAGCACAGCACTATTGAATGGTTTTGACAAGTACCCGTCTGCACCACTTTCATATCCTTGTGCTCGCTGCTCGTCCATGGCGCAGGCAGTCAGCATCAGGATAGGAATATGAGAAGTAGATACCTCATTTTTGATATGCCTTGCACATTCCAATCCATCCATAATCGGCATCATGACATCGCAAATTATCAGATCAGGAACGTATTTGGCGGCTTTTACCAGACCCTCCTTCCCATTTGAGGCCGTAATTATATTGTATTCTGTCTTTAATAATTCCGTTACAAGCTTTTGAATATCCTTATTATCATCAATCACCAACAGGATCGGCTTTTGGTCATCGAACACCAATTCGGTATCAATATTCTCAAGTTCGGCCTCGACATCGCTTAAATCTATTGCCTTTTGAATTTCTTCCGCCGAGTCCGCCACATGCCTTATCGGCAGCGTCACTGTGAAAACGGAACCCTTGTTCAGGGCACTCTCAACCGAAATGGTTCCATCATGCAGCTCTACAAAAGCCTTTGCGAGAGACAAGCCGATTCCCGAACCCTTCGGATGGATTCGATCAACCTGATAAAAACGGTCGAAAATGTTTCCAAGATCCCGTTCGCTTATACCTTCACCGGTATCTGCGACACTTAAAGTCAATGTTTTCCCATCACTATTGCAACTGACAACAATTGAGGAATTATCAGGAGAATATTTAAATGCATTAGACAAGAGATTGAAAAACACACGTTCTATCTTTTCAGAATCTATGGCAATCGGAAGGGAGCCGTCAATGGCATTGCCTACCAACGAAAGTTTTATATCTCGCTTTCTTGCCATCGTATAGAACGACTCCATCCATTCCTTAATCGACTTGCTGAAATCTACCTCAGACAGACGTATGTTCAATTTACCATTTTCATACTTCCTGAAATCCAGTATCTGGTTTATGAGTCTTTGTAGGATCCTGACGTTTTTATTTGCAATTTTGATAAGAGTGTGCTGCTGAGGCGTAAGATTATCGGAAGAAGCGAGTTGCGCCACAGGCTCACTTATTAAAGTAAGAGGCGTGCGCAAGTCGTGAGATACATTTGTAAAAAACATTAACTTCGACTGAGTGGCGGCCTCCAGTTGCTCGTTCAATTGTTTCTGCTTATCCCGTTCTTGTTCAAGCAATTTATTCTGATCCATCAGTTCTTTCTGATGGCTGCTTCTTTGCCAATAAGCCCGTAGCAACATAAACGCCAATACGAAAAGAAGGATTATTATACAGATACTGGCATACAGGAGCGATGTCTGCGAAGAATGTTTCGACCAATAATCATCTATCCTTTTCTTCAGCAACTGCATATTTTTCGTTTCCTCATAGAGAGTCTCGTTTTGCACCAGAAGAATATCGGCATTGCTGAGGTCGACAGGCGAAGAGACAGGAAGAATCTTCTCCTTATCGTAAGTATCTCCTTTAAGAATCGCGAGAGCCGTCTGGATAAGCCTGTGGCCTTCTGTGGGATATAGGAAAGTTGCATCAATTATGGAGTCTGCGACAGCTTTGATGCCGATTTCCGGAGCGGCGTCAACGCCGATAATCTTTACATCGCCAAGTCCAAGGCGTTTTGCAACCTCCGAAGCTCCTATGGCCATACGGTCATTATGGGCATAAATCACATCAACATCGGGATAGAGTTTCAATAATGAATCCGACACTCTCACGGCATCCTCTTTGTTCCAATCAGCCGACACACTTGCCAGAATATCACCATCATATGTCTGGATTTCATCGGCAAAGCCCTTATGTCGTCCTTCAGCCGGTGTGGACCCCTCATGGCCACGAATCTCAATAATTTTTGCATCTCTGCCTAATAAATGGTAAGCATAATCTGCAGCTGCCTTACCAATTCCCTCGTCATCCGCACCCAAACGCGCCGTATAACTGTCACCGATAATATTTCTATCGAAGATCACCACCGGTGTCCCCCGTTCATAAACATCTTTTATTACAGGGGTCAGAGCTGCGGCTTCATTGGGCGAAACGATTATGATATCGAAACCATTGTCAACAAAATATTTAATATCTTCAATCTGCTTTTCATTGCTGTCATCGGCCGACCGGATCTCCACGACAGCGTCCTCGTGAAACATTGCCTCCCGATTTATCTCATCGTTCATTTTCATTCGCCAGTCATCCTGACTACACTGAGAAATACCGATTTTATAGACTTTGCTATCACGACATCCACACATTAACAGCAACATCGAAAGCACAAAGATGTATGATATGAATCTTAGACGTGACATCATTATTATATAGTTTTAGCAAATATAGTAATAATCCTACAAAAAATGATGTATCGAGTATTAAAAAATGACTGATACAGCATTTTTGATAGGTATTGCCTGATTTTTTATAGCGGGGCAATATTATTTGTTGTATTTTTGCGAGGTAAATTGATTAGAAATAAACACAAACAAATGAATAGGTTAACAAAAAATCTAATTGTCGCCATGACATTAAGCACTTCCGCGTCATTTGGAGCATTTGCCTCCGGGGAAACGGCAGGAGTGGACGTAAATCATCTGGGCATCAACAACACACTTGTTAGAATAACAGGAGAAGGAAAATATCTTCTTCTCCCTGTTCAGGAGGCAAATGATGACGCCAAAATAAACGTAATAGTTGATGGAAAAATTGACAAGACCATCAACGTAAGGCTCGCAAAGAGTAAAGTGGATTATTTCGTGCCGTTTGACCTGACACCTTACAAGGGGCATGACGTTGTGATGAACATCACGACATCTCAGGACCGCTCAACAGTCCGTGAGATAAAGGAGGATGCCTGGTCCAAGACAATCGCCTTGGCTGATACATTCGACACCACCAACCGGGAGAAATACCGTCCGGCCTTTCATCATACTCCTCTGTATGGTTGGATGAACGATCCTAACGGCATGTTCTATAAGGATGGCGTATGGCATCTTTACTACCAATATAATCCTTATGGTTCAAAATGGCAGAATCTGAGTTGGGGCCACTCCACATCAAAAGACCTTATAAACTGGGAGCATCACCCGACAGCAGTTGAGCCCAACGGACTCGGAATGGTTTTCAGCGGAAGTTGCGCGATTGACCATACTAACAGTGCAGGGTTCGGTGAAAATGCCGTTGTGGGTCTTTATACCTCTGCCGATGCGAGCCAGACGCAAAGCCTTATCTGGAGTACCGACAATGGTGAAACGTTCGAGATTTATCCTGGTAACCCGGTCATCACACTCGAATCCGAGGCACGCGACCCCAATATGTTCTGGGATAACGAGGCAAAGCAATGGGTAATGGTACTGGCTCATGCACTTGACCACGAGATGCTCATTTTCACATCGCCTGATATGAAAGAATGGACGCTTCAAAGTTCATTCGGCAAAGGTATCGGAGCTCAGGATGGTGTATGGGAATGTCCTGACTTATTCCGTCTGCCCGTAGAAGGCAGTGATGAAAATAAATGGGTTCTGCTCTGCAACCTCAATCCGGGCGGTCCGTTCGGAGGGAGTGCCACACAATATTTTATCGGAGACTTCGATGGCAAGACATTCAAGGCCGATGTTGACGCACAAGGTAATATCCCTACTAAATGGATGGACTTCGGAAAAGACCATTATGCCACTGTAAGCTGGAGCGATGCTCCTAATGACCGACGCACAGTAATCGGATGGATGAGCAATTGGCAGTATGCGGCAGAAGTTCCGACGATGCAATACCGCAGCGCAAACACTCTTCCCCGCGAAGTTGGCCTTTTCAAAGGGCCTGACGGCCAGATCTACGTTTCTTCAGCTCCATCTCCCGAACTGATAGCTTTGCGCGACAAACTGACAGTGAAAATCAATAAGGCCGATATCAATGCCAAGGGCCGCACATATGATCTTCCGGCCACTAATGGCGGAATTTGCGAGATTATATTTGATATGGAAGCTAAGAAATCAGATATCGTCAAGATTGAACTGAAGAATAGCGAGGGCGAAAAGGTTGTAATGGATTACAAAGTCGCCGACCACACACTCTCTTTCGACCGTAAGGAAAGCGGAGTCATCAATTTCAGTCAGGACTTCCCCTCCATCACTGTCTCCCCGACATTCGAGACAGACGGGAAAATCTCACTGAGAATCTTTATTGATAAGTCGAGCATTGAAGTGTTCGGCAACAACGGCCGCTTTGTAATGACCAATCTTGTGTTCCCGACAACTCCCTACAATAAATTGTCTATTTCCTCAACCGGGGGGAACGCACGGATTGAGAATCTCAAAATCTATTCCATCAAATAAATTTAGAATTCGACAACTCATAAACTTCATATAACAATGGAACAACCACTCGTCACTAATCGCAAATCATTTTTATTGCAGATTATTCCTGTAATGCTCTGCTTCTTTTCGATGGGTTTTGTCGACCTTGTGGGGTCCGCTACCAACTTCGTAAAGGTCGATCTCAACCTTTCCGGTGCTCAGGCAGGCTTTATCCCTTCATTGGTATTTTTCTGGTTTTTGATTTTTTCAGTGCCTACCGGTATTCTGATGAACAAAATAGGGCGCAAGAAGACCGTTCTGTTCTCCCTTCTGCTTACTTTGGTTTCCCTGGTGATACCAATGTTCCATACGGGCTACTATACGATGCTAATAGCCTTCTCGCTTCTCGGCATAGGCAACGCGGTGATGCAGACGTCACTCAATCCGCTCGTATCCGGACTAATTAACCCTTCCCGTTTGGCCTCAACACTTACTTTCGGCCAGTTTGTAAAGGCTCTTGCTTCCCTTCTCGCGCCGTATCTTATGGCATGGGGCGCCGCTATGCTCATTCCTACTTTCGGACTTGAATGGAGGGTGGTTTTCCCGATCTTCGCAGTTGTGTGCCTTCTATCCATCGGAGCTCTGGGAGCAACTCCTATCGCTGAGGAACAACCGGACAAGGTAACCGGTTTTATGGAATGTGTCGTACTCCTCCGTATACCTTTTGTGCTTCTTTGCTTCCTCGGAATCATGTGCCACGTAGGTATAGACGTAGGGACCAATACTTTCGCTCCCCAGATTCTGACCGAGCGCTTCGGCCTGAGCGTGGAAGAAGCAGTTATAGGGACGCAAATCTACTTTTATTTCCGCACCGGTGGTTGTCTGCTGGGTTCGTTCATCCTTGCCAAGATGTCCGCCAAGGCTTTCTTCGCATTCAGTGTCTTCTGCATGCTACTTGGAATGATAGGGCTATACATAGGAACCTCACAATTCCTCTTGCTGGCAGCCATTGCCTGCATCGGCTTCGGAAACTCCAATATCTTCAGCGTTGTGTTTGCCCAGGCGCTCAACCGTCAGCCCAAGGAGAAGAACGAGGTGTCAGGTCTTATGATAATGGGTCTCTTCGGAGGTACGGTATTCCCTCTATGCATGGGCTTCGCTCAGGATGCTGTAGGCGTGGCTGGTGCAGTCGCAGTGATGACACTCGGCGTGATATATCTTGCCTTCTACACTCTGAAGATAAAGAAAGCGTAATATAAGCATGCCTTCGAGGCACTGCTTTAAGCATACACCAACTCATAATTAAATAATTAATCAATCATCAATATATTCATGAAAGACTTAGTTGTAGGAATGGGAGAAGCCCTATGGGATGTTCTCCCCGAAGGGAAAAAGATTGGAGGTGCACCTGCCAATTTCGCATACCACGTATCACAATTCGGATTACCGAGCTGCGTAGTGAGTGCTGTCGGTGATGACGCTCTCGGAAAAGAAATCGTTGAGAATTTCACTTCCAAAGGTCTTAACCATCATATAGCGACTGTTCCATACCCTACGGGAACGGTACAGGTAGAGATAGATCAGGCCGGAGTGCCCCAATACGAAATCAAGGAAAATGTTGCATGGGACAATATTCCGTTCACTCCTGAACTCCATGATCTTGCAAAACGCACAAAGGCCTTCTGCTTCGGATCGCTCGCACAGCGCAATGTTGTTTCCCGCAACACCATCAATAGTTTCCTTGACGCAATGCCCAAAAAAGAAGATGATCTTATCGTATTCGACGTCAATCTTCGTCAGGGCTTCTATAACAAGGATATTCTGTGCAACTCGATGGAGCGTTGCAACGTCTTGAAAATAAACGATGAGGAACTTGTCACCGTAAGCCGTATGTTCGGCTATCCCGGAATAGACCTTCAGGACAAGTGCTGGATTCTTCTGGGCAAATATAACCTCAAGATTCTCATCCTGACGTGCGGTATCAACGGCAGCTATGTCTTTACTCCCGGGAAAGTATCGTTCCAGCCTACTCCGACAGTGGAAGTAGCTGATACGGTCGGAGCGGGCGACAGCTTCACGGCGGCATTTATCTCTGCGATACTCAAAGGCAAGACTATCGAAGAAGCGCACTCACTGGCTGTTCAAACCTCAGCTTTTGTTTGCACTCAGAAAGGCGCGATGCCTATACTTCCAAATTATCTGAAAGACTAATTTCCTATTTAAGAATGTGATTATAATTTTACAGCCGTCGCCTCGGGGCGCCGGCTGTAATTTTTAGGCCCCATTTTTGTGAGATGGGGCCTTAGACCCCTTCCCTTAAAAAAGGATCTTATTTTTACCTATCAACCTCATTCAGCAAAATTTCCTGTGCGAGCAATATCGAATATATTCCGGACGTTTTGTGAGTGCACACAGACATTCGAACCGAATGGCCTTAAATTACATTGCTATATTGAAGTTGTTTCTTCAACTTCAATGGTTGAAAAAATAAGACTATGAAAAAAGAAATTTATCTGGCAGGAGGCTGTTTTTGGGGCACAGCTCACCTATTTTCACTCATAGATGGCGTAGAATCTACAGTTGTAGGATATGCCAACAGCAAGATTGAAGATCCCACCTATAAAATGGTTTGTTCGGGAATGACCGGAGCTGCTGAAACAGTAAAGGTGGTTTATGATGACGAATATGTTGGCCTCTCCGAGTTGCTGACCATTTATTTCCGCAGTATTGATCCTTTGTCAGTCAATCAACAGGGAAATGACAGGGGCACACAATATCGCACCGGAATATATTACATAGAAGCGTCGGATATCCCGGTGATAGAGGCGGTGGTGGCTACCATGCAGCGACGTTACGCGGAGCCTCTTGCAGTGGAAGTGATGCGATTAAAGAATTTCTATTCCGCAGAAATATATCATCAGGACTATCTATATAAGAATCCGGGAGGTTATTGCCATATAGATCCTCGGCTGTTTGAAGAGGTGAAAGGTATTAAATCGAAGAAAAAAGATAAGATTGAGCTCAAGCAGCGACTTACGCCGCTGCAGTGGGAAGTGACGCAGAATGGAGCCACCGAACGACCATATGAGAACGAATATGATGATGAGTTTCGGCCGGGTATATATGTAGATATTACGGATGGGACACCGCTGTTCGTTTCATCTCGCAAATATGATTCGGGCTGCGGGTGGCCTGCGTTTACCAAGCCTATTGACACAGGCTCCATCACCGAACATTTAGACACTTCCTACGGGCGCAAACGCACTGAAGTGCGTTCTGCATCAAGCGGAGCTCATCTGGGGCATGTCTTTCCCGATGGCCCTGCTGAAGATGGCGGTCTCCGCTATTGTATCAACTCGGCCTCCCTGCGCTTTATACCGAAGCAGCAGATGGAGGAAGAGGGTTATGGCGATTATATTCATCTTGTCGACTGAGATATAATTATATGGTCACTGCTAACGGCTCTAATTCCAAAGTGAAGGATAAATTATGGAATCGGGAATATTTAAAAGTGATGATGTGCAATTTCTTGCTCTTCTTCGCTTTTTATCTTCTTACACCATTGTTGCCATTATATCTTGACGAGCAATTCGAAGCGGATAAAGACTTGATTGGCGTAGTTCTGTCGGGGTATGTGGTTGCCACGCTGCTTATACGCCCTTTCAGCGGATTTGTGGTCGACTCTTTCAGCCGAAAGAAAGTGCTGACTATTTGTTTCCTCTTCTTTTTCTTATGCTTCACGGGATATATCGGCGCGGGCACTCTTCTGATGTTTGCAATCGTCAGGACGTTTCACGGCATCCCGTTCGGCGCGACAACGGTTGCCAACAGCACGGTTGCCATCGATGTCCTACCCTCCTCTCGCCGAAACGAGGGTATCGGATATTATGGACTGAGCAACAACATAGCGATGGCAGTTGCTCCCAGTGTGGGCATCTACATCTACCAGGCCACCTCAAATTTCACTTTGCTTTTCTGGCTTTCACTTTTAATAGCGTTCGCAGGCTTCATATGCTCCACTCGCGTGAAACTGCCACATCGCGAACAGGTAAAAAACAAGCCCAAATTAAGCCTTGACCACTTCTTTTTAGGCCGGGGATGGCTCCTTGCGGTCAATATATGTTTCTTCGGACTTTGCTGGGGCGTAATGAGCAATTATGTGGCGATATATGGTAAGGAGGAACTTGGCATAACCGATGGCACAGGAGTATTTTTCATGCTGCTTTCAGCCGGCCTTGTGATCTCACGTCTCTTCGGAGCCAAAAGCCTCCGGGCCGGCCGTATGACACGAAACGCAACGGTCGGGGTAATAATTTCTCTGGTCGGATACAGTTTCTTCGGATTCGTCCAAGCCGGTTGGGCATATTATGCCGCAGCCCTTCTCATCGGCCTGGGCAACGGACAGATGTATCCGGCATTTCTAAATATGTTTGTAGGCGTGGCGCGTAATGACCAACGCGGAACTGCCAATTCTTCAATCCTCATTTCGTGGGATTTAGGAATGGGCCTCGGCATCCTTTTAGGCGGATTCATTGCCGAACAGATAGGTTTTATTGCTGCCTTCCGCTTTGTGGCCTTCATGCAGGCTGCCGGCGCATTGCTCTTTATCTGCGCCACTGCCTCCTTCTTCGAGAAACGTCGCCTCTCGAAATAATCAATAAGTTATTTTGGGTTCAAGTTCCTTGGCCTGCTCAATCATCTTGGAGATTTCACTTTCCGAGGGAACACGGTTACATAGATTCTTGGCTTCGTTGACTTCGACAAGTTTCGCATGTAAGTTTGCAGCCACACGATGACGCAGTTCCTTCACAGTATCGACTCCGGCTGCCTCAAGGAGTTCAGCGAACTGACCGGCAACGCCTTTAATACGGAACAGATCTGCATGGTTTACCCATTTAAGAATGAGTTTTTCTGCAATGCCCATCTCTTCGGCTAACTTTTCACGGCCCTTCTTGGTAGCAGCTTTTTCGAGAAGTTCTTCTGTAGTTTTTACTCCTGCAGAGATAAGTTTATCGGCATATACCTGACCGATGCCTTCGATTTCAATAATGTTGTAAGACATTTTTTTATGATATTAGAAGGTTTTGCCTACTTCCTTTCAAGCGATTCGGCAGCCTCTTTTTATTCCTTGAAGACTTAGACTCCATCCAATAAAAAATATTAATGCAGGGTCGCATCACAGGGAGCAGATATCGTCTTGCAGACGAAGGAGCATAGCGTGCTATGTGACTGAGGCAAAAGGCGATATATGCCCCT
>JAIDDJ010000045.1 GCA_029055345.1 Muribaculaceae bacterium | reverse complement strand
TAAATTGCGATTTTCAACTCCAAAAAGAGAGTTCTTCAAAAGAATACTATAATTTTGCAGTTGCCAGTTGACTCTACAGTAGCTCGAACACTATTCCTGATTTGCATATCTCGCAAAAAATTATTACCTTTGCGGCGCTTTACGCAAAAACTCGTGTGATGGGAAATTTGTCGGCGCTCCGCGCCACGCTCCCCGCGCTTTTTGATGCACGGAGCAACTTATTTTGAGTAACACAATCTATTAAACAAAATGAAGAAATTCAAACTGAACGCCGAACCCCGCGAGGAACTCGGCAAGAAGTCGGTGAAAGCCCTTCGCAAGGAAGGTCTTATTCCCGCAGTCATCAATGGTGGCGCTCTTGTAAACCTCCCCTATGACGGCCCTCTCAAGAAAGGCCAGAAAGTTGTTGACATTGATGGCAAACGTGGTCTTATCACTACTGACATCGTCGTTAAGGCTGAAGATGTTCGTAAACTGGTCTATACCCCCGATATCTTCGAGGTTGACATCAATCTCAATGGCGAGGAAATCAAGGCCGTGATGAAAGACCTCCAGTTCCAGGCTGTAAAAGACACTCTGCTTCACATGGACTTCCTACAGGTATATCCTGACAAGCCTATCGTGATGGAAGTGCCCGTGCAGATCGAAGGCCACGCCGAAGGTGTGAAGGCCGGTGGTAAGCTGACTCTTTCAATGCGCAAGCTCAAGGTGAAGGCTCTTTACAATGAAATCCCCGAGCGCCTTGTGGTTAATGTTGACTCCCTTGGCCTCGGCAAGTCTCTCGCCGTTGGCGATCTTCACTTCGAAGGTCTGGAGCTCATCAATGCAAAAAATGCCGTGGTTTGCGCCGTGCAGCTCACTCGTGCTGCCCGTGGTGCTATGGCAAAGGCTGCCGAATAAGCAGAACCCGAGTGTTAAACTGTTTTACCGACGGTATCGCTTTCCCTCTCTTTCGGGCGCGATGCCGTCGGATACTTTATGTTATGAATTTCTTTTCGCGCCTCTTCAGAAAAGGCGATGCTAATCAAGCCAAAGACCCGGATATGAAACGTTTTCTTATTGCTTGTCTCGGGAACATGGGCCCCGAATATGTTGATACGCGGCACAATGCCGGATTCATGGTCGCCGACCGTCTCGCCGCTGATGCCGGAGTATCATTCCAATCCGCCCGCTATGGCGATATGGCTACGGTAAAAGTGAAGAATTGCGAACTCCTGGTCTTGAAACCTTCAACATTCATGAATCTCAGCGGCGTAGCTGTCAGATATTGGATGAACCGCGAGAAATTGCCGTTGCAAAACCTTCTTGTCGTAGTCGATGACATGGCCATCCCTTTCGGGTCAATCAGAATTCGGAAGCAGGGCTCCGATGCCGGGCACAATGGCCTGAAAAATATAGCCGAGCAACTGGGAACTCAAAACTATGCCCGTCTGAGATTCGGTATCGGTAATGACTTCCCTAAAGGTTGTCAGGTGGATTATGTGCTTGGAAAATTCCCCGAAGAGGAGAGGGAGAAATTGCCGGCTATACTCGAACGCGCTGCCGATGCTGTGAAGGCGTTCTGCCTTTCCGGTGTGGATTTCGCCATGAACCATTACAACAAATAAGGCTCCCCGCGGCATAACGCCGTGCCCGTGCCCACGTCATTCTTTCCCGCAAAGGGCTTTGAAGGCGCAATAGGTGCAGTTGTCTTCCTCAGCCGTTGGCTCAAAGGGCTGCTCCGGATTGAATATCTCCGTCAGAATCCTCTCTATGCCGGGAATAAAGATATCATCAAGCTCTGAATGGCTCATTATTGTCTGGCGTTTCACGACCGGACGCACGGACCCGGAGGTAGATATGGTGTTGACATCATATATGTGCATCTCTACATCCGCAACATTAAGACCCTCCTCCTTGCGCACTCTATCTGTCAGAAGACGCGCATACAGAAGGAGCTGCAGCATATACGAAGCGCTGTGATTGCCATTAAAAAGATCTTCTTCCTCCTTGGCGTTTACATGTGAACTCCCGGTCTTGTAATCAACTATGCGGTAGCTACCCGCTATGCGGTCTACCCTGTCGAATGCATATCGGATATTGACTTCGGGAGCATTGCCAAGCTTCAGCCGGTCGTCTCCTTTCATCTCCCCTCCTATTAGCTCAATGGGTGCTAAGGTTAAGTCATGACGGACCACTTCCCTTATCTGAACCATCAGACGCTCGGCAACCATCTGCACTGTTCCCTCCAAAGCTCGGTCAAGTTCATTGTCGGGAAGATGGTAATGTTCCTTATTGACTGCCCTCTTTACTGCATTCCCGATTCGCGACTCATCGGCAAGTATGCTTTCAATGTCCGATGCAGTCAGGATGATACGTTGCCCTCCTCTCAGGTATTTCCCTTGCAGTTTCTCCGGAAAATAAAGATTCACCATAGCGTTGTGAACTATATTTCCTTGCGTTATGGCATCGATATAATCTTTTGCATCCGACTCGTCGCTGAGTTTCACTACGTCTTTGTAATAGAACATCACAGGGCACTTGCAATAGTCCATCAGTGCCGATGCCGAAAGATTGCGTCCCTTTTCTGGCGTTCTGAAGTCTTCAAGCATCTTCATTACGGCCGGGGTCTTCTCCACAGGCTCGGGTCTCGATTCATTTGGAGATAGACCGAATGTGTAATGGTCATTCCGGATCTGTCCGGGGGCATAAAGCATCTCGAGCTGTAACAGGAAACGCGATTTTCCACCGCTACGCATCCCTTCGCCTGCGCGAGCATCATATAGCAGGGTTACCTCCTTTGCTCTTGATAGCAATCGGTAAAAATAGTAAGAATATAATTCCTCACTTCTTGCTGCAGTAGGCAATCCGTAACCGTGCCTGAGGGCATCGGGAATAAAGGTTCTATGTCTTGAATGGCGAGGCATTACGCTGTCGTTCATCGACAGGATTATTAGATGGTTGAAATCAAGCGCTCGCGTTTCAAGAAGCCCCATCACCTGCAGGCCCTCGAGAGGTTCGCCTTCAAACGCTACTGTCTCTCCGGCCACCAATCTGTCGATTAAATGAAATACACTTCTCCATGACATCTCTATGCCATGCTGCCTGACACTTGCCTCAAGTCGCGTCAATGCTATTCGATAGACCAGGATTTGCGACCGTTCGATTTTTGAATTGACCGTCCGCAGCCCCTCTTTCCCTCTTGACAGAGCCTCATCTATGCGGAGAAGCACGCCCTCGATATAAGCCGTGACTTCCTCCACTCCGGCCCCCGATTCTATGGGCTTTAATATCTCCGCAAGCTCGGGAATCTGACTTCCGAGCCATTCCACAGTCACCACACGCAAATGCAACCGCCCGATTTCCCCATTTATGAAATTGGCCTTTTCCGAACCTATAAGCACATGAACCAGCGGATGCGACAGAAGCAACTGGATATCGTCGCGCAGATAGCCGGGCTGTCCTCCCGATTTGCGGCGACGTTCCTGAAGCCGACGGAGATGATAGATAAATGAGGCCACGGAGGTGTATCTCATCGAATATCCCATTGTCAGGTTCACGCTCCCTATATCATTGGGAAGTGAATGCAGCAAGGGCATGAGAAGATTTTCATCCGGCACCACGACAGCTGTCCGGGGCGATGAGACCTTCTCTATTCCAAATCGGCTAATCCAGTCTTCTACTGTCAAAGCGGCGATTTTAGTCTGCGAAGCATTGGATGGTGCAGCCGCCACTGTTATTGACGGCATTTCCGTTCTCTCGGCCCTTTGCATGAAGGATTCCGCCCATTCGGGGGAAGGGAAAAGCTTCATGTTCCGGCGGATGGTTTTCGTTGCAGCTCCCTTCGATTTGCTTCCGAGACCGAGAACCGGGCCCGTTGCATCCCAGAAAAATTCACCGACCGGCTCCCCGTCACTATCTTTCATATCCCGTAGTGTCCCGAAAATTTCCGCTTCAGTGGTCGACAGCATATTGAATCCGACCGCCACAACTTTTGTCCACGGAAGGTCGGATGCCTCACTTCCGCTTATCCTTTCGGCAGCCAGACGGAACACTCGCCCCGGTGTGGCCATCCCTACTGCATCAAGACCCGTGTTAAGCCCTTCATAAAGTTCCGGTAGTAAACGCCATAACTCCACAAACTTTTCTTTCAACCGAGAAAGCTCCTCTTCATCTGTCACAGTGCGCCAAAACCTCTCCACATCTTCCGAAACCGGCCGGTAACCGAAATATCTTTCTATCACCGTCAGCTGCTCCTCCGTCAGAAAATTGGATGCTATATCCCTGTAGTCGCGCACATTGGTGAAGATCGCTTCCGCATCGACATCATACTTGTCGACTTCGCTGAAATCGCCCAGAACGGTTTCCCCCCATGGTGCGAACCTGTCGAAATCAAGAAGGTCCTCCGCCGTCTGAAGACTTTCGGTGCGACCAAGCAACGAGCAATATACCTTATAGAGCATAAACAGCATGTCGAGGCGTGAAGCCGGTTCGCGCCCCGATATCCGGGATACGAACTCTGAAATATCCATTACTTCGGGAGCCAGCATCGCCCTCGACCCTAACGCCGATGCAAGTGAATTAAGAAAGAAAGTACAACTGCGCTTGTTAGGAAAAACAAAGCACACGTCTGACATCTCTTTATATCTGGCGGCATAGGCCGTTGCGACCGAGTCAAGAAAACTCGCTCCGGTATCGTGGCCTGAATCAGTTCGGGAGGAATTGTCTTTCATATCACAAATATAATGTTTTTATCTCATATCAGGAAAAGAATAGGGCACATCTTTGCCCCAATGATGGAATTTTATTACCTTTGCAAAGAATGGAAAACAGAGTCGAATTCAACGACATTCCCGGTCAGTCGACCATAAAGGAACGTCTCCTTGCTTACGGGGCTTCCGGGAATATTCCGCACGCATTGCTCATTTCGGGCCCTCCCGGAACGGGCAAGATGTTGCTTGCCCGGACCTTTGCAAAATTAATTCATTGCGAACACCCTTCTCCTATGGGGCCATGCGGCCATTGCCGCAGCTGCAGGCTTCATGCCGAAATTTCCCATCCCGACCTGCACTTCATTTATCCTATCGTGAAGAGCACCAAGCTCAAGCATTTCGTCTCGGCTGATTTTGCCCCCGAATGGCGAGAGATGATTTCTCGCTATCCGGCTATGCCGGAGGAAAAATGGCTTGATCTGATGGATGCAGGAAACTCTCAGCCTGCAATTTATGTCGATGAGGCCGAGCATATAGTCGAGTCTGATGCATACCCTCCTTTTGCATCCGACCGGAAGATTTTCATCATATGGCTCCCGGAACGAATGAGACCCGAGGCTGCCAACAAGCTCCTCAAGGTGATAGAGGAACCTTCACCGACTACCCTCTTCATTCTGGTAAGCAACAATGAGTTGCGCCTTTTGCCCACTATTTTCTCCCGCTTGCATAGGCTTCATGCAGGGCGCCTGCCGGATGACGAAATTCAGCAATACCTCCGCGATCACTACGGCCTGAATCCGCATGATGCAATCCGGCTCGCCCCGCTGTGCAACGGCAGTATTATCCGCGCCGACGAACTCGGAGCCCATTCGGGCGAGAATGAGGAATTCCTCCTTACTTATCAGGAGATTATGAGGGCGGCTTATTCCAAGAAGGTTGCGATGCTCAAGAAGATTTCTGATAGCGTGGCGACCTGGGGACGCGAGAAACTACGCCGTTTCCTCCTATATATGGCCCGTATGATCCGTGAGAACTTCATATATAACCTGAAGATGCCACAGCTCTCGGCAATGACGCCTGAAGAAGAGGATTTCTCTACGAAATTTTCTCCATTCATAAACCATGCCAACGTGGAAGACTTCATCCATGAAACCGACTCCGCACGCAGTGACATCGAACGGAACGCGAACGCAAAGTTAGTGCTGTTCGACTTCTTCATTCATTGCATTATCCTACTGCATAAAAAACCTAAAAATTAAATATCAAGACATGAAACCTACACTTTATATTATGGCGGCCGGTATGGGAAGCCGATACGGTGGCCTGAAACAGCTCGATGGTCTTGGACCCTCGGGAGAAACCATTATGGATTATTCTGTCTACGATGCCCTGCGAGCAGGCTTCGGGAAAATCGTCTTTGTGATCCGACATGATTTCGAGCAGGAATTCCGGGAAAAGATTATTTCTAAATATGAAGGGCACGTGCCGGTAGAGGTCGTGTTTCAGGATCTCAACGCCCTGCCCGAAGGGTTTGCTCCCGCCGAGGGCCGCGTGAAGCCGTGGGGAACGGGACATGCCGTGCTGATGGGTAAAGACGTGGTTAAGGAACCTTTCGGTGTCATTAACGCCGATGACTATTATGGAGCTGAATCTTTCCGCGTCCTGGCGGATTTTCTTCGCTCAGTCGAAGGAAAATCCGGAGCTTATTGCATGGTCGGCTTCAGAATCGGTAATACATTGAGCGAGAACGGAACGGTGTCGCGAGGGGTTTGCAACGTAAATGAAGAGGGGTTCCTTACCGGCGTCAAGGAATGTCATGGAATCGAACGGAAAGGTGACGAAATCGTTCATGTCACGGAAGAAGGTGTGACCGAAGCCCTCCCCTCCGACGGTTGCGTTTCGATGAATATGTGGGGATTCACTCCCGATTATTTTGACTATAGCGAGAAAGCCTTCATCGAGTTCCTTAAGGAACATGGCAACGAACTGAAATCGGAATTCTATATCCCGACTGTGGTCAACGACCTTATTAATGACGGCTCCATTACCCTCAAGGTGGAACCGACGGAATCAAAGTGGTTCGGAGTTACATATGCAGCTGACCGCGAGGCAACAGAAGCTCAATTCAAGAAACTTGTGGACGAAGGCCTTTACCCGACTCCCTTATTTTAAGCAGACATGAAGGATAAGATATTAGTTACAGGTGGCACGGGGTATATCGGTTCCCATACCACTGTAGAGCTCCAGAAAGCCGGTTACGAAGTTGTGATTATCGATAACTTAAGCAATTCCAATCGCGAAGTGATCGATGGAATTGAAGCTATCACCGGTGTCCGGCCCGATTTCGTTGAAGGCGACTGCACGGATATTCCGACACTCCGTAAACTTTTCGAAGAGCATCCCGGAATAAAGGGAATTATCAACTTTGCGGCTTCAAAGGCTGTGGGAGAATCTGTCCACAAGCCCCTGCTTTATTACCGCAATAACCTGAATACTCTGATCAATCTGCTCGACCTGATGCCGGAATATGGAGTGAAAGGCATAGTCTTCTCTTCGAGTTGCACGGTTTATGGCGAGCCGGATTCAAATCCGATTGATGAGACTGCTCCTATCAAAGACCCGACTTCTCCTTATGGCAACACAAAGCAGATTTCCGAAGAAATAATCAAAGATTATGTCGCTTCGGGCGCTCCGATAAAGAGCATCCTCCTCCGTTACTTCAATCCCATCGGTGCCCATGAATCAGCATTGATTGGAGAATTGCCGGTAGGTGTCCCTCAGAATCTCGTGCCATATCTGACGCAGACTGCCGCCGGAATCCGCAAAGAACTGACCGTGTTCGGCAACGACTACAACACTCCCGACGGGTCATGTATCCGGGATTATATTGATGTAGTTGACCTTGCGCGGGCACATGTAGTGGCCATGACACGTATGCTCGACGGCAAAGATACCGATGCAATAGAGATCTTCAATCTCGGAACAGGTCGCGGACTATCAGTCCTTGAGCTCATTGATTCGTTTGAGCGTGCCACGGGGGTCAAAGTGCCCCATAAGATCGGCCCACGCCGCGAGGGCGACATCGAGAAAATTTGGGCCGACCCGAAAAAAGCCAACGAAGTCCTTGGCTGGAAGGCCGAAGTGCCAATCGACGAAACCATGCGAAAAGCATGGGCCTGGCAGCAACGCCTCCCCAAAAACTAAAAAATATAAGAGCGAGCTCATAGGGCTCGCTCTTATATTTTGATTAATGGCGGCGGGGAACGCCTACGTTGTGCGCATCGAACACTCGGGTCGCTCCTCTATTGAATATTTGCCAAGTCCCTTGCTGAGCTGCCGGGATTTTTTCGGGCATCCAGGAGGGGATGACGGTAAAGTTGGTACGTCCTCCCGACGGCTTGGCACTGTAGAACGTATCGTAATCGGCTTTCTTGAAGCGGGCCGTGCCCGTGGAATCTCTTTCCACCCGGACCCTTACCAGAGCTCCTCCTGTCGTGTCGGCAGTCTTCATGTTGGATATGAAATTGCCGAGGGAATAAACCACCAGGACATCTTTGTCCTCTTTTTCGTTCCGGACTACTTTCATCGGCTGTATCACGTGGGGATGGCTCCCTATTATCAGGTCTACACCCTGATCGATAAGGAAATCTGCAAGCTCCTCCTGATTGCGGTTCTGGAGCAACACGTATTCCACTCCCCAATGCATGGCCACTACTATTATTTCTGCTCCTGCCTCCCTGGTCTTCTTGATTTCTTCAGCCATCTTGTTCTTATCGATCAGCGAGACCTCTACTCCCTCTTTGGGCTCGATGCCGTTGGTGCCATAGGTATAGTTGAGAAAACCGAATTTTATTCCGTTGATGGTCTTGATGAAAGGAACCTTGGCTGCTCTGTCGGTAGCATCATGATAGGTGCCGATGTGGTCAACGCCAAGATTGTCAAGCGCGGTCAGAGTGCGACGCGCCGCTTTATCCCGCCGGTCCAGACAATGGTTGTTGGCTGTCAGGAACATATCGAACCCGGCATCTTTCAATGCCTTTGCGTATGAATCGGGAGCTGAAAAACAAGGATAGCCCGTATAATCGGGACCTCCCCCAAGAGGCACCTCTAAATTACATACGGCGTAATCCGCCTCAGTGATTGTGGGAGCAATATATGTGAAGCATCCGCTGTAATCGAAATTCTTGCCTCCGCCAAGTTCGCGCGCACGGTCAAGCTGCGCCTGATGCTGCATGGCATCGCCGACAAACACCAGATCCGCGCCCTGCGGAGTCCCCGGCGAGGATGCCCCGGTGATGAAAGATAAGAGGCTGAAGAGGAGTAGTTTTATCATCTATCTTGGGATTCAGCGCAACTGCTGGCTTGAATATGTGAAGCATATCAGAGCCCGGTCAAGGAACAGCTCAGTCATGGTCGGGGCCGTCAAATAGGGCTGACACCGCGTCACGTAGGTCGTTACCGACCCATCATAATTGCTGGTCTGCTCTGTGACCACATTCACCGGCACAAGCACGAATTCATAATCTTCCTCTGAAATCGTCTTGCCCGATTGCTCGTCTTCCAACAGCTGGACAAACCATGACCGCATTGAATTGAATTTATATGCGCCGTTCTCTGAATCATATGGAGCATAGAATGAGGTCTTGTTGTCGGGAACCTTGTTTTCCTTGAAAAAGGATTCATACTCCGTTTTCTTGATCATCAGGATATCGGGAGCAGCTTTCAGATTGAAGTCATTGCTGATTGCAAGGGCCGGTATCTCAAACCGCAGACTCGACACGATTGAAAGGGCTGCTCCATTTCGATGGAACTCGTCGAGCAGTGAGAGAACCGGGAATTTTATCTTGAGCAGATATCCACCGGGCGTGGTAAGCACTTTCTTGCCGGCGCCAACCATTTGACGGATATTATCCGACACCTGATAATTAATAACATTGCTCGAAATGACTTCCGGCTGCGCCGCCATCAGACACACTGAGTCGCGCCTCAGATGCGGAACAAGCTTATAGGTGGAATCCGGCTGCATTTCATTCTCATATTTGAGATAATGCCAATATGTAAGCATTTCTGCCTTCGAAATATTGGCTATACATCCGTTACCGAAATTCTGCTCTACGAAAATACCGGGGAAATAACGATTGAAAGTTTCAGGCCATTGGAACACTGAATCATCCTCACGATATTGTGTGAATATTTCTTTCCCGAGTTCAAGTGGCATCGTCACCGGAATCCGGATATAAACATCGTTTTTTAACGCCGAATCCCCTTTTGCCACATTTGAAAGAGTATAGCTGCAAGTTCCTAACGGAGATGAAGGAGAATAATACCCGGCAGGAGAAAAATCCGCGCTTATATCGGAGGGCAACGGCGTGTCAAGCTTGTAGACCGTAAGCTGCTGAGGGGCCAGCGAGTCGCCTGTAAGCGCACCGCGGGGAACGCTGAGCACAAGACGCATGGAATCTACATCTGCCACGGAAATGGAATCAGGAACGGGCATTCGTGTGGCAGCCATCATCTGCGTGACAAATGAACACGACAGACGACCGTATTCCGGGACATTGATGCGGCCAAGCAACTTCACCGAATTGCGCGCATCGAATTTGTCATAATAGATGCATTCGGCCTCAACGGATGTGGTGAGTGAATCTACCATAATCGACACTTCGCCCGATGACAACGAGCTGCCGATCGTAGAGACATCATCATTACAACCGACTAATAGCGAAGTGGCAAAAAGTGCGCAAAGAGCGGAATATATTGGTCTGATTTTCATTCAAAAGAGGTTAAAGGGAGTAATTATCGTGGTATCTTCAGGCCATCAGCGATTTATACAGCGCATCATAATCCTCGGCATGGTCGCCCTCGCCCTGGAAATGCCGCCACGGCTTGCCTATTTCATCACAGTAGGCTGTCAGCTCCGGATCCGGTGCTGCTGTCTGGAAAACCACCGCGTCTGAGAACGCTATCGCCATCTTATGAAGAAGCGTATGATTGAGTTCCATTTCCCTGAATGGAGCGAGAATCTCATCACTCACACCTTCGGCACTCAACTTTTCAAAAATTGCCCCATCCAAATTCTCTATCCTTGATTCCGGCAGCACGGAATAAACGAGTTTTGTGGATGAAAATGCCGGCCCATCATTGAAAAGAGTCTTGATATACATCGGAATCAAGGCCGAAACCCAGCCCGATACCTGCATTATCTCAGGTTCCCAACGAAGTTTCCGAGCTGTTTCCGCCGTGCCGCGCGCATAGAAAATCATTCTTTCGTCATTGTCCGCACGGTTGGTCCCGAATGAATCCGCATCGCTCTCAAGCTTCTGGAAATAATCATCATTGTCTATGAAATACACCTGAATCCGGGAGGGCTGCATCGATGCGACTTTCACTATGAGCGGATGATCACTGTCGCCGATCGAGATGTTCATCCCGCTCAGACGGATTACCTCATGCAATTGATTACGACGCTCATTGATATCGCCATAATCGGGCATGAATGTTCGCACCTCGTATTTGCGTTGCTGTATTGACTGGGGAAGTGAACGACCCCAGCGGGCATTGTCGGTCGCTGATAAATATGGAGAGATTTCTTGAGATACAAAGATAATCTTATGTGCTGCCATTGAAATAGTTTTACTTCAAATTGCAAAATTAATAAAATTTTTCCAATCTGCGGCATTCTGAACAGTCAATGCTTTGATAAACTCCATAAGATTTAATATTTTTTATATATCTGCGTTAATTAGATACGGTTAGACAAAGAGTATTCTTGACAATATCATATGAACGACAATACCGAAGTTTTTTCTGACTCCCACAATCCGATGGATACCCCTAAGAAAAAAGTGAGAAATTCTAATCTGGAGCTTTACAGGATTATCGTAATGATATTGATCGTAGCTCATCATTACGTTGTTAATTCCGGCTTATTCGGTATGATTCAGAACGCCCCGATTTCACCCGCCGGCACAGCGATGCTGATTTTCGGCGGTTGGGGTAAGACCGGTATCGACTGCTTCCTCCTGATTTCCGGATATTTCCTCTGCACCTCATCCTTGTCATGGCGTAAGCTTCTTAAACTTTACCTTCAGATAACTTTCTACGCTATAATCATATACATTATTTTTTGTTTTACAGGTCATGAGCATTTTTCTATTTTCAGGTTTGTGCTCAAACTGAATCCAATTGAAAAAATCAACAATAACTATTTTGTAAGTTGCTTTCTGTTGTTCTACCTGTTTATCCCTTTCATTAATATCTTATTAAAGGCTCTGACTAAGGCGCAGCATAAAAAATTAGTAATATTATTGCTGATAGTCTACACTATTCTTCCGAGCCATGGAATGTCGATTACCTTCAATTATGTCAGTTGGTTTGTCGCGATATATATTATGGCAGCATATATTCGTTGGTACGGGCTCTGGCCGAAAATCCGCCATAGTGCATGGGGATGGATGACCATTTTACTCGCTATTGCCGGCGCGATAAGCGTGTTTTGCATGGAATATGCATACAAAGCCGGATTATACGGCAAGTTTGACCCATATTTCTTTATAGCCGACAGCAATAAACTTCTATCTGTGGGAATTGCAGTCAGTTCATTTATGTATTTCAAGGATTTGAAACTTCCTTATTCCCGACTCATCAATGCTGTTGGGGCTGCCACATTCGGCGTGTTGCTCATCCACGCAAATTCAGAAGCCATGAGAACATGGCTGTGGAAAGAAACTATCGATACTACCGGCCATTTCGGAGACTCGGTGATGATGACCTTAGGCTACGCCATGGTCAGTGTAGTGCTGGTTTTTGTGTTATGCGCCGGCATCGATTGGTTTAGAGGACGCCTGATTGAACCTTTTTATATAAAATATGCCGAAAGATGCGCTCGGTATCTGAAACCTCGACTCCAAAAAATCTTGAAGCGCCTGAAACTTACGTAATGAAACTGTAAGGTTTTTCGCCGAAAATTATAATGTTTGGCGAATTTGTTGTAATTTTGCCGAAATAAACAGAAACTGAAAAATCCGACGTGGTGTAGACACGTCAAAACCAAACATAACAGCATCTCCATGATGATAATTAGAACTGCCGCCGAGCTCGAGAATTTCGTAGGGCACCAACGGCAGAACGGAAAGTCAATAGGCTTCGTGCCGACGATGGGTGCTCTGCACGCGGGCCATATCTCGCTCGTGGAGCAGTCAGTGAATGAAAACGACTTCACTGTTGTGAGCGTCTTTGTAAATCCCACGCAATTCAACAATCCTACCGATCTTGCAACTTACCCCCGCGATGAAGAGGCCGACATCCGCCTTCTTGCAAAAGCCCATGCCGATGCGGTCTTCTTGCCTGCAGTTGAAGAAATTTATCCGGGTGGAGTCGAAGGACGCAACCGCCATGAATTCCAACTCGGCACCGCTGCCGAAGTAATGGAGGGGAAATTCAGGCCGGGACACTTCCAGGGTGTGGCCGAAGTGGTAAGCCGGCTTTTCGCCCTTGTCCGCCCGACGCGCGCTTATTTCGGCGAAAAAGATTTCCAGCAGATTGCGGTCATCAAGAATATGGTGGCTTCCGAAGGAATCGATGTGGAGATTATAGCTTGTCCTATCAAGCGCGCCGATGACGGCCTCGCTTTGTCAAGCCGCAACGCTCTCCTCACACCGGAGCAAAGAGCCGTAGCTCCCGAAATCCACAAGGCTCTCGCCGACTCGGTGGAATACGCGCGTCAGCATTCTGTCCGCGCCACTCACGACACAGTGGTCGAACATCTTGACGCTCTCCCATTTCTTAATGTCGAATATTTTGAGATAGTCGATGCCCGCACCCTTCTCCCCGTTGAAGAGTGGGACGAGTCTCCTTCCGTGGTAGGTTGCATCACAGTATACTGCGGTAATGTCAGACTAATCGACAATATCCGTTACAAATAAATTTTAGCTCCATGCTGATAGAAATGATGAAATCCAAGATTCACCGCGTCACCGTGACTGAGGCGAATCTTAATTATGTGGGGAGCATCACGATCGACTCCGAGCTCCTTAAGGCTGCCGACATCCTTCCCGGCCAAAGGGTCTGGATCGTCAACAATAATAATGGCGAACGATTCGATACCTACGTCATTGAAGGTAAACCCGGTTCTGGTGTGATATGTCTTAACGGCGCCGCCGCTCGTAAGGCTCAGCCCGGTGATATTATAATCATCATATCCTACGCACTCGTCACACCCGAGGAAGCGCGCCTGATAGAACCGATTGTCGTATTTCCCGACACTGAAACCAACCGTCTTTAACTAATGGCAACGCTCCGGTTTTTCCTGCCGGCTGCCTACCTCTTAATAATTTGAATCACCTCACACCATATGTTTGACCGACTTTCCGAGCGGCTTGAACGCTCATTCAAAATCCTCAAAGGCGAAGGCCGAATCACTGAAATTAATATTGCCGAAACTCTTAAGGATGTCCGTCGCGCATTGACCGATGCCGATGTTGAATACAAGGTTGCCAAGACTTTCACCGACAATGTCAAGCAGAAAGCTCTGGGACAGAACGTGATTAACGCCTTGAAGCCAAAGGAGGTTATGATCAAGATCGTCCACGATGAGCTGTCGGCGCTCATGGGCGGCGACGCTGCCCCGCTGAATCTCGACGGAAAACCAGCTGTCATTCTTATGGCCGGCCTTCAGGGAGCCGGTAAAACCACCTTTGCCGGAAAGCTCGCGCGCAAACTTAAATCATCCAAGGGGAAACGCCCCCTGCTTGTCGGCGCCGACGTTTACCGCCCCGCAGCTCGCGAACAGCTTCGCGTGCTCGCCTCCGAAATCGATGTCCCGGTTTACACCGAAGAGGATAACCGAAATCCGGTGGAAATCGCACAGAACGCTATCCGCCATGCCCGCGAAAACAATCTTGACCTCGTTATCGTCGATACCGCCGGCCGTCTTGCCGTCGACGAGGAGATGATGGACGAAATCGAACGTATTAAAAATGCTATCAAGCCTCAGGAAACCCTATTCGTGGTCGATTCTATGACCGGCCAGGACGCTGTCAAGACTGCTAAGGCGTTCAACGATCGCATAGACTTTGACGGCGTAGTCCTGACTAAACTTGATGGCGATGCCCGAGGCGGTGCCGCACTTTCTATCAGGGCCGTTGTCAAAAAACCTATCAAATTCGTCGGTACAGGCGAAAAACTCCACGACCTTCAGGAATTCAACCCCGAAGGTATGGCAAACCGTATCCTCGGAATGGGTGATATCGTCGAACTCGCCACCAGAGCTCAAGAAATATACGATCAGAAGGAAGCCGAACGACTTCAGGAAAAAATCAAGAAGAACAAATTCGATTTCGAAGACTTTATCCACCAGATTCATCAGATCAAGAAAATGGGTAATCTCAAGGAGCTGGCTTCTATGATTCCGGGTGTGGGTAAGGCTATAAAGGATATCGACATCGACGACAACGCTTTCAAGAGCATTGAGGCGATTATCAATTCGATGACTCCTTACGAACGCCATAATCCGGAAGTAATTCTGGGCTCCCGGCGCCAGAGAATTGCCAAAGGTTCGGGAACATCCCTGCAGGAAGTCAACCGCCTCCTCAAGCAATTTGAAGATACCCGCAAGATGATGCATATGGCTACAAATATGGGGAACCCTATGCAGATGATGAAAAAGATGAAGCAGATGCGCCAGAATCCTAAATTCCGCAGGTAATACCCCCCCTAACTTCAGAAGGAAAAATATATAATGATACAGGTAAATAATCTGGGCATGCAATTCGGTAAACGCGTGCTCTTCCAGGACGTAAACCTCACTTTTAATCAAGGTAACTGCTACGGAATTATCGGCGCGAACGGCGCCGGGAAATCCACATTGATGAAGATTTTGTCGGGTGAACTGTCGCCAACCCACGGCACAGTCACTTTCGGTCCGGGCGAACGGCTCTCAGTCCTCTCGCAGGACCACTTCGAGTTTGACGAATGCACCGTCATCGAGACCGTGCTGCGCGGTCATTCGGTGCTCTGGGATATTATGCAGCAGAAAGATGCTATTTACGCCAAACCCGACTTTTCAGATGAAGATGGCATAAAGGCCGCAGAACTCGAAGAAAAATTTGCCGAACTCGAAGGCTGGAATGCCGAAAGCGATGCCGCCGCCCTTCTCTCGGGTCTCGGCATCAAGGAGGACCGCCACTATATGCTCATGAAGGATATGAGTGCTAACGAAAAAGTCCGCGTCCTGCTCGCCAAGGCTCTCTTCGGAAACCCCGATAACCTTCTCCTCGACGAGCCCACCAACGACCTCGACCTCGAGACCGTGGCTTGGCTCGAGAATTATCTGGCGAATTTTGAAAATACTGTCCTCGTTGTAAGTCACGACCGTCACTTCTTAAACGCAGTCTCGACTCACACTCTCGATATCGACTATAATAAGATTCAACTCTTTGCCGGAAACTATGATTTCTGGTATCAGTCTTCGCAACTTGCCCTGCGCCAGCAACAGGCCGCCAACAAAAAGGCCGAGGAAAAACGCAAGGAACTCCTCGAATTCATTCAGCGCTTCTCCGCTAATGTGGCAAAAAGCAAGCAGACCACAAGCCGTAAGAAGATGCTCGAAAAACTTAATGTCGAGGAAATCCAGCCTTCATCGCGACGCTATCCGGGTATAATCTTCACTCCCAATCGTGAAGTCGGTAATAAGATCCTGGAAGTTAAAGGCCTTAAGGCAAGCGTTGACGGAGAAGTGCTCTTCAATGATGTCAATTTCCAGATTGAGAAAGGCGACAAAGTGGCTTTCCTTAGCCGCGACCCGAGAGCCATGACTGCCCTCTTCGAAATCATAATGGGTAATCGCAAGCCCGATGCCGGAGATTACGAATGGGGACAGACAATCACCACCGCATATCTCCCGCTTGACAACAGCGCTTTCTTCAATACGGATCTCAACCTCGTCGACTGGCTTTGTCAATATAGCGAGGACTCCTCGGAAATTTATCTCAAAGGATTCCTCGGAAAAATGCTTTTCAGCGGCGAAGAGGTGCTGAAAAAAGCCTCTGTCCTTTCCGGAGGTGAGAAAATCCGATGTATGATTGCCCGGATGATGCTTACCGATGCCAATACAATGGTGCTTGACTCTCCTACCAACCACCTTGACCTCGAATCAATCCAGGCGTTCAACAATACCCTCCAGAACTTCAAAGGAGTGATTCTCATGTCGAGCCACGACCACGAATTCATTCAGACCGTCTGCAACCGAATCATCGAACTCACTCCCAACGGCATTATCGACAAGATGATGGATTACGACGATTATGTGGAGGACGAGAAGGTAGCGGCAGCCCGGGAACGTCTGTATCCTGCTCCGGCTCCCCGTTGAACCGATCCTTTAACGCTCAATCTTATTAACCTTTTAAGTTCCCGCTTTCACTTTCGAAAGCCGATTTTTGACCATGGTAAAACATATTGTATCATTCAAACTCAAAGGCACACCAATGGAGCGCCTCGAAGTAGCTCGTGCTTTCAAGCTGGCTCTTGAGAAACTACCATCCGTTATTGACGTGCTGGAATCAATCGAAGTAGGAATCAATGAAAATCCGGCTGAAGACTGGGATCTGGTTCTAACCGCCATTCTACCCTCCATGGCGGATGTCGCAATTTACGCGAATCATCCCGCTCACGTGGCTGCAGCCTCCCTGCTCGCCGGCCATAAAGCCGACAGGGCCTGCGTTGACTACTATTGCTGAATCCGCATCCCGCAAGAATTTTACATTCTCTTCAAGATGGGCTTAAGACCCCATCCCACAAAAAATTTAGACCTCATTCAATAAAATATGTTAATGCCAGAGCGGCTATCTTCGGGCTAAAATATTCTTTTTCAGAAGGAGCAACCTTTGAGTTGCGACTGAGGAAAAAGGATATTTGAGCCGAAGAGAGCCGGACGGATGGTAACTTAAAAACATTTGATTAAGGGATTTATTAAAATATTAAAATTTAATGATAATTAGAAATTCCTTATTCTCACAGCTGCACCTCGTCTATCGCTTTTTGATTCTGTCACATAGCCCGCTATGCTCCTGAATCTGCAAAGCGATATCCGAAGCACATCTGCGACTCTGGCATTAACAGATTTTATTGAATGAGGTCTAAGACCGCACTTCGGACATTACATGATGAATGTCCGCAATGCGGTCCTAATTTAAATATTCTTACTATACCAGGAATTTATTACGTTTATATATTTCACGGAACTCCTTGGGAGTATAGCCTTTATTCTTCTTGAAAATACGATTGAAATTCGACACGTTATTGAACCCCGAGTTGAAGCATATCTCCGCTATCGGTGTTGACGTGGATACCAACTCGCGTGATGCAGCATCCAGACGGATTCCAATAACATAGTCCGAAATCGATCGGCCCGTACGAAGCTTGAAGAACCGACTGAAGGATGAGGGCGACATGCCGGCCATCTTGGCAAGATAAGGCAGACGAACCTCCCCCTTATAATTAGCCGCAATATATTCCTGAGCCTTACGGAGACGAGCGTTGCTCACCGTAGTCTGCGTGCCTGCGTGCTTTGAACTCGATAAGATACGCCCGTTCGGATCTATTGCCATCTGATGAAGAATCTCAATCAGCTTCATCATCTGGTGGAAACTTGATTTGGCATTCAGAAGCTCCTCAAGAAGATGATACACCTTCATAATACTTCCTACAGGATAAGACACACCCTTTGCTGCATTCTCCAACAATGTCTTAACTTCCTGCATCTGTGTGCGGCGAAGCATCTCATTCCCGAAGATATCAACGGGAAACTGTATGGTTATTTCTCGGATACGATTATTCTTGCATTCATTCTGTTCCCAGCCGTGTTCCACTCCATGACCCACGATTACAAGGTCGAAATCTCCCACGGTCTCCACAGAATCCCCAACTACACGACGCGCTCCGGCGCAATTCTCTACAAAATTTATCTCGAATTCCGCATGCTTGTGCACCGGAAAACTGAGGTTATCCTTTGTCCGGTCCACGACATATAAGAAATCGCATTCCGACAAGGGCGTAACTTCGGTGATTATTTCACCATCGTTCTCAAGTTGATAAGTTGTTTCAGTTGTCATTTTCATTTGCAGTATTAGATTCGCCTACAAATTTAAATAAATATTAGCAATTTACCAACATTTCTAGCCCGACTCCTACGCATTTTAGATGTTTTTATGAATTTTTGCTTATATTCTATCCCCAAACCTACAGTGAGACATATCTTATCATATCACTAATTATATAATTGAAATGGTTGCGGCCATGATTCTCATGAAAATCATAAAAAATAGCATAGATTTCACTCAAAGCATCAAAATTTCCATGAATAAATAAAGATTAAATAAAGATTTGCACGATTAAATAAAGATTTCCATGAATAAATTTTGAGATTTCGATAAAATGCATTAACTTTGCAGTCCATAACCAAGGAGAGATGGCAGAGTGGTCGATTGCGGCGGTCTTGAAAACCGTTGAGGGTCAAACCTCCGGGGGTTCGAATCCCTCTCTCTCCGCGAAAGCACCTTTAAAACGCTGAATATCAATCCAAACCGATTGTATTCAGCGTTTTTTATAGACGCAAAATAGACGCAAGTTAAGACGCAGAATAACGAAAAAGAAGTTCCCTTTATAGAAAACAATTCTTTTTTTATCTCAAATTTTTAATAATGCTTTAGTTATTTAATAAATTATTATTATCTTTGTATGACGAAATAAGAACGATGGTGTGATTTGAAATGACGGAAAAAGAAAGATTGATTAAACTGATTTTCCGAAAACTCCCAATAATCGAAAATGAGTCTAACCAATCTTTTATCAGAGAGATCGAAGGTAAGATTAATAATCTTCTAAACACAAAATGTTAAACCAAGCCCCCGGGACTCTCCATGGGCAAATTTAATAATATTTTCGATATGTATTTAGGTAAGAGAGAGCTAATTAATCCGGAGAAATATGAAACCTTGCGGTCGGAGACACTTATCGACAAATCCGGAGCCGTAGATATCGCCTTTGACGAGCTGGAAGGCGTCATCAACAAGTCGCAGCTCGCAGCCCAATATTTCAAAAAGAGTCATGCCTGGCTGTCGCAGAAACTACATGGCTGCACGGTTCTGAACCGCCAGAAGTCATTCACAGAAGAAGAATACCATAAGCTGGCCGACAGCTTGCGCGACATAGCCCGCCGACTTAACGCCCATGCTGATGAAATCGACAACGCCCCAATGGATGAACCTTCTAATGCATGACTCAAAAGAACTATAGTTACCTACCAAGATAATAAAATATAACAGCGCTGACGGGTTCGTACTCGTTGGCGCTGTTTTATTATGCCGTAAATTAGAGGAGTACAAAGTAAAAAAACTTGTGCGATGCAAATTCGGCAAGATATAGGGCCAATGCCGAACACTTTCTACGAAAGCTACATTGATCTTATCGGCCGCCCGGACATAACCCAGAACATCTGCCTCAGAGGTCTTTCAAAGCCGGCCGGCCTCCTGAGCATATTTATTGAGCTCCTCACGGGCTGTCCTGGTGTCAAGCTGCATGAAGGCTTCATTGAGTGAAGAAACTTCCTTTTCCGACATTCCGGTATATTTCCGGACGTTAGCCATCTCCTGCTGCATGGCAGCGAATTCCTCGCCTACCTGGCGCCCATAACTCAAGAACCCCATCATCTTCCCAAAGACGTAACCGAATAATCCGACCGCTGCAGCCTGCCATTCTTTCAAGTGTTGCCAAAATGTCTTGGTCTCATTTTGGGTTGCACGTAGGGAACTGCGGATGCTGTCTATACGCGCCCGGACGTTACGGATAGCAGCGGCCTGACGGTTCCATTCGTCAGTGCCCTGCTCCAGTCCGTTTATCTGTCGCTTAAGCTGTTTGAGAGTAGACTGTAGATTCTTCAAAGAAGCCTTGTCGAGATTCTTAAGAGTATTGGAAAAATCCTTACCAACAGCAGTAACTCTGTTAAG
The DNA here is from genome assembly GCA_029055345.1 of Muribaculaceae bacterium. Taxonomy (GTDB): domain Bacteria; phylum Bacteroidota; class Bacteroidia; order Bacteroidales; family Muribaculaceae; genus Lepagella. Next base: position 1,067 of record JAIDDJ010000045.1, on the reverse strand, counting down.
TTCCTTCTCCGTACGCTCAATCTGTTTGGCGTAACGAGCCATTCCTTTAGTGTCGTTTTTCAGCCGACACTCCTCCATTTTTTACGGAGATCAACGACTTTATTCTTGAGATCTTTGATAGTTTCGTCCGCCGACTTCCCATTAATGACTAATTCGACGGTAGCCTTACTTGTAACATCTGCCATAATTCATAAATTGAATAAAGGCAAAATTAGTGATACACTCAATAAAATAAAAAGACAGCCTTCATTCAGACTGTCTTAAATATTATCTATTGTAGGCAAGGACTTACATTTTCTTTTACCTTTTCTTCTTTTTTTTCGATTATTTGCCTTTTTAGCCTCTTGTTCCACAATCCACTTTTTCGCTTCAAGAAGATATTCATCCGTTTCTTTTATGAATTTTTCTGTTTCGGCATAAAACTCCATTCTCTTTTGGTATTCTTCTTCCCATTTCTTTTGCTGTTCCGGAGTCGGCTCCCACTCCTTCGGTTTTTTCTTGCTCACTTTGTAGAGATGCACAAAAAACCAAATTGCGAAAATCATCAATGGAATATCGATGATGCTGAAGCCGGTTGAAATTGGGAAAAACCACATAGCTATGTAATTTTCAAGGATTGGAAATGAAGAAAAGAATCCATCCAATTATCAGTGGACCTTTGATATTGGGATGTACAAATATACGAATTCTTTATCATATGTGCAAATTATATTACCATTTTGTTGTTATAATCCACAATAAAAAAAGACAGGCTACGCATCTCTGCGGAGCCTGCCGGAGTAAAGACGCATTTCACAACGAGCCTTAACCTAAATAAGCATTGTTAAGCTTATGAAATACTAAAAAGATTTTGACTTCTGAAAAAATTTTTATCGACTGTAATAATAAATAATACCACCCAAAATTTTTGAGTGGTATCAGCGGTTGTCAGGTAATATCCCGACTACTATTCTGAATATTGCTTGAAATTTTATTAATCTTGTCTTTTATGACTCCAGATAAGCTATAAATTCGTCAGCTGTCATTATCTCCATTTTGGAGAACGCTGTCAGCTTTTTGCCTAAGTC
>JAIDDJ010000044.1 GCA_029055345.1 Muribaculaceae bacterium | reverse complement strand
CAAATTTCTTCACAACAAATTGAATTTCAATAATTTCAAAGTACTCTTATGATTTTTTAGTGGACACTAATGAAAACTTATAAAACTTATAAAACTTACATCTCCTCTCCGTAGCCCGAGGTGTCCATCGGTTCCATGTCCTGATGGCGGCTCTTCTTTGCCTTCATGTTACCGAATGAATATTTGATGGTCAGACGGATTTGTCTCCCCGAACGCCACCGCTCATTGTATTGCTCATAGTTCTCTCCGATTGTGGTGCTCTTCCATTTGCGAGAATCAAATACGTCGCGGCAGTTTAGCGAGAATGACCAGTTGCCTAATGTCTTGCGAAGTCCCAAATCTACGCTCCAACCTCCCTGTCGACTGCCCTGCGCCTCCTTTTGCTCGGATGCATACCGGCCTGTAGCCTGAAACGCAAGTTGCCACGGCAACTTTACATTCGCCATCATGCGTGCATCCCATGCAAATGAATTCTGACTCTTGTTTGACAAGGGAATCTCTTTCCCACTCGCCTCGGATACCACATTATAATTCCATCCTGAAATATGGTTGTTATAGAGATTGACGGTCGTTGTGAGATCAAGCCAGTTTCCAAACAATTGATTTTTCGCAACTATCTCCACACCTGAATTCAACCTGTTTGATACATTGGCCCACGTAGAATACATCACATCTCCATCCATATAACTCAATCTGCTCATTACATCCGAAGCCTGTCTAAGATAGGCGGATACCGAAATCATATGGTAGGTCCAGCTCTTCAGGTAATTGAGCTCGAATGAATTCGAATATTCAGGCTCAAGATATGGATTACCGTATGAAACTGCCGTCGGGTCGGAAATATCGCGGAAGGTATTCAGCTGACCACCCCACGGCCGTCGGATTCTTCTCGTATAGTTGATTTGCAACTCATTGTCATAAGGTAAGGAATAGGATAGATAGGCCGATGGGAATAAAGCGAATTTGTTCCTCTTGAATTCCGGTACATCCTGCTCGCTTTCTCCGTATGCAAGCGACCTTGTCTTAATCTGCCACGCTTCTGCGCGCAGACCTCCCGAATAACTGAAATTCCCTACTTTACCTCCAAGTGTGAAGTAAAGGGCTGAAACATTATTGCTGTATATGAAACGGTTGTAGAGCTCCGGCGCAAGTTGCATGTCTGCAGCCGTTGTGCCGAGCCATGTTGTGTTGGGAGAGTTCTCATGCGAGTAATTGCCGTTGAATCCTGTCTCCAGCTTTAAATACTGGTTGAACACATTCGAATAGTCAACTTTAGCCTCCCATGAATTCACATTTATCGGCATTGTCTGCTCGCGATAGCTGTTATTGTAAATCTCGTTTGTATCTTCGGTTCCTTCTGGCGCCGGCCATACTTCGTTTTCTGTATATGAATTCCAGGAGGGTCCACCCCAGTGATTATAACCGACATTCAAATCCAATGTGTGGGTGTCAGACCATTTGTGAGTATAGCCTATTTCTCCATGTGCTCCTCGGTTGTCGCCTTTATTTTCAGTCAACTGAGTGTCGGAGAGCCATTGTCCCGGGATATTTGAAAGATATTGGTTGGTGGAATGCCCCCACCGGTGTCCGAACATTCCGAATCCATTTATATAAAAATCATCTTTGTCAGTCGCATGCCAGGTTGTTCCGAGACGAAAGAAAATATTGTTACCATGGTTGCGAGAATCGCCGTCGGAGTTGATATAATCGCCATTGTTGAATGTTCGGCGCATCACGCTTCCGCCTGTATTATGACGCATACGGAACCCAACGCTGGCGTATGAATCGAATTTCGATGTGTTGTAGTTGATATTGACTGATGCATTACCTCCGCCGCGCGTGTTGGCCGACAACTCGGCAGCTCCAAAATATCCTCCTCTGCGATCTTTCTTTAGAACGATATTGATTATGCCCGCTGACCCTTCAGGACTGTATTTCGCCGAGGGATTTGTTATGACCTCAATCCGCTCTATGGTCTCTGCAGGTATCTGTTCAAGTATCTGCGCGCGGTTGTCGGCCGTCAGACCCGATTCCTTCCCATTTATCCAGACCGTTACAGATGAATTGCCCCTTAACGATACTTCGCCCTCCTGATCCACTTCAACAGAAGGAATGGATTCCAGAAGCTCACTGGCTGATTGACCGGCTGATGCTATGTTGGCATCAACCTGAAATACTTTCCGGTCCAGTTCAAATCGCATCTGCGATCTTACGCCTTCTACTACTACTTCTTTCAAGACCTTCGAGTCATCTGCAAGACGGACAGTGCCTATATCCACATTCCCACCTGAAATCGTGACAGGGCGCTCCTGATTTACAGAGCCCACATTCATTATTCGAATCAGATAACTTCCGTCAGGGACCGATACGAGTGTGAACGTACCGTCTTCACCGGTCATAGCCGACATGTTGAGCGGCTTTTTGGTGCGCGTGTCTATGGCCTGGACTGTTACGTAGTCCATTGCCTCCCCGCTCTCTTTATTGATTACTTTTCCCGTCACATCTCCTTTTGCCATTAACAGCGACGGAATTGCCATTGTTCCTGCAAACAATAAAACCTTGATTTTCATAATTTTTTTTGATGAACCGAAATCCGAAGCACTATATATTTTACCGGTCAATTTAATTGCGTTAAGCGTTCATGTTAACCTTTATTATGACTAATTTACTCCTTTTTGGTTTATTTTTAATATAAATAAAAAAGAGCGGACTGAGTGTAGTCCGCTCCCTTAATGTAGTCTTATGTTACTTATACCTCGCCCATTTCACTATCTCCATCAATGTGGGCTTTTTACCATACATGAAGATTCCGATACGGTAAATCTTGCCGCAGAGCCATATCATTCCGATAAACGATGCATAGAGCAAACCTATCGATAGCAGAACTTCCCAGGTTGCCACTCCGAATGGTAGCCGGGCCATCATTGTCATGGGCGATGTGAAGGGTATGATTGAAAGCCAGAATGCAAATGACGAATCCGGATCATTTAGCACCGTCATGGATCCAACTATCGCCAAGATTATCGGAAGAGTCGCAATAGTCGACAACTGGCTTGCATCCTGAACGTTGCTTACCGCCGACCCTATCGCTGCATATATGGATGAGTAGAAAAGGAAGCCTCCGATAAAGAAGAGTAGTGTGTAAACGAACAGACTTATCAAGAATGAGGGGTCTGTAAGCTGAGCTACCGCTCCTGTCAATTCAGGCGCCGCGTCTGCTCCTAAATTGTCCGGAGTAAGGAAGGGTGCCGCTACCGAGGCTGCAACTGCTATCAGTAGTCCCCAGATCAGTATTTGTGTTACTGCCACCAGTCCGATTCCGGCTATCTTGCCCAACATGAGTTTGAAGGGCTTGACCGATGATACAACTATTTCAAGAACGCGGTTGGTCTTCTCCTCGATTATCGATGTCATTACCATCTGTCCATAAATCAGGATGAACATATATAGAAGCATATCCATTGCGAGCGACATGAAGTAGGAGAGTTCCGAAGATGTCTCTTTCTCCTCTTCTTTATCTATGCGAATGGTCGTCATCGATACGTCAGCCTCTGTCTCTTTGAGGATTTCTTTTATATCCGGAATATTATATTGATTAAGTCTTACCTCTTCTATCGCATTCTCAAGCTGACCTGTTATATATGTGTCGATCATCATGGGAATCGATGTCCTCGATAGTAATGTGATGCTGCGCTTGGGATCCTCAATCGCGTTGTCCGCTATCACAAGTATCGCTTCGTTGTTTTCATCCATGCGAAGTTCATCTGCGGTTGCTCCAGAAATCTTGAATTCGATTTCATCGTTACTTTGCAGTAATGGTCCTATCTCTTTGGTCCCGTCAACTACAGTTACGGTTTTCTTCTCGCTTTTTCCTAATAACAGGAATAAAGTGGGTGCAGCCATTATGGCTATCATGAGAATTGGCGTGAGAATCGTGGTGATGATGAAGCTCTTGCGCTTCACGCGCTCTAAATATTCGCGCTGTATGATTAATGCTAACGGATTGGCCATGATTATAGGGTTGATTCTTGGTTATACATCGGTGGAAGTTGGGCGGCTGCTTCCGGATCGTTCTCGCTCACCGCTCTGACGAATATGTCATGCATCGACGGGATTATGGGTTCGATCATCCGGAGGTCAAGATTGCGGTTGAGTAGATCAATGGCTTCGCGGCGCGTGGTGTCTGACCCAAGTTTAAGTGATGCCTGATGATATCCCCATTTGTCATCCGGCTCTGCCGACACATCGGCGCCGAGTCGCTCGGCCGTCTCCAAAAGGGTTGAGGGTTCGCCCGAATAGGCTACTCTATATCTATGGTCGCTATAACGTGCCCTGATTTCACCTACGGGTCCCGACAATATGTTGTGTGACCGATTTATCAATGTGATGTTATCACATAGTTCCTCTACGCTCGCCATGTTATGGGTCGAGAATATTACCGTAGAACCTTCATCGCGAAGTCTTAGAATCTCCCTCTTTAATATTTCAGCATTTATAGGGTCAAATCCTGAGAAGGGCTCGTCAAAAATTAAAAGTTCCGGATTATGCAGAACGGTAATGACGAACTGAACTTTCTGTGCCATACCTTTTGACAACTCTTCGATTTTCTTGTCCCACCAATGGGTTATCTCCAGGCGTTCGAACCATTCGCGGACTTTCGCATTCGCTTCTCTATTGTTGAGTCCCTTCAGTTTGGCGAAGAAAAGTGCCTGTTCGCCGACTTTCATTTTTTTATATAGTCCCCGCTCTTCGGGAAGATAGCCGATATTGTGAACGTCGGCATCTGTGAGCGGATGGCCGTTGAATGTGACGATTCCACTGTCGGGAGCCGTGATGTGATTGATAATGCGGATTAGGGTTGTCTTCCCGGCACCATTGGGCCCGAGCAGTCCATATACCTTACCGCGTGGCACTTCTATCGATACATTATCAAGCGCCTGGTGTCCCACAAAACTCTTCGATATGTTTTGGGCCGTTAGGATATTGTCCATATTATGGGTTGATTTTGTTGTTAAATGATTATTGTTATATCAACAGACTGTGGCCGTTTTCAAGGAAGCGGGCAAGGTCCAAAGGCTTGATATTAAGCCTTCGCATTTCTTCACGTAATGCCGGAACAGTTACCTGATAAAATTCTCTGCGGCGTTCTGAAAGCACTTTATTCACGGCATCTGCCTCAAGAATGAATCCCATTCCCCTCCGGGGTGTGATGACACCCGTATTCTGGAGATATTCCAATGCCTTCAGAACAGTGCGAGAGTTTACGCCCAAGTCTGCAGCAAGCTCCCTTACCGATGGTATCCGCTCCTCCGGCAGCCACATTCTCTCCAGAATGCAGTTGAACGCATAGTCGGCTATCTGTCGATAGATCGGCTTGTTGTCATTGAATTCCATCATAAGTTTCGCTTATATAGTATGCGGTAGTTCAGCACGAGCATCAGTATCGTATATGCAGCCAGCAAAATCATCACGAAGGCCATGTATGGAGAGGAGGCTAATTCCTCCATAAGTTCATGAGTCACTTCCGAGGAATTTCTTATACCCTCGCCTGCCATGCCATCCTCAATACCAAGCTTAAAGGCATTCGTAAATCCCCAGATGGCTCCGAGGATCCCCGCTCCGATTTGAACTGCGAAGACCGATAGAATCCCTTTTAGTGTTCTATTGGTACGGGCGCGGGTAACTACGTATAAGCACGTGAGAGCTGCTGACACTGCCGTAAAGATATTGATAAGCCATACGCGTGGAGATGAACTCAGCGATGTCTCTATAAGGGCCTTCATATCCTCAGTCTGGATTGTGGGTATCTGAAGGTAGAGATACATTGCCAGCCGAGGCAAGAGCTGGGAAGCTACCGGAATAACTATAAGGAAATAAAGGAGTCGGAACGCATATTTTTCTCCGGGAGAGGCCGGTATAAGCCGTTCGATTATTCGGGTATCTCCGGATTTGGAAAGCATACATGGTGCTAACTCGAACATCAGTGGAAGCATTGTCCAGATTATAGAATATAACCCGAACTGCGCGTACCGGTTGAGCGGCAACAGTGTGACTATGGCGCATATCACTGAAATTATCAGATACCACAATACCTGTTTCTCTATTCCCGGACGGTAAAAGTTGGCTACATCCTTTACCCGCACCCAGGAGAACCCGGAAGGCACGGTTGTGAGGTGTCTATTTTTATTTTCCATATTCTTGCGGATAATCGGTGGAGATACAGTAACTTGTAATGGGACTTTTAAGAATCATGAGTATATCTTCTCCCTGCGGGGAGTGGAGCGCGGAGTAAAGCAGTCGCCAGTTGACTGAGGTAGGTTCGGCTTCATCTGTCGCAGGAACTATGTTGAGAACCCTGCCAACCTGTATCTCTTTGTAGATCGCTTCCGGATCCGGCATTCGGGTTACTGTGAATGATAGTCTTGAACTTACATCATCCGCTGTCCCTGCGTATATCAGGTGAGAACGCCTTAACATCAGTGCCCCGTCATAGAGATTCTCCAGCTCCGTTACGGAGTGAGTGGAAATAATGAGCGACTGGTGTTCTCCTACCGAGCGCCCTATTATTTTACGAAGCGTAGTCCGCCCCTCGATGTCAAGTGCATTCGTGGGCTCGTCAAGTAAAAGCACGTCCACACCGAGCGCAAGCACATAGGCAAGCTGTGATTTCTTGCGGTTGCCAAGCGATAACTTATCCATGGCCTCATCGCCGGTCAGACCGAAAGCCGAAAGGTTGTGAATGAAATTTTCGGCTGAAAAGTGAGGATAAAAACGTGAATGGAGTTTGGCAAACTGACGTATGGATTGACCTGGGAATGTCTGTGACTCTTCCAATAAAAAGGTGCGCCCCATGTCTTTTACATCTGTACTCGCCGGATTCTTCCCGTTGATACTGATGCTCCCCTTATCAGGCCGAGACACGCCTGAGAGAAGATGTAGCAGTGTGGTCTTGCCTGCTCCGTTTTCTCCTGCAAGAAGGTGGATGCCCGGCTCTATACGGGCCGTTATGCCATCTAAAGCCGGTGCACCACTCCTGCGGTAGGAAAACTCTATATCATTTATTTCTATCATCTAAGGTTGTTATTTGAGAGTCCGTGAACTTCTTCCGACATCATTGTGCCTTCGAGAGTATCCGTACAAGTCTTGCCTATAACTCCTCTCGAATACCGAAATTTAATTGATACCGGTTACGCTGAATCCGGCTTTCTTCAGACCTTCGAGCACGCCGCGTTCGCCGGGCAGATGGCCTGCGCCTACTACAATCAGAAGTGATGTTCCGGGCATCTCTTCACTTAATTGCTTTACCCAGTTGTCGTTGCGAACATAGATCATTTTATCAAGACTTTCCGGTGTCTCTTTGGTGGCCTCGGAGATAATCTTGTATAGCGCATCTATATCATGGTTCTTGTAGGCTTCACACAGTGCCACTGCATTGCTGTTTTCCTCTTCGGCATTGGCAATGGTCTTCATCAGTGATTCCAGCTGCTCGGAAATCGGACTGTCGTAAAGCATGCTTATCTGGTAATCCATAGTCTCAAGTCCTGCCACCGTCTTTCCTGCCTCGGCTGCTCGCTCTTGCATGGTGCCGTCAATACTTACCTGAGGATTGTAGTCGGGGAGTGCCTTGGCCGACATCCCGGCTGCCAATGCGGTGGAAATTACGGCCGGCTTAACCATCGGCAATATCATCTGAAGTTGAGACGGGTCGCCTACATAAGTTGACCATGCGGTTGTTATGCTGTCGAGCTGCTCCTGCTTCAGCAATTTTGTGAGCGTGCTGTCAGGCTGAGCCATCATCTTCTGCTGCATGCTCATTAATGCAGCCGGATCTTTCATGACTGACATATCCAATTCGCCATATACTTTGTCAACACTCTTTATGATGGCCGGAAGTTCTTCGATGCAATCCACTGTCGATAGCGGTGAGAAATGATGGGTGCCGAGTATGTAGCTCGTCTTGTCACTGCCCGGTTTCTCTATCTTATAGAGTATCTGGGCGGATGCGGTTGTTGTAATTGCGAATGCTGCTAACGATGCGAGTGCGGTTGCCTTCAAGGCGGAAAATGTCTTTTTCATTTCTTTATTATAATTGTTAAATGAATATTTATTTTATGATTTGTTTATTAATATTGAATTTTTATTGTTGTATAGATGTACTGTTGTACTTAAATACAACACTGCAAAATTAAGACAATTTGTTGAAGTGGCAAAATAATTAACATTCGTTAACTTTTGGTTGATTTACATCCGGGATGCTCTTTGATAAAAACTTATTACGCTCCGGGACGTTATCTATATGTATAAGTATGAAGTTATGAAGACAAAAATATTATGTCTGCTGATGTTGTTATGTCTTGGTTTCCCTTCCATGGCTTCGGAAGCGGAGGAAGCGCGACCTGTGGCAAAGAAAATCCTCTTTATGGGTGATTCTATGACCGGATGGCTGGCCGAGCGTCTTGAGGCCTACGGAAAGCAAAATGGTTTTGAGGTGGCCACTGTGGTCTGGGATGGTTCCACCATTAATAAATGGGGAAAGGCGCCTCGTTTACATTCAATCGTGAAGGAGCAGAAGCCGGATGCAATTTTCGTCAGTCTGGGCATGAACGACCTCTTTGAGGCGAATCCGGAAGCGAAATATCGTTCCTCGCTCGATGCGATAAAAGGTGTAGCCGATGATATTCCAATAATTTGGGTCGGACCCCCTTCTTGGCCTGGACATAATAAGGGTAGCGTGATGAATAACTGGCTTTCTGAAGAAATGGGTAAAGGGCATTATTTCAGCAGTTTCGGACTGACGCTCCCGCGTCAGAGCAAGTCGAATCCCCATCCTACGCGTGCCGGAATGATTAGTTGGATGGACCATGTGGTCTCCTGGCTGGAAAAAGACGGAGCGATCGCACTTCCGGGCTATGAAAAACCCAAAGGTGAGCAGATGACCCGTGGCAAGACCTTTATTTACAAAAGGATGAAGGAAAATCTCTAATACTATTTTCAATGAGATTATAAATTTTTCAAGATTACAAAAAATGATCCGCACTACAAACGTAACGTTTGTGGTGCGAATTATTTTGGTTCCGGTTCAGGCTCTGTATGGGATGGAATATCCGGCCGGGATGAAGTCGGTTGCGTTGTGTCAGAAATTATAACCGACGGTGAATACCCAGCCCTTGGTCACTCCTCCGAATGATTTTGTGTAGGAACCGATTTTTAGGTCTTTCCAGGCATCTATGCATCCTGCAATATAATGGGTTCCTAAATAATAGTGATTGAATAATTCGAGTCCGGTCCCCATCTTGATTCCGAAATCTACCGATGATGCCTGCTGGTAGAAGAGGGGAGTGTCCGATTCGCCATCTACTATAAATCTCTTGTTATTCAGTTTCGAGTCAAGTACAAATGCAACGTATGGTCCCAATTCCACATTCCATCTAAGATTATCGGTCAGATTAAAATGGAGAACTGCCATTACGGGTATTGTGAAGTTATAGCTTGATCGCTTCCCGGCCTGAGCTATCTCCACGTTCTCGGGTATCCCCGAAATGTCGGTAGGGGAGCCCATCAGCACATAACTGCCGCTGCGCGTTTCAAAGAAAAATCCCGGCTGGATGCTTATGTAGTCGCGGATGTTAAGGTCGACTGTCACACCTGCGTCGAACCCTGTGCCCCAGCTTTCATTGTGATACGCTCCCGGCATGGAATTCGATCCTAATGTCCGGTTTGTGGTATTTACACCAATGCGTGCCCCGAAGGTAAATAGATTATCGCAATTCTCTGTCGAGAAAAAATCTGCTGCGTTGACGCCGGCAGCTGTCAGTGCGCATATTGCGCTTATCATAAGTCGTTTCATGCCGCAAAATTAAGAAAAAATTCGGGTAATTCACTTTTCTATCAGCTTTTATTATTAATTTTGCAGGCAATTACCCAATAACGTTTAATTCAGGTTAAATAATGTCTCCTTCAGCTCCTAAGTATAATAAGTTGCTTGTCAACGCTAAAGATTATGTAATCATAATCCTCGGACTTAGCCTCTATGCGATTGGCTTTACGGCCTGTATCCTTCCTCACGAAATTGTGATCGGAGGTATGGCGGGTGTGTCGACGTTGATTTTTTTCGGTACGGATGGTCTTATTCCCGTGGCCGTGTCTTCTTACGGACTTAATCTTGTCTTGCTCGCTATCGCTTACAAGATTGTAGGTAAGACTTTCGTGCTTCGGACAATTTTCGGTGTTACCGTTGTGGCTCTGGCAATCGGCGTGTGCGAAGGTTTCTTTATGGGAATAGGTCATCCCCTGATTCCGGACAGAACGGTATCGCTCGTGCTGGGGGCGATTCTGTGCGGCGTCGGCATCGGCACTTGTTTCGTCCATAACGGTTCGTCAGGAGGAACGGATATCGTGGCCGCCTGCGTGTCTAAGGTCAGCAATGCGAGCATCGGGCGTATCATGATCTATACTGATATGCTGATCGTTTCCTGTTCGATATTCCTTCCTTTTACCGGCACTATCGAGCAACGTATCGAAGCCCGCATCCCCACTATCGTGTATGGTATTATGGTAACATTCATTGTTTCCTTCATAACCGATCAGATTATCAACACCAACCGTCAGGCCACGCAGTTCTTCATCTTCTCTCCTAAGTGGGTAGAAATAGCCGACAGGATTCTATCAGAAGCTCATCGCGGTGTGACAGTGATGGATGGCCAGGGATGGTATACCAGACGTGACATCAAGATTCTGCTCGTATATTGCAGGAAGATTGAATCTGTAAATATCTTCCGAATAGTGAAGAGTGTGGATGAAAATGCCTTTGTAACCCAGGGGGCGGTCAACGGTGTCTATGGGCAAGGCTTTGACAAGGTGAAGATAAAGATGAAGAAAGACAAGCAGACAAAGACTCATATGAACGATAGCCGCATCCATATGGCTTTAGATGATGATAAAGTCAACCACAAGGGGGGTGTGCGCCGCTCAAATTACGAAGAATAGAATCCGATTGTTTTCGATAGGATATCCCTATCGGAGATATCGATACGATGCCATGACCTGTCGTTCTTGCGCCAGGTCATTTGCTTTTTTGCGTATACGCGGGTGTTTTTCTTAATTCTTTCGATGGCCTCGGTTCGGGTCATTTTCCCTTCGGACATCGCGAACATTTCTTTTAGCCCCACAGTATTGAGCGAATTGAGATGACGCAAGGGCCATACCTTTTCAGCTTCGTGCTCAAGTCCGGCTTCCACCATATTATCAACGCGCCTGTTGATTCGGTCGAAAAGCAAGGAGCGTTCTGCTTCGAGCAATACTTTCACTATCCGGAAATCGCGTTCCCTGCGGATGCCTGTTCTGAGTGATGTGAAAGTTTGACCGGCTGTCCGGATAATCTCTACGGCGTGAAACACGCGTTTAATATTTTTCCTGTCGACTTGGCGATAATATTCCGGATCAAGTTGCTCCAGCTCCGAAAGAAGCCATTCATCCCCATTTGCGGAATGTTGCGCCATTAGACCCAGACGAACCTCATCAGGTACGGTTGGCAGTTCGTCTATGCCATGGCAAAGTGCATCGACATACATCATAGAGCCGCCACAGGCCACTGCAACGCCTCGCTCGGCAAGAAGTCCGCGGATGATCCGGAGAGCTTCCGTCTCAAATTCCGATGCGCTGTAATACGCATCAAGCGGCAAGGTTTCCACCAGATGATGTCTCACCCGTGCGAGCTCCTCCGGTGTAGGCACCGCCGTGGCAATCGGAATTCCTTTATAAATCTGCCTGCTGTCGGCCGATATGATTTCAGTGCCAAGATGCTCGGCCACATCCACAGCCAGGGCCGACTTGCCTGAAGCTGTCGGCCCTGATATCATTATTAATGTCGGGATGGATGTCATGCGATTTTATTCCGCGACGAGACGGCAGATATTCACTATCACTTCCGTAGCTTTTTCCATCGACTGGATGGGTACGTATTCGTAGCGGCCATGGAAATTTTCGCCTCCTGCGAAAATATTGGGGCAGGGGAGTCCCTTGAACGACAGCTGAGCGCCATCCGTTCCGCCGCGTATCGGCTGAACTTTCGGCTCTATGCCTGCTTCGCGCATGGCTTTCTCCACAAGTTCGATAATATGGATCATCGGTTCGATTTTCTCCCGCATGTTATAATACTGGTCTTTGATTTCAACCGAGCAACAGCCGGGGAATTCCATATTGGTTTTACGGCAAAGATGTTCTATTTCTTTTTTGCGGCTTTCGAAACGAGCGCGGTCATGATCGCGGATAATATAGGTCAGAGTGGTTTTCTCTACTGTTCCCTCGATGCCGACGAGATGATAGAAGCCCTCGTAGCCCTCTGTATGTTCGGGAGTCTCCCAGCGGGGAAGCATGGTGATGAAGCTGTTGGCAACGCGGATTGAATTGATCATCTTATGTTTTGCGTAGCCGGGATGGACATTGCGTCCCTTTATGGTAACCTTTGCCGAGGCGGCATTGAAGTTCTCATATTCAAGTTCACCGACTGCGCCTCCATCCATAGTGTAGGCAAAGTCACACCCGAATTTCTCAACATCAAATTTATGCGCTCCTAAGCCTATTTCCTCATCCGGATTGAAACCGATGCGAATTTTGCCATGCTTGATTTCGGGATGGGCCTGAAGATAAGACATGGCTGTGAGTATTTCCGCAATTCCGGCTTTGTCGTCAGCACCGAGCAGGGTAGTGCCATCGGTGACTATCAAGTCGTTACCTAAATAATTCGCAAGTTCGGGGAAATCCTCGGTGTTGAGCGTGATGTTTTCGGCTTCATTGAGCACGATTGGCTGACCATCATAATTTTTAACGATGCGGGGATTGACATGACGTCCTGACATGTCGGGGCTCGTATCCATATGGGCGATGAAGCCTATGGTCGGAACATTCTTATCGGTGTTGGCAGGTAATGTGGCGAAGAGATAGCCGTTATCGTCAAGGCTAACTTCTTCAAGACCCATCCCTAACAAGATGGCCTTAAGGTATTTTGCAAACTCCATCTGACCGGGCGATGATGGCGTGAGATTGGTGGCCTCATCGCTCTGCGTATCAAATTTTACAAAGTCGAGAAATCTGTCGGTTACTGTCATAATTTTAAGATTAACAAGCCTACGGTTCCATTCGCGGAAGTAAATTTTCCGGAGGCTTTTCAGTTCAATATGCGAATATACAAATTTTTTCGAAAATTATCGCTAAATTTGCCATATGAAAAAGAAATTACCTCTTATTTTACTTATTTTTTTCATTCTTCTGATAGCGGTGGGCGTATATGGCGTGGTAAGGGCCCGGCGTAGTGCCAAATCGGATGCAAGGATTCAGACAACTTCCTCCCGTGTCTCTAAAAGGGCTGATGGCAGCTATGATTCATCCCGCTACTTAACGGTGAAACTCCCCTCGGGCTTGCAGTCAATTATGAAGGATTACGAAGGATTTACCGTTTCGTTCAATCCTGAAAACCGCACTCCCAATTATGTGGTATGGGAGCTTCTTGGTTCAGAGACCGAAGGCGATGCCGCTCGCTATAACAAGTTCTGGCAGGATGAAGAACTGATTGCTTGTCCATCCACATATGATTATTCATATTCCGGCTATGACAGAGGACATCTATGTCCGGCCGCTGACCAGAAATGGAGCGATCAGGCGATGGTGGATTGCTTTTCGCTTGCCAATATCGCGCCTCAGGACCATGATTTAAATACCGGAGCGTGGAAAACGCTCGAAAACAAGGAACGCGCATGGGCTCAACGCGACTCCGCAATTATAATTATCGCCGGTCCGATTTATTCCGAATCCGATCAGGAACGGATAGGCGATGCCGAAGTCAGAGTGCCGGGTGCTTTCTTTAAGGTGCTGGCTGCCCCTTTTCTTGACAAACCCCGCGGGATTGCATTCGTCTATCCGAATATGACGGCTCCGGGCAATATGCAGCAATATTCCATGACAATACGTGACCTTGAAAAAATTGTCGGATTTAATTTCTTTTCGGATTTGACGCAGGAGGAGCAGGACCGGCTTGAAACTACTGCGTCTTTTAATGAATGGAACCGCAGATGAGTACGATTGTTGCAATTTCGACACCTCCCGGCATCGGAGGTATAGCTGTAGTAAGGATTTCAGGACCGGATGCACTGGCTATTACCGGAAAAGTATGGCGTGGTCGTTCGTTATCGGATGTAGCGAGTCATTCAGCTCATCTTGGCTCTATTGTCGACAAGAACGGGGATGTGATTGATAGATGTATCGCTACGGTTTTTAGAGGACCACGCTCATTTACAGGCGAAGATACGGTAGAGTTTTCCCTTCATGGTTCCCGATGGATTCAGCGAAAGGCAGTGGACGCACTTATTGAAGCCGGAGCCGTTCCGGCCGGCCCCGGCGAATTTACACAGCGAGCATTTCTAAATGGCCGTCTCGACCTTGCCCAGGCCGAAGCTGTGTCCGATGTGATCGCTTCATCTTCACGAGCAGCCCACACTCTCGCCATGCGACAGTTGGATGGTTCCTTCTCTCGTAAGCTTGAGGACCTGAGGCAGCAGATTATTTCACTCGCTTCGCTACTTGAACTCGAACTTGATTTCTCCGAAGAAGAAGTGGAGTTTGCCGACCGCAAGCAACTGCAAGACCTTACGGATTCGACTATGGCACTCGTGACGCGACTCGCTTCCTCCTATTCATCCGGCAGAGCTTTCAAAGAGGGAGTTCCGGTAGTTATCGCCGGGGCACCAAATGCAGGGAAATCCACACTGCTCAATCGTATGGTCGACCGCGATAAAGCAATAGTTTCCGACATTCCAGGCACGACTCGCGACGTGATTGAAGATACGGCCGAAATAGGAGGAATATTGTTCCGTTTTCTTGACACAGCCGGATTGCGCGACACAGACGACACCGTGGAACGCATCGGTATCGACAAGGCGCGTAACGAACTTCGCAACGCAGCCATCGTGCTATGGCTTATAGACCCGACAACGCCCATACATCCCCAGCTTGAGCGGATGGCTGCGGAAACAGAATATTTCCCTATGGGTGCAGTTTCTTCGGGAGAAGAGGGAAAAGCACGAATAGATTCAAATACGACTGCCAACCTGATGATACTAATCACAAAGGCCGATAAAGAAGCTCCCAATAGAGCAGAGCTTCTTAAGGCACTCGAGGCCAAATATCCCGGAACCACCATATTGAATATTTCCGCCACAGAAGGCGAGGGAATTGATATTCTCAAAGACACATTGGCCCGGACTGCCACAGCCGGCCACAATCCCGACTCCGAACTGATAATCACCAACGCGCGACATCATGCAGCCCTGACATCAGCCGGAGCAGCGCTCGACCGAGTCAAGCACGCCCTTGCCGAAAGCTTACCGGCCGACCTCATAGCCCAAGACGTCCGCGAAGCCATCCACCACCTCGGCCTCGTAACCGGCACCATCACCACCCCCGACCTCCTCACAACAATCTTCACCCGCTTCTGCATCGGAAAGTAACCATGTGATTAGAAACGATTACAATTTAGCATAATATGTTAGTATGGCACTCTTTACGGGGTGCCATTTTTGTTGCCACACTAACCGATTTTATCGGTTTCTGCTCGATTTTACGCCCATTTTTGTATCCCGATTGTATCTCACTACTCTATCGGGGCTTACTTGATTGTAAGGTTGTGGACGATTTGCACACAGTTGCACACCATTGCACGCCCTTGCACACTTTTAACAGAATATTAACAGAAATAAAAGCGTAAATCAATGAGTAGCACTATTGAAATCACCAAAACTTGCGAGTGGTGCGGTAATAGCTTCATCGCCCGTAAATGCACAACGCGGTATTGCTCCAAGCGTTGCGCCGAACATGCATACAAAGATGCAAAGCGTAAGGAGCATGTGGCAAAGGAACAGTCTAAGGCTAACGAGCCTAAAGAAGTTGAAACTAATCCTTTTATTACTCCCGGACAATGTGCCCGACTTTTAGGAGTAAGTAGAAGAAGTATCTACTATTACCTTGCAGCCAACTCCATTCCTTGTTTTCAGTTCAAGGGAAAAACACTTATAAGCCGAGAAAGCCTTAACACTCTTTTCGATGGTTCGCATCTTTATCAGTTGCGACCTGCAAAAGAGAAACAACCGATAACTGAGTTCTACACCACTAAGGAAGTGTTGGAAAAATATGGTATCAGTAATTCATGGCTATTCAAGGCAGCGAAAGAAAACAACTTTCCTAAAACTATCCAACGTGGCAAAACACTTTGGAGTAAACAACACATTGACCGCTTCTTTGCCAAGTCAGCTCCTAAAGAAGATATTTCCGAATGGTATACTGTTGCAGAGATACAGGAAAGGTATGGTATGACCCTTTCGGCAATCTATAA
>JAIDDJ010000043.1 GCA_029055345.1 Muribaculaceae bacterium | reverse complement strand
CACCCAAACACCCCACACCCTCTCCAT
This sequence comes from Muribaculaceae bacterium, assembly GCA_029055345.1. Lineage (GTDB taxonomy): Bacteria > Bacteroidota > Bacteroidia > Bacteroidales > Muribaculaceae > Lepagella. Next base: position 11,993 of record JAIDDJ010000043.1, on the reverse strand, counting down.
TAGCTTATCGTTTGATCGGATATGTGTATTAGATTCAGGTCTATTCAAGCCCTCTCCAACCAAGCCTCTCTCCAACCAAGCCTCTCTCCAACCAAGCCTCTCTCCAACCAAGTCTCTCTCTGACCAGCCTTTATCCAACCAAGTCTCTCTCTGACCAGCCTTTATCCTTAATTATTGAATTTCACCCCAAAAGTTTTTCTAACTTTTGGGGTGAAATTTGTCTTAGAGAAGCAGATTATCTTAGAGAAGCATCCTCTTAGGGCCAGCCTTAGATGTTTGTCTTCGGGTGCTGTTAGTCTTCGGGTGCTGTTTGTCTTCGGGTGGGTGCAGTTTGTCAAGGATTATGTTTCTTATCTGAAGAGAGGCTTTTCAGGCGTTCGGCCATCTTAGATTCCTGGGGATTGTTGCCGGCAAACCAGAATTCCCTCCCCTTCAATTCTTCCGGCAGGTATTGCTGATTAACATAGTTGCCGGAATAATCATGCGCATATTTATACCCTTCGTGGTAGCCCAATTGTTTCATTAATTGAGTCGGTGCGTTTCTCAAATGGAGCGGAACGGGCAGGTTTCCGCTTCTCCTCACCTCTTCAAGGGCTGCATCGATAGCGAGGTAGGCGCTGTTGCTTTTAGGGGAATTGGCAAGATATACCGCGCATTCAGAAAGTATTATTCTTCCCTCGGGCCAGCCTATTTTTGCCAAAGCATCGAATGTGGCGTTGGCAAGTAACAGAGCATTCGGATTCGCAAGCCCTATATCTTCTGCTGCGAGAATCACAAGTCGACGGGCGATGAATTTCGGATCTTCCCCACCGGCTACCATTCTCGCAAGCCAATACACCGCCGCATGAGGATCACTTCCCCGAATGGATTTGATAAATGCTGAAATAATATCATAATGCATTTCGCCATTGCGATCATATGCTGCCGGGTTTTCCTGAAGGCTATGGGTCACATTTGCATCATCGATTATCACCGGCTCACCTTCCGGCGTTGACTGCTCCACCAGATCGAGAATATTCAGAAGTTTACGAGCATCGCCACCTGAAAAGCGGAACAAGGCTTCTTTCTCTTTTACTTCAACATCTCTTCCCCGAAGGATTTCATCATTCTCCAAAGCTCTCTGGAGCAATCTGTCCATCCCTGAGATATCAAGGGACTTCAAAGTATAAACCTGAGCTCGGGAAAGCAGCGGCCGAATCACCTCGAAAGAGGGATTTTCAGTAGTAGCGCCAATAAGCGTGATAACACCCCTTTCCACCGCGCTGAGAAGCGAATCCTGCTGAGCCTTGTTGAACCTGTGTATTTCATCGATAAAGAGAATAGGACGGCCCTTGGTGAACATGCTCCGGGAATCCTTCTCGGCTTTTTCAAGCACTTCCCTCACATCTTTTACTCCGGAATTGACAGCTGAAAGCGTATAGAAGGGCACTTCAGTCTTTGATGCTACAATCCTTGCGAGAGTGGTTTTGCCCACTCCAGGAGGACCCCAAAGAATAAATGAGTTGACTCGTCCGGAATCTATCATCCTCCTGATGATACCATTAGGCCCCACGAGATGCTCCTGGCCTATATAGTCTTCAAGAGTTGATGGGCGCAGCCTTTCGGCCATTGGAATTGCAGCGGTCATCTGGCGCGGAGTATTTGAATGATTTTATCAATGTCAACATCGGCCAGAGTACCCGCGAGCTCATCGGTATAGTTTTCCAGAGATGAGGCGGGAAGAGTAGTGGTCATTCCTACCGTATAGGCCCCCGATGCTCTTCCGGCTTTTACTCCCTGCACGGAATCCTCGAATACGACACATCTTCGCGCCGGCACTCCCAATAATGAGGCCCCGAGAAGGTAACCTTCCGGATCCGGTTTCGAATGGTGCACCTTATCGGCCGTAACTATGTCATAGAAATAGTTCTCCAGATCCGGGAGTTCTTCTCTAAGATGACGCATCTTATAATCATTGCTGCTTGTCACGAGAATCGCCCCATGCCCCTTTTCCTTAAGCCGGGTTAAGATTTCGATTGCTCCGGGAAGTGGCCGGTATTTCATCTTCTGTTCCTTCTCGTTGAGCAGCGTGATAACCGAATCATGGATATTCTCAGGGAAATATTCGGCGAGAATCTCCGGAAGTGTCATGCCCTTTATTTTAATTGCAAAATTCTCTACACCCGTGGGATATTTTCTATCGATTTCTTCCCATATACGGGTGTATTCGGTCTCGCTGTCGATCAAGACTCCATCCAGATCAAACAGGAAACCTATTCCTTCCGGAATTTTATTATTTTCCCCTATTGTATTTTTCATTTCATCCATATTTTAGAAAACACATCTTCGATAGAAGAAGTTGCGGTCATGCAAATATATTATATTTAAGAATTATTTCAAAATTTCATCCTTAGACCCCATCCCATAAAAAAATTTTACGGAACGCTCTCATAGTTGAAACGAAGTCTATTTTGCACGAAATCTATTTTTGAATGTACCTCCATGGGCCGAGTTCACGAATGGAATGCCTCGGAATTGAGAGGCTGTCGATTGCTTTCAACATTTTTTCTTCACGTTGCCTTTTCAACGTGGGATGGGTGATGATGATTTCAGTTGAAACCGACTCAAGCAGTTTCTTAATATCCGTTTTGAAATTCCCTCCTAAAATAAGAGCTTTATAGTGTCTTCCCGGCAGCGGCTGCATGGAATCGGGAGAAGCATCAATGCTCAGAAACCAATCCCCGTTGTGACAAAACTCGCTAATTGCATGGCGTTCTAATTTGAGATGTTGGTCCCGGCCCTCATTTCTTGCTAAAATCTGTATATCCCGGCTCGTGCGCTGCACAATCAATCCCTCCTTCACCTCGCCATTACCGAAGATGAAAAGCGAACCTGCGAACACGCAGAGACAAACCGCTGAAATCCAACCCCACAATTTTTTATTATCAGCGGAAAGAAGGAATGCAAGCGCTCCAATAAACAGCAGCCATAAGGCCACACTCAATCCCGAAGGCCGAAAGTTGATTGCCGAGCTCCCGTTTCCTGAAAGCAGATTCAATAGGTGGAGCACCCCTTCATATGAAGTGTCGAGCAAATCGGCAAGAAGTGAAAAATCAAGCCCGCAGGCGGATAGGAATATATATATTATGGCCAACAGAAGATAAATCGGCAGCAGTGGGAGCAGAATAATGTTGGCTTCCAAAAATGATAGAGGGACTTTCCCGAAATAATAAGCCGTCACGACCCATGTCGCGCCGGTAGCTACAAGCGAAGCCGCGATAAGCCCGAATATCCAATAGAGCACCGGATGGGTTTTTCGCATGACCGGATTCAGTTTATCAGCGAAAACAATAAGTGCAAGGACGCATAGGAAACTCAATTGGAACCCAATGTCAAATAATGCTGCCGGAGTAATGAGCAGGATAACCAGTGCTGAGAAAAAGAGTGCGTTCAAGGCATTATTTTTCCGTTCCAGAATCACACCTGCCGTAATGGCTCCGAGCATCAGCACGGCCCGTAGGGTTGATGGAGCCATCCCGGTCAGAAAAGAGTAGATAAGAATGATTATCAGCGTCAATACAAGACGCAATTTGAATCGTCCGATGATATTCACCGGTATTAGCAGCCACAATACTATTCCCGCAATAATGCCTACGTGCATACCGCTTAACGCAAGCATATGCGAGACACCGCCGTCAGAGAAAAGTTCTCTGACGTCATCATGAAGAAACTCCCTGTCGCCAAGTAGCAGCGTGATCAGAAAATGTGATGTCGGAGTGGAAAGGCCGCTGTTTTCGATTACAATCTCAATGCTCTCCCTCAGTCTCTGCGCAACACCTCCCAAAGATGCCTTGTGACCTATTTTAAGCCCATTCTCAGGTTCGAAATATGTTTTATAGAGAATTCCTTCATTCTGCATTCGGGAGGCGTAGCCGCTTTCAAAATAATTCTCATTGTCGGTCACAGATCGAAGTCGGCTTTTTATTCTGACTATATCATCGATTTCCGGACCGGTCCCTTGAGTGACTGCCAAGATTTTTAATCCCGGCGTACGGACCATGCGGTTGGTCACACTGTCCCATCCGCATTCTACATCCACAAGAAACCTGTCGCCGGATATCGTTGTGGTTCTGCTGATGATTCGGCCTTCCACAAAACAAATGTTATTCGTTTCCTCACCGAAATCCTCCGGCTTGGTCAAAGAATAATCACAAATCCCGACTCCTGCGAACAGAATGAATACCCACGCATAATGCCACTTGTTCAATTTAAATCCCTTTATCGGATCAAGAGTCATGTTCGATAAGAAGAAGTAGCAACCGGCAGCTGCACTCAGGGTCAACCCTCCCGCGATAAGTCCTGCGCCCATGCTTCCGGCCATTATGCCGATGGCCAGAGCTATCAAGGGTATTATCAGCAATGAGGTTGACGGCTTCATTCTGTGGGGTTTCTACTCAAGTATCCTGTTTCGGTGGGTTTTGCTCAAGCAATCTTTTTATTATTGTCCAAGTGCCTTCGGCCTGAAGATGGAGCATTTCAAGTCCGTTCTTCACCTGCGCTCCGGCTTGTTCTGCGGCATTTATGAATGCCGTTCTTGCCGGATTATAGATAAGGTCAAAACATAAATGGCCGGGAGTCAGGGCTTCATAGGGAATTGCCGGACGCGCATTTATGTCGGGAAACATTCCGACTGGTGTGGTATTGACTATCAGCGTATGCTCTTTAATAATCCCGTCATTGAGCTCCCCGTAGGTATAATAACGACTGCCATTCAAATTGTCAGTGGCTTTGCTCCGCGTGACGCAATCATAATCAATTCCCAAATTTCTCAATGCGTAAGCCACAGCGCGCGAACTTCCGCCGGTGCCGAGAATCAGAGCTTTCTTCATGTTGGGAGTAACGTGAGGGCGAAGACTCTCCATAAAGCCATACCAATCTGTGTTGTAACCCTTCAGATGGAAATTTTCTCCATCTTTCTCATCTCTGCTTACGGTCACGACGTTTACTGCTCCTATAGCTGCTGCATCCTCCGATAATTCATCGAGATAGGGTATGACGGAAGTCTTATATGGAATTGTCACATTGAGCCCCCTTATAATCTTTTCTTTCTCTATCAGCGTGATAAAATTTTCAATATCAGCGATAGGATAAAGATCATATTCTCCCGGAATGCCTGTTTTCTTGAATTTTGAATTGAAATAATCGGCTGAAAACGAATGTCCGAGAGGATATCCTATCAGACCGAGGCGGAACAGGGGAGCGGGCTTGGGCTCGTTTACCATAGCGTTTACCATATCGTCACTCGGTCGGCCTCCGGCCTGAACATGGCATCGCCTTCCCTTATATCGAAAGCTTTCAAGAAAGGATTTATATTCTTCAAAGTGACATTCACCCGGTTTACAGCTAAAGAATGAGGATCTGACTGAGTCCTGAGCAGAACATCCTCCGGGCGCGTATTTGTGGCCCATACTCCACCGTAAGAGAGATAAAATTCCTGTAATATCTTTCTTGACTCTTCCGAATTATCGCTGAGGTCAATTTCAGTCAGTTTTTTCTGAAGGGCAGACAGGCCGATGCGCAGGCCACCCTGATCGGCGATATTTTCGCCCAAAGTAAAAGTGCCGTTCGCATGGACGCCCGGTGCCACCTCTACTTCATCAAACTGCTCGATGAGCCGTTCCGTCAGGTTGTTGAAAGCTTTCTCATCCTCTTCTGTCCACCAGTTGTTTAAATTCCCGTCCTTGTCAAATTTCCTTCCGCTGTCGTCAAATCCATGCGTCATTTCATGACCGATTACCACACCGATTGCTCCGTAGTTGAGCGAATCATCTGCGGTGATATCAAAGAAGGGGGGTTGAAGGATTCCGGCCGGAAAGCAAATCTCGTTCATCGACGGCGAATAATAGGCGTTCACTGTCTGCGGATACATATGCCATTTTTCCTTATCCACCGGTTCTGAAAGCTTCGAGAAATTATCCTTAACGAACCATTCCGAGGCTTTAAGCAGATTATCCATATAGCTCTGTTCCGGATCGATGTTAATTTCTGAATAGTCTTTCCATTTATCAGGATAGCCAATCTTCACCCTCATGGCCGCAAGCTTGTCGAGAGCTTTTTCTTTAGTACTCTCCGACATCCAGAGAAGATTCCTTATATGGTCGGCAAGTGCATCCCTTAGTTTCTCTACCAGTTCAAGCATATAGACCTTATTCTCTTCCGGAAAATATTTCTTCACATACAGTTGGCCGATTGCTTCGCCAAAGAGCGAACCTACCATGCCCTGGGCTCGTTTCCATAACGGTCTTTTTTCCTCAGTGCCGGAAAGGACGCGTCCGAACATTTCGAACTCTACATCATAGAATGCCTCGCCGAGCGCTCCCATAGAGCTGCTTATGGATCCGTAGAGCATCAGGTCTTTTATCTGCCTATCGCTGAGCAGGGTGATGTATTCGTTGATGAATTCAAAAAATTTGGGTGAACCGACATTGAGAGATTGTATTTCCGGCAATCCGCAATTTTGAAATACTTCTTTCCAAGGTATATTGGGATATTTTGACTCAAACTCCGCCATCTCCATCATATTGTAGGAGAGCATAGGATTGCGACTTTCTTCGCGTGTCTTTTTATGCTTGGCGTATTCGGTTTCAATTTCCAATACGGTATCGGCGATACGCTCTGAATCCGTTTCCGGATACCCTGCGAGTTGCATCAAATCCCGGATATATTTTCGATATGCCGCAATGATTTTATCATTGGTCTCGCTCTTTTCGAGGTAATAATCGCGGTCGCCGAGCCCAAGTCCGGCTTCGGAAACATGAAGGATGTTGCGCGACGAGTCTCCCGGGTCGGGCCCTACGCCGAATCCGAAGAATGTGTTATCTATTCCGAAGGCAAGCCATGATATTGTTTCGGCCAGACTCTCGCGTTTAAAGTTTTCAATCCGGTTGATTATCGGTTGTAGCGGAGCATTCCCTTCCCGATCGCGTCTCTCCATATCCATGCCGAGGGAATATAAATCAGCGATTTTCTGCTCTATAGTGCCCTTTTGCTTCGCTTCCGGAGATTCGCCCACAGTGGCTATCAGGTCGCGGACGTTGTCGCGGGCTTCTTCGGAGAGAAGATTAAATACGCCAAATGAAGAGTATTCTCCTTTCAGCGGATGTTGTACGCGCCAGCCTCCGGTAGCGTATCCATAAAAATCATCTTTAGGATTTATCCCGGTATCCAGATTTGCCGGATTGATTCCATGCTTTTCCATATCTTATGCTTCCTTATTGCACATAGTTATTCTTCCTTATTGTTCATTTGTAAAAGATTCGAGGTTTTCGGATGCTTCTTCCCAATTTGTCATGGTCTCCTCGAGAAACTTTTTAGTCTTCTCATACTTGTTCAGAGTCTCCTTGGAAACATCCCCTTCTGATATCTTGTCTTCATATTTCTGCAATTCCTCTTCCAGAGCCGCGATTTCCGATTCAAGCTTCTTAACGGTCTTTTCGGCCTTGTTCAGCGCCTTTGCCCGTTCTTTCTGACGCAGATAATCCGTTTTAGAGTCTGTTGTCGCCGATTGCTGTTCCGGAGAGTCTTTCTTGGTGGGGGAGGGGGCTGACTTCGATAATTCGAGTTGCTTGAGGTTATCAAGATTCTTTTTTTGGAGGAATTCATATATTCCCCCTAAGTTTTCCCTTACCTTACCACCGCCGAACTCATAAACCTTGTCAACGAGGCCATCAAGGAAATAGCGGTCATGGCTGACTATAATTACCGTTCCGGTGAAATCCCGGATGGCTTCCTTGAGGATATCCTTAGTCTGCATGTCCAGATGGTTGGTCGGCTCATCAAGAATAAGGAAATTAACTGGCTGGAGCAGCAATTTAATCATTGCAAGTCGGGTTTTCTCGCCCCCCGACAGCACTTTTACTTTCTTGTCGGAAGCCTCTCCGCCAAACATGAAGGCTCCCAGAAGATCGCGAACTTTTGTGCGCATATCCCCCGTCGCCACGTTATCGATTGTTTCGAAAACTGTAAGTTCGCCGTCAAGCAACTGAGCCTGATTCTGGGCGAAGTAGCCGATATCCACGTTGTGACCGATTTTCAATGTGCCCGTATAAGGTATCTCACCCATGATGCATTTGACGAGCGTGGATTTCCCCTCCCCGTTCTTTCCTACGAAAGCTACTTTCTCTCCCCTTCTTATGGTGAACTCCGCGTGATCAAACACCTGGTGCTCTCCATATGCTTTGCCGACATTCTCGAGTATCAGCGGGTAATCGCCCGAGCGCGAGGCAGGAGGAAATTTTAACCGCAAACGTGAATTGTCGACCTCATCCACTTCTATGGGAACTATCTTTTCAAGCTGTTTGATGCGGCTCTGCACTTGGATAGCTTTTGTGGCCTGGTAACGGAATCGCTCGATAAACGCTTCGATGTCAGCGATTTGCTTCTGTTGATTTTCATAGGCCCGAAGCTGTTGCTCCACGCGTTCTTTGCGAAGCTCCACGAATTTTGAGTAATTCACTTTATAGTCATAGGCCTTACCGCATGAAATTTCTATCGTGCGATGGGTCACATTGTCCAGGAAAGCCCGGTCATGGCTAACAAGCACAACAGCTTTGGCCTTTGTTTGCATGAACTGTTCAAGCCATTGGATTGACTCAATGTCAAGATGGTTGGTAGGCTCGTCAAGAAGCAGCACGTCTGGCTTGCGCAGCAATATTTTGGCAAGTTCTATACGCATTCTCCAGCCTCCGGAGAATTCCTTCGTAGGCCTGTCGAAATCCTCACGGTTAAAACCGAGACCGATAAGCGTGGATTCAATTTCAGCCTGCATATTGTTGATGCCCGACATTTCCAGCCTTTCGTTAAGATAAGTGAGCCGGTCTATCAACTTTTGGTATTCGGTTGATTCATAGTCTGTTGATTCTGCAAGACGGGCAGAAACCAGTTCCTCTTCACGGCGCAACTCCGTGAGGTCAGCAAACGCTTTGCGGGTTTCATTCATCAGGGTAGTTTCGTCAGCCAGTTCCATTTGCTGCGGAAGATAACCAATAGTAAGATCGGTTGGTTTGCCGATAGAGCCGCCGGTCGGATTCTGAAGGCCGGCCAATATTTTAAGCAGAGTAGATTTCCCGGCCCCGTTTTTTCCGGTAAGGGCTATTTTATCATTATCATTGATTACAAAACTGATATCCGAAAAGAGAGGACGAGCGGAAAACTCAACGCAAAGATTATTTATAGAAACCATGTTTCAAATTTACAAAAAAAATTCTATTCCCACCAATTCCGACCGCCCCCAACCGCCTAAACGGAGAAACGACTTAAACCTCCGGACATTGAGAGGCTGTTGATAATGGGAGAGTTGGGGGGTATTGAACACTGAAAAGGAGGCCGGAGCCTCCTTTTCAGTGTTCAATAAACAAATCTCAATCAACAATCAAATGTATGTCTTTTATTAGTATGCGTAATCCTGAAGCTGCTCGCGGAGTTTCTTGCGGGCGCAGAAAATACGACTCTTGATGGTGCCCAACGGAAGATTCAGCTTCTCTGCGATTTCATTGTATTTGTATCCTGCTACGAACATATTGAACGGAATACGATATTCATCTGAGAAGGAATTGAGGGCTACCGTGATTTCCTCTACTGCATATGAGCCTTCCGGAGTCTCAAGACCGGAGTCCTGACATATGTTGAGGTGGTAGAGATCTTCAGTTTGGTCAATTACTGTGGCTTTTCTTACATTCTGCCTGTAATTGTTGATGAAGATATTGCGCATGATGGTGAAGATCCATCCCTTGAAGTTGACATTGTCAACATATTTGTCTTCATTACTCAGCGCTTTTAGTGTGGTGTCCTGAAGTAAGTCTTCGGCCTGTTCGCGGTCTGTGGTAAGTTGATAGGCGAAGTTAAGCAGGTTGCTCTGTAGGCCAATTAGACGCTCTTCAAATGATTTGGTAGTTTTCATTGTTGTTGGATTGAGTTGTTATTGTTTGTTTTATTGAACACCTTTATAACATCAGCTAATCAAGAATTGTTCTCAACTCTTTCCATAATTATGTTAATTTTTTGTTAAAATTTTTACTACTTTGTTTAAATTATTATAATTCAGCAATATAAATATTGAAGTTTATTACTCCTTACTTAAAAATTCTCACTCTTTTTATTAGTTTTCTTATATTTTTTCGGCTATTTTGGTATTGAGCTCTTGCCGGTGTTTTATATTTCACTTAATTTGGTGTAATTTTGCATTCTCTAAGCAACTCCTAATATAATATATAATGAGATTTGATGAGCTTCTGACCAACGATGATGTGTTAGACGGATTATGGGATATGCATTTTGATGAATGCACTCCCATCCAGGAGAAAACCATTCCGGTAGTGCTTGATGGTCATGATCTGATGGCTTGTGCCCAGACCGGTACCGGCAAAACGGCTGCATATCTTCTGCCGGTAATCAATGAGCTTGCCGAAGGGGGATTCCCGGAGGATTCCATAAATTGTGTTGTCATGGCGCCGACCCGTGAGCTTGCCCAGCAAATTGACCGTCAGCTTCAGGGTTTCGCATATTTTATGCCTGTCAGCAGTATCGCGGTCTATGGAGGCACTGATGGCTTCACTTACGATCAGCAACGAAAAAGCCTTAAAATGGGTGCCGATATAGTGATTGCCACTCCGGGGCGACTCCTCGCGCATCTCAGCATGGGATATGTCGACCTTTCCCGGACGTCATTTTTCATTCTCGATGAGGCCGACAGAATGCTCGACATGGGGTTCTACGAAGACATCATGCAGATTTTCTCCCATCTTCCGAAATCGGCGCAAGTATTGATGTTTTCCGCTACCATGCCTCCAAAGATTCAGCAGATGGCCAATAAGATTCTCAAGAATCCTGTCGAGGTGAAACTTGCCGTTTCAAAACCGGCCGAGAAAATCGACCAATCGGCCTTTATCTGTTATGAGCTTCAGAAACTTCCTTTGCTGAAAACCCTATTCGATGAGAATCCTCCAAAACGGGTCATAATATTTTCATCATCCAAACAGAAAGTCAAGAATCTCGCCCGCGAACTGAAGAAGCAGAAATATAAGGTAGGGGAGATGCATTCCGATCTTGAACAGGAGCGCCGCGATGAAGTGATGCTCGACTTTAAGGCCGGCCGCTTGAACGTGATCGTCGCCACTGATATCCTATCGAGAGGCATCGATATCGATGATATCGAGATGGTGGTCAATTATGACGTGCCCCGAGATGCGGAAGATTATGTTCACCGGATAGGGCGAACGGCTCGGGCTGACAGAACGGGACAGGCTGTCACTTTTGTTTCAAATGAGGATTTTCTGCGTCTGGCGCGTATCGAGCGCCTCTTAGAAGGGGAGGTGCCAAAAAAAGAAGTGCCTTCCGAATTGGGAGACGCTCCTGTTTATACCGTAAAGAAAAATAGCAAAAAACGATTTCAAAAGTCAAATTCACGCAATTTCAGAAAGAGAAAGCCATCCGAAGGTTCTAAAGCTACTTCCACCAAAGAAAATACCTCTCAAGAAAATACCTCTCACCACAAGCCAAGCCGACGACCACGCAAATCTAAGGCTCCATCCTCTAAAATTTCTTAATGCCAGGGGGCAAAAGGTAATTTTCTTACCGGATTAATCAGCTTTTAAAGTACGGATATAACCTCAGTGGGCGTTTATTGACTGTTACAGGCCCCATTATTTTGCTATTTTATCTTGGCTGATACGCTATTGCCGGTAGTATCTCAGCATAAATGCCATCATGCACGTATGAGCCATGTGAACTGCCCTATGAAGATACTTCTCATAATTTCTGAGCATCCTCCGCGTTCGGGTAAACCATGAAATGGTTCTTTCCACGACCCATCGTCCGTCAACAGGTATAAATCCCGATGTTCCGAAATTGGATTTCACCGTCTCAATTGTCAGGCCGGTATTAAGACCTCATTCAATAAAATATGTTAATGCCAGAGCGGCTATCTTCGGGCTAAAATATTCTTTTTCAGAAGGAGC
>JAIDDJ010000042.1:10150-15495 GCA_029055345.1 Muribaculaceae bacterium | reverse complement strand
TACATACGGTTTACTCATTGGTAAGTTTTTATTGGGTTAATTATTTGAGTTTCAGGCATAGAATAAATACCGCTCAAATTTCGAAGCGGAATTTCATATAATTTTAACTCACGATGGAGAGTTTTCGTGGTATTTCAAAAACAAATATAATACAATTTTTCCGAACCGACAAACAATCAGGGAATAAAAAAAGCGACACTAAGTCGCTTCCCGGTGACTCCTACAGGATTCAAACCTGTAACCTTCTGATCCGTAGTCAGATGCTCTATTCAGTTGAGCTAAGGAGCCTTGTATTCGTTTCCGAATTGCGAGTGCAAAATTACTCTTTTTTTTTGAGACTGCCAAATTTCTAAGGCCTTTTTCTCAAAAAATATTTAATCAACCCATTTTTTATTCATTTTTTCGATATTCTACCGAGCATGACCCTTGAATGCCGCGTATCGGAGGTGAAACTTTCTTTACTTTTACGGAAATCCGCGAGATACCGGGCCATTTTGACTTGCATTCGTCTCCGATTGCCTTGGCTACTGATTCAAGGAGCAGCCATTTTCTTCTCATTATACTTTCAATGAGTGCGTAGACATCCGCATATGAAACTGTCGACTCGAGTATCTCCGACATAAAGCCTTCTGCAGGAAGTTCAAACTCGCAGTCCACCAAGAATTCATTACCGACCATCAATTCCTGATGACCGACACCGATGGAGCTAAAAAAGTTCAGCCCTTCGAGACGAATTATAAATGTCTCATTGCATACCATACGCTCGATATTCTATCAGCAGCACTCCTTTACCGGAATCTTATCGATTCTGCGCTGATGCCGCCCCCCTTCAAACTCTGCCGACAAGTAGGCATCAACAATCTTATCCGCCTCCTCCTCACTTATAAACCGAGCCGGCAAAACCAGAATATTGGCATTATTATGTTGGCGGGCAAGGGAAGCAAGCTCCGGAAGCCAGCATAATGCCGCCCGGATTCCCTGATGCTTATTGAGCGTCATCTGTATACCATTGCCTGAGCCGCACATGCAAATACCTAAATCACACTCCCCTGATTCCACAGCTATTGCTGCCGGATGAGCATAATCAGGATAATCACAGGAGGCTTCTGAATGCGTCCCGAAATCTTCAATCTGATATCCGCGGCCTTTTAAAAGTTCGATGAGATGCTGTTTCAGCGTATAACCTGCATGGTCGGAAGCGAATGCTATCTTCATATTATTTAAATATTATTGGATTGTTTATTTTTCTTTTTTGTCTGGAAATGGCGGTCCGTAAAGGCAAATCTAACCATGAAATAATTGAGCGGCACACAAATTGCGAGTGCAGGCAGTAATGCGAGTGTCTGACCTACAATTCCTTTGAATATTGCCACCAGACCCGTCTGCATTCCCATGTTGATCAGATGGCTTGCTGTGAATGCGAGTCCCTTCTTGGCATTGGGATCACTATGGAAAGTAAAGAGACTTGAAAGGATAAAGTTTGCTATGAAGCTTATAGCATAACTTATCATGGTGGAAACTACCGCCGGCACTTTCACAGCATTCACGAAAACTACATATATGCCATATTGCAGCAGAGTGCAAAACCCGCCTACAAGAGCGAAACGCAACACTTCCCCCTTTTTCCCTCCATCTTTGATAAGTTCCTTTATATTCATGATTCCATGGTTGGATGACTCAGGGCTTGAAATCCTGATTATTGGTTATTCAATCAAGTCTGTCTGTCACTCGGTCTTCTCTATGTCCTCATTAATGGCATATATGTAATCGAGAATCTCCTGACGACCCTGTGCTTTCTCGGATGATGAGATGAAAATTGGTGGCAATTCTTCCCAGGTATCTCTTAAACGATCACAATAGGCATCGACATTACGCTGCGCAGCCACTGGCCCGAGTTTGTCAGCTTTTGTGAATATTATCGCAAACGGAACTTCATGTTGACCTACCCAATTGAGAAATTCAACATCGATTTTCTGAGGTTCATGACGGATATCAATTAGCACGAAAAGGCAAGCAAGTTCTCTGCGCTGTAGAATATAACCTTCGATAAGTTTCCTGAGTTGTTCGCGTTGCTCCTTTCCGCGGGCCGCGAATCCATAACCCGGAAGGTCAACAAGATACCAGCGGCCATCATCCATCCGGAAATGATTGATGAGAAGAGTCTTGCCCGGAGTCTGGGAGGTCTTGGCCATCTTCTTGCTTTTGCAAAGCATGTTGATCAGCGATGATTTACCCACATTCGAGCGTCCTATAAAAGCATATTCGGGTACATCTGTCATAGGGCACTTGCTTACATCCGGGCTGCTTATTTCAAATTTGGCATTCTTGATATCCATGGTGTTATATTTATTGATATTATAATTTAAGGTAATGAGCTCTGGTTTGTCAGCCGAAGCAGGCAGTATGTATCAGTCGCAGAGCCCGGTCCGTTTCTTTTTCATCCACAATCAGGGCAATTGTGGATTCGGAGGCTCCGTCGGAAATTGCCTTGACGTCAATACCTTCACGAAGAAGCGTATTCACAAGACGGGGCCCGAGACCATGCAGCTCTTTTATAGATTCCCTTACGGCTGCTATAATGGCAAGATTATCAAGCACCTCCACACCGGAGATGGAACCATTCTGCAGTTCGGGAGCAAACTCCTCTCGCAATGCGGCTTCGGCTCTCTGCAGATCCGCTGAACTCATTGCCAAGGAGAATTTCTTCTCTGAATCCGGCTGCGCAACCACGAAAATACTGATTCCGTTACGTGCCATAGCATTATACGAGCGCGAATTAATTTCCGCCACATTGGCTGTTAAAGAACCTGTTACCGTGACAAGCGCTGTCTTCTTGACGGATGAAACCCCGCGAACACACTTCTCAAGCGAATCATTGTTGTCAGTGATTAAAGTTCCGGGAGCCGTTGGATTGTGAGTATTGAGGATTCTGATAGGGATATTCTTATGAAACACGGGATAGATTGTCGGCGGATAAATCACTTTGGCCCCGAAAGAGCAAAGCTCCATACTCTCAATGAACGACATTCTGTCGATGACCCGGGCATTTGGTATGATTCTCGG
The DNA here is from genome assembly GCA_029055345.1 of Muribaculaceae bacterium. GTDB lineage: Bacteria > Bacteroidota > Bacteroidia > Bacteroidales > Muribaculaceae > Lepagella. Next base: position 12,432 of record JAIDDJ010000042.1, on the reverse strand, counting down.
GTCGGCAGTCATGAAGCCATCGACATCTGTCCATATCTCAAGGGAGTCGGCTCCGAGGGCCGCCGCTATGAGAGCTGCTGTATAGTCTGAGCCGCCGCGACCAAGATTCGTGATTTCATCCGAATCCTTATCGCGAGAAATAAATCCTCCTGTTACCACGGTCTTTTCCAGTGGCAACGCGTAAGTCTGTCTGATTAACGAATCGGTAAGTGAGCGAGATGCAATATCGCGATTAAACCATTTCTCAGTCTTCATATACTCAAGCGAATCAGCATGGATCGCATCCCTGAGTATATAACTTATAATGAACGATGACATTCTCTCACCGAAACTAACTATTCTGTTGAGTGACTTTTCCGACAACTCCCCTATCATCGAGACTCCGGTATAGATGGTTTCGAGTTCGGTCAGCATTTGGGAAATTTTCTCCTTTACACAGGATTGTTGAGTATCGGACACCAATGCCTCAATTATATCGAAATGTCTTTTGGAAATATGAGAGACATTATCACGGAAGGCAATGTCTCCTTTTGCAGCCATGTTGGCGGTAGCGATAAGATAATCAGTAAGGCCGCCAAGAGCGGAAACCACTACGACAGCAGGAGCATCGAGCGAATCAACGATAGCCTTAACATTTCTAAGGCTCTCGACCGTCCCCACAGAAGTACCCCCGAATTTCAGTACCTTCATATAAACATTGATGAATGAATTGCAAATTTACGAAAAATTCATAAAAATGGCAAATCCAACAATAAGTCATCAAACATCATTCTAATCCCGGCTAATGTTATAACGGAAGTTTTGTATGCGAGGGAAAGGAGCTCTTGGGCATAAACGATTTAAATGAGATATTGATGAGAATTGAAGATTATGTTGAAATTTATTGATATAATGATGATAGTATTTTTTATACTTAAAATGATCAGATACCTTATAAAAAAGTTGATTATTACACTTTCTTATTCGTTACAATGCAAAATTTACTTATTTTTTATGTTAAAAATTTGTGTCAACTAAAAAAATTACATAAATTTGCCGGGAAAACCCAAAATAACGAAAAACTCAAATTCAAACATACTTTAACCTTAAAACCATTACAACAAAATGAAAAAGATTCTACTTTTTCTGTTTGGAGTAATAGCCTCGTTATCAGCTATGGCTGCTACAGGCAATTATTTCATATCTGGAAGTTTTAATGGCTGGGATCACGCAAAACTGCAATTCCAGCAAACCGGAACAACTTATTCCATAACACTTGATGGAACCGGGCTGCAACCATTCTCAGGAGAATTTCTAATCTGCGGTGGCACCTTAGGGACCCCGGATTGGACCGATAAAATCGGTGGTGTAAGCAATATTGAACCCGACAAAACTTATACTTATACAGTAGGTGGCGGTAACTTTTCTGTTAAAGGCGTAATCGCATATCCTCTTACAGTTACCTTTAACACATCTGATAAGACAATAAAAATTACAGGCGCAGCTGCAGAAAATGAATACAGCACAGTATATGTAGTTGGCGATTTTGGTGATGCATGGGATGAATCTCGTACTGACGGACCGCTTACATTGAAGAGCGGAACAAACAATGTATGGGAAGGTGACGTAACTTTCACAGGAGCGTCAAATTATTTCAAGCTGAAAGCCGGAGCATACATTTACGGAACCGGTGGTGCTGATATTGAAGTTGAAATGGGTGAATCCTACACAGCCAGCCAATCTGGAAATGCATTCAATGTCGGATCAGGAACCTACCACTTTAATTTTGTATTGGATAAGAACGCTCCTACAGGGGTGCTGACTGTAACCGGCAATGGTAATCCTCCGACTCCTCCAACCCCTCCGACTCCCGGCGACTACACTGGCTGGTACTTCAACCTCGGTTCTCCCGCAAATGAGGCCGCAGGTAACGAATGGTTCACAGGCGTTGCCGTTCCTGAAGATGGTATCGTGGAATATGGTGACATCGCTCTTGGCAATGACTTGTTCAAGATCAAGATCTGGAACGGCACTGACGATCTCTATTATGGTACAGCCGACGGAATGGTCGAACCCAATACTCCCACCGTGCTAACAGAAGTTACAGTAATGGAAGAAATGCACGTTACAGGTGCGGTGGCAGGCTCAGTTTACAACGTTAAGTATGATTGCGGCACAAACACTCTGACCCTTACAAAGGTTGGTGATGACCCGAATCCTCCTACACCTCCGACTCCCGGCGACTACACTGGCTGGTACTTCAACCTCGGTTCTCCCGCAAACGAAGCCGCAGGTAACGAATG
>JAIDDJ010000042.1:0-10050 GCA_029055345.1 Muribaculaceae bacterium | reverse complement strand
CCTCCGACTCCCGGCGACTACACTGGCTGGTACTTCAACCTCGGTTCTCCCGCAAACGAAGCCGCAGGTAACGAATGGTTCACAGGCGTTCCCGTTCCTGAAGATGGTATCGTGGAATATGGTGACATAGCTCTTGGCGACGACTTGTTCAAGATTAAGATTTGGAACGGCACTGCCGATCTCTATTATGGCACAGCCGACGGAATGGTCGAACCCAATACTCCCACCGTGCTAACTGAAGTTACAGTAATGGAAGAAATGCACGTTACAGGTGCGGTTGCAGGCTCAGTTTACAACGTTAAGTATGATTGCGGCACAAACACTCTGACCCTTACAAAGGTTGGTGATGACCCGAATCCTCCTACACCTCCGACTCCCGGTGATGTTCCGACCACTCTCTACCTTATCGGTAATATCGAGAATTGCCTCTTCGGTATGAATCCTGCAATTGGCGTAGAAATGACTAAGTCCGGTAACGTATTTACTTGCGAATCTGTAATTCTTGACGCATACCAGGGCAACGGCTGGTTCAGCTTCTGCTCAACTCTTGCAACTGAAGGCCTTGAGGATGAGGAAGCTTGGGGAATGGTCAATAGCGAAAACCGCTTCGGCCCTGCTGTTTCTGACACTGAAGTAGGCTCAGCACCCGTTCCATTCGAAACATTCGTAGCCGGCGTTAACGCAAGTGCTTGCACTTCTTGGAAGATTGCTGCCAATGAAGAAGGCAAGAAGTATAAGTTCGTTATGGACTTTGACAACACTACTCTGACTGTTACAACTGTTTCCGGTGTTAATACTATCAATGCAGAACTCGAAGGCGAAGCAGTTTATTTCAACCTCCAGGGTCAGCGTGTAGACAATCCTGCTAACGGAATCTTCGTTCGCGTACTCAATGGTAAGGCCGAGAAGATAATGAAGTAATCCTATAAGATTTTTTATTCCTCAAAAAGGGGCTGAGTCATTTAAGACTCGGCCCCTTTATGTATACCATATTTACTGCTATCTATGAAACGATGCTAAAAAGACCATTTAGCTTTAGAGCGCGTCCCTTAAGATCTTTACTCATGATGAGGCCAACGTCTGTAATATATCAGTTACTTCGCGACACTTTGATTTTTGCGAATATTATAGTAAATTTGCAGTTGAAATCTTAAAAAAATTCGAAATGAAAAAATATAAGCGCAGCATTTTAATAGCGGCATTGGCTGCAACGAGCGTAATGGCCTATGGCTGGGGCCAGAAAGGTCATGACACAGTAGCCTGCATTGCCGAGAATCATCTTACTCCGGAGGCTAAATCAATGATTGATTCGCTGCTGGATGGCCGTTCAATTATATATTGGTCAAACTGGCTTGACAATGCCTCTCACACGCCGGAATATGCCTACACAAAGACTTGGCATTACCGCAATATCGATGCCGATGAAACCTATTGGAATGCGCGCAGGAATCCCAAAGGAGATGTAGTAACCGCCCTGAATGAACAAATCCTTCTTCTCGGCGACACCACTAAAAGTAAGGATGAACGGGCTCTGGCCTTAAAAATAGTAGTTCATCTCGCGGGCGATATCCACCAACCGATGCACCTTGGTCATTTGAGCGATTTGGGTGGCAACAAATGGGTGGTTAAACACTTCAACAGCCCTCGCAATCTCCATTCAGAGTGGGACAGCGCCATACTTGAAAATGGACATAAGTGGAGCTATAGTGAATGGCAGCAACAGATTGACAGGGCCACACCCGAACAGCAAAGTGAGATCTTAAACTCAATGTTGCCTGAAGACTGGGGACTGGAGTCTTACAAAATTGCTAAAGAAATTTATGAAACAACACCCCAAAATACTAATATCGAGTACAATTATATTGCGAAATGGACACCGGTAATAGAAAAACAACTTTTACGTGGAGGCCTAAGGCTCGCTGCCATTTTGAATGCCGCATTTTCAGGCTCTTATAGTGACTCCTCGATAGTCCCGATCGCCGATACAACTGCAAAAAAATAATCCTCATAGATTAGAGGTATCCACTTTAGTATAAATAATTCAGTTATTTCAACTCTTTCACAAAAATAAAAAAATTCCATCTCGCAAGTGAGAATCAAACATTGAGACGGATTTTAAGATAATTTGATATAGTCCTGATTATAATGAAGAAATACCCGGAATTAAATCTCCCGGTCGTGGCTTTGCGAATACGGGAAGATAATGATGCGACAAGAATATTCGACCCGCTTCGGGGGAAATGGGTTGTGCTTACTCCTGAAGAGTGGGTCCGTCAGCATTTTATAAGCTGGCTCTATAATGAATACCATTACCCTGTCTCACTGATGGCCAATGAAGCGGGAATTGAGGTGAACGGAACCAGGAAACGTTGCGATACCGTGGTGTTCCATCGCGATGGAACTCCTAAAATAATAGTTGAATACAAGGCGCCCGATATCGAAATATCCCAAACTGTTTTTGACCAGATCGTGAGATATAACATGGAACTGCACGCTGATTACCTCATTGTCTCCAACGGTATGCAGCACTACTGCTGCCGAATCGATTACCGCGACAACAGTTATCATTTTATTCCCCGCATCCCTTCATATGATGAATGAATATAGCTATCTTGAGGAGCTTAATGCGCAGCAACGCGCGGCAGTGGAATATTGCGATGGTCCGTCTCTCGTGATAGCCGGAGCCGGCTCCGGAAAGACAAGGGTTCTCACATATAAGATAGTCCATCTTCTCAGGATGGGAATAGAACCTTATCGCATTCTGGCGCTTACCTTCACCAACAAGGCGGCTCGGGAAATGAAGGAGCGTATTTCACAGGCTGTGGGAGAGAAAGTGGCGTCACGCCTATGGATGGGAACATTCCATTCTATATTTTTACGCATTCTTCGCCGCCATGCCGAGGAAATAGGCTACAAGAATGGTTTTACCATCTACGACAGCACGGATTCCAAAACGCTCGTCAAACAGATCATCAAGGAATTCGGACTCGATGACAAGCAATATAAGCCCTCCTCGGTAGCTGCAATCATTTCTAATGCCAAGAATGCCATGATGACTCCGGCAATGTATGAAGCTGCCAATTATGATTCTGACCGGAGAGCTAAAAGGCCGATGATTTCGCAAATCTACGAGCGATATGCAAGACGCTGCAAAGCGGCAAATGCCATGGATTTCGATGACATTCTGTTTCAGATGAACGTTTTACTCCGAGATCATCCCGATATATGCAGACACTATCAAGAATTTTTTCGCTATATTCTCGTTGATGAGTATCAGGACACGAATTTCGCACAGCACCTCGTTGTCTCGCAACTTGCCAAGCCTGACAACAAAATATGTGTGGTCGGTGATGACGCACAGAGTATTTACTCATTCAGGGGTGCCAATATAGCCAACATTATCAATCTTGAAAAATCATATCCGGGCCTTGAGACCTTTAAACTTGAACGTAACTACCGATCAACGCAAAACATCGTAAATGCTGCCGGAAGCCTTATAGATAAGAACACCCGGCAATTGCGGAAGCAGGTCTATTCCGAAAATGCGGTCGGAAGTCCGGTTGAAATAATAAAGACATACAGCGACATCGAGGAGGCCTACGTAGTTGCGACCGGTATCAACCGAATGAAGCTCTCCGAGCATGATTCCTATGAGGATTATGCCGTGCTATATCGCACCAATGCCCAGAGCCGTGTTATAGAGGAGGCGCTCCGAAAACGCAATATCGGATACAGAATAGTGGGTGGAACTGCGTTCTATCAACGTAAGGAAATAAAGGATGTGATAGGATATTTCAGGCTCACGGTCAATCCGGATGATGACGAGGCATTGAGGCGTGTCATCAATTTCCCGGCACGAGGAATCGGAGAAACCACTGTCAAGAAATTGCAGAAAGCGGCCGGGAATGCTGATGTGAGTATGTGGCAGGTGCTTGACAATCCCGACAAGTATCAGCTCGATGTCAATTCCGGAACAAGGAAAAAATTGGCAGCTTTCACAGACATGATACATGATTTTATAGAAGACGGCAAAAAATCGAACGCATATGAATTGGGGCAGATGATTTATAACCGGACGGGGATGCTGCTGTTGTATGCTCACGACAACACTCCGGAAAGCGTTTCTCGTCAGGAGAACCTTTCCGAAATGCTGAGCGGCCTTAAAGACTTTGTGGAACTTCATGAGGAAAGCGGAGAAGGGGCAACCGATATGTCGACTTTCCTTTCGGAAGTATCTTTGGCTACCGATGCGGATGAAAAAGACTCTGATGATGAGCCCAAGGTGACACTCATGACCGTGCATGCCGCAAAAGGACTTGAATTCAAACATATATACATCGTCGGTGCCGAAGAGGAACTTTTTCCAGCAGCTATGTCAATGACCACAATTGCCGAAGTGGAAGAAGAGAGACGACTAATGTATGTTGCGATTACCAGGGCCAAGGAATCGTGCACTATTACTTATGCCAAGTCGCGTTTCCGAAATGGTCAGACCAAAATGTCTTCCCCATCAAGGTTCCTCTCGGAGATTGATCCGCATTTCATAAGGGCGATATCTTCTGAGGATGATAACGAGCCGTTTGAAACCACGTTTGTGAGGCCGACCAATAATTATATTCAGAACCGCCAGTCAAACAGAGGATTCGCAAATATTTATGCCGATTCAATGAAACAAAGGCGCTCATACGGGAAATCTGTATCTGAGTCAACCGGTGATGGCAGATTCACACTTCATCAGGAGTCGGAAATTAACGAGGGAATGAGAATTGAACACGGGAAATTCGGCAGAGGCCAGATCGTAAAGAAGGGACATATCAGCGGTGAAGCAAGTATCACCGTTGACTTCGATATGGTAGGAAAGAAAAATCTGCTGCTTAAATTTGCCAAATTCACTATAATATGAAAGAAATAAACACAATAGCCGATATTCCGACGCCTTTCTATATAGTATATGAGGAAAAGCTAAGGGCCAATCTTGAAAAGTTGAAGAAAGTCAGTGAAGATGCTGACTTGAAAATCATTATGGCGTTCAAAGCCAATGCCCTTTGGAAGACTTTTCCTATAATTCGTGAGTATTTTCAATCCTCTACAGCAAGCTCGCTCAATGAGATGATACTCTCACTGGATTATCTGGGGAATGATGTGCATGCCTATTGTCCGGTCTATACGGATGCTACATTCCCTGAGTTCCTTGAGGGCTGCGCACATATCACATTCAATTCACTCTCTCAATTCAATAAGTTTTACCCGTTGATAAAGGCTCATAATGCCAACGAAGGAACGAGAAAGGTATCTGCCGGCCTGCGGGTGAACCCCCATTGCAGCGTCATTGAGACTGATATCTATAATCCCTGCATGCCAGGCTCAAGATTCGGAGAAAATCCTTCAAATCTGAAGGAAGGCCTACCCGAAGGGGTGGAAGGACTTCATTTCCATGCGCTGTGCGAGTCATCGAGTTATGACCTTGAGGCTGTCCTTGAATCCTTTGAGAATGAATATGGCCATTTGCTGCCATCAGTCAAGTGGCTTAATATGGGCGGAGGCCATCTAATTACAAGAAAGGATTACGACACCGCTCATCTAATAAAGCTGATGAAATCTCTTCATGCAAAATATCCCCATCTTGAACTCATCATTGAACCTGGAAGCGCATTCACCTGGCAGACGGGGGATCTGGTGACTGAAGTTCTGGATGTAGTGGAGGATTCCGGTATAAAGACCGCAATAATAGATGCATCTTTCGCCTGCCATATGCCCGATTGCCTGGAAATGCCCTACAAACCGGTAATAGCAGAAGCCCTTCCTGAAGAGGATAGTTCAACAACTGCCGACAAGCAAGGCCCGGAAGATGAAGGATTCCATTATCGACTTGGTGGTAATTCCTGCCTGAGTGGTGATTATGTCGATGGCTGGCAATTCGCGCACCCATTGACACCGGGGCACCGACTCACTTTGCTTGACATGAACCATTATACTACTGTTAAAACCACCATGTTCAACGGCATACAGCATCCTTCCATATGGCTCCAGCCAATAGTAGGCAACCCTCTGCTTCTCCGACAATTTGATTACACTGACTACAGAGACCGGATGGACTGACGCATAAGTTCGCGTTCCTTATAATTCGGGAAACACATTTTACCTGTTATAAATTAATTCTCAATATTTTGGAAAACTGCAAGCTATTTGCAGTTTTCCAAAATAAATTTTATATTATTGATATACAATATATTAAAAAATTTTAAGGTCAGTAAAGTTTTCCAAAAGTTAAATTTTTGAAATTATCTTGATTTATTTGGCCGTTTAAAAATTTAATCTTAATTTTGCCATCGTATATAAAAATTACCATCGGCAGCTGTCTCAGCGGCCATATTCATCCCTACCAAAAAACTCAAGATAATGATTCAGACAGTAGTGAAGCGTGACGGCCGAATTGTTGGCTATAACGAAGAGAAAATCAAGGCAGCCATACGCAAGGCAATGCTTACCACTGACCTCGGAGAAGATGAGGGCCTGATTCAGAAAATCACCGATAGAATAGGAATGGGTGGTGATGAACAGATGACCGTCGAGGGCATACAAGACCGCGTGGAAATCGAGCTGATGAAATCAGCCCGAAAGGATGTGGCGAAGCGGTATATAGCATATCGCGATCAAAGAAGCATCGCACGCAGAGCAAAGACACGCGATATCTTTATTGAAATCATCGAGGCCAAGAATAATGACATAACCCGTGAGAATGCCAATATGAACACGGACTCGCCGGCCGGAATGATGATGAAATTCGCAAGCGAGACCACAAAACCTTTTGTTGACGACTACCTTCTCTCGGCTGAGGCTAAACAAGCCGTAAAGAACAATTACATTCATATTCACGACAAGGACTACTACCCTACCAAAAGCCTGACATGCGTTCAGCACCCTCTTGACAAGATACTCCGACGCGGATTCACAGCGGGCCATGGAGAATCGCGTCCTGCCAAACGAATCGAAACCGCGAGCGTCATAGCATGCATTTCATTGGAGACCGCTCAGAACGAAATGCACGGAGGACAGGCTATTCCGGCTTTCGATTTCTATCTGGCGCCGTTCGTCAGAAGTTCGTTCATTGAGGAGGTCAAGACAATCGAGGCACTCTCCGGCGAAGACCTGGCGGATATGTATGACATGGAATTGGATGATTACACACACAAGAGTCTGGAAGGACTGCACGGACGAGAAAGGTACCTCCAACATGCAATCAACAAGACGGTTGGCCGAGTGCATCAGGCAATGGAGGCTTTCATACACAATATGAACACAATCCATTCCCGCGGAGGAAATCAGGTTGTATTCTCATCAATCAATTACGGCACTGACACTTCGGCCGAAGGCAGATGCGTTATCCGTGAACTTCTTCACTCCACTATGGAGGGCGTCGGAAATGGCGCGACTGCGATTTTCCCCATCCAGATATGGAAGAAAAAAAGGGGAGTCAATTATGAACCGGATGACCGGAATTATGACTTGTATAAGCTTGCATGCAAGGTTACGGCGCGCAGATTTTTCCCCAACTTCCTGAATCTGGATGCAACTTTCAACCAGACGGATGAATGGAAAGCCGATGATCCCAAGCGGTATATACATGAGGTGGCAACTATGGGCTGTCGGACCCGCGTGTTCGAAAACCGCTACGGAGCAAAGACATCTATCGGTCGCGGAAACCTATCGTTCACCACGATTAATATTGTAAGGCTCGCCATAGAAGTGATGAATATATGCGACAAGGAAGAGCGAATCAGAAGATTCTTCGAGAGTCTTGACCATATCCTCGATGTTACGGCCCGACAGCTCAATGACCGGTTTAACTTTCAGAAAAGTGCCCTTGCCAAGCAATTTCCCCTTGTTATGAGCACGCTGTGGAACGGTTCAGATACACTCGGACCCAACGACACGATTGAAAGCGTAATCAATCAGGGCACATTGGGTATCGGATTTATCGGGCTCGCGGAATGTCTGATCGCACTGACCGGTAAACACCATGGCGAAAGTGAAGAAGCGCAGGCGTTGGGACTCAAGATTGTGAGTCATATGCGCAGCCGTGCAAACGAGTTCAGCGAAAAATATGCCCATAACTATTCGATATTGGCTACGCCGGCAGAAGGATTGGCGGGTAGGTTCACAAAACGCGACCGTAAATCTTTTGGCGAAATAAAGGGAGTGACCGACAAGGACTATTATACCAATTCCAACCATGTTCCGGTTTATTACCATTGCTCTCCACGTCACAAAGCTAAAGTCGAAGCTCCTTACCATGCACTGACAGGTGGAGGACACATTTTCTATGTGGAACTTGACGGCGACGCCACTCACAACGAAGAGGCCATCATGCAGATTGTCGATATGATGGATAAGTACAACATGGGCTACGGTTCGGTAAACCATAACCGGAACCATTGTCCGGGATGCGGATATGAAAATGCGGATTCAAGCATGACCCATTGCCCCAAATGCGGCTCCAAATTTGAGACGATACAACGTATTACAGGCTATCTCGTGGGCACTACCGAGCGCTGGAATTCAGGAAAACTTGCCGAACTTCACGACCGCGTTACACATAAATAACCTCCGAATTTTGAATTGCTCCTCCAAATTATTCAATAACTAATCTCGAAACTCAAATACAACACGAGATAATGCGTATTCTTGACATCATAAGAGGAACCACAGTGGATGGTCCCGGGTTTCGCACTGCCATATATATGGCAGGCTGCCGCCATCATTGCCCCGGATGCCATAATCCGCAATCCTGGGATTTTGAAGCAGGCCGAGATATGACAATGGAGGAACTGATGGAAATAATTGTCGAGGAAGACTTTGATGTTACATTAAGCGGCGGAGATCCTCTCTACCATCCTGAGGAGGTAAGGGCACTTACACGCAAAATAAAGGAGGCCGGACATTCGACATGGGTGTACACCGGTTTCACTCTCGAGCAAATTGAACGCTCTGAACGACTGAAGAATGCGCTTGAGTATTGCGAGGCGGTAGTAGAGGGTCCTTTTATCGAATCCCGGCGAGACCCCGATTTGAGATTCAGGGGCTCTTCGAATCAAAGAATCATTTACCTTCGAAATATATAATACATTCCGAAACACTTGTAAATGCTGAGGAATGCAATTGCAAAGTGATTGCGAACGAACAAATAAAGATGTTCGTTCGTTTTTTTATTGAAGGCATCCAATAGCCGGAAGGCTACAATCAACACCAATTTACTATTGATTGCCTCTTTAATATAAAAGTAAATATAAACTTTAACTTAATTGACTATGAGCACAAACAACCTTGGGGGAACACCAACAAAATTATGGTGGATACCAATGATCACGGGACTATTGGCCGTTGCCATCGGCATATGGTGTCTATGCAGCCCGCTTAGTTCACTAACAGTACTGGCATGGTTTTTCGCAGCAGCGATCACCGCAGCCGGTGTAATGAATCTCGGTTATGGAATAGCTAATACTGCTCCTCACTCAAGCTGGGGCTGGAGTCTGGCGCTTGGGCTTATTGAAATCATCTGCGGTATATGGCTCTTCATGATGCCTGAAGCGCAACTTATCACAGTTTTTATCTACACAATTGGTCTTTATCTGATTTTTGTGACCATCAATGCAATTTGCGAAGCATTCGTATTGGCAGGTTACGCACGCGACTGGCTCGCATGGATGCTGATCTTCCTGTTTGCAGCGCTTGTATTTGCAATCATCTTCCTTGCCGGACCGATTGCCGGAGGAATTGCAGTATGGCTCTACATCGGAATTTCTTTCATAGCATTCGGTTGCTACAGAATTATACTCGCATTTAAGTTGAGAAAGCTCAGCAAGACAATTCATTTCTAATATATTGTCATAGATTTAATATCTATAGTGTGCACTAATGCAACATAGAATAATCTTATAGCAACATATAGGTTATCTGATACACTTCCCATAAGAAGGATGATACAACATAAGTATTACCTGTTAATGTGAATTTTATTATGTAATGTTATTTTGAATTTATTTCTGGGAA
>JAIDDJ010000041.1 GCA_029055345.1 Muribaculaceae bacterium | reverse complement strand
TCCCTCAGAGATTCAAGATTTTAGCTCAAAAAGAGCCCGCCCTGCATTTAACATTTTTTATTGGATGGAGTCTTAATAATGAGTGTAAGCCATCTTTCAAGAATGTATAATTTAAACAATAATAAGTCATTATTGTTTGATAGTTAGCGATACTCGGAACAGGATTCAATCGCACCCATTCATACAAAAATTAAGAGTATGAAGTCTTCTACCGGGTAGAATTCACGTTATATAAATGAAAGCGCGTTGCAACTTTTCCATTATTCATCTGAATATGTGAATGGTTCAGATTTAGAAACACGCTTCAAGTTAGAGCGTATTCCTTAATAAAAACCTTTATCCGGATTATGAACAACCCTTTCGATTATCGACCTGACAAGGCATGTGAAGAGGCATTTAAATCACTAATTCAATGCATCAAACGGTTGAAGGAAAACCCGACGGAGGCAAATCTTAATTTCATCAGGGAGATAGATGCCGGGAAAATGCTTGGTGTCTTAATCGCTTCGGATGCCCAACAGATTCACCATGCGCTCTATGCATTTTCCGGACAACTTGGTGGCGGGGGATTCAATTTTGCCGGGTTTGTGGGTCCGGTATTCGACTATCTTGAGCCTGAAGGCTATTTCAAAAGACAGGAGGCTGATATTTCAAGACTTAATATTGAAATCAAAAAATATGAGTCAGAAATCTTACCCGGAATAAGATCAGAATATGAAAAGGCAATGGTGCCATTGGAATCGGAAGTTACATTGTTTAGAGAGAAATGCCGGCGGTCAAAGGCCGAAAGGGCTGAACGTAGAAGGACAGGTGGTCTGAACGCGGAAGATGAAGCGGAGATGATAAGGCAAAGTCAATTTGAAAAAGCGGAATTACAACGGCTGAAGAAGAGACTCGCCTTACGGCTCGAGCCATTCTCACAGAGCCTGCGCGAAGCCGAGGAACACCTCGAATTCTTGAAAGCAAAGCGCCGCAAGGATTCGGAAGATCTTCAGGACCGGCTTTTTTCTGATTTTATACTTTTGAACGCCAAAGGAGAAAACAAAAGCCTGAAAGAAATTTTTGCAGATACTTCTTTCGGGATTCCTCCATCGGGAGCCGGTGAATGCTGCGGGCCGAAACTTCTGCAAGAGGCGTATAGAAGGGGTTGGAAACCGGAGGCAATGGCAGAATACTGGTATGGTAAGCCAAAGGGAGGAGAAGTTCGTTTGCATGGGATGCATTATCCTGCATGCCGCGGAAAGTGCTTGCCGGTGCTCGGATGGATGCTTCAAGGATTGGATGTGATTCCCCCTCTGACAGATGATTTTTCATCTCAAACTAATTACGAGCCCGAAATTGTGTTCGAAAATCAATGGTTCTGCGTCCTGGAAAAACCATCCGGAATGCTTTCCGTGCCCGGCAAGGGACATGCTTTATCTCTTGAGCAATGGCTCACGCAGCATTATGGGTCTGATAAAGATGTGAAGCTTGCCCATCGCCTTGATCGTGATACTTCGGGACTTGTGATCGCAGCATTCGGTGAAGAGTCGCTGAAAATCATGCGTAAGTTATTCGCTACCCGCAATGTTAAGAAAACATATTTAGCCGAGTTGGAAGGAGATTACAGAGAACTTGGGCACGATGCGCAAGGATGCATCAGGTTGCCACTTGCTCCCGATTACCTCGACCGGCCCCGACAATTGATAGATTTCGTAAATGGAAAGGAAGCTCTGACATATTATGAATTCTCAGGCGTTTCAGAAGGGCGAAGTCGAATTATATTTCACCCGCATACGGGAAGAACTCACCAGCTCCGCGTACACGCCGCCTCGGAAGCAGGACTCGGGATGCCTATTGTCGGCGATCCTCTATATGGGCTTTCAAATAAAAACGCGGACAGACTCCGGCTACATTCCTTCAAAATCGAATTTACATTTCCCGTAGACAACCGGCGTTACACATTTGAATCCAAGCTCGAACCATTCTTGTAACTATTTATTTTTCAAAAATTTTACAATATACGGCAACGCCCCGCGTTTTGAATATAAATACTTAGTAAATGGAATCATATATGAAAAGAATAATTTTAACCATAATGCTTGCACTCTCTTTCAGTGCAGCTCATGCAATCACATTGTTCCCATTTTTCGGAGATATTGCCGGAGATTTTGAGGATGGTACCACCGAAAAATTCGTTGAGCTAAATATTCCGACAATCTGTTGGCGTGCATCTCCTTTCTGGTATAAGGATATCAAAAGTGCAAATGACTTCCTTCAGGAAGTTCTCCCGTTTTCCAGCTATGAAATATTGCAAGAAGAGAAAGACCTTCCGGATGGGACCAAGATAATCATTTACTCTTCCTCATTGGAAGCCGATGGGCTGAATAAGGGAAAATGGTCTAAGCTCATCCTTGTGCAGACACCCGGCGAGCAATTATATGCCGGTCTATATGAAGACCAGCTCTGATAAAAATTACTTTTGTCACGCAGCTACATATTGGATATCGTTTTTTGATTCAGTCACATAGCCCGCAATTCTCCGGAATATGCAAAACCATATCCAAGGCACAGCTGCGTTAAGAAATTTAGTAGGGAAGCCTTAAACCCTTTCAATTTTTTATGGGAAGTGGGCTTAAAAGTAAGTCAATAATTTTGAAGGAACGGGATTTTTGATTAACTTTGCAAAGTCTTGCCGACGCAATGCGATAGTAGCTCAGTTGGTAGAGCATCAGCTTCCCAAGCTGAGGGTCGCGGGTTCGAGCCCCGTTTATCGCTCCAAATTATTCTTATAAGACATTTAAACAACGATTATCAGGCTTCGGCTTCGTAATTGTTGTTATTTTTTTGTAAATTTGCAATTCTAAGACAGCATTAATTTAATTGCCTTGATATGGAACAGAAATATTTCCTCATAATAGACGGGGTTCAGAGCGGGCCGCTCGGCTATAATGAATTGCGGTCAGCCGGAATTACTCCCGACACTCCGGTATGGCGCACAGGACTCGAAAACTGGGTGAAAGCTTCGACCCTGCCGGAACTGACCCCTCTTTTCCAACCTTATTCCGAGCAGCCATATTATTCTCAACAACCATATGCCCAACAACCATATGCTCAGCAACCCTATGGGCAGCGACCGATGTATACGCGGGAGGCTCCCAATGGCTTACCCATTGCCCACACCAATTGGATGACTTGGGCTATTATCGGCACGATCCTCGGATTTCTTTGCTGCATGATTGGCATGATTTTCGGAATTATCGGAATAGTCAATGCAAATAAGGCAAACCGCTTCTATAACGAGGGGAACGCTACGATGGGCGATTCAGCTAATTCCACGGCCCGCACGATGACAATTATTTCTCTCGTGTTCGGAGCCCTCGGAATCCCTGCATCCATATACATCCTCACCACTTCGTTCTCATCCATCATGGGTTCTCTCTAAAGGTAAAGATGCGCTATTTTGCAATGATAGATGGACGCAGATGCGGTCCGTATACACTTGACGAACTGGCAGCCGCCGGCGTATCGCCCGACACCTATGTATGGTGCAAGGGAATGGCCGACTGGGAAAAGGCGGAGGATGTGGCTGATATCTGCCGCTATTACCGCCGTAGGATTTTCGATCTGACCCATGGCGGACCTTCTCGCCCGGCCATGCATCGTGAAGAGAATGCTGAAGAGCGGAGTTCGTCAGTGGAAGAGGATCCTTACGCCGCCGTCCCGGCCAGATTCAGAGGTATCGCCCGCAAGTCGGGAATACCGCCTGAAAATTTCATGGCGGAAGAGCCCGGTCCGGATGCTTCGCGTCCGCCGATGCCGACAATGCTGCTCTCTCTGTTCATGACCCTATTCTGCTTCCCTATCACCGGTCTCATCGCCATGTATTTCTCATTCAAGGCCAGAAAGGCATGGGAAGAATCGCAGCGTAGCGTGGCCGAAGGTTCCCGCAATCTGTATACGCCCAAGGAGCGGGAGCAACTTCGAATCGAAGCCCACGATTTAAGTCGCCGAGCCAAAATGTGGATCGGAATCTCTTTCTTCCTGGGAATTATTGTATCGGCCCTTGTGGGCGCCCGTTTTTTCTGATAGAAAACTTACTAAATATGCTAAACAACAGGTCAGTTCTGATCACAGGAGGCACCGGCTCCTTCGGAAAGAAATTCGTGGAGATGATCCTAAAGCGTTATCCGGATGTGAAACGCATTGTGATTTATTCACGAGATGAGCTTAAGCAATTCGAGCTCAAGCAGAAATATCCTCACGACAAATATCCTCAACTTCGCTTCTTTATCGGTGACGTTCGCGATGGAGAACGTCTCACACGCGCATGCCAAGGCATAGATGTCATCATCCATGCGGCTGCCATCAAGCAGGTTGACACAGCAGAATACAACCCCGAAGAATGTATAAAGACTAATGTCAACGGGGCACAGAATGTAATAAACGCGGCACTTGCTACAGGAGTGCAGGATGTGGTGGCTCTCTCGACCGACAAGGCTTGCGCCCCGATCAATCTTTACGGAGCCACAAAGTTGACAAGCGACAAGCTTTTCACCGCTGCCAACAATATCCGGGGAAACAATCCGTTGAAGTTCAGCGTAGTGCGCTACGGCAATGTAATGGGCTCCCGCGGAAGCGTCATCCCCTTCTTCATTGCAAAACGCGACTCCGGAGCAAAAGAGCTTCCTATAACGGATATGCGTATGACGCGATTCAATATCTCACTTGAAGCGGGCGTGGAACTCGTGCTATGGGCCATCGGGCACCATCTCGGAGGCGAAATATTCATACCGAAAATTCCTTCCTATCACATCAAGGACGTTGCTACGGCCATCGCACCCAATCTTCCACAGGTTGAAGTCGGAATCCGTCCGGGCGAAAAACTCCATGAAGAGATGATTACCGCAACTGACGCTCTCAACACAATTGATATCGGCCCATATTATGCCATTCTCCCCTCTGTCTCTTTCCAGCACGATCGTGAGGATTACGTAAAGCATCATAACGGGATGCCGGTTCCGGATGGATTTCATTACAGTTCCGACAAGAATACTGAATGGGAGACCGTGGAGTCGATGCGCGAGAAGATAAAGGAATATGTTGATCCGAACTTTGAGGTGAAATAAAAGCGCCATGCGAGATAAACCGATTCCATACGGACGCCAGCATATTACCGATGAGGATGTTGCCGCTGTCGTGGAGACACTGCGTTCCGATTATCTGACACAAGGTCCTAAAATCAAGGAATTTGAAGACAAATTCGCCTCCTACGTCGGAACGAAATATGCTGTTGCGGTAAATAATGCAACGGCAGGGTTACATATCGCGGCCAAGGCTCTTGGCGTGGGGCCGGGTCAACGGGTAATCGTCACCCCAATAACGTTTGCAGCTTCAGCCAACTGTATCAAATATTGCGGAGGGGATGTGGAATTCTGCGATATCGATCCGGATACTTTCCTTATGGATTCATCCAGGCTGCGGTCTATTCTCGAATCGAATCCGAAGGGCACGTTCGCCGGAATAGTAATAGTAGACTTTGCCGGTTACCCCCACAATCTGGAGGAATTCCGTCAAATTGCCGATGAATTCGGCCTCTGGATTATTGAGGATGCGTGCCATGCTCCCGGAGCCTGGTGGACAGATTCGCAGGGACGGAAGCAACTTACGGGCAACAGTCTTTGGGCTGATTGCACTGTCTTCTCGTTCCATCCAGTGAAGCATATCGCCACCGGAGAGGGAGGGATGGTCACTACCGATAACCCTGATTTATATCAAAAACTTGAATTATATCGCACTCATGGTATAACCCGAGACCCGAATCTCCTTACGCATAACGATGGAGGGTGGTACTACGAAATGCAGGAACTTGGCTTTAATTATCGGCTGACCGACATTCAGGCTGCCCTTGGAATCTCACAGCTCAGTCGCGCTGATGCCGGAATAGCGCGCCGTCAGGAGATTGCCCGGCGCTACGACCGGGGACTCGCGAATCTGCCGATGGTAAAGACTCCGTTCCGCGCCGATGATATTCTTCATGCTTTCCATTTATATGTGATTCAGGTGCCCGACAGAAAAGCCTTGTATGATTTTCTGAGGAGTGAAGGGATACTTGCCCAGGTGCATTATGCTCCGGTTCACCTGATGCCCTATTATCGCCGGGACGGCTGGAAGGATGGAGACCTTCCGGTGGCGGAGAATTACTATCGCCATTGTCTGAGCCTACCGATGTTCCCGACCTTAACCGATGAGGAACAGGACTACGTGATCGAAAAGATACACGAGTTTTTTAACCACCCTGCAGGAACGTGAACGATGAAAATACTTGCCATAATACCGGCCCGCGGGGGGAGCAAGCGGATAGAACGTAAGAATATTCGTGATTTTGACGGGCAACCGGTAATAGCCTATTCCATCAGATCTGCCATTGCTTCGGGATGCTTCGAGTCGGTGATGGTGTCGACCGATGATGAGGAAATCGCCGCAGTGGCGCGAAACTATGGTGCTGATGTGCCTTTCATGCGCAGCGAAGCCACATCCAATGACTTCGCCACTACCGCCGACGTAATCCGCGAAGTAATAGTTGAATATAGGAAGCGTGGGAAGGAATATGACGCTATATGCTGCCTATATGCAACGGCTCCTTTTGTTACCGCCGAGCGACTGCGTGCCGGAGCGGGAATACTGCAGCAGGGGGAGGCCCATGCTGCCTTTACTTGCGTGGCATACTCCTATCCCACTCAGCGGTGTCTCGTGATTGGTCAGAACGGCCGCATAGGGATGAAATATCCGGAATACGCATCATCGCGCTCACAAGACCTTCAGCCGACTTATCATGATGCAGGCCAATTCTATTTCACTACCGTCAAGGAGTTTGAGAAGTGTGGCTCGCTATGGGGACCGGACACACTGCCAATAATCCTTCCTGAATTGGAAGTTCAGGACCTTGACACGCCGACCGACTGGAAAATTGCGGAAATCAAATATCGGCTCCTTTCGATGCCTAAATCGTTTAAAACAAGTCATTACTCTTTCATACCTTATCCGGAAGTTCCCGAAAATCTTCACAATAGAATTCTTCAGGAACGAAACGCTCCGGATGTGAGGAAATTTATGGATCATCCGGAGGAAATATCCCCAGATGAACATTCACGGTTCGTAAAGAGTCTTGAATGTAACCGCAACCGACAGTATTATCTCGTTCTCACACTTGACGGGAGTATCGCGGGTTCGGTAAATCTTGAAAGGGTTGATGGTCCGGCTACTCTCGAAAGGGGGATCTGGATAGCAGCCGACCAAAGAGGCAAAGGGCACGCCTGGCAATTGCTTAGAGAACTTTATGCTTATCTTGCCGACCGGCACGGGATAAGAGAAATCCGGACACATGTCCGTAAGGGCAACACGGCTTCCGTGGCACTTGAAAACGCACTTGGAGCCACATTGGTAGAGGAGACCGGAGATTATAAGAATTTTGAACTTAAACTCTGATGGGAACATCGGCCACCCTATCAGCTATGCGGGATGAATTGCCGCGAGTCATGCTGCGCGCAGACGCCGGAAGCAGCATAGGGTTCGGTCACTTTGTGCGTACTTCCGCATTGGCAGCTTATTTGCGCAATGATTTCCGGTGTGTCATCGCATCTTTCAATCCCGATGGCCTTATTTCCGATTATCAGAAGAACCTTGTAAAAGATAGTGGCGCGGAATTTCTCCCCTTGACAGCAGCGGATATTGATACAGCTGACGCTATTTTCCTTAATGCCATTGAAAAGTCGGATATAGTGGTGCTTGATAACTACTATTTCTCCACATCATATCAGCACTCGGTGCGAGAGAAGGCACATGCACTCGTATGTATTGATGATGTCCACGACCGGCATTTCGTTGCTGATGCAGTTATGACTTTTTGTCCGTTGTCACGTTCGGATTTTTCACTCGAACCATATACCCGTTTTTACGGAGGGATGGAATGGTCATTTCTCCGAGAGCCGTTTCTCCAACCGCGAATTGCCCGCAAGGCGAATGAAATTAAGAAACAACCCCGGGTAGTCATGGCGATAGGGGGCGCTGATCCGTATCGTCTGACCGACAGAATGATAGGTCTGGTGACCGGAGTTATTCCCGATGTTAACCTTGATGTCATAGCCGGCCCGACTGTTGAAACGTGCACACCGGAATCGGATAAACTTCACATTTGGCGCCGGATGGATGCGAACGGCATGGCTTCTATATTCGACAAAGCGGATTGGGGAATTTTTCCGGCAAGTACCGTCTGCGTAGAGGCCTTTTCTCGCGGTTTACCCGTGGCTGCCGGATTTTATGTCGACAATCAGAAAGAAATATACTCTTACGGGGTGCGTGAAGGATGGTTCGCACCATTAGGGTACCTGTTGGATTCGCCGGAGCAAATTGCTCTCAGACTTGAAAATGCGATGGAATCGCCGGCCTTGAACAAATCCCCGGATTTCGATTTCTTAGCCCGTAAGAAAGATATTGTTGAAGTTTTTAAATCTTTGCAGACAGAAGAAACATGAAATGCATGATAGTTGCTGAAATGTCGGCTAATCATGGCCATAGCCTTGAAACAGCGAAAGATACGATTCGTGCCATTGCAGAATGTGGCGCAGATGCCGTGAAACTCCAGACTTATACCCCGGAAAGTCTTACACTCGACGTGAAGACTCCTGACTTTCTTCTCCACGGTGGTCTTTGGGACGGTCGGTGGCTTTTTGATTTATATAAAGAAGCCTGCACGCCATATGAATGGCACGCCGAACTATATGCACTTGCCCGCGAGTTGGGCCTCGTATGTTTTTCCACTCCTTTTGACAAAGCCGGAGTAGATTTGCTTGCATCACTTGACAATCCGATTTATAAGATTGCTTCGTTCGAGATAATGGATCTTGAACTGATTCGTTATGCGGCCATCCAAGGGCGCCCTATGGTTCTAAGCACGGGGGTAGCATCGGCACGCGAGATTGAAGAGGCTGTGGCCGCATGCCGCGATTCGGGTAACGATGATATAACGTTGTTGAAATGCACTTCCGCTTACCCGGCTCGTATAGAGGATGCCCAGCTGTCACTTATGACAGAATTATGCCGACGTTATGACGTCAAGGTCGGTCTGTCGGATCACTCACCGGGATCACTTCTGCCCGTACTGAGCGTAGCATTGGGAGGCGTGATGATTGAGAAGCATTTTATCCTTGACCGTAATATAGGTGGGCCGGATGCTGCCTTCTCTATGGATAAAGATGAATTCAAACAGATGGTGCGGGACGTTCGCCGTGCGGAGGCTGCTTTGGATCCCGGACAAGGCATTCCTGAAGATGAAAATCCGGAAAGAGGAGGCCGACAATGGAGCCGATCGCTCTATGTATCGGCACCTATAGCTGCAGGCGAACTATTTACAGAATCCAATGTAGTATGTGTAAGACCCGGCCGAAGCCTCCATCCACGCCACCTACCACAACTTTTAGGACGTCGCGCATCTCATGCCTACAAGGCGGGCGACCGCATTGATTTCGCAGAAATTAGCTAAATTCGTTCAGTTGCGTTGAATGAATTTACGTTAATTCGTTCAGTTGCGTTGAATGAATTTACGTTAATTCGTTCAGTCGTATTGAATGAATTTACGTTAATTCGTTCAGTCGTGTTGAATGAATTTACGTTAATTCGTTCAGTCGTATTGAATGAATTTACGTTAATTCATTCAGTTGCACTGAATGAATTTAGTTAAAATATGTAAAATATTATGTTCAATACGGGTTTAATTGCTGAACCCCAAATAATTTATTAACTTTGTGGCGATATAAGAAAGAAGCAAAGGGATGAGCCATATTTCAAGAATAATCGAGAAAGAGATCACTACCAGAATTCGGCCCGGCAAAGTGATGCTTTTATATGGAGCTCGAAGGGTCGGGAAAACAGTTCTTCTACGCGACTTAGTAAAAAAGCATTCTAAGAGGCCGCTGATACTGAATGGCGAGAGCGCAGAGACATATGAGTTACTGCGCAACCGGTCAATTGCCAATTACCGGCAACTTCTTAACAATGTGGATGTTCTTGCAATTGACGAGGCCCAGCATGTGCCGGATATAGGCATGATTCTCAAACTCATAGTTGACGAGGTGGAGGGAATTCGGGTAATCGCTTCCGGGTCATCATCTCTCGACCTGCAGAATAAAGCCGGTGAGCCGCTTGTAGGCCGCAGCAGTCAATTCATGCTCACTCCGCTTTCAATAGAGGAGATCAGCAAAACCGAGCCCGGCATAGTTACCATGGCCAAGGCCGAAGAAAGAATGATATATGGCCTTTATCCGGAACTCGTAGGAATAGAGAATCCCAGGGAGAAAAAAGAGTATCTTGAGGACATTGTCGATTCCTACCTGCTCAGGGACATCCTTATGCTCGACGGGCTTAAGAATTCTTCAAAGCTGCATGACCTGTTGCGGATGCTTGCCTGGCAGGTAGGCAGCGAGGTGTCACTCGATGAATTGTCACGTACGCTCGGATTGAGCAGGAACACTGTAGACAGATATATAGATCTTCTTCAGAAAGTATTTGTGATATATAAAGTGGGAGGATATGCGCGGAATTTGCGAAAAGAGATCAGCAAAAGCAGTAAATGGTATTTTCAGGATACCGGGATAAGGAACGCAGTGCTTCGCGACTTCAGGCCTCTTTCCATGCGGCCGGATACTGAAAAAGGTGCGCTATGGGAGAACTTTATTATCAGCGAGCGCATGAAGCGCAATCTCAATCATAAGTTGGGCATACGCTCCTATTTTTGGCGTACTTACGACCATCAGGAGATAGATCTCATTGAGGAGACAGATCAGGGAATTGCCGCATTCGAGATAAAAGCCGGCAAAGCCATGCCCAAAGCGCCCAAGGCATTTGCAAACGCATATTCTGACGCTTCCTTCAACGTAATTAATAAAGACAATTATCTGCCATTCCTCCTTAATCAGGCTTAATGCTCTTCAAGAGATTTGACCCCGTCTACTGAAAAGTCTTAATACCAAGAGAGGACGACCCTGGCATTAAGAAATTTTAGTGGATGGAGCCTTAGGAGTCCCTAAAATCTATTCACTCTGGAATAGAGGAGTTGATAGGTATCGTTCGCCCGAGTCGGGAAGAATCATTACGATTGTTTTCCCTTGGTTTTCGGGACGCTTGGCTAACTCAATGGAGGCAGCAAGAGCCGCACCTCCGGAGATACCGGATAGGATTCCCTCTTCGGAGTTTAAAAGGCGGGCGCCGGCGAATGCTTCATCATCAGATACTGCAATCACTTCATCAACCACTGAAGAATCATAGTTTGCAGGGATAAAACCGGCCCCGATTCCTTGTATCTTATGCGGGCCTGGCGCGCCACCTTCAAGAACAGGTGAATTCACGGGTTCCACTGCGACAGCCATCAAATCCGGGATATGTTTCTTAAGTCCGCGGGCTGTTCCTGAAAGAGTTCCACCAGTGCCCACTCCCGCCACGAGGATATCTACCGAGCCATCAGTATCACTCATGATTTCACGAGCCGTAATCTCTTCATGTACGCGGGGATTTGCTTCATTGTCGAATTGCTCCATAATGATAGAGCCTGGAATCTCCGCCCGGAGTTCATTTGCACGTTCGATAGCTCCTTTCATACCATCTTTTCCGGGAGTGAGCACGAGACGGGCTCCATAAGCTTTGAGAAGACTTCTGCGTTCGGCACTCATAGTGTCGGGCATCGTCAGAATCACATCATAACCTTTCAGCGCTCCTATCCATGCAAGACCGATTCCGGTATTGCCGCTCGTCGGTTCGATGAGTGTAGCCCCGGGTTTAAGACGGCCCTCTCTTTCAGCCTGCTCAATCATTGACAGAGCGATACGATCTTTTGCCGACCCGCCGGGATTGAAAGACTCAAGTTTAGCGATGAGACGTCCATTGAATCCGATTTTATTCTCTATATTATGCAGCTCTACGAGCGGAGTATTCCCAACGAGCTCGGTCATGGAATTGGCTATTTTCATATGAAAGACATTACTGTTTATAAATGAGTGTTTTCTGGGTTATCTTCGAATGTGGCGGCACTGATTGGGTTATCCACGTATTGCCTCCGATCACGGTGTCATGACCGATAGTAATACGCCCCAGAATGCTCGAATTTGAATAGATGGTCACATGGTCTTCGATGATAGGATGCCTGTCAACACGTTGAGGCAGACCATTCTCATCATAAGAAAATGCCTTCGCTCCGAGCGTCACACCTTGATATAATGTAACGTGGTCACCGATAATGGTGGTTTCGCCGATAACAATGCCTGTGCCATGATCGATAGCGAAATAAGTTCCGATTTTGGCATTCGGATGAATATCGATGCCCGTTATGGAATGGGCAAGTTCGGTAATCATTCTTGGCAAAATTGGAATCCCGAGGTCAACCATTGCATGCGCGGAACGATAGTAAAGGATCGCTTTTACCGCCGGATAGCAAGCTATGACCTCCTGCGCCGAATATGCTGCAGGATCCATTATCAAAATAGCCTCAATATCTTTGAGCAATAACTCACGGATAAGATGCATTTTCTCTATGAACCGCATGGCGGTTTCGGTGGTAGGAATACCGGTTGATTCCTCGGGGACTGCGATGTCAAGCAGATGGTATAACCGAGTATAGACAGTAAGAAGTCCTTGAGTGATTTCAGCACCGGTGCAATGTCGGTGGCAGGAACCCTCATAGAAAATAGTGTCCCATATGGCCTGCATCAGGGCCTTTACATCAGCAATGGCCGGGAGACCCGGCCCGATGTCTCCATCAGTATTATGGAGCTGTAATGTCTCCTTCTCGATAATCCTTATCAAACGCTCATTATTCTGCATTGTATCAGAGTATTATAAAAAATTAGGCCCGAATATCTCAGCAATAAACCTTATTGGGTTATCGCTGCGGATTTAAGTTTCTCGCATCCGAAATGAATTTTTGTCATTTCGAATGCTGTCAGCTTTTGAGCTGACTGAAGTTGTGGCTTAGGTATGTGACGAGGCATGGAGATTGAGATTTTTAATAAACGTTATTATCATATTCAGGAACAGAACCGTGGCGACATAAGCCAGAAGGAGCACAAAATCATCTGTCCGAAGCGAATGCAACTGAGTGATAAAGCCGCCGGCCGTGTATGCTCCGAAGAGAAGCCAGAGCGTTGTTTGCACACCCACGCACAACGTGCACCAATGATGAGCCCGGAATTTCTGATACCATATGCTCCAAACCGTATAAGGCAGACAACAAATGTTGAACAAAGCCAAGACCCCGAGTAAATGCGGGAAAATAAGAAGGGTCAACAAAGAAATTCCAAAATATGAAAAGCCAACCACACTCCAAGAAAAGACTCCGAACAGTTTTGATACCTTCATGGAAAGAATCGAATCGCACCCACCTTTCTGCAATACATTGCATACCTTGTCACCGGTTGAAGTATGTATTCCGAGAGTCTTCTGCACGAGGAGATAGGAAAAGAACAATCCAACGATGTTGAAAACGGCAGCCACCGTTGCCCATACGGAATGATATATACCTCTTGTAATATAGAAATATGCCAGCAGACTGACAACACACACCAACAATGCCAACGAACTCCATCGATTGATGGTTGCCGCCAGAAAATGGCTTCCATAATCGGGTTCACGCGAATTTCTATCGGGATAAGCAAGAAGCACAAGACCATTCCACCGGTTCTTAAACTCATCGGACGTAAGCGTCTTTATTTCTCCGGACGAATCAAATTTCACTCTATCATCATTTATCGCATCCACAATCACGAAGTGCCCTGATTGCAACTGAGCAAGATAGGGAGGAGTCAATTTACTCATCTCTTCCTTATCGCTGATGCGGAAGGCTTCATTTTCAATTCCGTAGGAAGTCAGCAGATGGCTCAATCCATACAACGAATCAAAATCCATCGTATGAAAAGCTTTCTCCGAAAACTCCACAGTATGGGGAACCTCAAGAGCCTTTAAAAATCGCGTAAAAATACTGCGTTGAATTGCCATACTACAAAATTTGATCCTTTATCCCGATACCACGGATATATGAAGGGTGACACGCATATATAAAGGTTGATGCGGATGCATAATGATCCGCATCAACTATCGCCGAAGCATTTAGAAATTCTGTTCTACAGCTTCAAGAAGTTCTCGGCCCGGCATTTCACCGCTTTGACGCCATACTTCCTTTCCATTCTTGTAGAGAATAAATGTTGGCGTACCGCTGATTTGCTCCTTTTCACACACTTCCTGATTAAGGTCAACGTCAAGTTGCTGCACCTTACACTTACCCTCAAGTATTTCTTTAACTTGCTGCACTACCGGCTCCATAGCTTTGCAATGAGAGCACCATGTAGCGAAAAATTCCACTAATACTAAAGGTGAAGATTCAATTAATTCTTCGTAAGTCATAATCTTAAAATTTTAATTGTTTATAATCCACAAGGACGGTCAGGCCACTAATACAGGACCCCCGTTGCTTTTATTCTCACCATTAAAACACCTTATAAGGCAGATTGGTTGAACCGGATTTTTCGGCCGACAGACTTCCGGATATTCCGGTCACCAGATTACAGTTAACAATATTTAACTATTAAATAAAGACATTCTCGGATTTTTAATTTATATTCGCGTTATCATTTTTACCATGTATTTAAACGACAATAATTTAGTCGGTCCTATGTTCGCATTTTTTAACAAAAATATATCAATGAAAAAGGTTCTTGGTATATTTGCAGTATCATTGTTTTTAATCTCTTTGAATCCCGTTAAAATGCTGGCAGGTCCAGCATCAAACGAGGTTTTTGTAGCCAGTCAGCCTGACGGGACAACTCTTGATGTGCGTCTGCATGGCGATGAATTCAGTCATTATACTACAACAGCAGACGGCATTTTGATTATCGAGAATCATGACACCGGTTTTTATTATTTCGCACATCATAATGCAGAGGGTCGGGTTGAGGCCTCAACCATCAGGGCAACCGATATCGGAAAGCGAAACGCCGCTTCGCAAAAATACATCCGCAGTCTTGACAACGAAGGCCTGATATCTTCTTTGTTAGAGCAACAGGCATCCGCCGGCATGACTGAAGACCGCTTGGGCAAGCGCGGGCCGGGCCTGTTCGCTGATGCGACCTTCCCGACAACCGGCAAGCAGAAGGCAATAGTTATTCTGGTGGAGTATAAGGATGTAAAATTCCGTATAAGCGATCCCTACGACTATTTTCACAGGCTGCTCAACCAAGAAGGATTTGCCGATTACAATTCAACCGGGAGTGCGCGGGATTACTACCTGAAATCATCCGAGGGGGCGTTTGACATTGATTTTGACGTTTACGGGCCCGTTACATTGCCGAATAATCAGTCATATTATGGGTCCAACGGGTTATCGGGCAAGGATGGCATAAATGCCTCCCTGATGGTTGTGGATGCCTGCAACATATTGGATAAGGACATAGACTTCAGCCAGTATGACCGGGATAACGACGGCGTAATCGACAATGTGTTTTTATTCTATGCCGGGGTCGGCGAGGATAGCGGAGGAGGTTCGGATGCTGTGTGGCCTCACTCGGCCGATGCGCCCCGCGGGTATGCATATGATGGCAAAAACCTTCAGTCATACGGATGCACGAGCGAATGGGTTCCGAGACCTACAGGCTCCCGTCCTGACGGAATAGGTGCGTTCTGTCATGAATTCGGACACGTACTCGGGCTCCCGGACCTCTATAAGACAGCCAACGCTTCTACCGAGCCTTTCACGCCCGGAAGCTGGAGCCTTATGGACCGTGGAGCGCATAACAATGAACGTCGCACTCCCCCGGCTCTCGATCTGTTTTCCCGTTATGCTTTGGGATGGTGGGAACCTCAGATTCTTGACAGCCCGAAGACCTGTGTGCTCAATCCTTTCAATATATCCGGAGAAGGATATCTGATTCCGACCGGCAACGACAACGACTTCTATCTTATAGAGAACCGGCAGCGCACAGGCTGGGACTTATATCTTCCCGGCCATGGATTGCTCGTATGGCATATTGACTATGATCCGGGGGTGTGGTCAAGATTCGCAGTTAACAATGATGCCTCACACCAGCACGTAGATATCATCGAGGCCGATGGTATTCTAACCGAAGATACTCGCTCGGGCGACTCTTTCCCCGGGGCGGCCAACGTCACTTCACTGACGTCTGAACTTTATCCCTTATTGGCTTCTGAAAATACTATTACCGATATCACTGAATATCCTGACGGAACGGTCAGCTTTAAATTCCGTGGAGGGTCACCCGCTCCTGAACCGGTGTCAGCGCTTGAGCCGACAGAAATCACCCCGCGTTCATTCACAGCTAAATGGAACCACTCCGACAAGGCAACCGACTATCGGCTCAGGGTTTATTCGCTCAATAGCGATGGCACTGAAGAGGATGTCCCGGGATATGCCGGTCGACTCACAGGGATGGTAACCGAACTGACAGTAAACGGGCTTCAACCTGAAACCGATTACTATTATACTATAAAAGTGATGGACGGGGCCACAGAGAGTATCTCCTCGTCGACGGTCAAGGCCACTACCCTGCCACTCTCTCACGCTTATATGATTCCTACTGCCAACGAGGCATCTGAGGTAACCTCCGGCGGCTTCACAGCTTCATGGCAGCCCGTGGAGGGAGCCGATTCCTATGCAATTACGGTAAAAGAGGTTAAGCTCGAAAACGTCACAACAATCTCAGAGACATTTGATGACAAGGTTATGACCTGGAACTCCAACTCTGACAAGTTCTATGCCAACACCTCCTACACCGGTGCAAAAGCCCCTTCATTAAAATTATCTGATGGGAACTATGTGTGCACACCTGTGCTTCCACGTGACTGCATACGCGCCTTCTCTTTCTGGCATCGTGCGAGCACCGCAGATAATGCATCAATAATTATCGAGGCTTACGCCCATGGGTGCTGGCACCCTATACGCGAAATAGCACCTTCTCCTGCTAAAGGAGGTGTGATAACTACTCTTTATGATTTCCCGGATCAGACTGACGCAGTGAGAATAATTATTATCGATGCGACAGGAACTGCTTCGGTATTCGTTGATGATTTCAAAGTCTCGACATCGTCAGGCATTTCGGTTGGACCTCTCCCTGAATATTCGGAAGCCGGCGTAGGCAATTCATTGACCTGCAAGGTGACCGGTCTGCAACCAGACAAACACTATATTTTCACTTTGAGAGCGCTTAAAGGGGCAGATAAATCAATGGATTCCAATCCAGTCCATCTGACCACAAAACGCGGTGAGACAATAGATAGGATCGAGGCCGACAGCCACACGGTCAAATTCAAAATACGCGGAAATAATGTGTCAATTGAGGCATCACCCGCCACAGAGATTTTTGTCTACAATATCAATGGCCTTCAAATAACGAATATGGTTACCGACTCCGCTGGCTGCGCTGTCATAGGGCTACCTTCACAAGGCATATACGTCATAAAAGTCGGTCAGGAAATATTCAAGGCCGTAGCGCGATAAAACAACAATTATAATAAACACTTAATTACTAACCATTTTAATCTTTAACAGTTTTATGAAAGCCTTAAAACTACATGCTTTGGCAGCAATGATGCTGCTCGCAACCGGCGCCGCCCACGCCGCTATTCCTTACACACCTCCTGAATTTGTCGAATCAGAATGGACGGTATATGGTGTAGGGTCGTATGAACCCGGAGTCTTCGACTATTTCAGTGGCGAATATCCGGGCGACATTCCTTGCCAGATGTACAAGAGCGTTACCAATGATAAAGAAATCTGGGTGGAACCGATTATCACTGAAGAAATTGCTGCTGCAATCGAAGCTGCAGGATCAGGTATGTATCCGGCCGGTCCGTTCATCCTTCATATCGATAACCCCGAAAAAGTTTGGGTGTCGCCTATCTGGTCATTACATCCCCTTATTTTCTGCTTTTATCAGCTCGTTCCTGAAGTGATGGGTGTTCAGGGCAGTACTGCTTATTATGGAAAGCTCAACGACTTGAAAGTCACATTCCCGCAAGGCAGCTTTATCGTCGGCACTCTCCCGACCGGCACTCCGACCAGCAACAATGAGGGGAATTTCGCCATAAATCTTCCTGACCTTTCAGGCGTAGACATGGTATCTTCCGACATCGATGTCAAGCCATCATACTATACACTTACCGGCATAAGAGTTGACGAGCCTCAAAAAGGTCAGCTTTATATCATGAAAGCCGGCAAGGAAGCTAAAAAAGTGCTTTTCTAAAAGACGGAAGATAACTAAAAAGTCAATAAAGTTTATTCAATTATGAAGCATTTTTACTTTTCATTACTCACCATAGCTTTGCTCTCCATCATATCCTTCAAGGGATATGCACAGGATGAAGATGAATGGACAGGGATCGGCACCGGAGCCTATCAACCCGGCATCCTTGACTGTTATAATGATGAATTCGCGGATGTAATGCCTGCAGCCGTTTATGAAAGCACCACTACACCGGGCAAATATAAGTTTGTTCCCACCCCTCCGGCAGAAGGTCTGAGGATGATTTATGATATAGTGGTCCACACGGAGAATCCTGACAAGATATGGTGTGAGGACGCCCACTTCTTCTGGGGCATCATGAACTTGAGCACCCGTCATCAGGTTCTGGAAGCCGGAGATTCCGACAATCCGGAGAACTACGGACATTTAGAGGATGGTGTCATTTCTTTCCCGACCCCGGGATCATTCCGCGTCAATACTTTCTCAGGCCCTCTGACTTCGAACCTCAATGGAAAATTTGCCCTTTACCTTCCGGGATCGCAGATACCCGGCACTGACCCCATTGTCAACGATACATGGGAAGTCATGGGTACCGGCAAGTATACCGAAGGTTTCTGCGACTGTGAATATGAAGCCGGTAAAACCTGGGATGTGGAGATAGAGAAATCGGTGGAACATCCCGGTTGCTATCGCTTCAAACCATATCCCTTCGGCAATCCGTCATGTCCGAATTTGCCTGAAATCGCAGATGTTTATGTGTATGTTCACGCTGAGAATCCGATAGAAGTCTATACTTCCGATTTCACATTGCTCAATAATCAGGGCAAAGGATATAAAATAACTCATCGCGCAGTTCTTGAGAATGGTGCTGACTATGCCTACTACGGCACACTTGAAGACAATGTGATAACCTTCCCGGCCAATTCCCATATCGCCACAATCATTGGCATACCGGGAATGGGTTCCATGTATACCAATATGGAAGGCAAGGCCACGATATCACTACCTGATGCAGACTATGGAGACTTTTATATCAAGGGCGTGCATCCGGCATGCGCCACGTCTTCTGCTGACGGTTTCTGCAATTTCCCATTCCGCATTGAGGCAGGTACTGATGTAAACGCTGCCGGAATAATTGTTGAGCCGGGATGTCTTACTGCCGATGAGGTGGATGTGAACAGCTATCTAAGCGGTGAAATTCAAGTGTTCCCGAAAGATTTCTTCAATTTCGACCTGAACATGACCTTCCCGATGGTAGCAGATCAATTCGGCACCAACCGCTGGACAATGATTCTAATTGCTTTGGATGAGAACCGGCAGCCGAGAGGCTTCAGCATTTCCACTTACTTCACTCCACAGGATAACAAAGAGTGGCAACCCTACTACAATGCTGAAATGACTGACATCATTCTGTCACCAAGCTACTTTGACGGAAGCGCCACCTACGATGTTGTTGTAGAGCAAAATAAGAAGAAACCCGGCTTCCTACGAGTTGTTGACCCGTTCAACAATCATCCGTCGATCATGGGTAATTCCGAATATGTAGCAGGCCATACAACTCACAAGCATTATCTATATATCCATGCGGAAGATCCCGATTACGTGTATATTGAAGAGGCTCCGGCTGGTATCAATCTGGGATATGGCGACTTAGTGGCTTCATCTGCTGTTGGCGCTTTGCTCAATAAGAAAATGAATCTTGCAGAAATTAAAAGCGCCGGCACTCCCGCCGGAAAATTGTCGGGTAATGACATTACATTTTCGCCTGAAGCGCTTAACTATTTCGAGACAGATTTCCGCAGTCTGGTGCTTCAGGCTTGTGGCAGTGGTCTTTTGCTCCATCTTACCGAACCGGCTTCAGTTAACGAAATCATCGAAGATGCCGAAGGGGAGGCAGTATACTATAACCTTCAGGGTCTGCGTGTAGATTCGCCAAAGAAAGGCGAGGTCTATATCAAGGTCGAGAACGGTAGGACAACGAAAATCATCAACTAAAATACTGAACACAATGAAAAAAATCATATTTTTATTATTGGCGACAATTGCGGCGTTTACCGCCTCGGCGACTACATTTACAATAGACGTTGATAACGCTGCGAATGTGGAAGTCGGTTATAATTACTCCATGTGGGGTATGACGTTTCCGAGGTATGTGGAACTGCAAGATGGAATAAATAATGTAGATATACCTGAAACATCGTTCTTCTGCAAGGCAAATTCGCCGGCAGTGATAGATGAAATCACTAAGGATGGAGTTGCGGTGACCGATTTCGATAATATCGCTGTTGAAGATGGAGTAAATATCGTGATTCGGACTCACGTTGATATCGTGGAGGGGACTTGTACGGTCAACTGTGATGAGCCTTCTCAGGTATCATTGTTCGTGGGAGAGAACCAGATACCTCTTACAGCCAACACTCAGACAATTGACTTTATCGAGGGAGATGCCTTTACAATAGAAAATATCGTTGGCTCCGAGGGTTTGGCATCGGTCAAATTAAATGGAGAGGCCCAGTCTGCAAGTATGGGAGGGGCTTACTACCTTTATGGCGTAAAAGACGGAGATGTAATTGACATCAAGGTCGTTAAGGAGCAATTTGATGTCACCTTTACATTCAGCGATGACGCCGCAAGGGAATATATAACCTCAGTAGAAGTTAACAATGAACCGGTAAGCGATTATGAGTCCGGACTCAGAGTTGATGATGGCTCATATGTCACCCTGAAAGTTAACGAATCGATAACCAACATGGAGGTCCGTGCCAACGGAGAGGTTCTAACAGTCAGTCCGTTCTTTCACGACATTTCATTTACCGTATCTAAAGATACAGAAGTAACGGTGACGAAATTAGATGTGCCTGAACCA
This sequence comes from Muribaculaceae bacterium, assembly GCA_029055345.1. Taxonomy (GTDB): domain Bacteria; phylum Bacteroidota; class Bacteroidia; order Bacteroidales; family Muribaculaceae; genus Lepagella. The sequence goes on along the minus strand of JAIDDJ010000041.1, from coordinate 8,099 downwards.
CAGACCATCGTAGCTAATGTGAATGTAGACAATGCCCAGAACGTGGATTTGTATTATCTTAAACCAAATGCCATGTTCCCTTGGATGACCTCAAAATCATATTTCAATTTAGTTGATGGTGAGAATGAGGTTGAGATACCGGAGGGCATAACTATGATTTATGCAAAAGCTAAGGATGAATGTGAACTGACATCAGTGAAACTCAACGGTGAAGAGGTGGCCTTTGATGCTTCAGAAGAAGCCTATCCGTTTGAAGTGTCGGATGAAATGAATATCGTTATAACGAGTAAGACACTCACAGCCTCCGCTTCATTTACTCTGATTTGCGCTGACCCATCTAAAATCAGCGTTACTCTGGGCGGAAGGTACTGTGATATTACCGATGAGACAGAGCAAACCATAGCTTTTATTCCGGAGACTAACCCCAACTTGATTATTGAAGCTGCAAACAATGACGAGGCTCCCATCAAGGAAGTACTTCATAATGATCAGCCAGTCTCAGAGCAAGGCACAGGCTTCGGAGGCTCACCCTACTACGAGATAACCGACCTGCAGGACGGCGACAAGGTTGAGGTTCTGTTTGCGACTACCTACAACGTTACATTCAGTTTCGGAGAAGGTGCGGATGAAAGCTATATCGAAGATGTGGTGCTTGGTGACTCAAAGATAGATAATTACAAAGAAGGGTTCTCTGCTCCTGAAGGATCTATCGTAATGATCAATGTTAACAGGAATGTGACAGGCCAGAAGATTTTTGTGAACGGTGAAGCTCAGGAACCCAATGAGTACAACTTCGTAACGTTCACAGTAGTATCCGACACTGAGGTTGTGGTTGCTCCGGAAATTCCGATGTATAGCGTAACATTCAACTATGCTGAAGGAGCGGATACTGACTTTATCACCCGTGTTGTGGTCAATGATACTGAAGAGGAAAACTTCAAGGATGGCCTTTCGGTTCCTGAGGATGCTATGGTTTACATTTATGTGAATGCATCTATCAGAAACAATGAGATTGCTATTGACGATACAAAACTCACACCCGATGAAAATTCATGCGTATCATTCCGGGTAACGGGTAATTCGGAAGTGGTAGTGAAGCTCTCGACGTCTATCCTATCCATTATGGGTATCGAAAATGGCGTTGTGGATGTATACACCACAAACGGAATCCTGGTTAAAGCCAATGCAAGCTCCGTCGAGCTGAACAATCTGGACGCCGGAATCTACATCATCAATGGCAAGAAAGTCATGATAACCAAATAACTTTCTGAAAGTATCAAACTATTTTTACTTTAGTCTGAATAATAAAAATAATTAATTTTCAGACCAAGTCCGAAAATCCGACGAGGGCCGGCATCTTTTTACTGATGCCGGCCCTCATAGTTGTAAGGCTCCATCCACTAAAATTTCTTAATGCCAGGGCGGCGGATTTTTAGGGTAATTTCCTCAGCTTAATGGTTTATAATTACACGTCTCGTTCGAGAATCAATAAGAAAGCCTGAGCCTGTAGATATTTTACAGCCCTGCATATCGTAAAGTTTATTGAGGCTATTATCGTTATTTTCATTATCCATAGGTAATGGTGCAACACAGGAGGGGCATTCATTGATATACTGAAAGTTGCTCCATCCGGCGGCGCGTTTATAGGCCATCACAGATTGAGCTGGCACATTCAAACGGGCTGAAAAATAAGTGTACTGATGAAATCCGTCTTCTCCGAGAATGGGAGGAGTGGCACTTTCGACATTGATCACCTCGAGATGAGGATTGTTATTGAACGCCTGATCCCCTATCTCAAGCACTGAAGCCGGAATCGTAAGAGTTTCCAGACGTGAATTGGCATTAAAGGCGGAGATGCCGATTTTTGTGAGCCCCGCAGGAAATTTAACTTCTCCGAGATTGCTGTCGTTAAATGCATAGTCGCCAATTGTCTTAAGTTGAGCCGGGAAATGGAACTCATTGAGCTGATAACATTCACTGAATGCGAGCTCCCCGATAGCCGTGACATTATCGGGCAACGTAATCCATTCAAGTTCGTAGCATTGAAAGAACGTGCGTTTAGGCACTACCGTCTGGCTCGGTGACCAGACAACATGGTTAAGTTTATCGCAACGCTCAAACATACTTTCTCCAAGTCTGCCGATATTCTGAGGCATAGTAACTTCAACAAGTTCATCGTTTCCAAAGAAGGCATAATCTCCGATAGTCCCGACAGTTACCGGCATCGTTATTCCACTCAGGAAGCTGTTGTCGGCGAATGCCATCCTACCTATGGAAGTCATCGAGGATGGCAACTGATAACAAGCCACATCAGTAGAACGAAAAGCCTCCTCACCCACTTCTACACAGGCGGCCGGGAGCGCCACAAGTTGAGGTAGTTTCGCACCAAAAAATGCATAATCTCCCACTTTGGCAAGCGTTGCCGGCCAATTGATAATGTCAATTTTCCCGCAATACATAAATGCCCCCTCCTCTATTTCCACAAGATTCTTAGGAAGATTAACTTCTGACAATCCCAGACACATCGAGAAGCAATCTGCAGAAATCTTGGTCACCTTTGAAGGAATAGTGACTGAATGGAGTTCGAAACAATTACTGAAAGCCCCACTGCGTATTTCGGTTACCGACGACGGGATCGTTACCGATTTCAGGTTGTGCAGGTCAGAAAGTGCATAATCTCCGATCTGTGTAACCGGATAGGAGACACCATCGACCGTAATTTTTGACGGGATGGTAAGAGATGTAGCCGTTTTCTTTTTTGCAGACTCCACACGCGCGAATTTCTGCGTCTTGTTATACTTATAGGTAAAATTGGAATCCGAATAGTCGGCTCCGGACGCAGACTGCACTGCCATTGACAACGCAATTGCAAACAATAGGATTTTTGTCGGTTTCATAGGCGACATAAGTGGTTAAAAGTTATAAGTTGAATCATAAATCTCATCAGACTGGGTCACGGAAAATCCACCGCAGAGTTACCGTATACGGGGATATTCAGGACCACACGATAAAATCCACCGCCACGCTTCGCGCTGTAGTGGAAATCATCATCATAAAGCAATTCAAGGCGCCGCAGAGTATTGGCTATTCCAAGTCCGCCTGCCTCGGGTGAACTCTCGCCTTTAGTTGGGGTTGATGATAACGGATGGTTTTCCCCGATGGGGTTCTCACACTCAAAAATTAACCGCGATCCCCTTATCTCGAATCTTACCTTCACCGATTCCGAACCATTCTTATTCACAGAATATTTTACGGCATTTTCCACAAACGGAATGAATAGCAGGCTCGGCACCACTACCCCATCGGGCTTACCCTCACATGAAATATCAAAACTGAAAATATCCTTGCGTGTGGACTCAAGCACGAGATATGCCCTTAAGAAAGAAATAGTGTCTGACAATTCGGTAGAAGACCGCTCGGTTTCCCGGAACTGATAATCTATCAGATTACGCAGTTCAAGAAGGATATGCCGGGCATCCGAAGCATCAAGCATAGTGAGAATGCCGGCATTATTCAGCACATTGAATAGAAAATGAGGATTTATCTGCTTCTTGAGATTGGCATATTCGAGGCGCTTGGTGGAGGCCTGAAGGCTGATAAGTCTCCTTGTATGAATCATCCAATCCTGATACAGAAGCACCGCTCCGATCCCGGCTATATAGAACGCGATCATAAGGATAGTGGCAGCTGTGGCAAGTGAAGTAATAAATATGAAAAGCGCGTCATTGTCGTGAAGACTCGCCATATACAGTAGTACCCTTTCGCCGAGAATTGGAAGTATGATTATAGCGGCGAGTATTCCTGAAGCTAATATAAAGCGGCCCCTAAGCCGGTTTTTCCGAAATGAACGGAAGAACACGAATATATCGATGGCGGCGATTATTTCAAACATAGCGAGTAATATCAGGAATCCCCCGAAACGACTACTAAACTCCGGTCGGTCAGGAGTGGCGAAAAATGCTCCGAAGCATATGCAAATCAACGAGAGCTGAAAAACAATGACTCTCGCAGCATGATAACTTCGGGATGTAAGCCACCGATTGAATTTGCGATTATCATCACAGGGAATAACATCATTATCAATCGCGGGAGGAACGGGAAGGCTATAGAGGTTCGTTCGCAACTCAGAGGCCAGCGCATTTATATCCCTTTCAGCTTCTTGCGGAGATGTCTCAACCTTATCCGAAATTTGCCCAAGGCATTTTGAGATGGCTTCCGGACGCAGCATTCGTTTGACTGAAGTCATATAACTTTCTATCCTCCCTGTGAGAATCTTTTCTTTCCTCATATCGTTTCGGGCGGAGTCGAACAGATACCAGCCTCCGACAGCAAGCAAAGTAAAGAATAGCATCAGCGTGTTGCATAGCGTGTTGACTGCCAGCCAACCCCAATTGATTGTATGATCCGGAGGGATTATCTCCCAGCGGCGCCAGATATAGATAATGATCAGTTGCTCAACAAGCGAGACAAGATATGCCATGCAGAACTCCAATGCCGCATACAGTCCCCACCGTCGGAGAAGCAGGAGTCGGGGCACCGCATAGCAGGTCGTGATGATTACCAATGCGAGACAGAGCAAAGAAAATGGCAGCATGAGCCATAATGTATCCACCGGTCCTCCTGCTTTGCCATATTCAAGCGTCCCGACAATCGGGCCGCATTGCATCAATGAAAATAAAATCCAAAGTATAAAATTTACCTTAATCTTTTTCACAATCTTTTTCACAATGCAAAATTAGCTATTTTCGACCGGGCGACAGAATCTTTGGTCGCTTTTTAAATAGCTTTGGTCGCTTTTAGTGTTGAAACATACAAGAATTACAGTAGGGAACGTTTTCTGAATACATGATATGATTCATATTCTCCATGCTGTCCGGTAATTATTTACCGATGGATGGTTACATCTCAAGAGTCTACTATGGATGATTCCGTTTCAATACTTCAGGATTCAGTTACAGCACAAGAAACTTTAAGCTGTATAATAATAGATGACGAGCCGATTGCACGGCGAGGGTTGGCTTTGTTGGCGGCCCGTCATCCGGTTCTAAGCCTTAAGGCCATGTTTTCAGGTCCCGAAGAAGCACTGACATGGCTTGAATCCAATTCGATAGATCTTGTGTTTCTTGACATCGAGATGCCCGGCATGAAGGGAACGGATTTTGCAAAGCGACTTCCTGCGAACACTATGGTGGTATTCACCACTGCTTATTCAGAATATGCTGCCGGGAGCTATGATCTTGATGCCGTAGATTACCTGTTGAAACCTTTCGACACAGCAAGATTTGACCGGGCTGTCCGAAAAGCTATGTCCCGAAGGGCTGCCTTGCGTCCGTATCAGTTCGCCTCTTCTCCGACAATTACCTTGCGCGCGGACCGCAAATTTGTAAATATAGATTCAGCCGATATAATATTTATCGAAGGAGTAAAAGATTATGTGCGTATTCACACAATTAGCGAGCGAATCATTTCGCGAATCACTATTAAATCGCTGCTCGGACTCCTTCCGGCCGGACAATTCATAAGAATCCACAAATCGTATGTCGTAAATATTTTATACATCAAGGCCTACGACAATTCGAGAGTTATCCTACAGCCCGATAATAACGTGTCAAAGAAGATTGTACTGCCGGTAGGCGCAGCTTTCCGCTCAGAACTGGAGAAGCTCCATAGTTATCAATAACTACATTCCTTCGCTCTGCCTGACGTAAAATCCGCTTTATTATCAAGTTGCAACAGGTGGCAATCTTATACGGAAATGTATCCGACTATTTATACTACTACTGCATCAGCCGCTGATATCTAAAAAAAGGTATCTTCCAGTCCTATGGCCTTGGCTGAGAACTTCCAGATAGACGGCAAGACTCTGCTTGAATTAGCTCCTATATCTTTAGATGATACACATCCGAAATATTGGGGTTATCCTGAATCACTGTTTCCATGAGTGCGGATGGCATAAAGGCTACCAGAGACTATTGTTGATACCGATAAATTTTGTAATTTCGCAACATGAAATAATCTCTCCTTTCATAAGTAACTGATAAAGATAATGAAGGATAATAACAAAATCGAAGCAGGAGATTTAAATCGCCTGAAAAAGGATGTGGAACGATCCATATCACGCGTACTCCACTCACCTGCCGATTACATATACTTAAGCGAGCGAATACAAAATGAAGGTCATGGTTATATCAGCCCTACAACACTTAAACGCGTATGGGGATACATATCAGACAAAGGCAATCAATACACCCCAAGTTCTTACACATTGACAACTCTATGTAAACTTATAGGATTCAACGACATATCGGAATATTGCTCCGAGTCTTCCCACATACAGTCAAAGGAATATCAAGGGAACTACGTAGACACTCTTTCACTACCCGCAGATACAGAAATCACACTCATGTGGCCGCCAAACCGTAAGGTACGTCTGCGCCATACAGGTCCGGAAAGTTTCAAAGTTGTAGAGAACGAGAACTCACGCCTGAGAATCGGTGATAATGTGCAATGCAGTTCACTGACCCAGCATGCCCCTGCATTCTTCCGGGTATGCAGAGAGGGCAACGAACCATTCTCATATATAGCCGGATCCGACCAAGGCATCTTCTATCACGTTCACTCCCAAATCTGACTGCCCGGCCCAGATTTAGGTTTGTCCGAATACTCCTTGAGAATCTTCTTAGCCATCTCATCCACACCATCTATCCGATTGGTCTCAAACACTATGTGAGTCCATAACTTATTATATGCCTCCTGGCGTCTTGAATTATCTATACCTAAATCAGACAACTCCTTCTCCATCCTATCAGATAATGCAAAATGCTCCTTACCGCGTTTTAGGCGTTGCCTGTCGTTCTCTTCAATATTGTCGGTGTATGAAAGTTCACCATAGCGGTTATTAATATTGTCAGCTTCACGGATATATTTATCCACGATTGCGGTTATATTCTTCTGGAGAGTCTGATTGGTTGCAGCATCTACAGTTGCAGCTGCCTGAGAAGGTAACTCTGACTTTGCATTCCCCTCTTTTGCCACTGATGCTCCGACCGGCTTAGGGATAATCTCATCTTCCCCTGCATCTGCTTTCCCTACATCTGCCGACCCATCCCCCATTGTCTTAACCTCAAGGATACTATCTACTTTTACCTCTTCGGAAGCCATGTCATGTACGGCATCGCGATTATAATTTGAGAAATAAAATGTAAGGCATGCTACAAGCGACAGCAATACCACCGCACCCATTATCCACCTATGCCACGACCTTCCACCTCTGGAGTCGGAAAGATGTTGAATGACCCATTTAATATCCGGACGTTTGGATTCGTCAACTGAAATACAAGCATCTATAATGGCCCTAAATCGTCGCTCAGGAAGTAACTGTTCGAGAATCTTACCAAATGAATAAATATCCCCCGCCCTGCTTCCAACCGACGGCACCTGCTGCTCCGGCGAACCATATTGCGTAGTTCCGACAGATGTTTTGTAAATCACAAAATCTTCGGCATCGGCATGACCGAAATCAATTATCTTGACATGCTTATCTTTCTTTCTGACAAGAATATTGTCCGGTTTAAGATCGCGATGCAAAATCCCGGCATTGTGCATAATATCCATGCTCCCCGCAATGTCCATTGAAATCTTCAGGCGCTCGCCAAGGGGTGGCAAATCAGCGTCATCACTCTGACCATCCTTTAAATAATCATAAAGCGAATAACCATCCACATACTCCATGATCATTATCGGCCCAAGTTGCGGATGCAACTCAAAGCCATAAAACCTCACGACCCCCTCACAATCCAAACGAATGCCGAGAGAATACTCCTTGCGCAATGAGGCAATTTCCTCCGGATGATGACGCAAATCCTCCGTAAGGCCTTTATACACCACCCGGCGGCCGTCTCTGACAGATAGCCACACCACCCGCTTTGAATGTCGGCAAAGTTCCTCTATTCCGTCCTCTTCAGATTGCAGGTCTTCAATTATCAACGATGTTGCCATAATGCGTATAAATTTTTAGGCAAAAATTTAAGTACATGACAAAAATTTGAAAACATCGAATTTTGGGGTATAAGTCTGACGCAGAAGTATAGTTGAAATCT
>JAIDDJ010000040.1 GCA_029055345.1 Muribaculaceae bacterium | reverse complement strand
ATCTCGTTAAAAGAACTTGCCAATAAAATTGATATACCCAGCAGGACACTTGACCGAATAATTACATCATTGAAAGGAAAAGGGATTATAAAACGAGTTGGTTCATCTCGAAGTGGACACTGGGAAATAATAACCAAATAGCGCAGTAAGAGCTGTCGGCTCCGCAGATCCACGACAGGCTCAGGGAAAACTTTCGGGGTCTACCGGAAGTGACGGAAAAGACAGTATTCAATTGTGTGAACCTTAGAATAATTTCGTTATAAAAGTAAAAGACATTACTCTATGTATCGCATTAACGACCTATACTCAAAAATTATAAAGAAACCCTGTTATCATCAATCGGGATTGCTTGCGAAAAGATAGATCCTGATATGGCTATACTCAATTATTGCAGGCGTCCGATAAAAAATATTGAGGTGTGAAAAAATCAGGACTCATTCCATTTGCAGGATTCGACCCTTTTCGGGTATGACATGCCCGTCATACATGACAGGGGCTGTGCCATTATTTTGACACAGCCCCTGATACACTTATTTCAGCTTTCGATATTATATCTCAAACTGTTTTATCATTGTCAGGCAATTGGCTCATATTCAAGGGTGAGTTTGTCATCGCCCTCTTTATAAGTCACTTTTATCGTTCCTCCAATCTGGCCTTCCGAACCCAGCGATAGCATCAGTTCGGCAAGTTCATCCTCAAGGTATTTTTGAATAGACCGTTTCAAAGGTCGGGCACCGAAATTCTTATCATATCCTTTATCTGCGATAAAGTTCTTCGCCTCGACCGAAAGATCCAGTTTGAATCCAAGCTTTTCAACACGCTTGAAGAATTCCTTAAGTTCGATATCAATAATACTGAATATTGCCTCGCGATCAAGCTGATCGAACATCACGATATCATCAATACGGTTGATGAACTCCGGTGAGAAGGCTTTATTCAATGCTTTTGAAATCACGCCATGAGCCTGTTCCTTATTGGTATCGGAAGTGTTGAAACCTACTCCGCCGCCGAATTCTTTTAACTGACGCGAACCGACGTTGCTTGTCATGATGAGGATGGTGTTCTTGAAATCAATCCTTCTGCCAAGAGAATCGGTCAGTCTTCCTTCATCCATTACCTGAAGAAGCAGATTGAAGACATCCGGATGCGCTTTTTCAATCTCATCAAGCAGGACAACTGAATATGGCTTGCGACGCACTTTCTCCGTAAGCTGGCCTCCCTCTTCATAACCGACATATCCCGGAGGAGCCCCGACAAGTCGCGACACGGTGAATTTTTCCATGAACTCGCTCATATCGACTCTTATCAAAGCATCGGCCGAGTCGAAGAGATATTCGGCGAGTCGTTTTGCAAGAAGTGTTTTCCCTACCCCCGTAGGCCCGAGGAACATAAACACACCTATCGGTTTGTTGGGATCCTTTAGACCGATACGGTTACGTTGAATGGCCTTGACTACTTTCTTGATGGCGTCATCCTGACCCACTACAGAACCCTTTAGGGAGTCGCCCATCTGAATGAGGCGAGACCCTTCGGCCTGAGCTACGCGCTGCGTCGGGACACCGGTCATAAGAGCAACTACTTCGGCAACCTTTTCATCGTCGACTGTCTGACGCTCGACATTCAGACTGTTTTCCCACTTTTTCTTGGCCTCTTCGAGCTCCGTTTTCGTCTTCATCACTTCATCGCGGAGCGAAGCAGCCTTTTCGTAATCCTGAGCTTTGGCAGCGGATAATTTTTCCTGGGTCAACTCATCGACTTTCCGTTCGAGTGTCTCAATCTCTTCCGGCACTTCAATGTTGGTGATGTGAACCCGGCTGCCCGCCTCATCAAGGGCATCAAGAGCCTTATCAGGGAAATTCCTGTCGCTGACATATCTTTCAGTCAAAGCCACACATGCCTCAAGGGCCTCATCTGTATAATTGACATTATGATGGTCCTCATATTTTGATTTCACCTGCTTCAATATCTCAAGAGTTTCCTCGGGGGTGGTGGGCTCAACCATTACTTTCTGGAACCTGCGTTCGAGAGCACCATCCTTTTCGATGTTCTGACGATATTCATCAAGAGTGGTGGCACCAATACATTGAATTTCACCGCGCGCAAGAGCAGGCTTCAATATATTTGCTGCATCCATCGTACCGGGAGCGCTTCCGGCCCCGACAATAGTATGAATCTCATCTATGAAGAGAATGATGTCGGGATTCTTCGACAGCTCATCAAGAACAGTCTTGATTCTTTCCTCGAATTGACCGCGATACTTTGTGCCGGCCACCATACCGGTCATATCAAGCCCGACAACGCGCTTGTTGAAAAGTATGGGCGCCACTTTTCTCTGGACTATGCGTAAAGCAAGCCCCTCTACAATAGCCGACTTTCCGACGCCCGGCTCGCCTATGAGCACCGGATTATTTTTCTTTCTACGTGATAAAATCTGGGCAAGGCGTTCGATTTCACGTTCACGCCCGACAACCGGATCAAGCGTTCCTTCTGCAGCAGCCTTAGTCATGTCATATCCGAACTTGTCAAGGGCCGGAGTATCGCTCTTGCCACGTTTCGTACCGGAACGGGGCGTTCCTTGATTACCGGATTTTTGAGATGCATTCCCGCTATCGAATTCCTTCTCCTCATCATCTTCTTCCTCTGTTCCGAAGTCGCGCCCCATATTCGGCATTGGGGCACCAGGCATACCTATACTTTGAACCGAAATATCAAAGTTCAGATATTCTTCCTTTAGATGTTGCAAAATGGTAGAATCCATAGCTCTCTGATCATGTATAAGAGCAAGCAGGATATGCTCGCTGCCGATGATATGGGCATTCATCTTTCTTGCCTCCGAAACTGCAAGCTGAAGATGGCGGATAGCCGCCATACTTATCTGATATTCCTGCTTGAAAAGGGTAGTGGTCTCACCCACGGGATGGGACTCCTCAAGATATTCCTCCAAAGCAGTGATCATCTTTCCTATAGGCACGTTAAGCTGACTCAGAATTTTATATGCATAGCCATCCTGCTGTCGTAAAGAGCCGAGAACAAAATGCTCCGACATTATGACAGAGGAATTAAATCTTTTAGCCTCACTGAGAGCAAGCTCCAACATAGGCCTGAATTGCTTCGAAAAATCGTTCTTCATTTATTCTATTCTAAAATGTCTTTCCTCAATACTAACGTATGACGATTAATTGTATTCATAAATAGAACAAATTTTATGCCAATTTTATTGAATCAGCCTCAAATCAATATTAAACCTATTGCAGAAGTGGCTGAATTTCGATAATATACTTATTACAGAAAGGGTCTAACCTTTCCAATATTTCTTGCTGAACGATGCGAATTTTTTTCTGCGCTTGAGATATGACATATCATTTTGCATGCTATATGCCTCACGCTCAAATGATATTTCATTGTAAGCATTGAAAGAATTGCGAGTTATAAATAAACGGACAATCCATTCTATAACATAAAAAAGATAGAAAAAAATGTAACCGAGTTCCTGCATCTGACGTGTATGTATCTTTTCATGATTTACAATAGTTTTATTGCAGGGACCCTTTGCAAAAAGCACGCCGAACAAATTGATTGCCAGATATCGGCGTCCAAACGGGATTATTTTATTATAAATAATTTTCAACTACTTAAGAATGAGGTTTAGAACGCGTTGCATAAGCTCCCGGAACCGATTTTTTCAGTTCCGGGAGCAAATTATATTATTTTATCTTCATATAAATTACAGGAGCGGAAGAAGCTTTGCTTCAAGTTCGCTCAAACCAACGTATCCGACTGAGCGCGCCTGAACTTCTCCGTCTTTGAAGAATAGCACTGTCGGTATGCTGCGGATTCTGTTTTCAGCAACTACCTCAGTCTGCTCGTCTATATTGAGTTTGCCGATAATTGCCTTACCCTCATATTTCTCAGCCAACTCCTCGACGATAGGGCCGAGCTGCATGCAAGGACCACACCATGTTGCCCAGAAATCGATAACTACTACTTTTCCCGATTCAATAGCGGCCTTAGCCGTTTCATCAGTAAATTGAATTGCCATAATTTTTTACTATTATTAAGTTTATGTTAATTTGTAAATTGATCGTTTAAAAATATGAGTTTGAACAGCCTGTCCTCACCTAATTTTATATTTCACACCGCACTCATCGAGGAAATTGGTCAACTCGCGGTTAATCGGAATTTTCTCTTTAGCTCTTACCTTAAGAACCTGACGAGTGTCGGCGTCAAGCAGTTCGATATTAAATTCACCCGGCCGGGACTTATCTTCAAGATGACCAATTTGGGCGAAGAAATCAGGATCGTCATAATGCAGATCAAGGAAAATTGTAATGGAATTTGCGGTCTTTCCTTTCAATTGCTCCAGATTCACCACCTCCTCAATATTCATGTCGACGCGATTGGGGTCATATCTTGAGGGAGTGTAATTGATTTTCACCATTATCGGTTCACCGACAATAAATTTTTCCTTATGCATCTGGTGGTTTCTTCCGAATAACGCTATTTCAGCTTTACCTGTGAAATCTTCTATTTCTACGATAGTAAATTCAGATCCCTTTCGTGACAGCTTTGTCTGGACTTTGGTCACGAGTCCACCGATCGACAGTTTGGCGCCCGGCTTCTCCTTGGATTTAAAGTCTTCACACGAGGTGTTGCAACCAAACATTATTTCCATATAATAAGGATCCAGGGGATGAGCTGAAAGGTACATCGTAACCAGCTCCTTTTCTTTTTCGAGGATTGCCATTCTGTTCCAGGGCTCAAATTCGGGCAGAGGTGGTTTTGCCGTTTCAATCGGTTCCAGTTCTCCGAAAAGCGACAGTTGGAGAGAATTCTTGTCATTCTGAAGGCGCTGACCATACTTGACGAGCATATCGGCAAATGTATTGTCGAGCACCTGAGTGACAAAAGCTTCTCGCGGCCAGCCGAACGCATCGAATGCCCCGGCCATCGCGAGATTCTCTATGGCCGACCTATTGCATGCGCTCAGGTTGACACGCTCCACAAAATCATAGGCATCCTTGAAAGGTCCATTGGCTTCACGTTCATGAATGATGGCAGCAACGGCATTTACTCCTACACCTTTTATCGCTCCGAGACCAAATCGGATATCACCCTTGGCGTTAACGCTGAATTTCTCATCCGATTCATTAATGTCTGGTCCAAGAACTGTCAGACCCATGCGCTTGCACTCGTCCATAATTTTCCGTAGTTTGTCGACTGCAGAAAGGTTTCGGCTCAATACGCCGGCCATGTATTCCGCCGGATAATGTGCTTTCAGATAAGCTGTCTGATAGGCCACCCATGTGTAGCATGTGGCATGGCTCTTGTTGAAGGCATAAGATGCGAATTTCTCCCAATCTTCCCAAATCTTATTCAGGGCACTTTCGGGATGGCCGTTGGCCATGCCTTGCTCCATGAATTTCTTCTTGAGTTTCTGCATCTTGTCTATCTGCTTTTTACCCATAGCCTTACGGAGCATATCGCTCTCGCCGCGGGTAAAATTGGCAAGAAGACGCGAAAGAAGCATCACCTGCTCCTGATATACAGTCACACCATAAGTTTCCTCAAGATAAGTCTTCATGCAGTCTATGTCGTAAACGATTGGCTCCTCACCATGTTTACGGGCGATAAAAGTAGGAATATAATCCATAGGCCCCGGACGGTAGAGGGCGTTCATGGCTATAAGGTCCTCGAATTTTGTGGGATGAAGGCTACGGAGCGATTTCTGCATACCCGGAGATTCGAACTGAAAAGTAGACGTAGTGTTTCCTTTACAATAAAGTTCGAAAGTCGCCTTGTCGTCAAGCGGAATATGGTCAATGTCGAGATCAATACCATGGCGTCGCTTTATGTTTATAAGGGCTTCTTTGATTATTGAAAGAGTCTTCAGCCCGAGGAAGTCCATTTTGATGAGACCGGTATCTTCAATGATGCTTCCTTCATATTGGGTGGAAATCACTTTCTCGCCATCGCTGTCTTCACCCATTGAAACGGGCACCCAGTCCGTGATATCATCACGGCTGATTATGACGCCGCATGCGTGGACACCGGTATTACGGATATTTCCTTCAAGTTGCTCGGCATATTTGAGAGTCTCCCTTATTTTTTCATCCGGATTATGGGTCTCAGCTTCGAATTCCTTAACGTATTTAATACAGTTCTTAATGTTGATTTTTGGAGTCTTGCCTTCAACTTCGGGCATCCTTTCAGGCACAAGCTTGGCAAGCCTATTTGATTCTGCCAATGAAACATCGAGCACTTTCGCCACATCCTTAATCACCATTTTGGTCGCCATTGTGCCGAAAGTGATGATATGCGCGACTTTTTCAGCCCCGTATTTATTAGTCACATATTTAAGGACTTCATATCTGCCGTCATCATCGAAATCGACATCAATATCAGGCAGCGATATACGGTCCGGGTTAAGGAATCTCTCAAAAAGCAGGTCATACTTTATGGGGTCAATCTGCGTGATACCCAGACAATATGCTGCGGCAGAACCGGCGGCCGATCCACGACCCGGTCCGACACTTACCCCAAGTTTTTTTCTTGCCGTGTTTATGAAATCCTGCACAATGAGGAAGTACCCCGGAAATCCCATGGTCTTCATAATATGAAGCTCAAACTTCAGACGTTCAAGAACATCATCAGGCACGGGATCTCCATATCTTTCCTTAGCTCCTTCCAGAGTTAACTTGGCAAGATAATCAGCTTCAAACTTGATTCGGTAGAGTTTGTCATATCCACCAAGCCGTTCAATCTTTTTCCTTGCTTCCTCCTCGCTCAAGACAACGTTGCCGTTCTCATCTCGCGTAAATTCATCGAAAAGTTCTTTTTCCGTGATTCTCGACCGATATTCTTCTTCCGTTCCGAAATCTTTTGGAATGTCGAAAAAAGGCATGATCGGGGCATGGTTGATGCTGTAAAACTCAACCTTATCAAGAATTTCCTGAGTAGTAGTGATGGCTTCAGGAATATCCTTGAATATATCCGCCATTTCCTGAGGAGTCTTTAGCCACTCCTGCATGGTGTAATGAAGTCTTGGCTCGTTATATTTCTTCTGCAGGTTAACACAAATCAACCGGTCGTGCGCTTCGGCATCCTCTTCGTTGGTGAAGTGAACATCATTGGTGGCCACGACCTTAATATTGTATTTACGGGCAAGCTCAAGAAGATGGGCATTCACCCTAATCTGCTCGTTATAGACATCCTTATTGGCATTCGGCTTGAAGGTCTGATGACGCTGGAGTTCAAGATAATAATCATCACCGAATGTGTCCTTATACCATTTTACACGTTCATCGGCTTTATCAAATTCTTCGTGCATTATAAATTGAGGGATCTCCCCTCCGAGACATGCCGAACAAACGATCAGACCTTCCCGATGCTCCGCGAGAGATTCACGGTCGGTGCGCGGTTTATAATAGAACCCTTCCGTCCAGGCTTTACTGACCAATTTCACGAGGTTATGGTAGCCCTTGAGGTTTTTAGCAAGGACGATAAGATGATAGCCGTTGTCAGTCCTGTCTTTTTTTACAGACATTTTATCTCTGGCCACATATATCTCACATCCTAATATAGGCTTGAACTTCTCGTTTTCTTCCTTCCCTGAATTTTTCTTTTCGACATAATTGAAAAATTCCTTAATGCCGAACATATTTCCATGATCGGTCAAGGCGATACCACGCATACCGGTGGCAAGGCATTTGTCGACTAATTCAGGAATCGTTGCTTTCCCGTCAAGGAGGCTATATTGAGAGTGAACGTGAAGGTGCGTGAATTGCGGTGTATCCATATATTGATATTCTCCCGCAAATTTACTAAAAATTTTTTTCAATTCCTATAATTCCCTCTAAGTGTAAACTTATGCTTCAAACCATAAGATTACTTTTGAGTGGCGTCTATTCAGGAAATTTAGAGGACCCCAGCCCAAAACTTTCACAATTATAATATGTTATAAAAATAAGTAAAAAACAATAATTCACCGAGACTAAAAATAAATTCCATCAAATATGACTTTTTCCGACAGATTAAAGCATTTCTGGCATGTTGTATCGAATATCAGGCCAATATATTGGATTTCTTTATATATAGCGCTTGTGCCTATTTTCGCACTATTTTATTGGTGTGTGCCTATAGGACAGTTCAGAATTCCCGATGGAGGGACTGCAGATTATGGAGGGTGGCTCTATTACAGTATAGTCACAATAACCACTCTTGGTTTTGGCGATTATACACCTATGGGCCCCGCCGCTCAATGCATCACAGCGGTAGAAGTTATGTGCGGTTTGATAATTATCGGGTTCTTCCTGAATGCAGTAGGCTCGATGAAATCTGAAATCGATGTTGAATCCGAAATTGAGCGTCAGAAAAAAGTGCATATCGCTTCTGAAAAGGAAAAACTAATTAAAAATACGCCGGTATTCTTTCACAAGCTGAATCAGTTCCTGTCATATTGCTATGCGGTTACTACTCCCATTACCAAACGCAAGCAATCCAAATCATATAATCCGGAATTTACCTCCGATGATATGGCCGATATGCATAAGCCATCGGAATTACCGGGAGATCTTTCGAAACGAAGTGCTGTGGAATCATTGATGAAGTGTGCATCTTCGCTTTCCCTGTTTATGGACTCAATTCAATCGCGTATAGATTTATCCATTTGGCCACAGCTACTTGATGACTGCTTCGCATTTGTTGCGGACTATCAGATGCTGACCCCGGTTGAAAAGGATACAGCACCCAATGATGAGTTGATGCATTTTATCAGGACCAGCGCCGCATTGGCCAGAAACATAGAGACTCAACTCACTGAGATTTCATCTATTGATACAACAACTGAATGAGAAGCAACGCTTAATGAAACATAGTATCAGATACCTGAGCGAATGGGAGCTGGATGGGAAAATCCTCCTTGCATTCCCGCATAAAGACACGGACTGGGCGGAAATTCTGCCGGAGGCAATAGAGCAATATTGCACGATGGTCAAGAGCTTTGTGATGAATGAAGAAGAGCTCATGATAATAGGTCCCGACACGGAGTGGATTAAAGAACAGCTCGATGGCATCGATTATTCTAATATCGAGTTTATTGTGGTGCCTACCAATGATACATGGACTCGGGATTATGGACCGATTACCGTGGTGCGACATGACAGAATCCGAACGCTTGACTTCGGTTTTAACGGATGGGGATTGAAATTTGCAGCCGATAAAGACAACCTTGTCAATCTCAATCTTGAGTTATCGCGTAGAACACCTGTAGGAATGTATCGGAATTGCAGGGAGTTCATACTTGAAGGCGGTTCGATTGAAACTGATGGCGAGGGCGCATTACTTACTACTTCAAAATGTCTTCTTTCACCAAACAGGAATGGCGGCGGAACAAAGCATGAAATTGGCGAAAGATTGTCTCGTGAATTAGGTGTTGACCACATCCTTTGGCTTGATTATGGGGCTCTTATGGGAGATGATACTGATTCTCATATTGACACTTTGTGTCGCATGGCTCCCGGAAATACGATTTTATTTACCGGTTGCAAAAATGTGGATGATCCTCAGTTTGAAGAACTCCTTCATATGCGAGCCCAACTATCTATGTTCAAGAATGCCGAAGGAAATCCTTATAATCTTATTGAGCTTCCGATGCCGGATGCAGTGTATGATGACGAAGGTAATCGTCTTCCTGCAACTTACGCCAATTATCTTGTTACAAAGAAAGCATTATATATGCCTACCTATGCACAACCTGACAATGACCGTCTCGCGTGCAATACAGTCAGAATCGCGTTCCCGGATCATAACATTGTGCCGGTGGATTGCAGGACACTTATCAAGCAGCATGGATCACTACATTGTTCGACAATGATGGTGCCATTTTAGCACTCAGTTGCAAGAACTTAAGATATTTACTAAATACTTGACATATAATATGATAAAGGTTGGTATAGTTCAGCATTCTTTTATTGAGGATGTGGATGCGAATCGATCGCGGAATCTTATGGCCATAGAGAATCTTGCAGCGGGGGGCGCACAACTTATTGTCCTCTCAGAACTCCATGATTCTCTATATTTCTGCCAAACAGAAGACGTGGAGAATTTCAGTCTTGCAGAAAAAATTCCAGGCGGATTCACGGAGTTTTATTCGCAGGCGGCTTCCGATAATAATGTAGTTCTCGTTACAAGTATGTTCGAACGCAGGGCTCCCGGGCTCTATCATAATACGGCCTTGGTATTTGATACTGATGGGTCACTAAAAGGAAAATACCGAAAGATGCACATTCCGGATGATCCGGGTTTCTATGAAAAATTCTATTTTGCACCCGGGGATCTCGGCTTCGAACCTATTGACACTTCAGTGGGACGACTGGGTGTGCTTGTATGCTGGGATCAGTGGTATCCTGAGGCAGCGAGATTGATGGCCATGAGGGGAGCACAGTTGCTTATATATCCAACGGCTATCGGATGGAATCCGGACGATTCAGAGTCAGAACGACGCAGACAACGCGACGCATGGATAACTATCCAGCGAGCACATGCTGTGGCAAATGGTATTCCGGTGGTATCAGTCAATCGAAACGGTTTTGAGGAAGATCCTTCGGAACAGACATCGGGAATTGATTTCTGGGGGTCAAGTTTCGCGGCAGGTCCGCAGGGTGAAATACTTTATATGGCACCGATAGACTCTCCTGCGGAGGAAATAGTAGATGTTTCGCTCTCGCGTTCGGAGAATGTGAGACAATGGTGGCCTTTCCTGCGTGACCGAAGGATAGATTTTTATTCACCCCTTACATCCAGATATCTTGACTGAGTGTGACATAGGGGTCTAACTGAGTAAAAGTTAACATTAAAATAAAGAGGGCTGAGTCAAAATTTTCACTTGCCTCAGCCCCTTCTATATCGAGTTAACTCATTATCCGACGATTACTTTAATCGATCGTTTTCCGATTTGGACAATATATATTCCTGATGTAACCGGAATCCGTGTTGTTCCGGCTTCCTGACCTCTATAAATCTGACCTCCTGTGGAAGAGAAGACTGCGGTGTCAATACCATCAGGATTAGTTATCATGATGTAGCTGCCTACGACAGATACTGAAGCTTTCATTTCAGAAACCTTTGAGATGCCTGACCCATCACCTGTGATTTCGACCTTATTTGATGCACCGGATTCCCCTCCATCTTTGTAAACGGCAGTAACCTGATAGGTATATTTCTTGCCTTTTTCAAGACCATGATCTTTCCATGAAGTTCCGGCAACCGGGGTTGAAGTCATCAACTCACCATTACGGAATACGTTATATCCCGAAAGTTTAAGATTCTCGTTTACCGAAGCCGGGATGTAAGTCACATCATCTATCATAAGCATGAATGCGCCCATACCATAATTTCTCAATGCGAAATATTTAGTTCCGGCGGGTACGGTAAATTCATACTTCTTCCAAACATTGGGCACAGAAAGAATATCACCATCCTCCAACATTACGAAATCCTCGGGGTTAGTGCTCTCTGCCGATACCAGAACCTGAAGGTGTTCGGGGTAGCTACCTGAATAACTCTTTGCCCAGAATGATATAGTCTGCTCACTGCCATATAACTCGGGTGAAATGGCCCAATCATCACTCTGTTTATTATCACGGCGGAACAATGAGAATAAATACTTTGAGCCGGAATGTGCCACACCGCTACCGCCAATCGGAAGCTGGTCGGTATCCCAAATCCAGAATGATCCTAATGAAACACCAGTGATTACCCCCGGAATCTGCGTACCCTGAAGTCCTCCTACCGGTGATTGGTCTATGTCAATGAATGTCCAATTTCCATAGCTGTCGCTGAATGACCCGGCGTCTTCAAAATCTTCAGTGACGGGCTGCCCATCGCTTGAACCCATATCCGGCTCCTTCCATTCCAGATTCACTTCTCCGGCTTCCAATGAGCCTGTCAAAGTATGCGGTTTCGGGAGTCCCGGATCACGAGGAGCCACTTCTATTGAGCGAGAAACGTTATCGGATGGATTCTCATCAGATTCATAAACCACTTCTGCTTTAATATTCACAGCGCTTTCCGCTAATGGTGACATGTGAACCTGGAAGCTGAATAGGGCAGTGCCCAATGGATTCAGACTATTTCCCTGTTCTGTCTTGATTAGCACGTTACCGGCATACAGTTTGACTTCGTATGCAGAGGATTGATTACCGCCCGTATTCTCAACAATGACATCAACATTATAATCCGTTCCGAGCACGGCACGGAGTGGTGCCTTTATTGAGGAAATTGCAAGATTATTTCGCAGACCGTTAGAAATCTTTATCCCATCAACCAAAGTCAATGGATATGAAACACTGGTAGCTGTGAACTGCACCTGAATTACATTTCCGGCAAATGCAGACAGCGGGATTGTTGCCACACCCCATTCACCGCCATCGGCGGCAACTTCAGATACTGTCTTATGCCATACTTCAATCCATTCTTCAGAATTAGACAATTTTACACTTACAACAATTTCATTCTGGTCAACACTGCCTCCCGCTATATGATAAGTTGCGAAAGACAACGATGGATTTTCTAAATCTTCGAGAGAAACAAGACCTGAGAAGAGCACTCCGAAATCGCCGGCCTCTGTTCCGGTAGAACCGAAGTAAGTGCCGTCGCCATCATAAGAATCCGGCAATTCGGATGGGGTATCGTCCATAAGAGTCCAATTAGAACCTCCTGCAGAGGAAATTCCCCAGACGTATTTTCCGAAGTCGCCTGTTTCCCATAAGCCGTTATAGGGAGTTCCTACCGGAATATTTATTGTAGTAGCAGGCTCGCCAATCAGATTGCCGTATTGAGCGCGAACTTCATAACCGACCATATCCTGCTTACCGGGGTCAACAGCCATAAATGTATAACTATTGCCTGTCAGACCGGTCGCTACAGCAGTGGTGCTTCCTGAAGGATAGACATTATATACAACGCTTCCGGACGGGAAATCTATACCCTCGATGTCTTTAGTCACGATACCCCATTGAAGATTGACTTCGCCTTCAACGTTTGTACGTTGAATATCCACATATGATGGTGCTTCCGGCAAATGGAAACCTACATATGCAGATATTGAAGCCGCCTCTCCAACGCCATGTGAATTGGAGGGCAAGAACATATAGGTCTTAAGACCGCTTTCATTTACATTATCGATAAATGAAGCATCTGCTCCGGGAGTCAGACTTTCAAATGTCTTCACCAGAACATTATCCCTGTATACCTCAACCTTCACATTGTTGGTGAGAGCAGATCCGTTCAAGGCCACGCCGGGAGTTTTGAATGAAACGGTTGCCTTGCTTTCCCCTTCCGGATCAGCTTCTACCGTCATGTCAGTGCATTGAGCCGGAGCCAAGGCCGAAACAGCGGAGCCGACGTTGAATTCCGAAAGAATCAAGTCGAATTTGTCTTTATCAGATATGCCGTGGAAACCGATAAAATAACGACCGGTCTCTTCGGGACATATGTATTTGATTACGCGAAGAGGATTAGAAGCCATGCAGGGAAGATCCGTAGGAGGAAGAATCACATTTGTCATAGCCTCGGAGGTATTGTCTTTTCCCCATTTAACCTCAATCCTTTCAGCATAATAAGACTCCATGGAATACGTACAGAATCCTATTGCATAGGCTTTCCCTTCTTCAAGATCAAGTGGGGGAGAAATGAACCAGTCATCCATATCCAGGTCTTCAGAATAATGAATTGAGATTCCGACTTCAGATTCATTATAAAGACTCCATTCGAGGCCATCGCCATTGCCGTCAATAATTGTGAATGCGTCAAGGCCCGGCTTAGTGAAGACCGTTTCATAAGGAGGCTTTACGGCCCCGAGAGCAATCGTGTTCGTCTTTGAAAGAGGAGAAGAAAGCTCACCGCACGAAGCTTTTACTATATATTGGTATGCTTTTGCGGAGCCTTGAGGGGGCTGATTCACAGATATCTCGTAATTAAGACCGGTTATATCTTTTGCTATGAGCGTCGTGTCTTTATCAAAAACGGAGTATCTTACATTTTCCTGATTGATAGCTCCTCCATTCAGCCCGGTTGTAATTTGTTTCCAGGATACTACCATTTTGCCGTTTTCATAATTCAGAGAAGGCTCGGGAGTGGATGGCGCATCAGAACCTATCCATATATGTTTGATTTTCGTGCGTGGACCGTTGCCGGAATCATTTGAAGAATAAACCATGAAATCAAACCAGCCTGCTCCATTACTCGAGAGATCCACATCCATCGAGATATCAGAACCCCAAGAGGCCTGCGATTCTCCGATTTTCTCACCGTTTACAAAGGCAAAGACCTTAAGGTTACCATTACCGGGATTACCATCATAGAATGTAGACGGCGCCTTAAAATTGATTGTACCTGAAAGGGCTGTATCTTCGAAATTAACTTCAAGATCCGAACACCTACCGGGAGCCTGCGGTGCAGTTTCAGCACCCGGGATATAAAGCCCGTTCCACTGAGCATTATCCTCGAAGAGTGCCAGTTGGGTCCCGACTCCCGTAGAGAGATTCACTTCTATTAATCGTCCGGTGCCGTCTGCCGGTGACACAGTCCAATACATTTTGCCGTTGGCCGGATTGATCACGGCTCCTCCGACAGCCTGTGGAACGAACCCTGTTGGACCGATGTTGACACACTCTCCAGATTGGCGGTCGATCGAATAAAGATCACCGGTTGTTGAAATAGCCCAGCAACCCCCTTGACCATCTACTGCGAAAGCACTGAAATTTAAGTTGGGATCAGATAGCTCCGCCAGAATGTTTTTGGAAGGAGAAGTAGGACCATAAGAGACGAGGGCAAGTTGACGGTTCTGCATTTCGGCATCGTAGAAAATACCAATGGCATCTCCTGATATCGGATCAAGGCTCATGCCACCTTGTGCGAAATATGCCGTGACGTCATCCTCATCGTAATCAAGTATTTCTTCACCGGTAGAAAGGTCATAGCCCAACACATCATAAAAATTGAACATTCCCATCCAGGAGGTTTTTTTATTGCAATAATAGACACCGTCTATTTCAACTCCTCCATAGCTTGCGACGGGACCCTTAAGAACGAGAATCCTGTCTGAGGGGTTATTCACATCGAACGAATATAGTCCGAGATCAGAACTCGTAACTCCGCTTCCTGAAAGGAGACAGGCCACTATTCTTGTCTGAGCCTCCTCTTGCTTTACGGAATTTTTTGCAGATTCTGCCGCAAAAATTGCTCCCGTGACCGCTATGGTCATGGCGGAGCCGCAGAACAATAACTGTAGTTTATTCATATTATAGAAATTTGATAGAACCTAATTTGCTTAAAAAACACAAACACATCACGTTGAGCAATGTATTGAATAGTTCATTCCATATTCGGGGCTAATATACAAAGAATTTTCCAAATCCCAAAGTATTCAATATGTTTTAATATTTCCTGAGTTTGAAAGAAGAAAGTAGTCATGAATAATTTTACAGATAAGTTAATTTGGTTTGGCAATCAAATATCTCTCGGGCTAAATCCACTAAAATTGTGTGACTAAAATAATTCCATTAAGAAATCGTTAAAACCTAAAGGATCTACCGGACAATTGGCCCTTACAACTTTTTAAGGAAATTATGCACAGTCCAATCTTGCGCTTTTCAGAGTGCGTTTCTTAAAATTTCGGGGTCGTAGAGGCATCGAATAAGTATTGAATTTCCTCAAGAATATAATATAAAAAACCAGTGTCGGAAGATACCTGTTTTTGTTCATTAATTGCGAATTTTGCATATTACAAGTATGTTGATAGCAGAAGATGTTATCCAAATAGTGAAAGCGATACCTTATGGCAAGGTATTGACTTATGGAGATGTAGCAACACTTGCCGGGAATCCGTCCTGTGCAAGACAAGTGGGAAAGATTCTGGGTGCAATCGGATTTGAATCGGACACCCCCTGCCATAGAGTTGTCAATTTTCAAGGACGCACCGCTCCTCACTGGCATAGTCAAATTGAATTACTGAGGAAAGAGGGGGTTATTTTCACAAAATCAAATCATGTTGATATGGCAAAGCACCATTGGCGTCCATTTTGCGAATAAATTTCCATTTTAGGACTCTTCCTTTATAAGGAAGAGTCCTAATGGTAATATACCAATGCGCTCTATTATAAACGGTATCCACTCTAAAGATCCATACTTGTTCATCTTATAAATATTCACTATCTTTGCGTTGAATTGTGGAGCTTATAATATTGGAATTGGAAAGTCAAATTAATTTACCGAAAAGTCAATAAAGCTTCGCTTCGTGTTATTGATTTGTATTGTCATTAATATACACATATATGGATTTTAAAGAATTTAGAGAATTAATCAGGAGCAACCGGTCTTATCGAAGGTTTGATGAATCCCGGCGGATAAACATTAAGACTCTTTCTGAATTAATTGAGTTGACTCGTTACTGCGCATCGGGAAGAAATCTCCAGCCTTTAAAATATCGAATTGTAGAAGACGCCGATGAAAGAGATAAAGTATATCCTTTGTTGAAATGGGCAGGTTATTTTTCTGACTGGGACGGCCCCGCAGTTGGAGAACGCCCGGCTGCATATCTTGTTCAATGTCTTGATACCACACTAACTGCAAATTGTCTGTGTGATGATGGCCTTCAACTCGAGGCAATAACGCTCGGGGCTTCTACATTAGGAATTCATGGCGTTATTATTAAGTCATTTAATGCAGTTGAACTTTCTAAAGTTCTGTCAATACCGGAGGCATATAAACCATTATACGTTCTTGCATTAGGGTATCCGGCAGAAGAAGTTTTAATTACAGATACCGATGGTTCACATGATGCCGATATCAGATATTATCGTGACGAAGCGGGAGACCATATAGTTCCGAAACGACCTCTTTCAGAAATTATCATTAAATAAGATGCTGTTTCGTAATTAAGGTTTTAAACTAACGACCCCTAAAAGTATTGAGTCTAACTTTTAGGGGGCGTTTCAATTTTGACACGGCTTATTATTGAGGTATTTCAAATGTGCGAGTAAAAGTTGCAGAAAGTGAGATTCAAAGGAGCAGATTCCGCTCATCGGCAACTGAAATAGGGGAGGAGTGACCAGACAGCAACAGCGTGTCATCGGGCAGCGTGAGTATCTTGTCCACTATGGATCTTTCAAGCTCTTTTCTGTTTCCTCCCGGGAAATTTGTAAGGCCAGGTCCATGTTGATATAGTAAATCCCCTACAAATGCAATCTTTTCTTCAGGCGACCAGAAAGTAACGGAGCCGGGGGTATGTCCGGGAGTATGAATCACCTTGAGATAAAATCCTGAATTGGATTTAAGACGAATTATTTCGTTGTCGTATAATTCCTCATAATGAGAAACTATTACGGGGTTAGGATAATTCCCACTGAGATTCAAATCCGGATTTGTCAGATAAGGAGCGTCTGAAGGAAATATATAAATTGGAGTCCCTAATCTTTCCTTCAATTGAACGGCAGCCCCGAAATGATCAAAATGTCCATGAGTGAGCAATATTTTCTCTATATTCCAACCGTTTCTGATTACTGTTTCAAGAATTAAACCCGCTTGAGCCCCCGGATCTATAATAAAACCAGATTTGGAATGGGAATCTATGTAGAAATAACAATTTTCTAAAAAGACTCCTTCGACCTGCAATTCCTTGACCATATACTTTTTTAATTTAAAAATTAACAATACAGAATGTTAAGGAGCGATATGCACGTATTTCCATCAATTAAAATAATAGACGAAAATAAAACTGAGTTTAAATGAAATTTTTAAACTCAGTGCATTAAGAGACATATCGTTCTATATAAGTTCACACCCGTCAGGTCCACATACATGAGGCCGTTCGTTGTCATTCCCGTGCTTATTTTCATTTAAGTCTTTCTCCTGTCTACGAAGTTCACGATTAAGAGCACTTTTAAATCCATCAACCGTCATGGCTCCCGGAACTGCGAAGTCACCGCCAAAAATAATATACGGCACTCCACGCACACCTCGCATAGCTGCCTCGCGCTCATCGAAACGGACTTCATCTTCATACATATCGCTATCAAGCACCGCCTTGATATCTTTCTCGTCCATGCCTACTCCCATTGCTGTCTCAAGAAGGACTTTCGGATCAGCCAATACAAGATTCTTTGTAAAATAGGCATCGAACAACGCTTTATTCAGACGTTCCACCGTATTATGGTCATATTTCGCCTCAGCAAGCTTCATAAGTCTATGAGCATCACGAGTATTGGAATACCTCGTGGTAGCATATCTGAAATCGATTCCAGCTTCTTTCCCAAGCCGAGATATTTCTTCTATCTGTTTGGTGGCATCTTCAATGGAGAGCCTATATTTTTTTGCGAATCTTTCCGGTGTACCGCCGGTGACTTCCTTTGGTGCCGTAGGATCAAGTTCAAAAGCGCGATACTCAATATTTACTTTTTCGGATATACCTAATTCTTCGATGGCTTTCTGAAGGCGTGTCTCGCCAATATAACAGTAAGGACATGCAAAGTCACTCCAAATAACTAAATTCATCATTTTTGTTTCCTTTCTTATTTATTTGTTATTCAATTATTTTTTTAAGACATGAGAGAAAAATTTTTAAGTCCTTCGGTCCTAATAAAGTTTCCAAATCACGTTCTCTCTCATCCGCTATTTTCAATATCTCGGATCTAAGACTTTCACCTTTCGGGGTGAGATACACTTTGAGACATTTATGACTGATTATTTCAGCATATACCAATTCCTTACGAATAAGACTCTTGACCGTACGGCAAACGGCACCTTTATCTTTGCCAATAATGTCGCATATCTCACATTGTTGAAGGCCATCCCGATGGTAAAGCGAGCGTAAGACCATGTATTCAGGGACACTTAGTTCTTTAACTTTCTCCCTCAGGATCTCATTAAGATCGCTTACCATTTTCTGATATGCAGTGCCTACAAGACACCCCGAATTCGGACCTCCATATGTCATGTATTCCTGTTTCATATCTTAATAACAATCGATACAGCAAAATGGTTGACTAAGCAACTATAACAAACTACATATCAGGATTGAGTATTAGTATAAATTAAATAAAAATCCACCATGTCCGACACATGATGGATAATAGCTTAAAGGGATTAGATCCCTTTTCTCGTATGATCAATTCTATTTTGAACAATGGTTCTGCTCATTAATAAATTGTGAATAAGGAATCTGAATTCTTACATTACAGTTTAATTTCACCCATTGCTTTTTCAAAAGCTGCAGACATTGAGGCAGCAGCCTTTCTCCCATCACCCATAGCCAGAATGACAGTAGCGGGACCTCTTACAATATCGCCACCGGCATATATTGCCGAAGCCGATGACTTCATCGAACTTTCATCCACGATAATCTCTCCTTTGCCCGTCATATTCACTCCTTCGAGACGTACTGGGGTGTTGGGCAGATATCCTACGCTCTCCACCACTAAATCTACTTCAATTTCTTCTATCGCATCTTTAATTGGCTGAGGGCTTCTCCTTCCGGATTCATCAGGAAGACCCAATTCCATCTTCTGCACTTTCATGGCCCGCAATCTTCCTCGGTCATCGGCGAGAAATTCAATCGGGTTTGTCAATGTGATAAATTCCACACCTTCTTCAATCGCATGCCGTATCTCCTCTTTACGAGCAGGCATTTCCTCCATGCCGCGCCGATATACAATCATTGCCCGTTCTGCACCTTGTCTAACTGCAAATCTTACGGCATCTATCGCGGTATTCCCACCACCGATAATGGCTACTTTCTTGGCTGCAAGGTCCACATTATTTATTCCAAATATACGTGATACATCGTAATTCAGGCGAATCAAATACTCATTGGCGGTCATTACTCCGGGCAAATTTTCACCCGGTATTTCCATAAATCGGGGTTTCCCGGCTCCGGTGGCTATATAGAGACCTTTAAATCCCATTTTAAAGAGATCTTCATAACTATAGGTCTTTCCAATAAAGATATCCTTCCGGAATTCAACCCCTATTCGTTTTAATTTTTCTATTTCATTATCAACTACATAATTAGGTAGACAGAATTCGGGAATGCCATACTTCAGAACTCCTCCAATCTCACTCAAAGCTTCGAAAACGGAAACTCCATATCCTCTCAGACGCATGTCACCGGCGAATGAGAGCCCGGAAGGACCACTTCCGATTACGGCCACCTTGATTGGATAGAATGGCCGACCGGAAGATGTTTCACCATTTTTTGAATCAACTGCATCTTCCCGCTTTTTTGGTATCTTTACATGACCGGAAATCTCTCTTTCGAAATCAGCGGCGAAGCGTTCCAGATCTCCAATAGCCACCGGTTTCTTCCCCATCTTATTGTATATGCATAAAGCCTCGCATTGATTTTCCTGTGGACATACTCGACCGCATACCGCCGGCAGGACAGTAGTGCGATTCAAAACTTTTATTGCTTCTGCATATTCCCGCCTCTGGATATTTTTTATAAATCCGGGGATATCATTATGGACGGGGCAACCTTTGATGCATCCAGGGTCGGGACAATCAAGACAGCGGGTAGCCTCCAGAACAGCCTGCTCAATGCTGAGACCTTCGTTTACTTCACGGTTATTGTGAATTCTATATTCCACAGGGAGCTCCGGCATTTTTACCCGAGGAATAGCTGTACGTTTCTTAGCCGACAGCCGGTCACGCAACTCCCTTCTCCAATCTGCGTCTCTTCCTTCTTTTATCATACGAATAGTCTTTGACGGTTGAACAATTGATCGAAATCGACCTCGTGAGCATTGAAAATCGGGCCATCAGTGCATGTCTGCTTCCGCTTCCCGCCGACTATAACCCTACAGATTCCGCATAGACCAATCCCATCTATCATCAGCATGTTGAGAAGGCATTCTGCCGGTATTCCTCTTTTCTTTGTTTCAGCCGACAACCGTTTCATCATCATTGTCGGACCGGACATTATCACTTTGTCAATATGTTCACTCGCTACAAAATTCAATGCGCTTTCCAATAAGTTATCATCCGAAACGGTAACTATAGACTCGCACTCCTCGTCAATCTCACTAAGCAGACATTGAGTCCTTGATGAATGCTCCGAAAGTACGGCTTTGACCCGACAGCCCCTTTTCTTGGCCTCGTGGATCAAAGGCACAAGAGGAACAACTCCGGAACCATCACCGAAAAACAATAGGGTAGTGCCCGGTTCAATAACAGCTGGATTTCCTAACGGGCCCAAAAGATCCGGAACAATCTCGCCGGGCTGAAGAATATCAAGAACTTCATCAAGACCATCCGCTCGATGAATAATAATATCAATCCAGCCGCCTTCTGCGTCCGAGTCTATTATTGAAAAGGGAATTCTTACCCCTTCAGGATTAAATTTAATTATTATGAACTGCCCGGGCTCTCCCTTGGAGGCGATGACAGGATTGTTTATTCTTATTCGGGCTGTCTTTTCTGAATATTTATGGATACTGATTATCTCATTCATTATTCCGTGATTATTTCTATACGCAAAAATAATATTTTATAATGAATTATCAACAATTTGCACCGATTAAATTAGAACCATTGATTAAAGGAGAAAGGGAAGAGAGAGGGGAAAAGAAAGAAGGTCAGAAAACTCACGTCTTCTGACCTACTCGATTTAAACTTAAAATTTATTTGTTTTTAAACACTAATTCATCTTTTTCCCTATCAATTATAATTGGATTCTCTCGGTCAACTTTCTGTGCGAGGATATCTTTTGACAACTGATTCAATACCATTCTTTGAATTGTTCTCTTCACCGGACGTGCTCCGAACTCGGGATCGTAGCCGTCGTCGGCAAGAAGTTCGAGTGCAGGCTTAGTTACCTTAAGAGTAATACCGTTGGATGCAAGCATCTTCTGGACTGATTTCACCTGAAGCTCTACAATCTCAAGAATTTCCTTCTTGTCAAGAGGTGTGAACATTACAGTTTCATCAATTCTATTCAGGAATTCAGGACGGATGATCTGCTTCAACCTATCCATTACATCCTGTTTGGTAGTGGATATGATATTCTGCTTCTCGTCCTCATTTTTATCGTTGAAACCGGTAAATTTCTCACGGATAATATCAGACCCCATATTAGAAGTCATGATGATGATTGTATTCTTGAAATTGATGAATCTGCCCTTATTATCAGTCAGTCTGCCATCATCAAGGACCTGCAAAAGGATATTGAAGACATCCGGATTGGCCTTTTCAATCTCATCGAACAGAACCACACTATATGGTTTGCGGCGCACGGCCTCCGTGAGCTGACCACCTTCTTCATAACCGACGTATCCCGGAGGCGCACCGACAAGACGTGACACGCTGTGTTTCTCCATATATTCCGACATATCGATACGAGTCATCATATCCTCATCATCGAATAAATACTCAGCGAGCGCCTTCGCCAATTCGGTTTTTCCGACACCTGTTGTACCGAGGAATATAAAGGAGCCGATAGGTCGGCGCGGGTCGTTCAACCCTGCACGCGAACGTCTGACTGCGTCCGAAACGGCACGGATGGCATCTTCTTGGCCGACCACGCGTTTATGAAGCTCTTCCTCAAGATGCAGAAGTTTTTCCTTTTCACTTTGTGCCATTTTCTTAACCGGAATTCCGGTCCAACGGCTAACAACTTCAGCTATATCCTCGGCATCGACTTCCTCTTTGATCATCGCGCCTTCTCCCTGAAGCTGGCGGAGTTTCTCCTGAATCTCTTTATTTTCGTCTTCTTTAGCCTTTATTTTAGAATATCTTATTTCAGCGACTTTTGCATAATCACCTTCTCTTTCAGCGCGATCAGCTTCGAGCTTGAGTTGCTCAATATCAATCTTATTCTGCTGAATCTTATTAATCTCTGTCTTTTCGGCCTGCCATTTGGCTCTTAGAGATTTTTCTGTATCACGCAGATTGGCAAGATCTTCATCAATTTCCTTAAGCTTATATGTGTCGTTTTCCCTCTTGATAGCCTCGCGTTCGATTTCAAGCTGCTTGATTTTTCTGGAAGCTTCATCAAGTGCCTGAGGCTGTGAATCCATCTCGAGACGGAGTTTGGAGGCTGCTTCATCAATAAGGTCAATTGCTTTGTCCGGCAGGAAACGGTCTGTAATATATCTGACGGATAGCTGAACGGCGGCTATGATTGCCTCATCCATAATCCGAACTTTGTGGTGATTCTCATATCTTTCCTTCAAACCACGTAGTATGGAGATTGCCGACATTTCATCCGGCTCGTCAACCATTACCTTCTGGAATCGTCGTTCAAGTGCTTTATCCTTCTCAAAATATTTCTGGTATTCATCGAGAGTAGTGGCACCGATAGATCTTAATTCACCACGCGCAAGAGCCGGTTTCAATATGTTGGCTGCATCCATAGCGCCTTCACCTTTACCGGCGCCGACCAAAGTATGAATTTCATCAATGAAGAGAATTATCTCACCATCGCTCTTTGACACTTCATTAACAATAGCCTTCAGTCGTTCCTCAAACTCACCTTTATATTTGGCACCCGCTACGAGCGCTCCCATATCAAGAGAATAAATCTGTTTTGATTTAAGATTCTCGGGGACATCCCCTCGGACTATCCTCATGGCAAGCCCCTCGGCGATTGCGGTTTTACCGGTACCCGGTTCGCCGACAAGCATCGGGTTATTTTTTGTCCTTCTTGACAAAATCTGAAGGACTCTTCGGATTTCCTCGTCACGGCCGATCACCGGATCGAGTTTGCCATTACGAGCCCTGTCATTCAGATTGATGGCATATTTACTAAGTGCCTGATAGCTTTCCTCAGCACTCTGGTCCTTTACTGTATTGCCCTTACGAAGCTCGGTAATGGCTGCCTTGAGACCCTTCTCATCGATACCGTTGTCTTTGAGAATCTGAGAAGCTTTTGACTTGGACAGGAATATTCCCATCAGCATGGCTTCAACAGATACATATTCATCGCCTTGCGACTTTGAAAAATCGATAGCTTTCTGAAGAGCATCATTTGACTCACGGCTCAGGAACACTTCCCCTCCGGATACCTTCGGCAGAGTGGATATAGTCTGATCAACGGCCATTTTGACGCCATTAAGATTGGCGCCCATTTTCTGAAAGATAAAGTTTACAATTGTTTCCCCTTCAGAAATAATAGCTTTAAGCAAATGGACAGGCTCAATCTGTTGCTGACCGGCCTCTTTCGCATAATCAATGGCTTTTTGAACCACTTCTTGCGATTTGATAGTGAAATTGTTGAAATTCATAGTATATTCTTTCTATGTAATTGCATTGATAATTATGAGCCTTTCGCTCACCATTCATCAATATAACGCAAAAATATATTGAGGGGTTTACTCCAAAATCAAGTAACGTCAATATCGGGGCACATCAAGTCCCATCAACATCCGGCAAAAATAAAAGCTAAGACTCCTTCCCATAAAATAACTGCAACCAAAAGTTGGACACAAAACTTTTTGGGGGCAATTCAAAATGGAAGGTGGCTTAGAGAATGAGACCTAAAAGTTAAGGTTGACGGATTATAGCAATTTGAAGGGATCGGCATCCGCCCATGCTGGAAACTTCGAACGGAACTTTTCAAGTCTTTCGCGGCTCATTGTGGCATAAACAAACGGTGACTCATCCGTGCTTACAGATATATCTTTACCTTTAAAATCGAAAACAGCCGAACTTCCATCATATACGAAGCCTTTATTATCAGTACCCCGGCAATCCACAGCACACACATAGGCTTCGTTCTCAATAGCCCTTGCCGGAAGCAACGCATTCCAAGCACCAATCCGGACTTCAGGCCAGTTGGCTACAATAATGAGCGCATCGTATTCATTGTTGACATTTCTACACCACACCGGGAAACGAACATCATAACAAATCACCACGGCAAGATTCCATCCTCTGAACCTGACTGCAAGGCGTTCGTAACCTCGCGAAAATATCTTGTTTTCCCCTGCCATTGTAAATAGATGGTGCTTATCTTCAAAATACTCTTCTCCTGATGGTTCAATAAAAAACGCCCGATTATATAAAGAGCCACCCGAATCGGCAATGAAGCTTCCACAAATACCAATATGGCGTGCTTTAGCTAATTTCTTAATGAACTCAATAGTATCACCGGTGTTTCTTTCAGCCAAAGATCTTACTTGTTCTTTATCTTTCCCTACGGGGAATCCTGTCGAAAAAGTTTCCGGAAGAATCAATAAGTCGGTTTGCGGATGGAGTTTCTCAATTGCGGTTTTGAGATTAGTTAAATTTGTCTCCTTGTCATCCCATATTAAGTTCATTGGGAATAGAGCCACTTTCAAATCATTGGAATTCATGGTATCACTGTTATTGCAGGTATTAAGTGGAAAATTTTTCCGGGAATCTGGCTGCCGTGGTAAACTTACTGTAATAAGTCTTGATTTGACTCATATCTTTCTGAATATTTCCCGAAGGAAGATATTCATCTTTGATAATAATTTTTTTCTTTGAATAATCAATTACCCCAAGATCAATGGGTACATCGGCACCAATTGCTATATGGAGGAAACCGGTCCTCCAGTCAGTTTGCAGACTTCGAGTTCCCTCCGGAGTTACAGCCAGATTAAGATATTCGGAATCTCTGAATTTCTCGATTAGCGCAGAAGTAAGTGACGGAGTCCCTTTGCTTTTTTTTCTGATTACAGGAATTCCACCTAAATAAGATAGCAAATATTTCAATGGGAAGAAAAACCAGAAATCCTTCATCAGGAAATTAGCTTTTCTTCCCACAGATTTATAAGCGAGAATCCCAAGAATGAAATCCCAGTTAGAGGTGTGCGGCGCTACGCATATCACGCATTTATCCCGTTGGGGGGCTGTGATGTCAACCTGCCATCCTGCTAACTTGAGAATTCTTCCCCAGATATTCATATTTTAGGGCATTGAGACTTTATGCGTTTGCCACTTCTTTATTATGTGCCTTCACAGACGCCGGAAGAGCTTCATTGAAGGTCTTCAATGCTGCATTTATTTCCTCATTGAATTCTGTTTCAATTTTATCAAAAAGACCTACGAAGAATTCTCTCTTGGCTTTAGAATATTCCTTTGCATTTCCAAATCCTTTGGCGCCACGGTCAAAGTAAATATTAGCATGGCTTTTGGCAGCGCCAATCGCACCAAGAACCTGATTGATGGCTTCTGAAATTTTATCTTTATCAGCTCCCTCTACATTATAATATGAAGCGACCATCTCATCTATTACCTCAGCTCCGAGAGCATCAACGTATTTTTTAAATTCTCTTTTGTTTCCCATTGGTTTAATTTATTTATATGTTTGTATAATTATTAATCTTTACACTTTGGTTTAAGACTAACCATAGTCTTCGATTCTTTAATATTATAACGTTTTATATCTTTTTTCTATCATTAAATGTGGGATTTTTATCTTTGCTTATTGTTCTATCGGGGATTTTCGATTAAATTTGTATTATGATTCATGTTATCAGAAGTCTTTCCCGATTCAGTCCAGCGCTATTAATAGTGATTGTGGTTTGTTTATCTTTGTTATCAGGTGGTTGTCATACGGCTAAAAAGGTTAAATCCAGACCGGGTCATCCTCATATGGAGCAGATTCATATAAAGCATACCTCTAAAGTCAGGAAAAAATTAGTACAAGAGGCTGCCACATGGATCGGCACACCTTACAAATATGGTGGTATAGACAGGATTGACGGGACGGATTGCTCCGGCTTCGTTTTGATGGTATATAAAAATATAATAGGAGAAAAGTTACCTCGCAATTCAGCAAAGCAGGCAGAATTCTGCATTCCTATTGACGCAACCGATATTAAGGCCGGCGATCTCGTGTTTTTTGCAACGGGAAAAGACCCGCATAAGGTCTCTCACGTCGGTATTGTCCTTGATGATGAGAATTTCATTCACGCTTCCACATCAAAAGGAGTTGTTGTATCCAAGCTTTCCAGTAATTATTACATCCAAAGGTTCCGGATGTTCGGTCGCACGCCGGGCATGAAGAAGCTATAATGACAATTCCCATGCATCATTGTGATGAAAACTGTATAAAGTATGCGTGGAAGGCACCAAATTACATAAGGCTTGTCACTATATAGAGTTCATTCGCTCCTTATCTTCTGAGTTGCCAGAAGGTTACTGCTGCCGCCGCTGCTACATTAAGTGAATCTACGCCATGTTGCATGGGTATTTTTACTACATATTCACACTCTGTAATGGTTCGGAACGGAAGCCCGTCTCCCTCCGTACCGAAAATGACAGCCAGTCTATCTATCTGCGATAATATTGGATTGTCAAGACTGATTGAATTGTCGTTCAGTGCTAATGCGGCCGTTGTGAATCCCAAGGCCTTTAAAGTAGAAACCGGGGTGGCATCAAAAGTCCATGGCACGGTAAAAACCGTACCCATTGACACGCGGATGGCTCTTCGGTTGAGGGGATCGCAAGTATCGGAAGATAAAATTACTGCATCGACTCCCAAGGCTGAAGCAGAACGAAAAATTGCTCCTATATTCGTTGTATCAGTAATGCTTTGGAGAACGGCAATGATTCTGCAACCGGAAACAATCTGGGTAACTGATGGCAACATTTTTCGCTTCATGGCGCAAAGCACACCGCGAGTCAGAACGTAACCGGTTAGTTTTGAAAGGACCTCACGTTCGCCCGTATATATAGGTATATTATCACCAAATTTTTCTACTATATCCGCGGCATCTCCCTGAAGATGCTTGCGTTCACATAAAAGCGCGACAGGCTCGTAACCATGCGTCAAAGCCACTCTTATCACTTTCGGACTTTCGGCAATAAATATTCCACATTCAGCCTCCCAGCTGGCTCTCAACCCGGCATCTGTCAGTGAAGAGAACATCTTCAGCTCCTCTATTGATATGTCGTGAATTTCTATTAGCATATTATTTTTATTGAATTGATTGATGAGAATGTATAATTAAGGCAAAGATAATAAATATTTGAATAAGATTACGCTTACTAAACTATATAACTTTGCACCATATTTATCGTTATTAAAGTTAGAGAAGATTACTACAACGATTCAAATAGAAAATTGTAATTACTTGAACTCCCATCATGAATTCTTCGAAAATTAAAGAACTCCTTTCAGAGCATTGGAAAGGTTTACTTACTTATTTTAATGTCAAAGATGATCTGGAGCCTCAGAATGATATAGAACTCAGCATCCGTTCCGGAGTTTCTTTCAAAGGAAGTCAGCTTCTTACTTTAATTTTTGCAATCCTGATAGCCTCATTGGGATTGAACACCAACAGCATTCCGGTGATAATCGGTGCCATGTTGATTTCACCTCTTATGGGACCGATTATCGGTATGGGTCTCGGAATCGGTATACAGGATATCGTATTGGTGAAGAGAAGTCTGAAGAATATTTCAGCCGCTGTGATCGGCTCCCTTCTTGCCTCTGCACTCTATTTCCTGATTTCACCCTTATATGATGGAGCGAGTCAGCTTCTTGCGCGTACGTCTCCCTCGATTTATGATGTGTTTGTTGCGCTTTTCGGTGGGGCAGCCGGAATCTTGAGTATTGCATCTAAAAATAAGGGGCAGGTCCTGCCCGGTGTAGCTATAGCCACTTCGCTGATGCCTCCTTTATGCACGGCCGGATATGGTCTTGCAACTTTCCAGATGCATTTCTTTTTCGGAGCATTATACCTTTTCCTTACGAATATGATCTTCATATTCTTTGCTACATGGATTGGTGTCAAGCTTATGGGCTTTTCAAAAGTCGTATATCAAAATGAAAAAAGAGCGAAAAGAATTCAGGGCATCGCATATTCGGTTGTAGCATTGACCATCGGGGTCAGCGTGTATCTTACCGTAGTGATGATAAATAATAATATATTCCTTGAGAAAGCAGCTTCTTTCGTTGAAAATGAAATGGTTTTCCCCAATACTCAGGTTCTGAGTCATCAGGAATATGTAAAGAAAGGGAAACGACACATAAACGTGACGCTTATTGGGGAGGCCCTACCCAAAGATTCACTGCAGCTTGCGATGATGAATAAACTGGATAGTGTTGGTCTCGGCGGAACAATCCTTGACATAAAACAGGGCTTTGCATTGAGTAAAGCGGAAATGGACGATGATAGGAATGCCGATCAGTTCTATCAAATGCTTCAAGGTGAGATAGCACGCCGGCAGAACATGGTTGACTCATTGAAAAACTTACTGACGTTACGCACTCAATTCTCTGACGAAGCCACAAGGGTGGCTCCGGAGGTGAAAGTGCTTTTCCCTTCGATAAGAGACCTGGCGTTTTCCTCGATGCTTGCTGCTTCAACCGACAGTGTAAGGGCTGATACTTTAAATATGGTGTTTGTCAACGCTCCCTCAGGACTTTCCGTGACGGAAAGAACAAAACTCTCGGAGTTTATAGGGGTCCGTCTTAATCGCAAAAATATTCATGTCGCTGTGAATCCGGCGGGATTCCCTTGGCCAAAATAA
>JAIDDJ010000004.1 GCA_029055345.1 Muribaculaceae bacterium | reverse complement strand
CGTCTCAATTGGTGATGAAGCTTTCATGAACTCTTCTATAAAAAGGATTGATATTCCTTCCTCGGTTACGGTTCTAAATAATAAGGCCTTCGCGGAGCTTAACAATGTTGAAGAAATCATACTTCATGAAAGCCTTTCATCAATAGGGAAGGGAGTATTCTATCATTCATCTTTACCTAAATCCATTGAAATCCCTTCTTCGGTAAAGATTATTGGCGATGAGGCGTTCTTGGGGATTAAGAATGTTGATGAAGTCATACTCCATGAAGGGCTTGATTCTATCGGTCACTATGCCTTCGGGGGGGCTTCCATCAAAAAGATAGATTTTCCTTCAACGGTTACTAAATTAGGCTCTTATATTTTTCATTCTTCAGATTTACAAGAAATAGAATGGCCGAAGAATTTACATAAAATACCCCATGGATGTTTTACGTTTACCAAATTAAACCGATTTGATTTCACTCACATTAAAGAGATCGGATTTAGTGCATTCGGCAATTGTGAGTTAATGGGCAATGTTGTGATACCTTCGGGATGCTCTATCCACCCCTTAGCCTTCAGTGGATGCAAGTCTCAAAATTTGGATTTTGAAGAATTGCCTCAAGAAATCCCGCTTTCTCGGGACAATCAAACTTTTCTGGATAACTATTCATTTTGCGGCTCCTTGTACTTAAAAAAACTGGTACTTCCGCGTGGACTTTTAATAAATAATAATGCATTTAAGAGTTCAAAGACCGTGAAAACTATTGAAATTCATGAAGGCGTGGAATTCTATAGCGATAACGTTTTCGTAGGCGATGATGCATATGATGGCCATGATAACTTCATAGGATATTCAGATAACTGGATACCGGATTCGATTATATATCTCTCGGCAAATCCTGAGGAAACATATGACATCTTCCAGGATGTAATGTATGAGAGGTCTACCTTATATGTTAAGCCGGAAGCATTGGAGAAAGCGAAGAATACATACCCCTGGAGCAAGTTTAGAAAAATTGTAGCTCTCTCCTCCGGAATTGATGATATCCCCGCCGATACGGATGACGGACAGAACGGCCCCGACCTATTCTATAATCTTGAGGGAATCCCGTGCGGCTCCGACCGAAATGCCCTCGCCCCCGGAATTTACATCCTACGCAAAAACGGCAAAGCTTCCAAAATCGTAATTTAGACCCAATTGAACGCATTCATAGCTAAACAGATTGGTCAGGCGTATCCCCATTTCGGGAATTGCCTGACCAATCCGTTTTGTTAAGGGACGAACTCTTAACCGAGTCATTTTGCCGTGTCTTCGCGGAAGAGCTCACTGGGGGTAAGAATTTCCAAGGCTCTGGCCCCTGCACGCGTTCCGGTAATATAGGCTATTCTGTCATCCGGCCCTATATGGTCATCCTCCACTATCTGTCTGACTGCTTCAATTGAATGGGTAGGAATCCAAGAATCGGGTTGAGGATAATAGTAGGCCGTAACTCCATAACTCAAGGCGAGCCACCTCTGCACCCTCTGATTATGACAGATAGCAAACGTGGGATTGCTTCCCCGGAAAGAAGCTATGAATCGAGCCGAAACGCCACGGAAAGCATCCGTGAATATTGCTTTTGTTCCGACCTTTGTCTCCGAGAGCACCGCTTCGTGTGCGAGGAATGAAGTAATGTCAGAATCGAGAAGCTGCGGAACACTGAGTTTGGTGGAGAATGTTGACTCCACCTCGCAAGCCACGCTCGTCATGGTCCTCACAGCCTGAACAGGATATTTGCCATATGCTGTCTCACCGGAGAGCATCATGGCATCCGCACGCTGGGCCACTGCATTAGCCACATCGCTGATTTCCGCCCGTGTCGGACGGGGATGCTCTATCATCGTATGCAGCATCTGGGTTGCCACAATGACCGGTTTATGCGCCGCAATACACTTGTTGATCATCATGGCCTGAATACCGGGGATCTTTTCGGCAGGAACTTCTATTCCGAGGTCACCCCGGGCCACCATTATTCCGTAGCCGGTCTCGAGAATCTCATCGAAGTTGTCGATTCCCTCCTGATTTTCTATCTTGGAGATTATCTTCATGTCTGACCCTAACGAATCAAGAATAGCCCTCACCTTTTTTACATCATCAGCAGAACGAACAAATGAATGGGCTATGAAATCCACCCCCAGTTCCACAGCGTAACCTATATTCCGTTTATCGCGCTCCGTAACCGCAGGGAGATCTATTTTTACGCCCGGCAGATTCACACTCTTGCGCGAACCGAGTTCTCCATCATTCTCCGCCGTGACCGTTATGATTCCGTTAGCAATATCGGTCACTAAAAATCCCAGTTCTCCATCATCAATCAGCAACCGGTTGCCCGGCACCAATATCGAACCTATCCGAGGATAATTGACGCATATCTCCTCTCTGGTAGTTACGCCATCCGGATTTCCTGTCACACGAATCACATCGCCCGCATTGAACGACACGGGATTTCCATCGGCAGTCACTGTGGTGCGGATTTCCGGTCCCTTTGTATCCATCATTATGGCAAGCGAACCATCAGCCGCTCGCGTATTCTCCACAATTTTCTTAAATCCGTCATATTCAAGATGAGCGGAATTCATCCGGACTACGTTGACGCCGGCCTCAGCCAATGCCTTTATAAATTCAACATCGCACCTCTTATCGGAAACCGTGGCGACTATCTTCGTGAACTTTTTCATTATCAGAGTTTAAGGAGTTAATTTTTATTCTTCTTTATTTTATCGACAATGTTCGCTCCTTTCCTGTAATTTTTGAGGAACAATATCTATTATAAACACGCTAAAACGCGCTGACTTGTTCGCCAAATATAATGAAATTTTAATATTAGCGTTTAAAAGAATGAAAAAAATGTAATTTTGCAAACGGCTTTCATGCAAAAATTCCTTGAATTCGGGCGTAAATGGTGGCCCTCAGTAATTGTACTTGCCGCTATCCTTTGGCTTACACTGGCGCCTCATCCGGTCGGTGACACCGAGATAGAACTCTTTCCCGGAGCAGACAAACTCGTCCACGCAATCATGATGGGAGGTCTGGCATTCATGCTGCTGTTCGACTATTCAAGAAAAGGGACCTGGAGAAATTTTAGACGTATTCCTCCGCGCATAACCTTTATCACAGCTTTCTGCTGCATTTTTTTCTCCTTAGCCGATGAATGGGCGCAGGGAATTATGAATCTCGGAAGATCTTCCGACCCGCTGGATTTAGTGGCTGATATATTTGGCATAATTTTTGCCTCTGTAATTGCAGGGCCGGTTATCCGCTGCTTACCATTTCTAAAGAAATGATTATTTCTTTGGGATTTATTAACAAAATGGGCAATAGAATGTGTTTATAAATCTTAATTTTATAGTCTTATCCCTTTGCACTGGTTAAATAAACATTATTAGCCCGCTTTTATCATCACAATATTTGGAAATTGCCTCTTTTGATAGTAATTTTGCATTCGAAATCCAACTACTAATGCATATATTCTCTTATTAATTCTTTATAATTTGTTTCTACCCATTATTTAATCTGACATTCTGATTCTACTGATCATTTCACATTATCAACAAACAAAATTCCTAAAACGGAACATATCGAAAGGTCATCCGGTAAATTCAAAAAAGGCGCAATATATCCGTCTTAGTACCGGAAGAGGTAAAAAATCAATTGCATTTTGATTAAGTAGTTCCCGAGAATTAAAGAACAGTTCAAACGAAGTTAGTTACGTCCATATTTTGTCGCAGAATAGATGAGAACACTTTCACATTCTACTGCATTATAAGGCGAAACTTGTCGAAAAGAACAAGACAAAACGTTTAATCTCTTAACACTACTTTTTAAAAGCATAGCATTAATTAAAAGAATTTACTTTAATTGCAAATGAAACGACTAAGATATCTACTCATCTTGGTTATGGTCTTGATAGGAAGCGGCCATGCAGGAGCTCAGAAAGTGGCGTTAAAAAGCAACTTGCTGAGTGACGCTTTCCTGAATCCTAATATAGGAGTGGAGGCGCCCCTTGCCAAGAAATGGAGCCTCGATATGTCGGGACAAATAAACCTTTGGACCGTTGACGGTCACAAATGGCGCCATTGGCTCGTGCAGCCTGAACTCAGATATTGGTTCTGCAACAGGTTCAACGGCCATTTCATCGGAGTCCATGCCCTCGGAGGAGAATACAATATGGGAAATCTCGACTGGGACTTCTCTTTTCTTGGAACTGACTTCCGGAATCTCAAGGACCGCCGATACGAAGGCTGGGGTATAGGTGCGGGTATTGCTTACGGCTACTCATGGATTCTCGACAAGCACTGGAATCTTGAAGCCGAGCTCGGTCTCGGATGGATATATACCCGATTCGATGCCTACCCTTGCGCTAATTGCGGCACCAAACTCGAATCCGACAAATCGCATAATTATTA
The DNA here is from genome assembly GCA_029055345.1 of Muribaculaceae bacterium. GTDB lineage: Bacteria > Bacteroidota > Bacteroidia > Bacteroidales > Muribaculaceae > Lepagella. The sequence goes on along the minus strand of JAIDDJ010000004.1, from coordinate 27,630 downwards.
CGGTCCTACCAAGGCTGCAATCAACATTGTCTATCTCTTTTAATCAGCAATTCCTATGAACAAGATATTAATCTCTTTGGCAGGGACATTGCTTTCTGCCGCGGCTTTCGCCGGCAATGCCGATCGTCTGCATATCTCAAACATCGATGTCAACAAAGGCAACGAGCAGATTACGGTCAATATGAACGTCAATCCCAAGGATTACAGGATTAAGGGCAATGAAATCGTGGAACTCACCCCGGCAATAGTGTCTGATTCTGACACGCTCCGACTTCCTTCCGTAAGAATAGCCGGACGCGAAGCCTGGTTTACCGAATTACGCGACGGACACGCCACGCCCGCCACAATATTCCGGGCTGGAAAAGGCGAGACCATCAATTACTCAGCCACCACTCCCCTGCCGGAAGCATTCGAACATTCGACACTTATAGTTCTCTCCGACACGGCGAGCCTCTGCAACTGCAACCCGCCCAAGGAAGGGATGGTGCCAATTGCAGAATTCGACTTCCGGGTCCGCAAGCCTTCTCTGGCTTTCCACTATGTGGCACCGAAAGATTCCGCTGAAAAGATTTTCAATCTGAGCGGTAAAGCCAAGGTAATTTTCAAGGTGAACCGAACTGAAATCGACTGGTCATACTCGCGGAATTACGCCGAACTTGACTCGATTCTCCGGACCATCCAAGCCATAAAGGATAATCCTGATGCAAGCGTCGAGGCAATATATCTTGCCGGCTATGCTTCGCCCGAGGGCAGTTATTCCAACAATGTCCGCCTTGCAAAAGGTCGAACTGAAGCGGTAAAGGATTATGTGGTGAGCCAATCCACATTCCCCGCCTCCATCTATCACACAGGCTTCGTGCCTGAAGATTGGGCCGGACTCCGCGAATGGCTTGTTGACAACAATATCGATGGACGCGAGCAGATGATTGAATTCATTGATGACCCGACGATCGGGGATGCGGAGCGGAATGATGTCTTCAGCCGAAAATTCCCGGAACAATATAAGTTCCTTCTCAAAAATGTCTATCCGGAGCTTCGTCATACCGATTACCGGATCACATATAAAATCCGGGGGTATCATAATATTGATGAAATCCGAGAAGTGTTGCGCACAAATCCGGGCAATCTGAGCCTGAATGAATTGTTCCTGCTGGCCAACAGCATTCAACCGGGAACCGAGGAGTATGACAACGTGTTCGAGACAGCCGCCGCGCTTTTCCCTGAAAACGACACGGCAAACCTTAACGCAGCCAATTCAGCGATGAACCGCGGCGATTTGAGCAAAGCTCGCTTTTATCTTGACCGCGCCGGCTCAACACCGGAGGCTGATTACGCACGTGGAATCCTCGCATTGATGCAGGAAGATTACGAATCGGCAGAACCTCTTCTTCAGAGAGGAGCAGCGGCAGGCATCGAGGAAGCCGGAAAGGCACTCGAACAGCTCTCTCGCTTCAAAAACTTCAAAGGTGAAGTAGTTATCCTTTGATACACTTTTCACTTCGAGATAAAGAAATAGAAATAAATATATACAGTATAATTAGATAATGATAAATACCAAATCCATAGCTATGAATAAAATCAGTAAGTATCTTCTTGGTGGCGCCTTGGCCCTCGGCCTCTGGTCATGCTCGAGCGATGAGCCGACTTTTACCCAGATTCCAACTTTCCAGGGAGACAAGGCTACGATGAAAATCAGCATCATGACTCCCGGTGACGGCACCCGCGCAGACGGAACCACTGCCGATTACGCTACGGGCACAGATGATGAGAACTACATCCGTAAGCTCAACTTCTACTTCTATGATAAAGCCGGCGAATACGTAACCTGCTATGAAGGAGCTCCTTATTACCCGGTCGATGGCTCAAACGGCTCCGCTCTCGTCGAGGAAGTCGGAACAAGTAAAATCGTGCTCACCGATCTTTTGGGACAGAATTATCCCTCTTATGTTGTGGCTGTGCTCAATTACAACACCGGTTCGTCAAGCACTACTGAGGACCCGCGATTCAAAAAGCATCTGAATGAAATCTATAAGGAGGTGCGAAGCGCCAATCCCTGGACTACAAGTTCTTCCAGAATCACGGATTTCGTAATGACAAGCGCTACTCACAGCGGTAATGCGGAAGATTTCTACTACTTCGCAACGCCTGTGACCGAGGAGAACTTCGCTGTGCAGCAACCCGGTGACAAACCCGGCGACGAATGGAATGAGGACACGGCTGAGCCCGTTAAGATCTACGTGGAGCGTCTTGCTGCAAAGGTCGAACTTAAATTCCCCGGATATGCTCTTCAGGATGGAGGTTATTATGAGAAGACTCTTCCCAACAAATATTCCATCGATGGAGTTGAGCAAAACCTTACTGTCCGCCTTCTCGGATGGGGCGTTAACGGCACTGCAAAGAATATGAAATATTTCAAGGCGGTCAACGATAACCCGACTCCGTTCAAGACAACTGACGGCTGGGATTACAACGGCACAAACCGAAGCTACTGGGCGAAAACCCCGGGATATGGCTCCAACAATTATTCTTCGAGCTTCTCAGATGTAAGCCTCAAGAGCGGTAATCCCCACACTTCCGACAACGACGACTGCGCCAACGACGAACCTCTCAACTATATCAGCTGGGAAACTGTCAAGAGCAACAGCTTCAAGAATGGTAAGACCGTGGCATATGTGTTGCCTCACACCGAGGCCGGTGAAAAAATCAACCTGACCGGCAATCAAATTCACCACTCGGCGATTACCGAGGTGCTTATCGCAGGTCAGATTGTGGATGCTCAGGGCAAACCCCTCACTCTTTTCCAGCTCAGCGAGTCTTATTTCACAAAGGAAGGCCTGATTAACTACCTGCTGAATGCTTCCTGCGCTCACATCTGGAAGAAAGATGGTAACAAGTTCGTCAACATGGCTCCGACCGACATTGATGTCACTTACGGCTATGACGGAACTTTCAGAATCAAGGTGGTAAACGATGAAGTCACCACTTGGTATCAGGACAACGAAGGCCGTTACGCATGGGAGAATGCGCAGGCTGTGGCCGACAATATCAATAGCTATCTTCCCGACCAGCAGTCATTCTGCTACAACGATGGTATGATGTATTATAATATCCCCATCCGCCACCTCCGCCCCTATGTGGCCGGAGAACAGATCAAGACAGGCATGTTCGGTGTGGTCCGCAACCACTGGTATGAGGTTTCGGTCGGTAATGTAGCCAATCTCGGTCACTCGGTTTACCGCCCCAACGAGCATATCATTCCCCCGTCTGACGACACCCGCTATAAGATCGGTTCTTCTATCAAGATTCTGAGCTGGCGAATGGTGAAGCAGACTGCCGAACTCTAAGAGTCGCCAACAAAAATTTTCCCTCAGCCCGATGCGGCTGTATGAATACCGCAAGGAGCGTGAAACCTCCTTACGGTCCCAATCCAAAAGGACAAATTCCTATTTTATGAAACGCATTAAGACTATATACAAATCGATAGCTTTGGTAGCGCTGGCTTTCGCATCATTCGTTTTCGCCGGTTGCGATCGACTCCACGAAGACTTGCAGCCTTGCGAACGTGGTATCCGTCTCAAGCTATATTACGATTACAATATGAAGTTCGCCGATGCCTTCCCTTCGGAGGTCAGGAATGTTTCGGTCTACGTGTTCGACCCGGCCAACGGCAGCGTCATCGACCGCATCAACATTCCGGTAGGTGAAGTGCGCGAACACGAATTCGAGGTCAACCTCGACCATCTCGCTCCCGGACATTATGATTTCCTCATCTGGTGTTATGGAGAATCCGTCAAGCATTTCACTGTCCGACCCAACAGAGCCGATGAGGAAATCCGTCAGAATTATTCTTGTCTGATGAGTGAGGATGAAGGAGCGCCGGGCCACCAGCACAATGATATCGGGCGTCTTTATCACGGCAAACTCTATAACGCCGATTGCTCTGACGAACAACGCATTGTCACCTTCGATGTCCCGCTTGTGAAAAATACTAATGTGGTGCGTCTCGTCCTGCAGAATCTTAACGGCAAGTATCTGCCTCCGGAGAAGTTTGACATTACTCTCGAAAGCGACAACGGACACATGGATCCTGACAATATGCTCATCGCAGGCCATAACCGGGTGTATCATCCCTGGGAGGTCCGCTCCGGTACCACCGGAATGAATAAGTTTATCGGCGATACCCGCGCCATAACTTCTGTCAGTGCCCTCGTGGCTGAGCATACTATCGGCCGAATTGTTCCCGGCAACGATGTCAGACTGCGCGTAAGAAACACGGAAACCGGCAAGGATATAATAGACCTCCCTTTCATCGACTACGCGCTTCTGGTAAAGGGTAATTACAATCGCCCGATGTCCGACCTCGAATATCTTGACCGTCAGGATGAATACAATATGGTTTTCTTCCTCGATGACAAGCTCGAATGGATCAATCAATATATTTATATCAACTCATGGAGAATCGTGCTCCAGGAAACTGACCTGTAATGAAAAAGACAAGACGCATATTTCGAACCCACGTCCCTGCCGGGACAGCTCTGATGATTATCGGGGGACTGATGGCGTCATGCTCGTCGCAGGAACTCCCGGAGCAACCGACTGCCGAGGATTACACTTTCAGTATCCAGCTTACAACAGATGGAATATTCAGCCGCTCCACTTGGGGCGATGACTGGGGTGAGACTTCCGATGGGTCGGCTTTCGACCGAATGATTTCTTCGGTTGACCTCTTCATCGTCGATAATGAATCGAATCTTACTCCTTTATATGCTTTGGAGAAGCCCGGAAGCGATGCCAGGATTTATACTTGCACCGTGGATTCAAGGACTCCGGGCGTAATTATTGATGAGACTACCCGTAATGCCACTTTCTCCGGTAAGATTATGGCCGTGGCCAATGTGGAGGGTATCGACACCCCCTGGACCGACCATTCTGACTGGATTAGCGGCAAACTCCCTTTCAGAGTCAAATTCGGACAGTCCGACAGCTGGAGGATTCCGATGTGGGGCATTCGCTCTTTCCGAAACGTAACCATCAGACCGAACGAATTGAAAAATATCGGAGAGATCATGATGCTTCGCGCCGTGGCTAAGATCGTCATAAAGCTCGATGATTCTCTATGCGGACCGGATGGATATGAAATCAAGTCGGTCACCATGGCTGATGAATCCCCGCTGCTTAAAGCTACGGGATTTGCGCTTCCGGATGGAGCAATGGATGTGGATTCCACTTCGGAACTGACACGCGACGGATGCCTTGCCTTACGCGCAGATGCCGATGAACTTGAAGATCCTCATTTCCGAATGGAATCCGGAGCCCAATGGTACACTTACGTTTCAGAAAGCCGGTTGACTGACAGCGGAAAACCTTTCGCTTTCAAGGTAACACTAAAATCTAAATCGGGTAGCAAGCCGGAATTCAGCGGTCTGCTTTACCTTTCGAATTACCGGTCGGACAACCCGGCACAGCCCGACAGAGCCATTAGGGATGTGGTCCGCAATCATATTTATGAATTCACACTCCGCCTGGCCGAATTGACTTTCGTGCCGACAGTAAAAGATTGGGTGTGGGGTGGAAAAGTCCATATCGAACTTGAGTAACATGAAGACATTAAATAAGTTATTATATATATCGTTTTTCATTTCAGCCGCGTGGCTATCTGCCTGCAGCGACGATGAACTGCTTCAAACCGGACCCGCAGGAAATCCGGATGCCATCACGTTCTCTGCTTATTCGGTGGAGGCTCCCCAGTCATCCATGACTCGCGGCAGCGAAGAAGATACTGTTTACGAACCCCTCGTTCTGACCGGCGAGGAGGATTCTCAGCTTTTCCTTCACACGTACGATTCCGGGAAAATCGGATTCGTTCCGGGCGAAGATGCGGAAGTCAATCAGCCCTCTACCCGTGGGATGCAGGTTAAATCTGTAGATGACCTTTCCAGATTCCATAATAGTTTCTATGTACTCGCCAACAAGAAGGAAGACGGATCAAATTATCTCGGTTGGAGTCAGACCCGCAATGCAGATTCTGACAACAATATTTGGTACACCGACCGGACTGAATACTGGCCCTCTAATGAGATGCTTACGTTCCATGCTGTTTCTCCGGCTTCTGAACTTACTAATCTTCAGAATCTGTCGGCGTATGGTGGCAATATTTCCTTCGAATATGATGCCCGCAAGGGAACGCAGAATAAAGATGCCGAACTTCAGCAGGATCTGCTTCTTTCGGTCTACGAGTGTAATAAATCGGGCAGCAATTCCGGACGCGCTCCCCTTGAGTTCCACCATGCTCTTTCGGCTGTCAAGTTCGCAATCCGCGATGTGCTTGGTGGCGAAGTTGTGAACGTTACCATTTCGGGTGTACGCTCCAAAGGCAGATGTGATTTCACTTACGATGCAGAAACAAAAACCGGAGATATCAGCTGGTCCGCTCAGTCAGGTACCGCTTCCTTTTCCCAGAACTTCAATTATGAAGTATCTGACCGCATTGTCGACCCTGCGGATGATTCCAAGGACGAGGTGCTCAACGACCGCATGCCCGAGAAAACCTTCATGATGATTCCTCAGGATATTCCCGCCGATGCCGAAATTATTGTTACGCTGAAACGAACGGGAATGACCCCCGAGCAGATCACCCTCCGCGGCAAAATCCGTGATAACGCGCTTACCACATGGCTTCCGGGGCACGAATACGTCTATACCATTTCCACATCAAAGGATAACTGGGTATATGTTTTCGACGTCAGAGGAAATCAGGCGGAGGGGTATGACAATATTTATGTATATTCGCCTAATGACGACAAGTTCGCTGCCGAAAAAAATTCAGCTTATTATAGCGTGAAGAGCTATCGCTATCGCGCTAATAGACCCTCATACATTGAAAATCTTCCATGGACTGCTTCTTTCGATGGCTCGGAAGGTTATGAGGTGCAAGGAAACTCTGACGTGATTTATCAGGGAAAGGCAATCACGGCCGCAAACTGGATTACCGATAACCATTCCTTAAAGTTCAACGGCACCGGAAGCACTTCCTTCGACAAACATAACATTGATCTGTATCCACATTATCTGGTGACCGACTGGCCCGGCGATAAAGTGATGCAGAACAATGCTCCTTACAAGCAGAGTATGCTTGACAAATCCACACCATATGATCTCTCCACATTCGGAGGTTCTAAGTCAAGGAATACGGCTAATTGCTATATCGTTGACCGAGGGGGCTGGTATTCTCTACCGCTCGTATATGGAAATGCAGTAGTGAACGGAGCTACTAACACCGGGGCCTACCAGTGCTCGCAGACCACATCAACGAAACATCCGGTTCTCGCCAAAATGACCGATTATAATGATGTGGCTATATCTGATCCTTATATCAAAAATGGAGCTTCGGCATCACTTTTATGGGAGGATGCTTACAATATGGTCAGAGATGTGGCTCTCGTCACTATCGGTAATGAGAAAATGATCCGTTTCTTTGTGGATAAGGAAAACCTTCAGCAGGGAAATGCCATCATAGCTCTCAAAGATGCTTCCGGAAATATAATGTGGAGCTGGCATATCTGGGCTACCGAACATTGGCTCGGCTCCGACGGCCTCCCTCATAAGCTTTCCGCTAAATCCTCTGAGTTCAAATTCAAGCTCAACCCGACGACTTTGGTTCGCGAAAAAGGCGATTCCGAGATCACGAAGAACCAGAACAACAACACTTTCTATATGTCACCTTATAACCTGGGCTGGTGCGATCCTAAAAACGTGATATATCTCAAGCGTAAAAGCCGCATGGATTTCATCCAGTATTTACCTGACAAATCCAAGCAGACTGCATCCGCCTCTCTTGATATTATACAGCAGGGGGAGACGGTCAATTACAAGATAGGTAACAATACCTATTATCAATGGGGCCGCAAGGACCCGCAGGTCGGATTCGTTGACCGCAAGAAGAATTATAAGGCTAACTTCGGGCCCACCTCCTTCAATATCGCCAATAATAAAAATAAGACATTGAAGGATGGCATCAGGAATCCTCACATTATGTATGTGCATACCTCCACTTCAAGTCCGCCGGATGCTCAGCAGGATTGGGTAACCAACCAAGGATATATTAACCTCTGGAATAATCACGAAAATGTCAAAGCAGGCGATTCGAGCAAGGATGATTGGTGGAACCATCAGAAGACGATATATGATCCGTCACCGGTAGGATATATCGTTCCGAATGCCGGAATCTGGAATGTTCTCACTAACGATGGTAATAAGCTGAGCGGTTCGACATGGAAAGAATTCGAAGCCGCATTAAACGGCGAAAGAGACAGAAAGATTGACGCTGAGCCCGATGGTATTTATGTATATAAAATTTATGGCACGGGAACGAATTCTGATGAAAGCAATGTCTATCTTATCCCGACCGGTAACCGCTGGTACAGTAACGGGCATACTTTCACGCAGGCTGAGTCTGACAATCAGGACAAAACTATTGAAGCCGGCCTCAACTACAATCTGCGTATGTTCTATGGCTGGAGCTCCAGGTGGAACAACAGTAAAGTTTCTTATGCAAGTCACGCCGGAGCCGTAGGCATTGATGCGTTCCAAGGCGAAAATTACGTCCTTGTTCCCCATTTCGACGGCCGCCGCGCCATGGGTCGCCCCGTCCGCGCTATTCGAGATCCTAATTTCTAAGATATATTCCATAATTTTTACTTTTATCGGCGTGCGCTTTGCAGACTATTAAGGCAAAGCGCACGTTATTTATTTACCATACTATTTTTCACTTTATTTATTTACCATACTATTTTTTATGCAATCATTAACCCAAGATATATTCAGAATAATATCCGGAATCGCGTTTATATTATCAGCATTTATAGCCGGTCCCGGCTGCCAGGCCGTCAGCCCATATCACTCCGGTGACGGAAATAATTTGCCTGACTCCTCTCCCGATCTTTCCGGATATACATTGCCCCTTCCGGAAGTGCCCCTTGTGCTTACCACTCCGCAGGAACGGGCTGCTTTCGTAGCTGCCCATTATTGGGATGGCATGGATTGGAATGACCGGCGGCTTCTCGGAAACGAAAGATTTATGGGTGAAAGTATGGCAACATATGCCACGCTTCTTGGCATCACGCCTCGTGAAAAGGGAATGGATTGCATAGCGGAGCTGGTCAACTCCATAGGTACTGATCCTTTGGCTTTGAATACTCTGGCTGACTATGCTTACAGCTATCTTTACTTACCCGAGTCACCCCTATATGATGAGGAATTGTATCTGATGTTTGTTAATCCTTTGCTGGCGCAACCCGGACTTTTGGAGGAAAATCATGAAAGGCTCGATAAATACAAGACCGACATTTTGAAAAACAGAGTGGGAAATATCGCCACGGATTTTACATTCATTGGGACTGACGGCCAAAGCCATGACTTGCTATCCTTGTCGCCCAAAGCTTCGCTGCGGGTGCTTATATTTTATGCTCCCGGATGTGATAAATGTGATGAAGCATTTGAAATCATTAAGCGTTCGGAAGCCTTCTCCATTGCTGAAGCCCGTGGAGAAGTGAGCGTAATCGCTATCAATCCTTTCGGCCAGAACAATCCCGGACCCGCCATGATAAAACCCGGAATGCCGAAAAGCTGGATAGTCGGATATTCTCCGGAGGGAGCTCTGGACTCTGATGAAACATATATCATACGCTCCACGCCGGCTATCTATATACTCGACCGTAACGGCACTATTCTTCAAAAGAACCTTTCCCTTGACAGACTCAAAGAATTCCTCAACTCACCTTTGCAAACCGAATAAGCCGGCCATCCTTACCATACTTATAACATTAATATTACAACCGCTCCAACCTTATTAATCTCATTAACCTTATTACCCTTATTAATCTCATTAATCTTATCAATCTTATTAACCTTATTAACCTTATTAACCTTATTAATCTCATTAATCTTATCAATCTTAAAAACCAGATGAAACCCATAAGCCTCATACTCACCAAGCCGAAATATGAGCTGCCTGAAGATGCCTCCCATTTCTGGGGCAATCCCGCACTTCCGAACGATACACCATATCCAACATATATAGACGATCAAGGTGTGGAATACCCTTTCACTTTTATCTGCCAGCTTAATTTGGCGGATTTGGCACCATACGATGTTGAAAATCTGCTTCCGCACGAGGGGCTACTCCTCTTTTTCGCTAAAATCGATAATTATCTCGGTCATTTCGAGCGGTCTGCGGAAATCGGGGGCACTATTTCAAGTCCGGAAGATGTCCGGGTGATTTATATTCATGATACTGACAACCTGCGGGAAGTTGTTCTCATAGACGAAGATGAAGAGGAAATTGCTCCGGAGGCGTTAGCGGTGTCATTCAGCCTTGAAATTCCCTATCAAACTGACGAGACACTCCTCTTTGCCCCGCCTACACACAGGGAATGGGAAAATTGGGATAATCCCTGCGAGGATTGGATGATTCTCCTGCAAGTTGATTCGTTCGACGGGGACGACTTTGACCTGAATTTCATGGATTGTGGAGTTCTCGACTTTCTAATCTCCCCCACTGCCCTACGTTCACGGGACTTTTCCAACGTACGGGCTATTGTGCTCTCGTCTTAATGGATTTTCAGGGAACCCTCTTATTGGGCCGCTCATTATTGGCCCTTCACTTTTTCGGAGAATATTTTTTATTGACAATCTCGAATGATTCATTTATGAGTCTGAGAATCTGAGATTCTGCGATATCACCCCCGAAATCAAGTTCAATCCAATATTTCGGACTCATATTGCGCTGGCTTCGGCACGAATTTCTCGTTTCAAGCAATTCAGCTATAACTTCCGGTCTATTCTTAACGACGACATAAGAGAAATCCTCCATATCAGTCATGCAGAACATATGCCCGCGCACATAAAAAACAAGCACGGAATCGAATTTGGCTGCAAATTTTCCAAAAGGGGTCTTCTCCTCGACATCCCCAAGGCCCAGACAATATTCCCTTAATCTCTCAATATCCATTTCAATTAGTACCCTCCCTACTTCTCCCATTTTAAAATCATAACCTTATAACCTCATAGCCTCAGAAAGTGCAGGCCAATTGACCTCCATTATCTGCTACCTATCAACACAGAAGGCTATATGGTCGGGGTAGTCGGGAGTTCCAAGTGGTAGCATGGCGGGAGTCTCAAGTGTCAACAGGTCCTTCACATCTGTAATACCTCGGAGAGCAATTTCTCGCAAAAGTTCGCCTCTTAGGGTTTTCAGACGTCCCGCATGCGGAGTCCGGTAAACCCCCCCGGGCTGAATTTGCTTGAAATCGACTTTCCATATACCGGCGAACCGCTTCACAAGTTTTTTATCAACACATTTTGCTGCATCCGATGGCATCAGATCCAAAATATCCGTGATATTTTTCTCGCGGAGCGTATTGACCAGATTAATGGTGACATCCTTCCTCCAATATGAGGCGAAATCTTTATCTCCCGGTGCCAATCTTGTATTGAATTCCATTCGGTAGGGCTTGACAATATCCAATGGCCGCAACCATCCGTAAAGCGAGGATATTATGCACACGTTGCCATCGACATATGATTGCGCATCTTTCGGGAGCGTAGCGTATCCGAGAGCCCTGAATACTACTCCGGTAAAGGATTCTATAGCCGACAACCCTGATGATGTCAAGGGAAAATCATAAGCCATTCTCAATATCTTTCCGGCCATTGTCGAGCTTACTTTAATGGTGGAGGCAATCTCGGCGACATTCATTTCCCCAATATGATGCATTACTTCCGATGCCATTTCTATACCCGAAGGCATATGAATCTTAATTTCTTCTTCTGTAAACTCTGACCCGTTTTCGACCATGGTCTTGGATTCAGCGATCAATATAAGCATAGAAACCTTCTGAGTTAGATGTCCGGATTATTTATCATATCTGATAAATTTCCCCGCCTGGTTAAATATCAATTCAACACCGTCAGAAAGTTCAACCTCATAGCCTGTCTTTTTCTTTTCTATGCCAATGATTGAGGCATTATTATGCGTCTGTTTTATATAAGAGGAAATTGATGCCGGAATCAATGCGCCAGGAACTGAGCCGTTGCGTTGTACCTCTATGTCGGTCCATCGGCCTTGAGGGTCGAATGATATTTCAGTTCCATCATTTAATATCACATCATATTCGCTTACTTTTCCATACTCCTTATCAATCTTGATATGATTAACTTCCGCCTGGAAATTCTTTTCAACCATTATTCGGGCTGCTGAAGGCAGGACCGATTTGTCGCGCGTATAACTATCACGGGCTGAAGCACAAAAGATACATCCCAAAAGAATCACTACCGTTAATAACTTTTTCATATCTTATTTTTTTAAAGTGTTTTATTATTGAACTGACAACTGACAATTAATTATATATTATTATCCTGAAGGACATACTCCCCTCTTCGACCTTCTAACTATCTAACATTTCTTTAATTACGAAGGTTCAATATGTCGGCATTATCGCATCTCAATTACTGAGTCAGTCCTTTGGAACCGGGTCAAAATAGATGCGTGAAAATTGTAATTTTAACGGACGGCTCCAATCTAAATGTCTCATTCATTCTTTTGGATGAATCAAGGGGATAATTATTTCTTCAAAATTTTTCCTTGAAATTATGCGGTAGTGAAAATGGAATGATTCATTGAACCTATGGCTGTGGTGAACAATATATCGGCCATTTTCAAACTGATTGCTTAGATCTTCTCTGTCTTTAATTTCATCAGGAAATGTCAGGCCCCTCCTTTTTATAATACTGTCAATCGCTCCCCAAGTCTTCATCCAATCCTCACCGGAGGGGGGAACTATGTCTTGTACACTCGATATAAATGCATTGAAGAATTCCGGATAATCTATCACGCCATCCTTTACAAGGGATAGATTCACCCTGTAGAAGTTCCCTTGGTAACCGGTCGGTTCAAAGAGGGGGCCATCAAAGGGTTCATCCAAGGAAAGCTCAGAACGAAGATAACGACCGGCCGCAGCCGTATCGGAAAGAATATGACCGGGGCCGAAGAAATCCTGCATGAAATTCTTATATACATCTCTATACTGTGACTCCGGATAATTTTTAAGTTGATAATCAAGCGCCCGACAGATTGAGTCGTCCCGGTTTTCCAACGGACTACCGGCATTGAGTGAATCTTTTTTGATCCTGCATGAGGCAAGAAGCAAGAACGCCCCCAAAAAAGCAATAATCTTAAATTGAAAGTTTCGTACCATTGGAATCCGATTTATCTTTTTTAAAGAGGAGGAGCCAAAGCAGCATTACTATAAAGGCATATGTAGCAAAAATAATCCACGGCCATTCCCATTGTCCCATGAACAAGCGGACTTGATTTCCGGACACCGTCTCAACCGGTTTCCACGCGCACCAATTGTTGACGATGACTCCGGCGGCAAGAGTGCCGAAAGTTGCACCAATGCCATTGCTCATGAACATCATGAGCCCCTGGGCGAAGCCCTTCATGTTATCAGGAGCAATCTTTTGAATGTAAATGTGTCCGGCAATGGTAATAAAATTGAATGCAATGCCATATACGAGCATGGAGCCGATTAAAAGCCATAGACCGGCTCCGGGATCTCCGAGCCCGAAGAAAAGGAATCGAAGTGCCCACGCAAGAAGTCCGAAAGCATACACCCATCTGATGCCAATCCTTCTGATCGACACTCCAACCAACAAGATACAGAATGCTTCTGAAATCTGCGATAATGAGAAGAGCATTGTAGCATTGCCGGAGGCCAAGGAATCTGCATACTCTTCAAGGCCCGAAAAGTGGGTTATAAATGGCGTGGCAAATCCGTTTGAAATCTGAAGGCATACGCCCGAGAGAATCACGAAAACGAGAAAGACAACAAGTTTTTCGGTTTTCAGGATTTTTCTTACGGAAACGCTGAGAGGAGAGGATTGTCGGCCGTAAGTATAAATCTGGGAGGTGTGGCAAGCGGAAGGTAACGTAAGGGAATATATCGAAGCAGACACTCCCAGCACCGCACTACAGAAGAGTTGCATCGCATTATATTGGAAACGGAGGGAACTGACCGGGAGACTTTCGTTTAATGTAAACCCGAGGGTACCGTCATGCCAATATGCGGAATTAACGAACCACATTGCCCCGACAAAGCCAACCGTACCCCAAATTCGGATGGAGGGAAAGGCATAGGCATAGTCCCGTCCGGATTGAGTCAGGATTTTAAAAGTAGCGGTATTGGCCAATGCCATGGTAGGCATATAGAACGCGAGAAAAGCAAGATATAGGGGGTAAAATTGGGAAAAATCGAGTGTGCCGTGGGTTGAGCCATACCACCACATAGAAGCCATAAATGCAGCTGCCCCAAAATGACATAAAGCAAGGAGTCTATCAGGCCGACCGGTTCTATCGGCCAATCGGCCAAATAGTGGTGGTGTGATTATGGAAACCAGGCCGATAGAGGCATAGAACCAAGCAATCTTGCCTCCTAAACCTCCGGCGCCGATAAACTGCCCGAAGCAGGTCAGATAACATCCCCACACGCCGAATTGAAGGAAGTAAAGGATTGAGAGTCGGGCTTTCATATAGAGCTAACTCAGAATTTCACTTCAACGCCACCCATGAATGTAGCTCCCGGCATGGGGTACCCATAAATGATCTCGTAGTGACGGTCGGTGATATTATCGATCTTTACAAAGAGAGTAACGGGCACTTTGGCAGGATAAGTGTAAGAAGCCCGCAGATTCAGAAGGGTATAATCAATCGACGATCCGTTGGGATTACCATATTTCATGCCCCAGATGCTCATTTCCTCTATGGTAAAACTGAAATTTCCGGGAGAATATGTTACTTCTGCGTTTAATTTGTTTTTGGGCGAATATAGGTTATCGGAATCGCAATGGAGATATGCCCAGGATGCACTCGCCTGTAAATTTGGAAGGATGCTGTAGGAGGCCTCCAGTTCAAAGCCTTTATTATGAAATTTCCCGGTGTTCTGCCACATCCGTCGACCATCAACAGCTCCGAGTTGGATCATATTTCTGCCATCTATGAAATAAATGGCCGCGCCGAGAGTTAGTCTGTTATCAAGAAATTGCTGGGTATAGCTGATTTCATAATTAAGAAGATATTCAGGTTTCAGATCCGGATTCTTGGGAGGGTAAAGATATAGCTGACGGATATTGGGAGAAGTGAAACCCTTGCTGAACGAGGCTTTTATCTGAGCGTTATAGCCCGGTTTGACGATAAATCCTGCTTGAGGAACCCATACATTACCATAAGAAGAACCATGCTGAATGCGTACACCTCCGTTGATATTCAGGATATCGTTAAAGAAACCCTGTTGCATCATTACATATCCGGCTATTTCATTTACATGGTGCTTTTCTTCTGATGATTTTATATCGGGATCGACCTTATCAGTATTCCACATATGTCCGCCCCAGTGCTGGAAATCCACTCCGGCTGAAAGCGTATTCATCTTCCAGAGATAAAAAGACTCATATATGGTGAAGCCCATGTTGTAATCATCGGAGTTGAACAGATAATCTGTGGGCTGTTCCTTATCTATAAGGTTTCCATCATCGATTTTGTGCCTTCCCCAGTTTACATATCCTTGAATGCCACCATCCATTTTAGCATATGAATTCTTCACGTAAATGCCTCCGGTGCCGCGAAAAATATCGGACCAGGTGTTTTCACGAGGCTGCTGGATAGAGCCGGGATAGTTGGAGAAGCTTTGAGTCATATCGAGCATACCCGCGAGGCTCCAGTTGCCGGATATGGCATATTTCAGCTGTGCAAATTCATTGGCGAGCCAAAAACTGCTTCGGTCTCTGTTGCCGTTGCTACGATCAAGCTGCCCCCCGAGCGTTGCGGAGAATTTCCCTTTCTTATATCCGGTTGATAGAGAGAATTTCTGGGTCGTAAACGAACCGAACATGGCTCGGGCGCGACCGGTAACCCCATCTTTTTTTTGCGTCTTGGTGATGAGATTAATCGAACCGCCCATTGCGTTAGAACCATATAACAAAGAGGAAGGCCCTTTTATCACTTCAATTCGTTCCACTCCGTTGGCAACGTATGTGTCGGCAAGGCTATGTCCGAAAATTCCGGCCCATTGGGGCTGACCATCGATCATGAAAAGTACCTTATTACCTCCGTCGCCGACACCGCGAATGTAGACTTGTCCTGAACCGGCAGAGGCGCCTGAAACACCGTAACCCTCAAAGCCTCTTTCGGTTACAAATAGGCCCGGCACCTTTGCCTCGAGCACCGGAAGAAGAGATGATTCCGCTGACTTCTCAATCTGCCCTTCCGATATGACGGTGACATCAAGAGGAATCAGTTCCGGATCAGTCTTCAATGGGGCGGTAACAACTACTTCGTTCAGTTTCACCGTATCACGCGTTAACTCGCGCGCACTTGTGACCGATACTACTAATGCCATAGAGAGGAGAAGCGGGTATCTATTTTTCATATAAAATAAGTTGAATAATTTATAGTATGTTGCAAAATTAACAAAATAATTTGAATATTCACCAAAATTTAGTTAATTTTGTAACAAAAATTAAGCAACGGCCACTGAAGTTCATTGATTTTAAATTTACAACCGGCTTATAGCGACTTCTAAATCAAAATATTAAATATGACTCAAAGTGAAATAGATTTTTTTGACCGGCTTGCCTCATCATGGGATGCCAACGAAGTCCGCTCCACTCCTGAAAGAGTCAGGAGTATACTCGGAAAGATTCTGATAGGAGAGGGAATGGAAGTGCTTGACCTTGGAACCGGCACCGGTGTTCTGCTACCGTATCTCAGTAAGATAGTGGGACCCTCAGGCCGGGTAATGGGAATAGATCTTTCCGAGGGGATGCTTTCCTTAGCGAGAAAGAAATATGGTGAACTGGGAAATGTAGCTCTTGAAAAACTTGATTTCGAAGTGGATCTAATCCCGGGAGTTTATGACGTAGTGATGTTATACTCGGTCTATCCTCATCTGCATTCTCCCATAGAGACTATGGAAAGGCTTTTTAAACTTAACTTGAAACCCGGAGGGATCATAGTCATCGCCTTTCCATCGGACGAAAAGTTTATCAATGCCATCCATCATGAAAGGAAGTCGGAAAGCGGACATCTTTTGGCCGCGTGCGAACTGGCGAAGGAGATAGAAAGCTATGGACTGAGCGCAGAAGTGCTTGCCGACACAAGCGATGAATATATCATCATTGTAAGAGGAAAATCTTAGGCTCCAACCATAACAAATTTGTTAATGCCATGCCACATCTGCAACCCCGTAGCTAAGGAATCTCAGTAGATCTTAATAGCCAATCCCATTTTTCAGAAGCAGTTCCTTGAGACGTAGGTTTTCGGCGCGGAGAGTGTCAATTTCCTCCCTCAGGTCATCCACGCGTTGTGAAAGCCGATTGTTTCTGTTGGATAGGAAATTAACTCTGGCCGAGAGGTCGGCATTAGTGTCGACATTCGATTTGTCGCGTTGGTGCGCAAGATCGTGAAAATGGTTCAGGAGCTGAGTGAGGTAATCGCTCTGATCCGGCTCATGTGTGTGAGGGGCAACACTAATTTCATTATAGTCGTTGATGATATATTCCTCCAAATCCTCCAGCTCAAAGATCTCCTTTATTTTCTCTAACTTCTCTTCCGGCAAACGACTTTTACCATTCTCTATTGCTGACAGAAAACTGGGGCGAACCTGCAGAAGGTCAGCGAGTTCACGTTGGCTGATTCCGGCCCTTTTCCTTAGTCGGACAAGGTCTATTCTTCCAATATTGGGGCTCATATATCTTAATGGAATTTTTCTGCAAATATAAGTATAATTAGTGATTTATCAAAGATTCCTGCCGTTTAATATGCTCAATTTTGAATCTCCTAAGACCGTCTTCTTCCGAAGAATTACTAATTTTGCAGTTGCCAGTTGAGAGCAGGCTCTACCCGTGGAATTACCTTGTTAAAAAATTATGGTAATTTCTTAAAATTCGCTATCTTTGCAGCAGTAATGGATTATGATGTCGCTCAGTTCCTATGCCTCGAGTAAAAAGGATCTGTCATAGAGTGCTGCAAATCCATCGCGCATAACTTCCTGACCTTGGGAGCGGCATGTCGACGCCATAACCATAATATTATCAGTGGAATTGCCGTCCCCGCAACTGTGTATGCGAGCCAGAACAAATCTTCGTGATTGTTATAGTGAATCACCATATGGCATCCCACTTGGCTGGCATCAAGGCCATACCACCATATTTTCAACATACTTATTGGTTTGAATGATATGATGTGAAAAATAAAGATGTAGAGCGTGTTGTTACCGATATAAGTTAGCAACCGGGTCAGAATGCCTCCTGCGGTATAGATGATGGTGGAAAGATGCTTTGTCAGCAGGAAGCCGGCTACTCCGGTAAGTGGCAGAGTGGCAAGATCGCGCAACTGACCGTGATTGTTCATTCCGCACCAGTGGTTCCATGCGCCTACACACATCACTCCAAAACAGATAGCTGTTACCCACCACCGGTTGCCGATTTTCGATTCGTAGTAGCGGTAAAGAAACCCGATCCCGAAGAAAAACATTCCCCATATCTCTCGTAGTCCGCCATTTGGGATAGTGGTTATCTTAAAGCCGAATCCCAGCCTATACGCATTAAATGCAAATGCCGCCAGCACAACGACGGCCGCTCCGATTGCCGGGGAAAGCCGGGCTGTGCTATCTACTATCTTATAGAGTATCATGAACATTAGACTCGCTATCAGCAAACCCCTGAAAAACCAGAAAGCTCCGGCCATGAACTCATCATAACCGCTCATGGAAGTAACTATAAGAAAAAGACGTTGAAAAAATGCCCGAAGGGAATAAGGATGTGTCACTCCTCCCTCCCAGTTGCCATATTGCTCATTAAGAAGTCCTATTTCAAACCATAGATTATGCAGAAGAAGAAAAACTATACTCCATTTAAGAAATGGAACATAAAGCCCTTTGAAACGCTTGACGCAGAAGGTCCAGGGATCCTGAAGATATTTTCTGTTAAAAAAATAACCTGCAGTTATGAAGAACAACGGCATATGAAATATATAGATGAAATTGGAAATGAGTGTAGGGGGCTCGGCGTGGCCCATCACCATCAGTATGATGGCTATCCCCTTGCATATGGATATTACATTATTTGTTGGCATCTGAAAGACAATTATGCAACATGATTCGCCCCTTTGTCCTTATTCCCCTTTCCACGGCTCTATTATCAAGAAGAAATAGAACTTCACTCCATCGTCTAATAAGAAATAGAGCTTCTTTCCCTCGAATTTATCAGTAAAATTACAAAAAACATTTATATCGGCAAAAAACATTTGATCCTGTCTTTTCTTCGGTATCATTATCTTTCAGAAAATTTCATATTAGATTAAGACCCCGGTTTATAAAAAAAGTCCGGGCAGCGTGTTTTAGAGGCCATTTCGCAAGTTGAGAAAGATTGATACGGGCATCGCGGCAGAGAGACTTGGCGGAAGGGACATAAAAGGCGCCCGGCGAAGTTCGTAACTTAAATTTTCAGGCAATTTTACCTTGACAAGGATTGACTGAAAATGGTTCAGATCCGTAGGATATCTAAGCCTGGTGTTTATAGATCTAATTGAGTGTGCATGCAGTTTTATTAACGGAAATCTTAAAAATATCATTCCGGAAACGGAATTTATTTTGAGATGATACTGAAAAATTGTAAATTTGAAATCCCGAAACCACAAACATAAAAAAGAATCTTCGGGCCACCGCGTCTCGCAGCTGTACGTCATCTACGGCCTTCGGCTCTTACTTTTAACCCGCTAACCTCATTAACGCTGCAACGCCAAATCTGACGCACATCTGCGACCCGGACTTTTGCTTTTTTATAAAACGGGGCCTAAATTTGCAGAAAAGTTCAATTGACGATAACGTAGTATTTTTTACTCCTATAAAGATTACTGATTTAAATGGATAACAAAGATGAAGAACTTCGCACCCCGCCGGCTGAAGTTAATAAAGAGAAAGAAGAGGAAAAGACCAATGAACAGACAGTAACTATTGAACTTGTAAGGCACAGGCAGATTTTCAATATTCTGCGCAATCCAAAATCTTTTATTGCTGTCCGATAAAAATTTTTGAAGGGATATAAAATTAGGGGCGATTCCATTTGCAGGATTCGCCCCTTTCTGGTTATTTTGCTGTCGCCAAACAAGTATCAATAACCATGCGCAAAAATAGTCATTTTCTCGGACAGCCGCTCTATGGTCAGGTAATAAAATTATTGCTGTCCGATAAAAATGGACGTGTTTAAAAATTAAATAAATTCGGTTCACTTGAACCATAGAGAACATTGACATTTTTGAAATTCGATTTGTCGAAGAGATCTCTCAAATGAGTCTTGTCTGTCAGCGATATCCCAAGAATCTGAAGTACTTCGTAAATACTCCGCTCCAGTTTCATATCGGGCTGCACTATTGGCACGAGGCAATAAGTTATTATGGCACAGTATATTTGAATCCGCACGGCATTCTCTGAGGTACCCCAGAACTTCTTTATCCGAAGATGCTGCTTGATCCATTTGAAGAACAGTTCCACACTCCATCGGTTGCGGTAAAGTTCAGTGATTGTCTCGGCAGAGGCAGTGAGATTATTGTTGAGGAAGATGTATCTTGTGCCATCTTCCGGATCAATACAGACCACTTTCCGGAGTTTTTCGGGATAATCCCGGGAACTTTTATAAACCGTTAAGTAACCGATGCTGTCGGAAACTACATTCTCAGGAAGTCTGCGTTTCCATGTCTCGGGTTTGAATCTGATGTTGGTTTTGGCCCGTACCACAAAGAACGCCTCAATGCGATTGATGGTATAGAGATTTCCAAAATCATTGTAGCCTCGATCGAAGATGTAGTGAGCTCCTTTCTCGTATGGAATCTCAGGCATTGCCCTTGAATCGTGGACTATGGCAGGAGTAATATGCACGAATGCAAGTACTTGTGCCTCCACATCGTAAAGCGTGTGCATCTTGATTCCTCCTTTATGCTTGCGGAATTTAGCCCATTCAAATACCAAAAGACAAAGATCAATGGTTGTGGAATCAAAGGCATATACATGACCCTCTAGTTCGAAGATTCTCTGGATTCTGCGCTTGCGTGCTTCCGAAATCATGAAGAATGCAAACTCCTCGAATATGCGATAGTCACGTTGCTCATTAGCCTTGCTAAGATTGCTCCTCGTTACGGATTTTCCAATTCCGAGATGATAGAGTTTCCCTGCGTGCGCCTCCATTGCAACGATGAGATCCCGCAGACTTTCCCGATTGGAAAGTTGACTAAACAATAGCGTAAGTAACTGATTCCGAAAAGTATAGCTTTTCACATACTTATCTCCACATACTTCTGCACTATCCGAAGGAATTTGAAGTTATCAAGAAAGCTGACTAATTGGGCGAAAACGTACTTGTCTTTATTCATAACAGTCTGATTCAGACTGCAAAAATAATTTCAAATCGTTGCGCATCAAAATCTCTTACAACAAATTGAATTTCAGCAATTTCAAGGTACTCTTATGATTTTTTAGTGGACAATAATGATAGTTTCTATAATGTTAGTTTATCATATCGGGACAATTCCATGCAGCCGGATCGAACTTCCTCAATTAATTCCCGGCTTCTATCCTCTGAAAGTTTGATTTTCTTGCCGACAGCAATGAAATCAGACGCCCGGGGATGCCCGGTTCCGTTGACGGAAGTAGCATGTTCTCCATTATAGCCTTCTGTGCAAAGGGTTAGGTCGTATGCTGGAGCCAGTCGCCACCTCCATGTCTTCAGATCATTATCCTTGACAACATAG
Organism: Muribaculaceae bacterium; assembly: GCA_029055345.1. GTDB lineage: Bacteria > Bacteroidota > Bacteroidia > Bacteroidales > Muribaculaceae > Lepagella. Next base: position 5,774 of record JAIDDJ010000004.1, on the reverse strand, counting down.
AAACTGAAATTCTTGCAATGATCATCTTTATTATCGGTAAGAAAATTGAACAGCATTCTGCGATACATCTGCTCGACATCTTCACGACTTTGGGTTATGTAGCCCGTCAATGCGAGTAGATTTGAATAATCCATAAACGGCTCACGGAGGGAAATGCACATCAATCCTCCGGCAGTGGCAGTATGAATTCGGTTGCCATTGTTGGCGATATCGAACCGCCGGGACGCGAAATATCGCCCATTGATAAGCCGGAAGTCGGGCACAATAATACCGCATTTTCGTGCCACCTCACTATATCAAGCTTCTTGTATTCCTATATCCTTCGGATCGTAAGTGTGACGGAATTTGACTATCCAGTGTCCTTCCGCATCTGAAAATACAGCTTTCGGTCTTGCTCCTCCGCTGTTACCGCTATTATATAGGAGTAGTCCGGCATCTTTATCCTGCTGCTCCTTAAGCACTTCAAGTGCAATTTCCTGAAGCCTATCGAAGTCTGTTACTGCTTCTTCTTGCTCAAGGGAAACGGCAGGGGAATAAGTCAAGGCACCTATACCATTGTCACCAACTAATGCAAGCCTGTCAAGAGAGGATAAGTCGGCATCGTTTATGCCATTACGTAGCAATGTTTTATGAAGAAGATAACGACCATATCCATCGGGGAGACTATCTTCAAAGACACCGAAATTTCCATAAAACGGTTGGGGCTTGGCAATGAAAACACCGGATTTCAATGGCAACTCAAGCGGTGAAATGCTGAATCCGTCGGCAAGCCACGATTTGTCGTACTCAAAGACATTCAGACGATTATCAGGAGTAAGTGAAAGCACTCCAACAGGTCGTCCATGAAACATAACCTTAAGCTTTTCAGTCTTCTTCATGCCTTATTAAGTTTAATGTAAGCCCTTTTGTCATTACTTTTCTGACGAATCAGGTCGAGTTCTTCCATTGTGTCAAACTTAGGAGCAGAAAACAGATCCTTTATCTCAGAAGTATATCCCAGTGCCATAGCAAGTTTTATCAACGATTCAAATGCAATAAGACCTTTCTGTTCAAAGCGTGCAACAGTAGATAGCGGCACTCCTGACAGCTCGGCAATGCGCTGTCGGGTAATATTTTTTTCAACTCTACGCTTGCGGAAATTCTCGGCAACCTGCATCATAATGTCGACAGGATTATCAAGCGCAAAGCTATCTAAAACAGATAATCTGTTATTACTATTATTGACTATATTCATAATACTACCAATATTATACTACAAAGATAATGCATTAATCTGATATTGCAAAACATTCAGAACAATATGAGTCCCCTTCGCATAACTTCTTTATAATAATAACCGAGGAAGAGCTATACGCCTCGATTCTTGGGCAAACCCTGATTTATTATGTCAGCTTAAAACGGTCCACGGTATCGCGTTTTGTGCTATCAACGAGCTTTGCATAAATATGAGTGGTCGTGACGTAGGCATGGTCGAGCATCTTGCTGACAGTGTAGATGTCTGTTCCTGCGGCGAGCTGCAATGACGCAAAAGTATCCCTAAAACGGTGAAATGTAACACGTTTGGTGATTCATAAGTCCAACCTATGAATGTAATGGCTTATGTATTTTGTGAATTGAGACGATGTGTCATAATATTATCGCTATATTCTTTAGCCCATCCTATCAGACTTTCCAAATAGGGCACCAATGTATGTCCTATTGAACTGAGAGAGTATTCCACAGTTGGAGGAACGGTATTATATGATTGCCTTTCCACTAAGCCATCTGCTACAAGCGTATTTAATGTTGCGCTAAGCATACGAGCGGATATATCGGGTATTTCCTTTCTAAGTTCGTTGAAACGTGTCTTAGGTTTGAGAGTGAGGGTATATATTACAAGTAATCCCCACTTTTCAGAAAAGCGGGCAAGTATATTACGGATAGGACATTTGGGGTCAAATGCGTCTATAAGTGAAGTCCGTTTCATTTTTTTGAAAAAAAGTTTTTTCTAAACTATTTGAGTCTGAGCAAAAGTAACATTGATGTTACTGATTAACAGCAAAATCAATGAGAACCATATCTCAAATTTTATTGTTATATTTGCAAAGATAACAAAAAGTAACTAATTATAAAAATTAAAACTTTATGAAGGACATTATTCTTTTGGGTGCTACCGGCTATGTTGGTCGCGCACTTCTGAATGAAGCTCTCGAAAGAGGAGAGAAAGTAACGGCAATTGTCCGCAATGCCGACAAACTTAAAGAAGTATCTAACCCCAACCTTACAGTGGTGGAGGGTGATGTAACGGATCCTACCGTGATCGTAAAATACGCCAAAGGGAAAGACGCAATCATCAGTGCCTACAACCCCGGATGGGCAAATCCCAATCTGTACGAGGACACATTGAAGAATTATCCTAAGATTCTTGAAGGAGCCAAGGAATCAGGTGTTCCCCGTCTGCTCATCGTCGGTGGTGCCGGAACACTGTTTGTGAAACCGGGTCTTCGTCTTGTCGATACCGGGACTCTTCCTGCATCTTGGATTCCGGGAGTAAAATCTTTGGGTGAGTTCTATCTGAATACTCTGACAAAGGAAAACGATATTGACTGGATCTTCCTCTCGCCGGCTGCCAATCTCGGTAATCTTGAATACGGCAAACGCACAGGCAAATATCGCGTCGGCAAAGACGATCTTCTCGTTGATGAGAAGGGTGATAGTTTCATCTCAGTCGAGGACTACGCAGTAGCGATGCTGGATGAACTTGAAAATCCGAAACACCATAAGGAGCGTTTCACTGTGGCATACTGATTATGGAAAAAGCCTTTGATTTTCTAAGAGAAAACAAAGACGTTGCATTTGGGACGGTCGAGAACGGCCGCCCCAATCTGCGTGTCTTTCAGGTAATGCTCATTAAAAGACATACTCTTTACTTTGCGACCTCCCCACGAAAGGACGTTTATCGTCAACTGACTGAAAATCCAGCCGTCGAGATTCTCGGCATGAAGGGGAATATTTCGGTCAGAATGAGTGGTGACATAAAGTTTGATGTTCCCTTGGATATTCAGAAAGAGATTTACAACACCGGCGTTTAATCTGCCGTCTAAATATGTGATTCATACTGTCGGACCGATTGTGTATGGTGATAAGCCGACATTGCAAGATAAGAGATTATTGGAATCATGCTATCGGAGTTGTCTTGAATGTGCTGAGGCAAATGGGCTGACATCTATCGCATTTTGCTGCATATCGACCGGTGAATTTCATTATCCCAATCGGGAAGCTGCTGAAATATCATTGGCTACAGTAGATAAATATTTTGCCGATCATCATTATTCCAGCATTAATACGGTAGTATTTAATGTTTTTAGGGACTTAGATTTCAATATCTATAGTAAATTGCTCAAAGATGATTGAAAAGATTTTACACAAGAGAATTGAAGAAGCTAAAGAAAAAATCCGTGAAGCCGACGCTATTTTAATAGGAGGCGGAGCGGGGCTTTCGGCTGCTGCCGGTATTGATTATTCCGGTCCGGAATTTAGAAAGGCGTTTGCTGACTATATCCGTAAATATGGCTTTCAAGACTTGTACTCGTCAGGATTCTATGATTTCCCCACTGAGGAAGAACGTTGGACGCGATGGGCACGACATATTCAATTTACCCTGTTGAGCCGTAAAGGCATGCCCCTGTATAACGATCTTCTGCGTATAGTGCAGGATAAAGACTATTTCGTAATCACTACAAACGTTGATGAGCAGTTCAGAAAAGCCGGATTTCCTCACGACCGGATTTTTGAAGTTCAGGGTGACTATGGGCGAATGCAATGCTCGGTGGCGTGTCATAACAAAACTTACGATGATACCGAAGTCGTTAACACCATAAACGCTCATGCTCACGATTTGACCGTTGCCTCCGAATATGTGCCTATTTGTCCTGTATGTGGAGGAACAATGGATGTCAACCTGCGTATAAATCAATATTTTGTGGAAGATGAACGTTGGCACGAGTCGGCAGAACGATACGAAAAGTTTGTCAACAAGTATCTCGATTCTCGCCTGGTAATGCTTGAATTAGGTGTTGGGATGAATACTCCGGCAATCATTCGCTATCCCTTTGAGGAAATTACCTACACCAATAAAAAATCTATCCTTATTCGGATAAATAATAATTGGACCCAAGGTGTAAGAGAGAATGTCTCACGCACAATTACATTTGATGAAGATATGAGTAAGGTGATTCCACTGTTAGTTTATTGACAATATAGTGGATGAACGTTTTGATTGTTAAAGCAACCATACCAAAGTAGGCACACAACGATGCGGCGCCACATGGCGTATGGTTCGTCGGGAGCGGATGCCGTTTCACTTGAGATTTACAGGTTCGGGAGTCAATCGCACTCGGGCTGAGGGGGCAATCACGACTGGGTTTTCCACTTTATAACGTATTCCTAATGTTTAATGTTTATTGTTTACCGCACGCCTATAATTACGTCGATTCCTCATAACGGTAAGAAATGACGCGACAAGAATTATAACAAACAGGGAGAATGCAGTGAGCCCGATGGTGAGCATCAGTGAAGCGGAAATATTCATTTTGATATGATTTTACGTGAGTTTTCTTGGAGTCTTGGGGGTATACGGCCGTCCATATACTTTTGCCAACCGGCTGTTAAGATTATGGATACCAAAAATATCCAGGAACTGTAATGGAGGAAAAGGATTGACAGCCCTATGTTTACTGCGATGTTTACTGCAATCCATCCCCACAGCCCGGCTCGCCTGAAGTTTATGTCACTTTCAGTTAGTGCAGAAATTGCTTTCACCGTTGACAGACAACTCTCGCAGAGGTAAGCCCCATAAGCTACGAGGGTTGAAAATAGCAGAGCCTCAGCCTTTGAATAAGTCAGCGAGAGGTGAAAATATGCAGCCAAACTCAGGGCCGCTACCCACAGGAGTGCATGGTCAATAGCCATTATATACCTGTGGATAAACGAGTTATGTCTAATATATTTTTCAGTTGTATCCAAGTTCTTGCTTAATTATCTGAGAATAGTGCTACTGCAAATTAATCTACTATAAAACAAGTACACAACCGCATAAGTTTTAGCTCGCGTAGTCTTCGTTCTCAGGCAAGTTATCAAGTATAGTCAACTACGCGAAGAGACTTTGAAGAGGAGACGTAAGCGGCGTAACCTTAAAGGCTTATGGCGTTGTTGCCGTTATTGCCGAGATTGTTGACGAAAAAATCGTGGATATTCATTACCAAGACGATGTATTTCTGTATGTCTAAAATTCACAAATTTGTGAACTTGAAAAACTTTTTATATCTTTGCGTCGTAATAGAATTATATGATAGTCGAATTCGGAGAAGAATATTTGAGAGACCTCTATACTAAAGGGGAGTGTAGCGATAAAAAACATCGTTACAGAATTGATGTAATCAAACGCTACAAGCGTGGTATAGATTACCTGAAATGGGCTTCTCGTAAAGAAGACTTGTTTCGTATTAACTCTTTGAATTTTGAGGCTCTAAAAGGGAATAAAGCTGGACGGTTCTCTATCCGGGTTAATGACCAGTATCGAATCGAGTTTACTATGCGAGAAACTACTGAAGAGCCGATTCTTACTATCTGTAATATTGTTGAACTCTCAAACCATTATGATTGATATGATTACATTACAAGGCGTTGCTCCAGACATGATAGCGAACAATCTCACTCCGTTTGAGCCAACTCACCCGGGTGAACTTATTAAGGATGAACTTGAGGCAAATAGTATTACTCAGGCAAAGCTCGCT
>JAIDDJ010000039.1 GCA_029055345.1 Muribaculaceae bacterium | reverse complement strand
CACAGGAAGATATACTCAAGATCCGGATTGATTATTTCGCTGAGAAAGGAGGCGGTATCAGCATTGTCGAGATGACCGTTTGCCGCCCTGATTCGGGCTTTAAGATATTCAGGATACCTACCGAGCCGGAGCATATCGGAGTCGTAATTAGCCTCGATCACAAGGTAATTGGCACGGCTCATATAGAAACGGGCACGCTCTGCGACACTTCCGATGTCGGTAGCAAGGACGAACCGGTGGGGCCCGAATTCGATCGAGAAGCCCATGTTATCGGAGCCGTCATGCGGGACATCGAATGCCGTGATTTCCATACCGGCTATTTTGAATGGGATCTCTTTAAAAATAGGAGTGTGATATTCCTTGATCCGCTTCGAAATATTATGGCGACGGAGGAGACCGTTGAGCACCCTCGGCGTGCAATAAAGCGCCATATGCCTGTTATTACGCAGAAGATTATATGAATATCTGACGTGATCGCTATGGTCATGTGTCAGAAGCAGACCCCTGACTTTTTTCATATCCACACCGTGCTTTTTGAGCGTATCCTCTATCTGGTCAGCACGTATTCCGGCATCTATTACCACACCTCCATCATCCGTGCCGACATAGCAACTGTTTCCCGATGATCCGGACCCGAAGGATATATAATGAAGCTTTCTGACAGGTTCGCCGGTTTCAGCAGAAACACCTAATTGCGCATCATTGGCGCGGGGCTTGAGGCCGGAATTATCCTCCCACTCCTCAAAAGGGAGTCTTGGCTGGTCGAAATAGATTTTTTTCATTGTTCAACGCCGGCGCCGATTCCTTGGCTCATCGCGATGAATGAGAAAGATAGCGGGCCGCTTGTCATAATCGGTTGTTGAGTTTTTCCATTTAGAGGCAGGGAGGGTAATGATAGATTCATGGAGAGGGTCGGAAATATCTGAAGCGACACAAAGGAGAGTATCTGGTCTCAGATTTGCAGCGAGGAAAGCTATGAGTCTGTTGTTGCGATATGGGGTCTCAATAAAAATCTGTGTCTGGCCCCATCTTGAGCATCGCGCTTCGAGTTCCTTAACAGCATGCGCCCTCTCATCCTCTTTGACAGGCAGATATCCATTGAATGCGAATCCTTGCCCGTTGAATCCGGAAGCCATAAGCGAAAGAAGGATGCTTGAGGGGCCTACAAGGGGGATTACACGAAGCTTTTCACGCTGGGCTATGGCTACCACATCGGCTCCGGGATCAGCGATAGCCGGACAACCGGCCTCGCTCATCACACCTATCGGCTCACCTTTACGCAACGGTTCAAGAAAAGAGCTCACTTCTACAGGGGGTGTATGCTCGTTAAGTTCGAAAAAGATGCAGTCATCAATAGGGAAATCGGGGAGCCATCGCCGCAGGCACCGCCGCGCCGTGCGAAGATTCTCGACAATAAAAACCCGCAGCCGGCTGACTATAGCGATATTTCCGGCCGGGATTGACATATCGGCCGAATTATCCCCTATCTCAACGGGGATAAGATATAAGGCTTGTTGAACTGCCGGCTTCATAGTTTTCTTTTCGGACCGGATGGTTTATATTTATGTTAGAATTGAAAATCAAAGATACGATTTATTTGCGAAATGTGCAAGATAGAGCTCTAAAAAACCAATTATTTTGCTACCTTGAAGATAAAAAATCAATGAAGAAGCATAAATCCATCACGAATTTATGGGCCAATTCGGATTTTTCTTATAACTTTGCTATGACTGAAAGGACTATACATTAGTTTCAATGACCAAAAGGTCATTCCCATAAGAGGTATTATCTTTAAATAATATATCAGAAAAAAAATAGTATGAAAACAGTCATACTTGACGGATATGGAATGAATCCCGGGGATATGAGCTGGAAGCCTCTCGAGGATTTGGTAGAACTTACTATCTACGACAGGACCGCACCGGATGAGATACTTTCGCGCTGCCAAGGGGCGGAAGGGGTGCTGACTAATAAGGTTGTGCTGACGGGTGATATTATCCGCCAATTACCGGAACTTCGTTACATCGGGATTCTTGCTACCGGGATAAATGTAGTGGATATTGAAGCCGCGACAGAATGCGGCATTACCGTTACAAATATTCCGGCCTACAGCACTGAATCGGTCGCTCAGATGGTTTTCGCCCACCTTCTTACGATTGTGACCCGCGTGGAGCATTATACGGAAGAGAACCGTAACGGAAGATGGTGTAAAAGTGCGGACTTCGTATATTGGGATCATCCGCTTCAAGAACTCTTCGGAAAGAAATTCGGCATAATCGGATTGGGCAATATAGGCCGGGCAGTGGCCCGGATCGCAACGGCGTTCGGGATGAAGGTCTTCGCATTCACTTCAAAATCACCCGACGAACTGCCGGAAGGAGTGTCGAAGTTGGAGATAGACGAGATTTTCTCGACCTGCGATGTCGTGTCATTACATTGTCCGCTCAACGATTCCACCTACCATCTGGTCAATAAAAAAAGGCTTGACATGATGAAGCCATCGGCGATAATCATAAACACGGGAAGGGGCCAGCTTGTAGACGATGATGCATTGGCCGAGGCGTTAAATTCAGGAAAGATTTACGCAGCGGGCCTTGATGTCTTGTCCACCGAGCCCCCTCGGGCCGACAATCCGCTGCTCTACGCGCGAAACTGTTTCGTGACCCCGCATATTGCATGGGCTACGAAAGAAGCGAGGGAACGCCTTCAGCAAATAGCCGTTGACAATCTGAAAAGCTTTATTGAGGGGCACACCCGGAATCAGGTGAATCGACCAATTCAGTAAGACAGTAATTGACAGGACCGAATATTATACCTGAAAAGTAATGCTGAAAGAAGAGTTTCTAAATGAAATGAAGAATCTGGGAGGCATCGATTACGAGGCCTTCGTTCGGGCTATGCAGGAGACTCCGGAGATCAGCATCAAGCTGAACAGGAGGAAGCTTACCGATCCGACTGATATCGGCTACGATGACCCGGAGCCGGTAATCTGGTGCCGAAGCGGTCATTATCTCTCATCCCGCCCCATATTCACTCTAAACCCATTGCTTCACGCAGGGGCGTTCTACGTGCAGGATGCTTCATCCATGATTTACGAACCTATCGTAGAGGAGCTTTCCAACCGAGGCCTACTCCCATCCGCGCCCCTTGTGCTTGACCTCTGCGCTGCTCCGGGCGGTAAGACCACTTCAATGATAAACGCACTCCCCGACGGGTCTTTCATCGTGGCAAATGAAGTGATGCCGCAGCGTGTAAAGATTCTTGCCGAGAACCTCCAGAAATGGGGATATCCCGATATACTTGTCACTTCATCACCGACTTCAAAGTTCGGGGCATTGCCCGCCTCATTTGACCTTATAGCGGTGGATGCCCCCTGCTCGGGGGAAGGGATGATGCGGAAAGATGAGGAGGCCGGAAGACAATGGTGTCCTAATCTTGTAAAACAATGCTCCACATTGCAACGCCAGATACTTAGCGATGCAATCGCAGCGCTAAGGCCGGGAGGGATCCTGATTTACTCGACATGCACATTCAATCGTCAGGAAGATGAAGAAAATGTGGAATGGATGGCAGACACCCACGGACTTGAGCCTATCGACCTTGAGTTGCCGATGGAATGGGGCATAATTAAGCAGATAAATTCTGATTTACCGGCTCTTCGGTTCATGCCCCATGCGACTCGGGGTGAAGGCCTGTTTGTCGCGGTAGTCCGTAAGCCCGGAGTCACAGAATCCCGGAGTCATGCCAAGACTATCGCCGACATCAAAAAGAAAACCCGCGTCATCCTTGACGGCATCCCTAAAACCATAGCAAAAGGTAAAATGGAAATACCGGCCTCCCAATGGGCGCTTTCAACCCGGTTCCCTATTGACGATTATCAGTCGGCAGAATTAGACCTTGATACCGCTCTCGGATATTTGCGTCACGAAGCCATTACATTGCCATCGAACGTTGGCAAAGGGTTCGTTGTTGTCAAATACAAAGGCTTTCCTCTCGGTTTCGTAAAGAATATAGGAAGCCGGGCCAATAATCTTTACCCTTCTGAATGGAGAATATACAATTCAAGCCTGAGGTCGCAACAGGTATCAGAAAAAAATAGACAATAAAATAATCAAACAACATAAAGAGATGAAATTCAAGACAGACGCCCAATGCGGGCATTGCAAAGCTACCATATTAAAGGCCATGCAGGCAAAATTCCCTAATGCCGAATGGAGCCTTGACCTTGACCATGCAGATAAGATTCTGGAAGTGCACGGCATTCCTGAAGATGCGGAAACTGCGGCTCAGATAGAGAAGACACTTCAGGAAACAGGTTTCAACGGCACCCGGCTTCCCGAAACCGGATATTGATTCCAATGGCCATCAATATCGGTTCGTCCGAACCGGAAGCACATCCGGCCCGGAAAGCGGAATGGGATTCCCGGACGCGCCTTCTGATCGGAGACGAAGGGACCGCGCGCCTCTCGCAGGCCCGGGTATTTGTGGCAGGTGTCGGTGGTGTCGGAGGATACGCTGCCGAAATGCTTGCCCGCAGTGGAGTCGGACATCTGACTCTGGTGGATGCTGACATCGTGTCGGCAAGCAATCTCAACCGGCAGCTTATCGCTACCATACCTTCAATCGGATTGTCGAAATCAGCTCTTTTTAAAGATCGGTTTCTCCAGATCAATCCGGATATCGAAGTCGAAACAATAGAAGATTTCATCACCCCCGACAATGCCGTTGAGATGCTTGACGAGGGTAATTATGACTTTGTGGTGGATGCCATCGACACAGTCGCCCCGAAAGTAGCGATCATAGCATATTCTCAGCGTAAAGGGATACGGATAATATCGTCAATGGGGGCCGGAGGGAGACTCGATCCGACCCGCGTGGGCTATTTCGACCTATGGGAGACGCGTGAAGACGGGCTGGCACGTGCTGTGCGACAACGCCTTAAGAAAATGGGGCTCCGACGGCCACTGAAAGTAGTGGCAAGTTCAGAGGCCCCGCGACAGGCATCCATAATCCGGCTTGACGAGCGCAACAAACGAAGTTCCTACGGCACGGTGGCCACTATTCCTTCTCTGTTCGGAATCTATATGGCCGCCCATGTCATCAACACTCTGACGAAATGATAGAGCTAAAGAATATATATAAATCCTATGGAGATCTCTGCGTGCTGAATGATGTAAACCTTCAGGTGGGCCGTAATGAGATAATCTCGATAGTAGGTCCGAGCGGAGCCGGTAAAACCACCCTTCTTCAGATAGCAGGAACGCTTGATTTGCCGGATAGTGGCTCGGTCACCTATGAAGGAGTGGAACTTACTTCACTAAAAGACCGCAAACTTTCAGCGTTCCGAAACCGCAATATCGGCTTCGTTTTTCAATTCCACCGGTTATTACCGGAGTTTACGGCTCAGGAGAATGTGGCTATGCCTGCAATGATAGGGGGCTCATCAAAGCGACAGGCAATGCAACGGGCCGCAAAATTGCTTGATATGTTAGGGCTTGCAGAACGGTTGCGCCACAGGCCCTCCGAGCTTTCAGGCGGGGAAAGGCAGCGGGCGGCCATAGCGAGAGCCCTGATCAACAGTCCGAAAGTAGTTTTTGCCGATGAACCGACAGGGAGTCTCGATTCGCGCAACCGTGATGAGATTCGCGACCTGATGGCACGTCTTCGAACGGAACTCGGGCAGACATTCGTCATCGTCACCCACGACCCGACCGTATCCCGCATAGCCGACAGAGTGATCAATATGGCCGATGGCCGCATAATTACGCCTTACAAGTAAGATTCACAACACTCTTTAAATTGTAGGATTTAAAGGGGACGACCAAGTATATTTGTGGGATATTTGGGAGGATGAGTCTTGGATTATAAGTGGATTTTGATTAATTTCGCATAAAATTAGAAATTATGGCAAATACAGACAATCAGAACCAGAATCAGCTTCAGATTCAGCTCCGTCCGGAACTTGCGGACGGCAAGTACACCAACCTCGCGATGATCGGTCACAGCCCAAGCGAGTTTCTTATTGATTTCATTTTCGCAGCTCCCGGCATGCCGCAGGCACCGGTCGTAAGCCGCGTAGTAATGAGCCCGGAAAATGCCAAGAAACTTCTGTTCGCATTGACCGACAACATCAAGAAATATGAGGCGCAGTTCGGAGAAATCTCTCCGCGTGCCGGCAAGATTGCCAATTGAAAAGCAAGAGATGAAGGATAACACACTCCTGCTATATAACACACTGACCCGGACCAAGCAGGCATTCACACCCCTTGAACCGGGTCATGTGGGCATGTATGTATGCGGTCCGACCGTTTATGGCGACGCCCACATCGGACATGCTCGACCGGCCATTACCTTCGATGTCCTCTACCGTTATCTCAAATGGCTTGGCTATAAGGTTCGCTATGTGCGCAACATCACGGATGTCGGCCATCTTGAGCATGATGCTGACGAGGGTGAGGACAAGGTAGCCAAGAAGGCTCGCCTCGAGCAGCTTGAGCCGATGGAGGTGGTGCAGCATTATCTCAATAATTACCATCGGGATATGGCAGCACTCAATGTGCTTCCTCCCTCTATTGAACCACACGCTTCGGGCCATATCATCGAGCAAATTGAGTATATCAAGAAAATCCTTGAGGCCGGATATGCCTACGAGAGTTGCGGTTCGGTATATTTCGATGTGACGAAATATAACGCTGACCATCATTATGGCAAACTGTCGGGGCGCAATATCGATGACCTGCTCAACACTACCCGGGAACTCGACGGGCAGCACGAGAAGCGGAATCCACTTGACTTCGCACTCTGGAAGAAAGCCTCTCCGGAACACATCATGCACTGGCCCTCTCCCTGGAGCGAAGGTTTTCCTGGCTGGCATCTCGAATGCTCCACGATGGGCCGTAAGTATCTTGGAGACACTTTTGACATCCATGGCGGCGGGATGGATCTCATGTTCCCCCATCATGAATGCGAGATAGCTCAAAGCGTGGCAGCCCAGGGTCATGATGCCGTGCGCTATTGGATGCACAACAATATGATAACCATCGACGGCAAGAAGATGGGAAAAAGCTACGGTAATTTCATCACCCTCGAGCAATTCTTCACCGGCAACCACCCGAAACTGGAGCAGGCATATTCGCCGATGGTAATTCGATTCTTCATCCTTCAGGCTCAGTACAGAAGCAC
>JAIDDJ010000038.1 GCA_029055345.1 Muribaculaceae bacterium | reverse complement strand
CTCCTGAATCTGCAAAGCGATATCCGAGGCACATCTGCGACTCTGGTATTAACAGATTTTATTGAATGAGGTCTAAAGAGGACTACCCTGCATCCCAAAGAGACAATCTCAGAAACAGAAACTCATTACCAAAAAGACTTGCCGGAATATGCTTGAATTATACAGGGCATCGGCGGGGTCGGGCAAGACCTATACGCTGGCCAAGAAATATATATGGTATTATCTGACCATTCAGCCGGAGGGTGGGCAGGCGCGTCTCCGGACAGAGGCGGAGCTTGCTGATTCGGCGCGCCATATCCTTGCCGTCACATTTACCAACAAGGCGACCAACGAAATGCAGCTTAGAATTGTAGGCGCATTAAATGATTTGGCCACAATAAGGACGAAGCGTATTATAACTGAAGACGGCCAAATAAAAGAAGTTCTGCCCGATTATATGAAAGACTTCAGTGAGGAGCTCGGAGTAAGCATTGAAGAAATAGCAAGAATTAGCGGCATCGGGCTCTCCATATTGCTTGAGAATTATTCTGATTTCAACGTATCGACCATTGATTCCTTCTTTCAGACTGTTCTGCGTACTTTCGCATACGAGTCGGATCTCAACGACAGTTATCAGGTGGAGCTTGACACGGAATTTCTGTCTCAACTGGGGGTTGACGCTACGCTTGAGGAGATAGATTCGAATGATAAGGACTCCAACACGAAGTTCTGGATTCGGACACTGATGGACCGGACAGAGGGCCGGAGCTGGAATATTTTCACACGCAACGCCGGCTCGAGCCGGGGCTATAACACGGAAAATCCTTATAAAGAATTCATCGACTCCGTCAAAAAGATGGAGAATGAGGAATATAAGTACATCCGCGAGGACCTCGAGGATTATTTCGCGAAGCATGGTGATGATCTGGTGGATTTATACAAGACTCTCCAGAAGAAATATGAAACTCCGGCTAAAGAGGCATTCAAGAGAATGAGGAGAAAAGTTAAAGAGGCTTATTCCTCTCTACCGATTGATATCCTTGAATCCTCATCAAGAAGTGATTTAGGGAAAATCCCCCTCTATTACCGAAGACTTTCAGGCCAGGACGGGACTGTGAAATTAAAATGGAGCACCCCTCTAAGCTATTCAAAATTTCCGGAATTCAACTCCGCAATTCTGGAAAGGAAAAGCTGGAAAATGTGGTCAGCCGACAATCCGTCGGACTCGTGGGAAACAGAGCAGCAACTCGAAGATGTGCAGAGTGCGGTTGCCGAATGGACCGCAATCACCGGCACTAAAGAATTCCGTCACTGGATGCTCTATGCCTCACGACTCCCCTATTATGCCCTTTTCAGCATAGTAAGCCGAAAACGTCAGGAATATCTTGACGAAAACAACGCTGTGGAACTGGCAGAAACATCCATGATTCTAAGGAACGTGATCGGTGATAATGACACTCCGTTTATCTACGAACGGCTTGGAACACGTCTGAATCATTTTCTAATAGATGAATTTCAGGACACATCCAGAATGCAATGGCACAACTTGAGTCCGCTTCTAAGGGAAAGTTTGAGTCGTGGCAACGGCAACCTGATAATTGGAGATGCGAAGCAGAGTATATACAGGTTTCGTAATGCCGACCCATCGCTGATAACCACAGAAGTGCCCGAGACTTTCGGGACAAGGGTCCAAGAGAAGGGGGATGATCCATCAGAAAACACAAATTACAGGTCAGATTTGAGAATTGTGCAGTTCAACAATTCATTTTTCCGATATCTTGTGGAGACGCTCGACAAGGAGAGAGGGGCAGAAGAAGCCGGCAAAAGAATTTCTTACAGGAAGTTATATAATAACGTTATGCAGCTTCCTAACAAGAGAGCCGAAGCGGGATTTATTGAAATAGTGTGTCCTGATGATAAAAAGGATGACGCCGGCGTGTCAGCTATCCCGGGACTCATAAGGAGACTAATGAAAAGAGGCTACCGCCAGAGCGAGATTGCCGTTCTTGTCTCCCGGCATACCGAGGGAGAGATGGTGATTGAGGCTATAACGGGTTCCAACGCGGAACCGGAAAATTCAGACGAGCCGATAAGGTTTGTCAGTGAACAATCCTTAAAAGTAGCATCGTCAAAGGCCGTAAAAATCATAACCGGGGTGCTTTCCAATATGGCTCGCGGTTCAAATCCGGAGATAAGAAGCGGAGAAGACAGACGCAAGAAAGGAGTGGGGAACTGGCACGAGTTGGCATCTGACTTCAAATATTTCTCATTGAATCATCCGGGGCTCGACAATGCCCGGCTTCTTGATGCTTACATAGAAAGCGGAGCGAACTTCAATGCATTGTCAGAGTTGCTGTCTGAACTGCAATCTTTTGCAATCCCCGGAGTGGTAGAAGCCGTAAGCGCCACATTCCTTACAGATGAATTGCGGGAATCAGACGCCGTGTATATCGCAGCTTTCCAAGACCTTGTGCTGGAATATTGTGAAAACCATCCGACGGATATCGGTTCTTTCATGAAATGGTGGGAAAGGCGGAGTCGCTCGGCATCTATAGCCTCGCCTGAAGATTCGGATTCAGTGCAGGTGATAACTGTCCATAAGGCGAAAGGCCTACAATACGAATGCGTGATTCTTCCCTTCAGCAACTGGAATTTCGGGGATGGGAGCAGCTCGCATTCAGAATGGCGATGGGTACACCCGGAGGTAATATCGCATCCGGAAATTCCACTGCCACCATATATTCCGGTGGAAACCACTTCAGAGCTGGAGGATACAACCCATGCGGATTTACTCGAAACATATTATGATCAGGTATCCATGGATAATCTGAATGCAGCTTATGTGGCGTTCACAAGAGCCAAGAAAGAAATGTATATTTTCTCCGAGATGTATTCGAAGAAAAAAGAATATGGCATGGGGCGATATCTCACGGATTTTATACAGCAACTTGCAACTTGCAAATCGCCGGATTCGACTCCCGAAACATCGAAAGGGATTCTGGAACTTCCGGCCAATGAAGTGAACATAGAAAAAAAGGAGCCGTTCATTGCAACTGTTGGTAGGCCTGCCGAGGAGATTGGGAAAGATCGCAAGGCATCGCATATATTGATTCCGTTGAGCAGGTACAATTCGGTGAAGAGTCCTTCATTTCTCAAATACAGAGCGGAAGAGGCATCGGCTTTAGCAGGCAATGAAGATGAAAGTGAAGAAGAATTTCAACTGGATATCAGGGATGAAGGCACATTAAAACATGCTGTTCTCGAATATATTAAAACAGCGGATGACTTGCCGCATGCCATACGCCATCTCCAGCTGCAGGGTATTCTTCCCGATGCGCTTGCCAGGACAATAGAGGAAGAACTTGCTGAGGCATTATCGCGGCCGGAGGTGACCCGCTGGTTTGATGGCTCGGCACGGGTGATGAATGAGAGACCGGTATTGAAAAGAGGATTTGTGACCAGGCGACCCGACCGTCTACTTATCTATCCTGACGGATCTGCCGTAGTGGTTGATTATAAATTCGGCAAAATTCCTAACGATAATAAGCATCGCAGGCAAATTGAGCGCTATGTAAGGCTGCTGAAGGAAACCGGGCAATTCAAGAGCGTATCGGGTTATCTATGGTATGTCAACGAACGTGTCATAGTGCCTGTGTAATCGAGCTTTGCAATGAATCCTAAAAATATGCAATAAGGGTCCGTATTCGATTGAATTGGCGGACCCTTATTATTAGAATTTTGACTTATGTAGGATTCCCTTTCAAAAGAGAAATGCCGGGAATTACTTCACGATAATCTTACGAGTGGAATTAGCGGTGCGCACGATGTAAAGACCGGGCGCGAGAGGCGCATTCACCGGACGGCCATCAAGTGTATAATAAGAAGGTGCGATCTCGGTATCGGTAATTGAGGTATCTGAATCCTGGACAAGGTTGTCGATGCCGGTTATCGACAAGAGCTTAGCCGTCTTGTTCGGCCAGTCGATTACGAGCTTATACTGACCCTTGGGGGCATAGAAAGCTTTTGCATCGGTGCCATATGGTACTTCAACAAAAGACGCAGCAGGACCATTAGGAGTAAGTGGAGTGTCGATTGAAGGTGCAAACCGGTTGCCGGATGCATTCAAGTTATCCCAACTGTCAGCAAGGCTCTTGGCAAACGAGAAATAGCCATTCTGGGAAGTTGGAGCTCCGGTTACACTAAGGTTAATAGAGAAGCCATTGTCGGTCTTATCCATCTTGTCGCCGGTAGCATAGTGCCACGTATGGTTGTTGGTTTCTCCAATAACATATAATGCATCGGGCATGTCACCCCCGGTATTGCCGCCACCGCCGCCACCGCCACCGTTGACTGCGACTTTAGTCCATACGCAATAGTCATTACCGGCAGCCTTTATATCTGAGTCGGAATAACCGGATGGGGAGGCCATTGCGGGACCAATCTTGACCACAGCCTTACCTTTCGTGCCGGTGATTTCAGCCATATAACAATCTCGGGAAGTGCGGAGAACAGTCACAGCAGACTGATTGTGGATACCGCAAGCATTACGGATGTCGATAAGCTTCTGGATCTCAGCCTTGTGCGCCTTGTAATGAGGCAGGAACACGCAAGGAGTTCCCGGGCTGAAAAGAATGAATGCATTAGCAGCTACGACATTTCCATTGAATTTCGAACCATCGCGGTAGGTATCGTGGTTGTCGACGAAAGTAACGGCGTATTGCTGATAGCCAAAATGGATCATACCGGCTGGCTGATCGGTAGTGCCGTTGGCCTTCCAAACGAGCTTAGTCAAATCGTTGTTATGGAATGCCTCGTTGATGCAATACTTGCAGGGGAAGTCGAATGCGGCTGATTTCTTGCCGGTTGCATCTATCCATGCTTTTACAGCATCATAACTGCCATCCCAATATTCACCTACGGAATAATCGATGTTGGCATATGAGTTATAAATACCGTTATAGTAACCGGAGTAACCTTTGACCATATCATACCGCATACCAACATAGCCATATTTTTCCTTAAGGCATTTTACGTAATTCTTGCAATTATTCTGAACGTTTGCATTTGTATGGTCAAGGTCACGGCAGCCATCGAAATTTTCACCGGTATCCTGGGCGCCGGTGGGTTTAGGCTGACCTGAAGCGTATGCCATCTCGTCATTGCTGCAGATGCCTTCCAGTCCGATCTTCCATGTCTGTCCATTCCATTGCTCTACCGGAAAGTCATACCAATTGGTGACTCCGTTACGGTGATTGATTACACAGTCAGCTATAAAACCGACTCCTTTTGCCTTATAGGTAGAAATCATCGAAAGGAGCTGAGCCTCAGTACCGAATGACGAATTATGATTGGTGAACCAATATTGTGGCATATACCCCATATTGTTGGCGCCTCCGCATTTTCCTGAGTTTGGAATCCAAATGAGCTTGAAATATTGAGAAAGCTCATCGGCCTGCGATTCAAGGTTAGTCCATTTGGAATCGGTGTAAGAATCCCAATAGAAACCCTGGAGCATTACTCCCTGATAATTTGCGGGCCAACCAACGGGGAAAGCCTGCGACGCTGATGCAAGCAAAACGGCAGCAACGCCTAAAGAACGAAGAATCTTCATGATATAGTTATAGTTAAAATTAGTCTGATAAGGTATTAAATGCAAAGTTAATAAAAAACCATTATGTTTCAAAACATAATTTTTATAAGGTATTTAAAATGTAAGAAATCGGACCTAAAATTCTGAATAAAAATGCGCGGAGACCGAAACCTCCGCGCAAATATCCAGAAAAAATTTGTTCTTAGATAATCACTTTCTTGCCAGCAATTATATAGAAGCCCTTGGGAAGTTCGAAGTAATTAAGCCCTTCTTTGAGGGTCAGCTGGTGAACCGTTCCGTCAAGGCGAGCGGCAGGAATTACACAAGAATTATCGGCATCAATCACAAGTTTTCCATTCTCAAGATAAACCTTGATCCCCGGATTTGACTTTATGGATGAAACGCCCGTGGTAAAGAAAGCGAATGGCTCTGCGCCCTGACTCATGTCATGACGATAGATACCGTTATCCATGAATTTGAGGTCGGCAGTCTGTCCTCCCGAATTATTGTTGAAAATGATCTGGGGATTCGCCAAGTCGTTTTCTTCGCTAAATGTATATTTGTATAATGGCTTCCCATCAACATCAGGATGGACATTGGAAAGAGTCACGGTTTCAGTGAGTTTCTTGCCTGGCCAAGCTCCCGAGAAAGAGTTGCTTTCCTTATGATTGTTATCCCAGCAGTAAACGTAGACATCATTCCAATTTCCGCTATTGAGGAAGTATACGGTATGATCATTTGAGGGTTCAATGTAAGGCACTTTAGTGTAAGTGAATGACTGGCGCTTCTCACCTGCATCATTTTTAGTGTAGGTATTGATTGTGGTGGTCTCAGTGATGGTGATCGGACCTGAATATTTTGTGCTTGAAGCGTTAGCCTGCGAACCGTTGACAGTATAGAAGATATCGGCAGACGGCGAAGCAGTAAGGACGACTTTAAGAGATTCGGTAAAACTTGTTCCCGATGCAGGATTAGCACTTACCATCGGAGGCTGGGGACCTTCATTGACTTCAATACGTGTAGCGTTGGTGCTGCCATCATATTCAAAATAAGCATTTCCTTCCACACCTTCTATGTTACCTGTCTGGCCGTTCTTGCTGAAAATAATATTTACTTTGTCAGACGTATCCAAAGTGCAAGTGAAGAATTCCCGATTATCTACAGTAACCTTATCGGTCATTACAGCACCGGGCCAAGCTCCATTTAACTTCGTTTCACCCTTCCAGGCATAAAGATGAGTTCCCGAAATATCAGCGCCATCCTTGCCGGTAACGAAGATAGTGGTGACGGCATTGGGATCCACTTTCTTATATGTCACCTTACCATTCATTTCGAGCGAACCATCCGAGGCGCTCCATGAGACTGAGACAGTTTCGCCAAATCCCATACCTTCACCAATAGTGAAATCTTTCGATTGACCGGAGGTAAGATTAAACTTGCTTCCGCCATTAATCTGGAACCATCCTGAAGTAGCGCTTTCGCTGAGGGTTGCCGTAACAGTGAGGGTTTCCGTCTTGAACGAACCGCCGGCGGGATTGAATTTCACAATAGGCCGTTCCGGTGCATCCTCGGATGTATAATAATGGGGAGTACCCGGATCTTCAAATTCAACAGAGCCACCATGGGCAACCGGCGAATTAGCATAAATGAATTTACCATCTTCACCGACTATATCCGTTGGTCCGTTCCAGTTGCGGACTGCTACGCGGAGCTGACCTTTGGTCTTGGAGGCTTCAAGAGTAAGCGAACCTCCTTCTGCGACATTATATTTCTTACCGGTTACGATCTCGGTGTAAGTACCTGCCGGAAGATTGGAGAAAGTAGCGCCTCCATTTACAGCCACACAAGCATATGATTCATTCTTATATCCGCGTTTGAAAGCCCAGCCACCGTTAGCAGAGCAGCCATCGTAGGTGTACTGACCTTTACGGAGAGCGGGAACAGCAGCACGAATCTGGTTAAGACGACGGATGTGCTGCGCGAGATCTGCATTCAAAGTCTGCGCGACATTACCCGAAGCAGTATATTTACCGAAGTCGGAAGCTTCCACGCTACCTTCGAGATACGTACCGAAGTATGCGCGTCCTGACTGACTGCGGGGAGTCTTATTGCTCTCACCACCTACATCAATCGGAAGACCTTTTTTAAACTCTACCTCTGAACCATAGTATATACAGGGAATACCGCGGAAAGTGAACATGAAAGAGAGGTTCTCGGCCCATTGCTGAGTTCCTCCATTGAAGCGGGTGCCATCGTTAGGACCGGGACAATAGTCGTGCGAATCAACATAAACAACATTATACGTTGCGTCATTATAATAGTTATCCATTCGGGTTAGGCCGATAATGTTACCGACATTGGAAAAGCTATAATGAAGAGGGAAGTCGATGACATTGAAACCGGACGCCTGAGAATAGTCGGGTTCGTGCCAGCGGCTGTTCTGTAGCCATGCATTGTTACTCCGGGGTTTATCCTGAGTATCCTGCTCACAGACAGCCATCGGACCAACGGGAGTATCATGCCCTTCCGGAAGAACCTGAGCGTCCCACCATGAAGGGTCGCCATTAAACTGATTTAACAGAGCTTGACTTGATTTCCAGGTATAGAAATAACTCGACAAGTTGGGTATGTCACGATACACAACGGAGCCCTGGAAACGCTGACACACCTCGCCGAACATATAGAATGGGCACTCGTTAAGACGCTTATGCTTGTATTCCTCGGCAATCGCGTGGAACTGGGGAATAAACTGCTTGTTAAAAGTGAGAGGAGAAATATGTCCGGATGTATCAATACGGAAAGCATCCACACCCATCTTTATGAATTCACCATAGCAGTCTACGATATATTGGGCAACGTGATCATTTTCCGTATTGAGGTCGACACAGTCACCGGCAATCTGACCCCACCAGCGGTTGGGAAGGTCCCAGTTCCAACCTGTGCCGTAATGGTGGTAATAGTTATGGGGCTCATATTGAGGATTCTTGAAATATTTCCATCGTTCGGCATACTGCGCAGTTCCATCCTGCTCGAAATAGTCGGCGCTGAAACGGTCAGGATTAGGAATAAGTGAAGCAGCAACATTAGCCTGGCTCTTTATATTTTGGTCGCGCGTGAAGAGGGGATTGAGATTTACTTCACCGAAATTACCTGTGTGCTGGAGCACGATATCAAGTACAATCTTGAGGCCTTTCTTATGAGCTTTGTTAATCAGACTATCAAATCTAACATCTTCTGAAGCTCCCCAATCCTTACGGCTTTCAAGACGGAGATCTACATTTTTGAAGTCCATTGCATGATATCCATGATAATCCTCTCCGGAGGCATTCTGCACGATTGGAGTAATCCAGATGGCGGTAAAACCGAGAGCCTTGATATAATCAAGCTTGTCGATGAGGCCCTTGAAGTCACCACGCCAGTCCGGGTCATTCTTTGATTTCTGCACATCCTGCTTATCCCAGGAGCATACATTGTTTGAAGGATCTCCATCGTAGAAACGCGTGGTCATCGCGAAATAGATGGTCTCATCACGGAAGTCTGTGCGACCACCGATAAAGGTTTCGGCATGCGCTGACGACGCCGTAGCAGCCAATAATAAGGCAGCCACTATTCCTTTGAGTTTTTTCATAAATAAGGATAATGATGTTGGTAATTATGGAAAACAAAATATTTATTTCGGATAAATACTTAACATTGCAAAATTAATATAAAAAACCCGAATAAGACAAAAATATGTTTTATAACATATAATGGTAGCGACGAGGACAATCGCCGCTACCATTATAATAAGTGAAAGGATTTTATTTTAATATATTATCATTCCATTAGAGCACAACTTTCTTACCACCCACGATATAGAAGCCCTTTGGAAGTTCGAAGCAGTTCATGCCTTCGTTGAGGACGAGACGATTGACTGTGCCATCAATGCGAGCACAAATTATGACACAATCAGTATCACTTTCAATCATCAATCTGCCGCCTTCAACAAAGACAGTGATTCCCTTGGCAGAGTCAATTGCCGAGATACCGGTGGTGACGAATGCGAAAGGTTCGGAGCCGGCAGTCAGATCATGACGATATATTCCATTATCTACAAATTTGAGATCGGCGGTCTGAGCTCCTCCTCCATTGAAAATAATCATAGGATTACTCAGGTCACCGGTGTCGTTAAGAGTATATTTATAGAGTGTCTTGCCATCTACATCAGGATGCACGTTGTTCAGGACAACAGTTTCGCTAAGATTCTTACCCGGCCAAGCACCTGAGAACGCGTTACCTTCTTTATGATTGTCGTCCCAGCAGTAAGCGTTGACGCCACCCCAGTTACCGCTGTTTAGGAAATAAACGGTAGCGCAAGCCGAGGGATCAACCTTGGTGAAAGTAACAGAACCGGTGTATTCATCAGCGCCCCAGGTTACAGTGACATGGTCACCATAATTCATATTACCGCCAATTGTGAATTGCTTTGTTTCGCCTGCAGCCATACTCACCTGAGAATCACTACCAATCTTGTACCAACCGGATTGAGCACCATTCGTAAGCGAAGCCTTCACAGTCAGAGTCTCCGAGCGGAAAGAGCCGCCGTCAGGACTGAAGCTTACACGCGGAGTCGCACCCGGATCGAAGGGCTCGGTGTCACGCACGGTTTCGGTATCACCATCTTCTTCATGACCATCGTAAGGGAGCTGGGTCTTTTTGACTGAAGAAGATGTGTAAATGAATTGGCCGTCATCACCAATCTTACCGGGACCATTGAGCACGTAAACACGAATGTTACCTTTCCCGGAGCAGTTAACTGTAAGTTTACCATCGGTAACAGTTTTCACATCTCCTGTAACCGCATCTTTATATGTACCGTTCAATATGCCGGTGAAAGTAGCGTTACCGGAAATAGTGACAAGAGCATAAGAATCTACATTAGCGTCTTTATAGCGGCGCTTGAATGCCATCTTGCCCGAGCAACCGGTAGTTGAGTACTGCCCCTTCCTGAGAGCAGGGACAGCAGCACGAATTTTGTTCAAGCGCTGCAGATGGAGAGCGAGCGGGTGAGAAAGAGATGCCGCGAGATTGCCCGTAGCGTTGGAATAAACGGCAAAGTCAGACGTATTGACCGAACCGGTAAGATAACCGCCATAGTAAGCGCGGGCCGTATTTTTCAGAGGTTCGATAGCACCTTTGTCAATAATGTTGCCTTTACGGAAATAAGTCTCTGTGCCTTGCCATATACAGGGGATACCACGCCATGTGAACATCAAGGAAAGATTTTCAGCCCAGTCATCGAGGGAACCGCCGAAACTCTTAGTATCCCATCCGTTAGGACCATAATCGTGTCCATCCACATAGACAACATTCCAAGTAGCATCGTTATAATAGTCATCCTGACTGCGCACTCCGAACGCATTTTCAGCATTATGGAAGCGCCAGTGCATCGGGAAGTCAATCACATTGAAACCGGAGCTCTGCGAATAGTCGGGCGTGCGGTATTCGTTACCATCGAGCCACGCATTATTACTATGTTTGATTTTACCTTGACCGGCATAGTCTGTGCCTTGTTTCAAGACTGACTTGGCATTTACATGGTCGCCGGTCTCACCTTCCATTACTACATAATTGTCCCAGGAAGTCTCGCTATAATCCCATGGATAGTCAATATCTTCTTTCCATGTATAGAAGCATGGAGAGCAGTTATAATCGCCATTACGATAGATTACCTCTTCGGCACGGGCACAAACTTCTCCGAACATATAGAAGGGAGTGTTACCACGTTTTTCGAGGGCTTCCGGGGTCTTTGCAGCGGCATGGAGCTGCGGGATAAACGCATTGTTGAATGTAAGGCGCGCGATATGGCCGGATGTATCTATACGGAAACCGTCGACACCCATTTTAATAAAGTTTGAGTAGCAGTTCACAATATAGTTAGAGGTGGCCGGATTCTCCGTATTGAGGTCGACACAGTCGCCGGCGATCTGCCCCCACCACCGGGTGGCGTTATCCCAATTGAAATGAGCGTAATGATGCCAATAATTATGGGTATCCTGATTTATTCCTCTCGTATTCTTCATGAGAGCGAGACGATGAGAATACTGCTCTCCGGGTTCAAGACTATAATAGTTTGAAGGGAGTTTGGTATTCGGATGAAGTTTCATCGTCTTATTGATATTGCTTTGATTCTGGGAGTAATCCTTCACAAACATCGGGCAAAGAGTTTCCTCACCGAAATTACCGTTGTGCTGAAGCACGATGTCGAGAATCAGTTTCATGCCGCGGGCATGCACTGCATCAATAAGAGTCTGGAACTTGACATCCTGGCTTTCATAACGAGGATCTACCTTTTTGAAATCGAAAGCGTGATAGCCATGATAATCGAGACCTGAGGCATTCTCCACAACAGGGGTAATCCAGATTGCAGTGAAACCGAGGGCCTTAATGTAATCGAGTTTCTCGATAAGGCCTTTAAAGTCACCTCGCCATTCAGGGTCGTTGATATTATTCACTCCATCCCAGCAGTAGGTATTGTTGGAATGGTCACCATCATAGAAACGCGTAGTCATCGCGAAGTAGATGGTTTCATCTCGGAAGTCAGTACGGCCACCGACAAAAGTGGCAGCTTGAGCTGAAATCGCAGTGGCGGCCATAAGTGCGGCAGCCATCAGTCCATTGAGTTTTTTCATAAATATAGGTAAATGATGTTGTTTTCATGCTTAATAAAGCAAACTATAAAAGCAGATATTAATTACTCCACTCTTGAATAGCTATGGTATTGAATAATTAGATGCAAAATTAATACAAAAAAAGATGATGGTCCAAAAAGATGTTTTAAAACATCTTTTTGGACCATTTAAAATGCTACACCCATAGACAAACTTTTTTAACTCAAAAGAAATTAACTGTGGTCTAAGTTTATTCGGACGGGGAGGTCAGGGAATCGATAGTGTAATTAAAGAAATCGTTGAGAGGCTTGATTGCCTTCATTTTTCTCAGCACGATGTCTTCGAAGTCCGGTGAGGATAAATCAGAGTCAGATATTGAAGACATCGCGGAAAAATCGCGCGGGCGCAAAAGATCAATATGCTCCCAGTCTTTCGGGAACCCCTTTGGCGCCGTCTTGAGTAAATCCAATCCCGGAACAGGGAATTCACGAGTATATTCCGGAGACCGGATTATTTCAAGGTATTCATCGACATTATCGAAAATATCCTGTCGGATTGCCTTTAATATTTGACTTTCGGGACACCAGGCTCCACCAGCCACAAGGACATCATCGGGCTCAAGATGAAGATAGTAGCCACATCTCGGACTTTTCTTACCATATGGCGGGTTTATGTATATACCGATGTGAGTTTTGTAAGGTGTCTTATCGGGCGAAAAACGAGTATCACGGTAAATGCGGTAAAGACAGTCTGCCGGTCTGAGACCGGCAGCATCCGGATCGAATTCGCTAATTCCGGCAATCAACCGGCTTGTCAGGGACTCGACAGCTACCTTTACCTCTTGATATTTCTCCTTATGCTCATTAAACCATACCCGATCGTTGTGACGGCGCAACGATCGAAGGAATGACAATATCCTCTTGTCGAGCATCATTTAATAGTCACTATTGCTTTATGAATACGGCGAATCACCTCGTCTTTTGGCATTAACTCGGTAATGTCGAACATATGGGGACCGCGACAAGCTCCCACTACGGCAAGGCGGAAAGCATTCATCACATTGCCCAAATGATATCCCTTGGATGCTATCCAGTCAAGAACAATCTTTTCAGCATTGGCAGAACTCATATCTTCTATTCCTTCAAGGACTCCGATAAGTTCTTCCATAATGCGAGGCATATCTTCGCTCCAACGTTTACGGACATCTTTCTCCGCATATTCAGTGGGGGCGACGAAGAAGAAATCGGCTTGCTCAAGCAGATCTCCAACAAGATTCGCACGACCTTTCACCATACCGACCGCCTTTGCTACATATTCGCGTGAATATCCCGTCCATCCTTTATCCTCCAGCAAGGGCATAACCATTTCGGCAAGTTCATCATCGGGTTTCGACATCAAGTATTCATGATTGAACCAGAGTGCTTTCTTATAGTCGAATTTCGAACCGGCCTTAGAACAATGTTCAAATGAGAACTTCCGAATAAGCGTATCAATATCCATCACCTCAGTATCATCGCCCGGATTCCAGCCGAGTAAGGCAAGGAAATTTACTACAGCTTCCGGCAGGTAGCCACGCTCCTTGAATCCGGAAGACAACTCACCGGTCTTCGGGTCTTTCCAATCGAGAGGGAACACGGGGAACCCTAATTTGTCGCCATCACGCTTGGACAACTTACCATTTCCTACAGGTTTTAACAGCAAAGGAAGATGGACGAATTGCGGCATTGTATCTTTCCAACCGAAGGCTTCATAAAGCAAAACATGAAGAGGAGCCGAGGGCAACCACTCCTCGCCACGAATCACGTGTGAAACTTCCATCAAATGGTCATCGACAATGTTGGCGAGATGATATGTCGGAAGATCATCGGCGCTTTTGTAAAGCACTTTATCGTCAAGAATAGAACTATTTATAACCACTTCACCGCGCACAAGGTCGTCAACCCTGACATCCCGTCCCGGCTCAATCTTGAAGCGGACCACATATTTTTCTCCATCGGCAATCCGCTTCTCGACTTCATCCTTCGGCATTGTCAATGAGTTACGCATCCTTCCCCGAGTAGTGGCATCATACTGAAAATTTGGAATCTCCTTCCGGGCAGCTTCCAATTCTTCAGGAGTATCAAACGCAATGTAAGCCTTTCCATTATCAAGCAGCATCTTTACGTGCTCACGATAAATGTCTCTACGTTCCGACTGCTTATAGGGACCATATTTCCCTCCTTCCTTCACACCTTCGTCAATACCTATTCCGAGCCATGCCAATGATCGGTTAATATATTCTTCGGCACCCGGCACGAACCTCTGGCTATCCGTATCTTCAATACGAAGAATCATATCGCCACCATTCTGACGAGCGAAAATATAGTTATACAAGGCTGTGCGCACACCGCCGATATGAAGGGGCCCCGTAGGAGAAGGGGCGAATCTAACTCTAACTTTCCGTTCCATTTTCAATCTATATTTTCTGCAAAATTAAAAAAATTTGATGAATTGATTTAAGTGTATCTGTAAAATTTAATCAAATTGCTGAAATTATTATGGGACTGTGTTGTAATTAAGGTTTACGGCGCAGCCTCATGCACAACGCAATCACCCAAAATAAGACAAGAGGGAAGCCCAATAGAGAGCCCCCCTTTATCTATATTGATTTTAATAAAATTCCCGTGAGATTAATTCACTGTCATTTCTCCCACGATCGGAGTTGTAAGATATTGTACGATAGCATCCTTAGATAGACCTGACCCAAGGAGATACATCATTTTTGTGACGGCGGCCTCAACCGTAATGTCATAGCCGGATATCACTCCGGCTTTAGCCAACATATCTCCGGTGTAGTAACGTTTCTGTTCATCACCACCATTCAGACATTGAGTAACATTGTAAATAATCAGGCCTTTCTTGACTGCATCCGAAAGCGCATCGAGGAACCACTGCTCTGTCGGTGCGTTCCCTGCACCAAACGTGCGAAGTATGACGGCCTTGATTCCCGGTGTTGCGAGCTGCGCCTTCACAACGTCTTCAGTTATACCCGGATAAAGCCACAGAACGAGAATGTTCGGATCCATTGAATAGAATGGATTCAGAGGAAGGTTCTCATTATGTCTCATCAAATATGGTTTGGCGTAATTGATATGCAGGTCAATTGTGCCGAGTGCAGGATAATTAAAGCTCTTGAAAGCGTGGAAACCGGTAGAGGTGAACTTCGTTGACCTGCTACCTCGAATAATGTAGTCCTGGAATGAAATAACCACTTCCTGAATCATAGGGTCACCGTTTTCATCTTTGGCAGCGGCGACTTCCACTGCAGATATGAGGTTTTCGGTACCATCCTCGCGTATATCACCGATAGGGAGCTGAGAACCCGTAATAACGACAGGCTTACGCAAATCGCGAAGCATGAAAGACAATGCAGAGGCCGTATAAGCCATAGTGTCAGTGCCGTGAAGCACTACGAAACCATCGAACTCATCATATCGGTCGGCGATATCCTTTACAATCTGATTCCAATATGACGGATTCATATTAGAAGAATCAATTGGCTGTGGGAATTGCACACTTTCAATTTGGTAACCGAGTTTGCCGATTTTGGGGACATTGTCCATAAGATGGGAGAAATCAAACGGCTGGAGGCCATTGGGAGTTTCAACCATACCAATTGTACCACCTGTGTATATTATTAGAATTTTTGGAGCTTTTGCTGATTGTGCCATAATATTTCATTTTTATTTTCAACATTCACGAACGTTAATGGAAAGTTGATAGGTTATTTTATTATATGCTTTTAATATTCAAAAGATTAATAATAATTCTTTGACATACCGAATACAAAGTGACGGCTGCGGAGCACTACGAACAGAAGCACGATTGCAGATGCAATGCCGACAAAAATGAACGGGAACATCGTGGAAGTAGTATTAAATATTTTCTCGCCGGCACCGATAATTACAGGCACCATAGAGATCGCCACGTAATTGGCAACCTGCAGATATGCGAGCGACAGAGTAGATTTACTGTCGGAAGTAACGACTTCAGTTGCTTTAGTATAGAAAATCGGCTGGGCTATACCGTTACCGAGACCACAAAGCGCACATGAAATGATATATACCGCAGTGCTGTCAGGAACAAATATGAAGAGAGCGAAGCTACCTACAATCATAGCTGCAGCAACAATAAATGTTGTTTTCTTCAACGCTTTCATCACCGGAGTAAGCACAATACCGACAACAAACATCGCCAGATAGAACATGGACGTCATGGTAGAGGCATCCTCCGAAGAAATCCACTTGAAATTAGGCAGATAATAAGAAGGGATACAAGTGGCGAAAACGAAGAAGAAATAGGCCAAAAGCAACCAAATCGTACGTCCGATATAGAAACCGCCCTTTACCTTCTGACCTTTTGTTGAAAATCCGTCAGCATCAACAGCCGGAATTGCAGCGGGAGTCGCAGTTTGGGCAACCGGAGCTTTAGATTTATCAACATTTGAGGATACAGCTGTAGTGTTGCCGGAGGCATTATCAGAGGGAGCAGCTTCGGCATAATCACTTTTCGGAATCTTGCGCAAGAATGGAATCAATACGAGCGACAAGAGCGGTATAAGATATACGAAGAATGCACGGTGCCAAGTGTGGGTAAGATCACCTGCAACGAGATATCCGACGGCGAAAGTTGCGAGCACAAGGGCAATATTACCGATAGCGGAAATAATACCCATCTGCTTCATGCGATATTTACCTACAAAAACATCAGCGATCAGACCGGTTGAGAACGGGAGAATAAGACCGCAACCGGCTCCGAGAAGACAGCTCATGAAAATGAGCATGTTGAGCGAATTTGTAAAAATTGAAAGAACACCGGCTGCCAGATACATGACTGTACCGATGGTAATTACCGCGACCTTATGTTTTGACTCCGAAAGCTTACCGGAGAGGAGGACAAAAGGAATAATAATAAGATTGGGAAGGACAGTAAGCAGCTGGATTTTGAAATCAGTGGCATCGGTAAAGATGCTTCTCAAACTGCCCTCGATAGGAGTCACCGCAAGCCCCGGAAGATCTACGGCCAGGGAGAGCGACCAGATGGCGAGGACCACCATCATTGAAATAGGGCCTTTGCCCGTTTTTACTTGCATAATTTGTGTTTTTTATAGTTTATAATCGGGATTAAGGAAATGGCTTCGCGAACCGACTTCATACAATAGGTATCATTATAATATGCGTCATAAGAATGAATACATTCTATAAATCAGCATATATATCCAACCGATTAGCCCGAGGATCCGAACCTATCGGATCTTGCGAAGATTATTTAGAAGGTTGACCGGAATCAATCCGCCACAACAGTGACGCGGTCTCCGTTGAATACTCCGAGTCCAAGTTTATTCATTACGGCCTTCACGGCTGCCTGAGCTTTTACAGAGTTACCGGCGGGATCCAACGGAGGAGCGAAAGCTGCAATACCCATCACACCTGGAAGCACACCGAGAACACCTCCGCCTACACCACTCTTTGCCGGGATACCGGAAGTATAGAGCCAGTCGCCGGTGTTCTGGTAAAATCCTACGGTTGATATTAATGTAGTGATTTTTGGGGCAAGATCTTTGGCGAACACCTGCTCTTTGGTCACCGGATTAAGTCCACCATTTGCAATGGTTCCGGCACAAACTGATAATTGCGAGGCTGTGATACCGACCGAACATTGACGCGTGTAGAGGTCCAGACTCATTGGGACATCATCATAGATACGGTTGTAATTCTTAAGAAGCCATGCGATTGAACGGTTATTGAAATTTGTTTCGGATTCAGATTTGTACAATTCATCGAGAACTTGTGCTTCCGAACCGCAGAGCGCCGTGAAATTATTGATGATCGCTTCCCATTTACCCCACGAATCCCCTTTGGGCTCAACCATCGAACATGCGGTAATGGCTCCCGCATTGACAAGCGGAGTCGAAGGATGGTCGTTTTCCAGAAGGATTGCAAAAATAGAATTGAAGGGAAGTCCGGTAGCATCAGCGCCAATCTGCTTGAGGACGGCCTCAGCGCCTTGCTGCTTGAGCACGAGAATCGCAGTCAAGACCTTTGACACGGACTCTATACCAAACTTATATTCCGTGTCGCCCACATTGAATTGTGTACCATCAGGGAGGGTCAGACTTATTCCAAAAAGATTAGGGTCAATGTTAGCGAGGAACGGGATATAATCAGCGTTGTGACCTCCCTTAATATCCTTACATTCGTTGTAGGCTTGTTCCACAGCCTCTTTGATCTGGGAATGGGTGATTGTAATATCCATAGAGAATCGAGTTTATGCGGAGTATACAAATAGTCAATATAGCATTAACAATGGAAGAAGAACGTGATTATCAAAATGATTGAGCAATCGAACTTCATCAATTCTCCGCTGTGTTAATCATAATATTTTTACATCATTATAACAGCACATTAATAAAATTTGTTGGGAAAACTTAAAAATAATAATTTATATATCTAAATGCAATACGTTTCAGAAACAGAATAATATTAGAATAAAAAATTACATTTTACTACGCATCAGTTATTTAACCTTACTATATTGATATTTTGATTAGACCAAAGTTGTCGGATAAGGGTGCTCTTGAAAGATGATAACTTTAATTTGCGCTCAAATAATTATTCACATTAAATAATCCGACGAAATGTTTAAAAATTTTTTCAAGGCTATCATTTTTGCGATGATTTCACTTAATTGTCTGTCCTGCAGCCGCAAGGTACTCGTGCCCGTAGAAAGGATTACCCGGGACACTGTCTACGAAATCCGTTACAGCACAGATTCCATCTATGAACGCGATTCCATATTGATCGATGCCCGCCGGGATACGATTATAAAGGAAGTGCATCACTGGAGGGAGCGTAACCGGCATCAACGGGATACGATTTACAAAATAAAAATTGATTCTGTGCCGATCGTTACCGCGGCCAAAGGATTTGATGAAAAGAACTCAAAAGAAAGAACCACAGCCTATTCAAAAATCATTAGAAGAACAAAATTTATTTTCAAAATCTTCAGCACAGGAATTTTAATACTAATGATTCTATATATTTCAAGAAGGATTAAACGGCAATGGCCATAACCCGTAAACTATTTCATGGATTGAGCCTAAGACCCGGAATTCTTTTACGCTGGGTACTGACAAAATTATTATAATACACATTGTAACCAGGATCATCCAGATGCCCCATCATATTTATAAGTTTACGGTCTCGATTACCATGCACCACTTCTATCTCATTGACAGCCGTGCGAAACAGCAGATAACATGGGGAGAACGCACCAATTATGAGCACCGAGTAAAATAGGATCCCAGCAATACGCGAACTACTTTGGATTTCAATGCTCCTCCGGCACATATCAATACAAAGCAAGATTACCAGCGGGACAGAAATTCTCCAGGCGAGGTCAGGAGTAGTACCTATTCCGAATAAAGGCACAATCACTGCAAGCGAAAGAAGCGACCAAAAAAGAAGACACCTTTTAATGTAAAGCCATACGAATGGAACAAAAACTCCATAAGACAACACCACAAAACAGACAGACATACACAGAAGTCGGACAGAAGAGCCATCCGCGTCCAACACTCTGAACTGGCCACCGCTATTATTAGAGAGAAGGAACAATGATGAGAGTAAAGCCACGAGGAAGCCTGATAAATTCGGCACTGTAAAAATCTTACGGAACCGGCGTAATAATGCGAACGAGATGTATGGTATAAGGGCCAAGGCCGGAATAGGGGCAAAAATAACCAACATCCCGAACCAGAACAAGAGACGTTGTGGCTTATGCCGTTCGTGAAGAATAACTGACATCATAACCCAGGTCGGTATGGCCTGATTGTAGATGAAATTATAGAAAACTCCATTGGCAGAGCATCCGAACCGGGAAGATGTAGTGCTCAGCCACATAAATTGTGGCGTGAGCGGATCTTCCAAAATGTTATAATACTCATCGGAGAAAAAAGCGGACGACAGAAAATCCCATGAATTGAAAAAAATAAAGATAATAATAATTCTCCACCGCGGTTTGCCTCCGGTCATCGCAAACAGGAAACAAAGGGCAATCCAAGTGCCCCATGAAGCCCATAAAGCCTGAGCAATATCACCGGCGACAATAAATCCCGTGAACTTAGCCATTAAAGCAGCGGGAAGCCAGAACCCGAAATAATAACACAAATAGGGTGCAGAATCTCCATCGCCATAAACTACAGGCCACGGTTGTCTTGCCAAGTCATAAAAAACGGCATTGCGCCATGCATGGTCATTAGGCATCTGGGCAACAAAGCCTCCAATTCCGCTACAAATAACATATGCCAAGACTACTATTACCATCCACCATGCTTCACTCGATAACTTGATATCAGCATAACCACCTGAAGTGAACTGACCACGAGAGTGTTTATTAAAAATCTGAACGACTGACCAGACAATAAGTATAATCACCGGAACAGATACCCACCATTTCCACCAAAATATGATGAATAACAGAACCGGAAGCCCGAGCCAGACAAGAGCCTGAATTAATAGTGAACGCTGTGAAATCATCATATAATCAATCTCCAATATTCTGAGGTTCTATCTTATAAGTATGCACTTTGGAACCATCAACTACCAGTGCCGGAGCAAGCAGACGAGTATATAATGATTGTCCTGAAGCTATGAAATTGTTGTAACAAGGATTATAATTCAGGTTATCAAGATGGCCGACCATCTCGAACCTTTTTCCCGGTCGGCTAATATAACCCTCCATACTAATCTCCATAGATTTATAGGCTCCGAAAGCTGAAATCGACACTGCGCAGAGGAATAAAATCCGAATTATAGGCTTTTTTATGAAATCATATTGGCTGATTGCCCTGATAACAGCATAAAATATGAAAAGCATCAATGGAATTGAGGCGCGCGTGCCAAGATCCGAAGAATCTCCTACGGCAATAAAAGGAAGAATCAGAGCAACCGGAACAAGAAGCCAAAAGGTGATATTTTTCTTTATCTTTTCCCAGATGAATGGGAGCCATATTCCAATTCCGAAAATAAGGAAAACGACAGCGAGAAATAAAAGCCGACCCGGGGCAAGCGAAGATAACATCTCTGTGGCTGCGGCATTGGAATTGGAGAGATAGAAAAGTCCTGTCGGAGCTGCGATAAGGATAGAAGCAACTAAGGGTATACCGAGAAGGGTTCTCCACCCTCTTATGCACCAATAAGCCACCGGAACGGCAATTCCGACACAGGGTAACGGAGCAAATACGAAAAGCAACGAAGAAATAAGCAGCATTTTCCCCGGATTTTTTCGCCATGCGTAAATCAATGGAAGAGCTACCCAACATGGAATCGTCTGATTAAAAATCAAGGAAAGTTGCTCAAAAAGTGAAAACGATTTATAATAATCGAATATAAGCGAACTGTCGGGCCACCACTCTCCTACTTCTGTAAATGAAACCAACATCGTAGAGACTAATGTGTCAGCCCCGGCGAATATAACCATCAAGGGAAGCATCCACCATAAACTCTTTCCCCCCGATAAGCTACAAACAAGATTAAATGCTATTGATAGACCCCAGGCTGCGTATAAGAACTGAATTATATCTCCGGGAATAATCAATCCGGTTATTTTGCTAACCAAAGCACCAGGCAGAAAAAATGCAAAATAATAACATAGTAATTCAGGTCCTTCTGCATCATACGTGACGGGCCAGGGACGCCGGGCAAGATCGAAGAAGAGCGCATTGCGAAATTGCCAATCCCATTGCTGATAAAATAGAGCGCCGTGGCCACAAAATAACAATAGAAGGATTATACCGAGAAGCGACCACCAATAGACACGGTTGACTTTTAAGGGAGCTATCCCGACTGCATCCTTAACATCGGAACGAAAAATTATGAAAAGAGCATACAACAATGCCCCCGAAGCTATGATTGCAATTAATAAATTGAACCACCCGAAAAGAAAAATAACAATCGGGATGGCGAGCCAAAGGCAAGCTTGTCGCACAATTGAACCGGGCGACAAAATGAAAGAGGACAATGAATCAATAATCCGAGCCACTTATTGAAGTCGTTTAAACTTTTTACGAAAACTCAAGAAGTGTTTAAATTTGTTTTCTTCAAGGTTAATCTTCATTAATATTTTGGTGCCTTTTAATTCTTTCATCAGTCGCATAGCCCGCTATGCTCCTTCTTTAACAATTAAAATTCACTCAAAATCTTAATGAATCTTAACCTTGAAAAAAGTTTAAACGACTTCATTAAGAGGAATTTTGCCAATGGCAATTTAATTTGTATCTTTGCAATGATGATGTAATGCCTTCGAAGAGTAAATCGGATAAACCGATTACGTATCAACGCACTCAAACAATTCAATATACGAATGGATAACGCCGAAAATCTACAATATATTGCTAAAGGCAAACGAGCGACGATTCTGCTTCTGTTGATAGCGGGGGTATTGCTAACACCTGCATTATTTTTCGGATTCGAGCTGTGTGACTCAGGATTTTATGCGACTTTCTATGACCAGATATTCGAACGGCCCGAAAGCGTAAGCTACAATTTTATGTATTATCTTAGTGGCATCGCAGGCGGAATCATATCGATGATAAGCGGAGGAAGTCTGCTTGCAATACGCATCGCGGGACTACTTGTATGCTTGGGTGCAGTGTATTTCATCACGACCATGTCCAGAGACCGTGAAAGTATATTCGGTCTGGTAGCAGGAACGATAGTGGTATGTGTGGGTATTTGGCAGAGCCCACTATCTTTATACAATGATAATATTACTGCCACGATAATCTGCGCGACCTTCGCACTTCTTGCAGCAGCCCTGCGGTCCTCGAACCACCTCAGATGCATATGGCTTATTGCAGCAGCCGGAGCGGCTGCCGGTTTGAATACATGGACCCGTATACCAAATATACTGGATTTTCTTTTCATACTTCTTGTTCCATTGAGTGGCAAACGAGGAAAGGAATGTTGGAAATACATAGGGATTTGGACGATAGGATGGACAATCGGTATTCTTATAGGAATTGGAATTGCGACTGTTCTCGGACATCTTGGCAGCCTGTGCAAAATGTTTTCGGATCTATTCGCATCCGCCTCAGCATCTTCGGATGAATCGACACATAGCATAGCCTCCCTTGTCGGCGTACTGATAGATACTTGGTTTGGAATAATCAAGCTGATGATAAAGGTGAGCGCCACCGGAGGAATAGCATGGTATATGAGCCGTCTTACCAAAAATAAATGGATTAAAGCAGGGGTATGGATAATAATGGGGATACCCTGTCTATCATGGTTTGCACAATCAGATATAGTTACATCTGTTGCAGCAATAAGTCTTTTCGGATGCCTCGGCGTCA
This sequence comes from Muribaculaceae bacterium, assembly GCA_029055345.1. GTDB lineage: Bacteria > Bacteroidota > Bacteroidia > Bacteroidales > Muribaculaceae > Lepagella. Next base: position 70,174 of record JAIDDJ010000038.1, on the reverse strand, counting down.
TATCGACAAGCAAAAACAGGGACCTAAGGATAATGGCGTGGTCGGGCTTGCTAATGATGGCAATAATGCCGATGGGTAGTGATGGCGGGATATATAACGCAGGTACCATCACCTTATGGCTGGGGGCTCCACCCGCCTTTGAATTTTTGCGAAAAACATGTGGAAAAGCCGTAACCGCGATAATCTGCGCAACGCTCGTCATCAGTGGAACCATTTCGGCTTTCCAAGGTGGCTTCTACTTCGATTCCACACCAGTTCCAGCTATGACGGGAGAGGTAAAAAGTACTTTGGCAACCGGATTGTTTACGTCCGAAATCCGTGCAAAAAGGATTAACACGATATTGAGCGAACTGGAGGGCAACATCAGCCCCGGAGACACGTTGATGGTATATGGGTCCGCACCGATGCTCAATCACCTGACGGGGACTGTTCCCGCTATCGGATGTTCCTGGCCCGAACTTCTTACTGCCGGGAGTCTGAAAGACAAGCTTGACTCATCTGAGGCACCGCGCTATATATTATTGATGAAGTTCAATTCAATCGGAGGCAAATGGAGCGCATCCTCAGACGAATATATGCAAGGGGGAGGGGAAGGTTCGGGACGCTTCCACAATGCAAAGAAAAGCAAGGTCATACTTGACTTTATCAATTCCCGAGGGTATGGTGTGTCCGTATCGACACAAGATTTTATACTCTACGAACTGCCCGGCAAATGAATTTTCGTGTATTAAAAAAAATTAAAATTACCGATACGAAGATAGCGGTGGCATTCCTGGCAGTAACTTTATTGCTGGGAGGAGCCTGCTGGTGGGCATGGGAGCAGTACATAACGACACCTCCATATGTAGACGAAGAGCAATTCCCGGTTAGAGGCATAGATTTGTCGGCACATAACGGCTATGTTAATCTGGATGCCGCAGCAGCCGAAGGATATGAATTTATATTTTTGAAAGCAAGCGAGGGAGCCACCCACCGCGATGATAACTTCGTGCTCAATTATCAGAAAGCCCGACATGCAGGAATGAAAATAGGCGCATATCATTTTTTCAGATTCGACCGGGATGGCATAGAGCAGGCGCAGAACCTACTCCGTTCAGTAGGTAGACGTCCACTTGAATTAGGGCTGGTGATAGATGTTGAAGAACAAGGAAATCCCAAAAATATTCCACTTGATTCCATAAAGGCCCGTCTGGCACTCATGGTTGAATATCTGAACGTAGGAGGCCATCGGGTCATGTTCTATTCCAACCGTGACGGTTGGGAAAAATATTTAAGAGAGGAGTATAACGGAATGCCACTGTGGATATGTTCGTTCAACGATGAGAATGCAGGAATTGATGACTGGACCTTCTGGCAATACAATCACCGGGGGAAAGTAGCCGGGATACGCGGAAATGTAGACTTGAATGCCTTCAGCGGGAGCCGGTCAGAATGGGAAGCGCTCGTTGCCCCATAAAATTACAATAAAGATAAGGGGTAAAGCGTTAAATATTGGATGAAAGTTACCATACGCAAACCTAACGCACATATATTGTCAATGATTCTGATTGGAGTTGCCCTGCTACTCCTGATATCTCTGAATGCAAATGCACTTCCGGCGACCCACTATGCTGATAATTCGGTTCTTTCCACAGGCCGATGGGCAAGGGTGAAAGTTTCCACGAGCGGGATGCATCTCATCACTGATACCGAACTTCGCAACTTAGGCTTTAGTGATCCCTCGAAAGTAAGAGTATATGGAAGGGGGGGCAAACAGTGTACACCCGGTTATACAACCGGGACTCCTGATGATTTGCCGCTTCAGCCAAGCGTACGCACTCAGAAAGGTATCGTTTTCTTCGCCTCCGACCATATCAGCTGGGAGGAGGACCGATCGGACGATTCATATAAACATAGTATTCACGCGTACAGCCACGACAATTATTATTTTCTGTCTGACCGGGAAAATAAGACACCGGAAAAAACCGCTTCTACAACAAAAGGGGGAGGGACAATAGTAAGATCATTTCTCGAAAGGCTCCTTCATGAGGAGGAACTTGACTTCGGGGGAGAGAGCGGTAGCCAGATTTTCGGGGAGGATTTCAGATCGAAACGCAGCCAGACATTCAATTTCAAGCGAATAGATTCCGCCGATGACAACAATATGATAAAGGTTCGATTCGGAGCGAAGGTCACCAACGGCAGCTCGTCATTGGTTATCAAGGCCAATGGAGCAACTTTACCGAAAACCGCTTCCGATGTAATCGCTTCATGCTCGACAGATTACTATTTTAAAGCCGGAGAGACGAAGAAGAATTTCAAGGATGGAGGAGAGAATTTAGCCATTACGATAGATTATTCCCAGACCGGCACTCTGTTTATGGCTCGTCTGGACTACATAGAGATATATTACAACCGCAAATTGTCTCTTCGAGATGGGGAACTTCATTTTTATGGGAGTTTCTCACCTTCGGAGACTTTGACAATCAGTGGTTGCTCCCCTACCACAGTAATATGGGATGTAACCGATGCGAGTTCACCGGCAAAGGTGGAATATGAATTAAGCGGTAACGATGCCCGGTTCGGGGTGTCCACAGAAGGATACCATGAATTTGTGGCATTCGAACCGGAGCGCATTTCACGTAACGCGACTTCAGACGGCGCGGTCGCCAATCAGAATCTTCATGGGCTTCCCACACCCGACATGGTCATCATCACCCTGCCGGAATACAGGGAGGGCTCGGAGCGTATCGCACGGCTTCATGAAGAGACGGATGGTTTCCGGGTTCATGTGCTAAACGCTCAGGAGATATACAATGAGTTTTCCGGAGGCAAGCCTGATTTCGGGGCTTTCCGCAACCTGTTGAAGATGTGGTATGACCGTGGAGCCGATAAAGAAGGACACCGATTAGGTTATTGCCTTCTTATGGGCCGTCCGTTCTATGACAACAAACGGGTTTCTGCATCCGGGAAGAATATCGGTTATAACCCCCTCCCCATATACGAAAGCTATGAAGGGGAATGGGAACATGCTTCCTACAGTACAGATGATTATTTAGCCAAGCTCGATGATGTGAGCGACAAAACGTTCTCAATGTCAAGCGGCATGCTCCGAGTCGCAGTCGGCAGATATCCAGTTACGAGCTCTACGCAAGCCATCGAAATGGCGCAGAAGTTGGAAAAATATGTCAAAGAACCGGATATGGGAGCATGGCGAAACAAGGTGATGCTCATAGCCGATGATGATGACAGAAACGACCATTTCAATCAGGCGCAAAGCGTCTATTCCCTTATGAAGGGGAATGGCACCGGTGATCGCAGAGTTTATGACCGCGTATATCTTGATACCTACAAGCGCGTCATGACCGGAATAGGCCCGACCTATCCTCAGGCAACCGAAAGAATGCTGCGAAACTACAATGATGGTGTGGCTATCACCGACTATATTGGCCATGGCTCGCCGGTCGGATGGTGTCATGAGCATCTTTGGGATTGGGAAGATATCATCTCGATGACCAACAAGCGCCATATGTTCATTATATCGGCCACATGCCGTTTCTCACCATGGGACGAGTCATCGGAAAGCGGGGGAGAAAAGCTGCTGTTGAATCCTACGGCGGGAGCTATCGGTCTCATATCGACATCGCGCACAGTTTATGTCGGCGACAATGGCAATCTCAACAATGGTTTTGCAAGGGAGTTCTTTAAAACCAATGAGGACGGAAGTCCGCGTCGGTTTGGAGATGTATATATGGCCGGTAAAAATGCAGTGAGGACATCAAACACCCTACGGTTCATATATATGGGTGACCCGGCCCTTAAGATACCGGGGGGCTCGTCAAAAGTCAAGGTCAATAAAATCAACGGCACGGATCTAACGCTCTCCGACACTACTCTTCCTGAATTGACAGCTCAATCATCAGCCACGATAGAAGGAGTTGTGGAACTTCCGGACGGCAGTATTGACAAAGCATTCAACGGCACCGTGACACTTGATCTCTACGATGCCGAACGTGTAATCACGACCTTGGGTCAAGGAGCAACCGGATATCCGACGAGCTACAATGATCGCGACAAACGATTGTCCACTGCCACAATGAAAGTCAAAGAGGGAGTCTGGAGCGGAGTTCTTCGTGTTCCTCCTGAAATTCAGGGTAACTATACACCGGCCATGATAGCGGGTTACGCATGGGACGAAAGAGGTCATGAGGCAGCCGGCACATGCGAGCAGCTATACGTTTATGGTTTCAATCATCAGATAGAAGCGGATACGGTTCCTCCGGTCATCGAAGAGTTCTACGTGAACTCGCCCAATTTCGAAAACGGTGGAGTTGTAAATTCAAATCCGGTGATTTACGCCCGCATCACTGATGAATCGGGGATCAACATCTCGGATTCCGGCATCGGCCATTCGATGACCCTGACCATAGATGACAACAAGGTTATTAGCGGTCTGAACACATATTTCGAGCAAGATCCCGAGAACCCGGATACCGGAATGCTTATTTTCCCGGCCTCAAATCTTGAATCGGGCAAGCATCAGCTGACGCTAACCGTATGGGATAACGCCAACAATATGTCAAAGGCGAAGCTTGATGTGAATGTAGGCGTTGCCGTAGAGCCAACAATTTACGGGATTACGGCAAGTATAAGGGACACTCACGTTGACTTCAACATCAATCTCGACAGGCCGAACAGTTCACTGGCGTTCGAATACGGAGTGTTCGACCTTAACGGACGTCGCATCTGGAGCGAGGAGCAATCAGTCAACACCGGAATGGACAGTTCGGTGTCGGCACGCTGGAATCTTGAAGATTCGGCCGGTAACCGCGTGCCACGGGGCATTTACATCTACAGAGTCAGGGTCGAAACTCCGGAAGGAACATATTCAACAGAGTCAAAGAAGATAGCTATTCCGGCCGCCAAATAAAGTGAGACATAACCAAGTCTGACTGCACTGATGAAGACATTTGCAATTATCAATAATTACCGGACTAAAAGTTCGTGTGCAAGCTCCCTGAGCGACACAAAAGCAAACGGTATAGAAGGTGGTGGGCCCGACTGGTATGACATTCCGGACTCATCGATTCTAAGGACCGGCAATCCCTTCTTCGTGCCGGATTTCGCCGAAGATTTTACAGCATATCCCAGTATAGCCATACGCATCGGGCGCCTTGGGAAGAGCATTTCGGCAAGATTTTCGTCTCGTTACGTCGAGGCTGTCGGCGTCGGAGTCTCAGTCGTCGCCACGACCCTGCTTTCCTCTCTTAGGAGCAAGGGCTTTCCTTGGACGCGAGCCACAGCATTCGATCGAAGTCTTTGGCTTGGCAATTTGATGCCCTCGGATACGTTATCTAATTTAGAAGAGATAAAATTCAGCTGCGGAGACCAAACACTCGTCTACCAGCTGGATTCTCTCATACTCGATATTTATGAGGTAATCGAGCTTATAAGCTCAACGAACACATTAAAAAACGGCGACATTATACTCGCCGGCCTAACAGAGACAGGGATTCTGCTTCAACCGGAAAGCCGCTTTACAGCCGCCACAGAAGATGAATCGAACTTAATTGACATCAAGATAAAATGAAATATCCTAAGCTTCATAGCCTCATTGCCATGGCGGTTCTCACAATCGCCACGCTCAGCCATGCAGCCGACACCGCAACCAATTTTGAATTTGCAGAATCCACGCCTCTCTCCAGCGGGAAATGGGTGAAAATATCCATTGGGGAGACCGGTCTTTATGAAATCACATATGATGAACTCCGTGCAATGGGATTCAGTAATCCTTCTAATGTCGCATTGTTCGGTACCGGAGGAGGCATTCTTAATTACAACTTCATAGATGCATCCGATAAGGCACTTTACAGCGATGTCCTTCATCCGACAGCAGTGCTCCACACCGGAGAGAAGATGATATTTTACGGTTGCGGAACCGAGACTATGAATGTGTCGACCACCGGCTATTCTAAGAACAAGAGGTTCAAACATAACCGTCTGACCAAAAATATATACTCTGACCGGAGTTATTACCTTCTGACTGATTCATCGACCCCGCTCAGACCAACGCAGCATCATGTGGAGAATAAGGCCAACTGCACCGAGTTCAATCAGGGCTATGCGTATATATATCATGAAAAGGACTCACGACACAATAACAGGATGGAGGGTCAGGTGTTCTGGGGAGAAGAGGCATATATCAACAAGCCCGTAAGTTATGAAGTTGAAGCGCGTTATTGCGTAGATGCCCCGGCTTATCTATGGCTCGCATATGCGCTGCCGGACGAAGTCAACGGCACCATGGAAAGTTCTTTGAACGGGCATACCTCCACCGCCTCCTTAATCAATATGGCTCCTAACGTCTATAACCTTGGCAACAGTCTGGACGCCTCCAGGCTGATTATCGATGATAAACATCGTGGGCGCGGAACAGTCAGATTCAATGTCACGGGCGACTTTGCTGCGGCAAAGCCAATAGGCATAGATTATTGGACACTCTCCTACCCTATCAATTTAGGATATGCCAAAGAAGATCCGGAATTTACATGCCAATATATAGCCTTCCTGGAGCCATCGAGCATGAGATGGAAACATCCGGTGCCCGACAACTGCGTAGCATGGGACATTACCGGACGGAACCAACCAATTGAGCTCGATATAGAAGGTGGTTACCTTTACAATGACGTTCATTATATAACTCAACTGGTCGTGTTTAATCCCGACAGAGAGCAGCTGCATATTGATCCGGAATGGAAGGAGATTCCGAACCAGAATCTTCACGCCCTTCAGGAAGAGCCGATTTCGATGGTGATATTCACAACTCCGGCCTTAAAGGAATATGCCGAAAGAATAGCCCGACTTCATGAGGATAGCGGGGATTCGAAAGTAATAGTTCTTACCACGGAGGAAATTTACAATGAGTTCAATCACGGGACACCCGATGTCACCGCACTACGCGCATTCGTGAAAATGATTTATCACAAGCAGCGGGATACATTGAAAAATGTTCTTTTATTCGGTAACATTCAGAGTGATTACCGTCATGTTGATACCCATAAAAATGCACCCGAAGGGCTCCCGGTCTATATGGTTCCCAAAATCAACTTAAAAGGAGCTGAGGGGGCAGAGGGATGCGCATCAATAGATTATCTCGGCATGATGGCGGATTATCTCAATGCGACCGGAATTCTTGGTAACGCCAGTATGGAAATCGGAGTCGGTATTCTTCCGGTAACAACAAAAGAGGAGGCCGAGACAGTAGTCAACAAAATAGGTGACTATCTTTCTAAGGAAGATTTTTCGAACCTGGTGAATGAATTCATGACCATATCGGGCGAAGGCGACAGCCATATACATGACTTCCAATCATTCCGTCTGACAAATATGTACCGTACATATTCATCCGATTTGTTTGATTCGGAATATGCTGTTTCTCCGTTATGGACGGAGGATATGGGCAGTGAAAAAGTACGCGATGAGCTTCTCGCATCAATGAAGCGCGGCAAGCTCATGACAACCTATTACGGCCACGCAGGAGGGCCGAGTTTCGGAAGCGTGACGCCACAGGACTTGATGAATGTGCGCAACAACGAGCCTTCGTTCTTCTTCTTCGCCGCCTGCGACTTGTGTGAACCCGACCGTATGCATCACGGAATAGGCGATTTGAGCGTGATTCGGACCCGTCAGGGATTTATAGGGACCATAGGGGCTACCCGCGCAGTGTTATCACATGAGAATCAGGCTTTCTCAGAGAACTTCGTAACCTCCATATTCTATGATTCGGAGCGTCAGCAGCGAACGGCAACTCCGACAATCGGAGAAATCTACGCTGACAGCAAGACGCGGACGACGAATATATCCAAGCAAGCATATATGCTCATAGGCGACCCGGCGTTACCTTTCCCTGCCGCACTCGGAAAGATAGAACTTCATACGGACAGAGCCGAATATCTTGGGGGAGAAATAATGGAAGTAAGCGGTAAAGTACTGGGGAACACAGGTCAATGCGACAATGGTTTCAACGGCTATGTGACCGTCAAGCTCATGGAGCCCGCAACCGAAACGGCCATAGTTCCCGACCCCGTCAACGATAAAGGAGAAATCAAACCGAATCCACGTCTGAAAATTAACGATTACCGGATAGCAGCCGGCAAAGCCACCGTTAAAAATGGGGAATTCAAAGTTCGGTTGGCCCTTCCGGAACGTGTCAACAGTTTCTTGTCGACACCAGATTCCATACGTCACCTGACCCTTCTTGCAGGAGCATATGACCCCGCAACAAGGAAAGGACACTCAGGACGCCTGTCGGTAGAGATGCCTCAGATAGGAACCGAGAAGTCGGAAGATGCTAAAAGAGACACTCAAGTGCCGGCGATAAGCATAAGTTTCGATCCGCTTTTCAATAAAATTTCAACCACAGTCAGCGATGAGACAGGAGTCTTTCCGGGAATCGGAATCGGCAAGGGAATCATAATGACTGTCGATGGGACCTCAGTTGAAGCCCCCGGCGATTACCCCAGCGAAGTGACCGTCGGCAGCTACACGGGAAGCATCAGTGCGTCAGGTCTGAAATCCGGCACACATAAAGCGATAGCCATGGGTATCGATGCCGCAGGGAACAAGTCAGCCAAGAAAGAACTTATATTTGAAATCAAGGAGTCTGAACCATTGCGACTCACAGCCGATACGGAGGCTGTAACCGATGAGCTCCGCGTTCGAATATCGAGCGATCCGGGATGCGAGCTGACTCTCCTTATTTGCGATAGAGAAGGGCGAATCCTCCATTCAGACACGTTCAGCGGCGTGTCAACAAGCGCCGATATGACGGGCCTTCGTGCCGGCACATACCGGGCGGCAGTGCGGGCAGAGTCGGCCGCAGGAGCAAAAGTCTATTCAAACTGGCTGACATTCTCCAAGATAGACTAAATAACATAGTTTTCATACATTTACATCATAAGATGAAGTTAAAACATATTATAGCGCTTATCACTCTGACTGGCACAACGGTAAGCGGTTTTGCTGAAAACGACATCAAGGACAACGAATTCAATCCGGTCAATACCGGCGTGACAACTCTGAGTATCACGCCCGATGCTCGAGGCAGCGGTCTTGGAAATCTTGGTGCAGCCACAGATCCCGATATGAATTCACAGTTCTGGAATCCCGCAAAATATGCATTCGCCTATTCTCAAGGGGGTCTCGCGATATCCTATACACCATGGTTGCGCAAGATTGTCAACGATATCTTCCTTGCGAATCTTGCCGGCTATTGGAAACTCGGCAGTAGCGATGACAAAGCAATTTCTGCATCGTTCCGCTATTTCTCGCTCGGAGAAGTGACAACGGGAATGAACGATGATGGTGTGAATGTTCAGACAATCAATCCCTATGAATTCGCTTTTGATGTCGGGTATTCCATGAAGTTCTCCGAGAAGTATTCGATGGGAGTCGTGCTACGATATATCCTATCCGATCTGTCATATCAGGATACAATGACCGGAGAGCAATATAATGCTGCGAGCGCATTCTCGTTGGATTTATCGGGATATTTCACCACATTCCCGATGATAGGGAGGAATGAGTGCCAGTTCTCATGGGGATTCGACATATCGAACGTGGGTACGAAAGTCAGCAACGATAATGGCGTGACCAACGCATTCCTGCCCACCAACCTGAGATTAGGAATGAACTTCATGTTCCCTCTAATGGATTACCACACTCTATCGATTGGTCTGGACCTAAATAAACTTTTAGTACCGACCAAGCCCCGTCCGAAAGATTACGATATGGAAACCCCGGAGGGGCAGGAAGAATACTGGGCAGCCTACGACACATGGAATTCCATGTCGCCTATCACAGGAATTTTCAAGAGTTTTTCCGATGCCCCGGGCGGTTTTAAGGAGGAGCTTCAGGAAATTCAATTATCCATAGGCGCGGAGTATAATTACAACCAGCAGTTCTTTGCGCGGGCGGGATATAATTATGAACACCCGAACAAAGGAGGGCGCAGTTATTTTGCCTTCGGAGCCGGTTTCTCTCTGAATGTGGTCCAACTTGATGCCTCATATATGCTTGCCACCGCTCAAAGTTCGCCACTTGACCAGACTTTACGTTTCACACTGACATTCGATATGGATGGTCTGCGCGACCTTATTGGAAAGCGTAAACGCTAAATTATTCCGACATTCGGGATTAAGCATACATACTCGGATATTATTGGATTGGAATCAACCATATTACGAAGGAAAAATAAATATCTAACATGATGCGGATAGGTCAAGGTTACGATGTTCATCGGCTGGCAGAAGGAAGAGAACTTTGGCTCGGCGGAATAAAAATCGAGCATAGCAAAGGACTCGACGGCCACAGCGATGCCGATGTGGCAATACATGCGCTATGCGACGCTCTGCTCGGAGCCCTCGCATTAGGTGACATCGGGAAGCACTTTCCGGACACTGATGAACGATTCAAGGGAATAGATTCGAAAAAGCTTCTGGCCGCAACCATTGGTCTCATAACGGATAAGGGCTACCACGTGGTCAACGCAGACCTGACCATCATGGCGCAGAAGCCGAAACTCGCCCCACATATTGATGATATGCGTCAAACTCTTGCAACAATCATGAATGTTGATTCAGATGCTGTCTCAGTTAAGGCAACCACTACAGAGCGTCTTGGATTCGAAGGACGGGAAGAAGGGATAAGTGCGTTAGCAATAGTTCTTGTGGACAACCGTCATTAATTAAAACAGGAGAAGCACCCATGTTCTATCATCTTGCCGTGGTCAGCGTGGCCGCATTCTCCACTATATGGGGCTTTAGAAAAGGGTTCGGACGCCAGACACCATCGGTGATCGGCCTCGCCTTCGGAATCATATGCGCTCGATTGCTCGCACCGGGTCTCAACGATGTGTTATATGGAGCCTTCCCATCAGTCCACGGCCAAGTGGAACAAAAATATCTCTACGATAATCTTGCAACCGGTATAGTTTTCTTTTCTATCTACATGATATTCCGGACAGTCACCGGGTTCTTAGGTAAAGTCTTTACATCAAGCGATTCGACAATATTGGATAATCTTGCCGGCGCTCTTTTCGGCCTTTTTAAATATCTGTTGTTCCTATCGATTATACTTAATTTTATATGCGGCTCCTCATCGGAGAGCGAACTGAGGCGTTGCGCCCGTTCAGACGATGGGAATGTGGTGCAGGAAGTAATGCTTTTAGGACCGGCCCTGCTTGGAGGCGAGGATATAGTCGACCTGTCTCACCGGATGCAACTTGAAGAGGCCAAAAAAATTTCGTAAGGAAAAATAAAACACGCTTCGCGCGTGTTTTGTTATTATAAGGGGTATTATTGGGGAGGACCAACCGTGAAAAGACATAAACAATGCTAAAGATAAAAGATTTACATGCCGGAATAGAAGGGCGTGAGATCCTCAAGGGGGTCAATCTGGAGGTAAAAGAAGGAGAAGTACATGCCATTATGGGTCCTAACGGATCCGGGAAGTCAACCTTGTCGATGGTTCTTGCAGGGAATCCCGCCTATACTCCAACTTCGGGAAGCGTGGAATTTATGGGAAAAGACTTGCTGGCAATGGAGCCGGAGATCAGGAGTCATGAGGGCTTGTTCCTGGGCTTCCAGTATCCGGTTGAGATACCCGGAGTTTCGATGGTGAATTTCATGCGTGCCGCAGTGAATGCCAAACGGGAATATTTTCATGAACCTCCAATGAGCGCCACAGAGTTTCTCAAGCTGATGCGCGAGAAACGGGCAGTAGTAGACCTTGATAATAAATTGGCTTCTCGCTCGGTCAACGAGGGTTTCTCAGGCGGAGAGAAAAAGCGTAATGAAATATTCCAGATGGCTGTTCTTGAGCCGAAACTATCAATACTTGACGAAACGGATTCCGGGCTGGATATTGATGCCCTGCGTATAGTAGCCGGAGGTGTCAACAAACTCAAGACTGACCGGAACGCAACGATAGTCATCACTCATTATCAGCGTCTTCTCGACTATATAAAACCCGACTTTGTCCATATTCTTTATAAAGGAAGAATCGTGAGAACAGGAGGTCCGGAACTGGCTCTCGAACTTGAAGAGCGAGGATATGACTGGATAAAGGAAGAGGTAGACAGTCAAGAGTCGAAATAATCCTGAATAAATTATGTCTGTATTAGAACAATACACAGAGCTATATAAAGCGCACAAGGATCTTGTCGAGAGTCATAGCAGCGAGGCTCTGAACAGTTTGCGGACAGAAGCTTTCAAGAAACTTGAAGGCTTGCGACTCCCGCGGCGAGGCGAAGAAAATTACAGCAACATCGATATGACATCGATGTTAACTCCGGATTACGGCCTCAATCTTCAGAGGATCGATCCGGATGTAAATATGGACCTGACGTTCAACTGCGATTTGCCCGTATCCCGGCATTCCGTGCTGATGATGGTCAACGATACATTCAAATCCGCTGAAGATGCATATGATAAGTTGCCGGATGGCGTTGACGTGGGCAGCCTTGCTGAGTTCGCCCGATTCAACCCCGAGGAGATCAGCCGGCATTACGGCAAGGTGGCCGATCTAAAAAATCCGATAGTCGCGCTCAACACTTTGTTTGCACAAGACGGATTGTTTCTTCACGTACGTAAGGGGACTCGGCTTGAGCAGCCACTGCAACTTGTCAACATCATGTCGGCCCTCCGACCTCTGATGGCTATAAGGCGTATTCTGATAATTGTCGATGAGGATGCGGAGGCGCGTTTGCTTGTATGTGACCATAGTCAGAATGATGATGTCGAGATGCTCGCGCTTGAGACAGTGGAAATAATCGTAGGTGCCCGAGCGCGATTCGATTATTATAATATCGAGGAGTCAAGCAGTTCCACACGACGCCTGTCGGCCTTATACCTTCATCAGGGAGAGAACTCAAATGTAACGATTGACGGAATCACCCTATTTAATGGCATCACTCGCAATGAATACTACACCCGCTTTGGCGGAGAGGGAGCTTCGCTACGGCTTTATGGAATGGGGATAGAAGACAAGGACAGAATCATTTCCACCTATTCTCATATCAACCATCTGGTGCCCGGCTGCCGGAGTGACGAGCTGTTCAAATTCAGTGTAGATGATGAGGCAAACGGAGATTTCACAGGCCGTATCCACGTGGCAGAAGGAGCCGTAAAGACGGAGGCATATCAGGCCAACCGAAACCTTGTAGGCGCGGGGGGAGCTAAAATGAGCAGCAAGCCTCAGCTTGAAATCTATAATGATGATGTGAAATGCTCTCACGGATGCGCTATCGGTCAGCTTGACCCTATGCAAGTATTCTACATGCGTACGAGAGGTCTCCCGGAATCTACAGCCAAGTTGCTACTGCGTCAAGCATTTATGGCAGACGTGATAGAGGCCATTGATGTCGGCCCTCTGAGAGACAGACTCCATATCCTTACAGAAAGACGTTTCGCCGGTCTTGAGTCGGCCTGCGGGAACTGCCGGCGTTGCGAAATTAAGAAAAACGGGAAATTGAAAACCGGAGAACTCTAAAGGTCAATTCTTCTTGGCTTTAGCATTGCTATATAGAACCGGTCAAAAACGCGATAATGTATGCTTGATATAGATGCCATAAGAAAAGAATTCCCTATACTCGAAAGAGAAGTTAACGGCCGCCCCCTTGTATATCTTGACAATACTGCCACTTCCGAGACGCCTAACCGCGTGGTGGATGAAATCAGCCGCCTCTATACTCATACGAAAGCGAACGTCCACCGGGGCGTTCACAGGCTTTCGCAGGATGCTACCGAACTTCAGGAGACGACTCGCAGGAGAGTGCAGGGATATATCAACGCATCGAGTTTCGAGGAAGTGATATTTACCCGTGGCACTACCGAGGCCATCAACCTTGTGGCGTCGTCATACGGAAGTCGTTTTCGCGACGGGGATGAAATAATACTGACGGTGATGGAGCATCATGCCAATATCGTGCCTTGGCAGCTTCTGCGCACACACGCCGACATAAAAATCAAGGTAGTCAACATCAACGACTTGGGAGAGCTTGATCTTGAAGAGTATAAAAATTTGTTCACGGAGCGGACCGTTATGGCAGCCTTCTGCCATGTGAGCAATGTGCTCGGCACAGTCAATCCGGTCAAAGAGATGGTCAGAATTGCCCACTCCCACGGCGTGCCTTGTCTCGTGGACGGTGCTCAGGCATCTCCTCACATGAATATTGACGTTCAGGATCTGGATTGTGATTTCTACACTTTTTCATCACATAAAATGTATGGTCCGACCGGAGTAGGGATTCTATATGGAAGAAAGTCGCTACTTGAAAATATGCCCCCTTATCAGGGCGGAGGAGAGATGATAAAGCATGTCACTTTCGAGCATACAACTTATGCTGACCTGCCGTTTAAATTCGAGGCCGGGACACCAGACTTCATTGATATCGCCGCTTTCTCCAAAGCTCTCGATTTTATTGATGAGACGGGTATGGAAAACATCGCTGCCCACGAGCATGAACTTTTGAAATATACTACTGAAAGACTCGGTGAGTTCGAGGGTCTTAAAATATACGGGGAAGCGCCCGATAAATCGGCAGTAATATCATTCAATGTAGGAGAGATTCATAACTATGATCTCGGTCTTCTTCTTGACCGGCTCGGCATAGCTGTAAGGACCGGGCATCATTGCGCCCAGCCATTGATGGAAAGGCTCGGAGTGCCCGGGACGGTTCGGGCTTCATTCGCCGTTTACAACACAATAGAGGAAGCAGATGCGTTCATCGCTGCGCTCAGGAGGGTGATCCCAATGCTTTCTTAAGGCTCCATCCGAAATTTTGGTCTACAGGTCGGATTTGGATGTAACACTGAACGTCAGACATACAGTATTTGGCATCGCGTCGACTTTTAGGGTCTTTTATGCGAACTTCTGATATGGTGAAATAGTTATATAAGTATAATTGGGAAGAGTCCATAGGCTTTCCAATAATATGAAAAACACCGATTCCACAGAGTTTGTCGGGATATTCAAGTCCGCGGCA
The DNA here is from genome assembly GCA_029055345.1 of Muribaculaceae bacterium. Lineage (GTDB taxonomy): Bacteria > Bacteroidota > Bacteroidia > Bacteroidales > Muribaculaceae > Lepagella. The sequence goes on along the minus strand of JAIDDJ010000038.1, from coordinate 55,152 downwards.
TGACTATATGGCACCGTAAAAGGTCTGATATGAAATTCTTAATCTATCCAACTGCTATTTTATTGGCTACGCTTTCATATCTGCAAGTTCATGCAGAGAAAGCTTGCGTTCCGGATATGCGCGACACATTGGAAATGAGTGTCCATTTCAGGTGCGCGCGTTCGGAAGTAGAACCTAATTTCAAAAATAACCGTGAGATTCTCGACAGCCTTACCAATACTCTGACAAAACTTATTGAAACAGGCTCAGAACCTAAGATTCAAATAACGGGAGCTGCCTCTCCGGAAGGAGGCATAACTTATAATTACAAACTCTCGCAACGCAGGGCAAACGCGATTTCCAATTATCTTTCAAATCGAATCAATTTCCCCGATTCAGCCATATCTTTTGCTTTTTTGGGAAGAGACTGGCAAGGTCTGAAGAGATATGTGGAAGCAGACGAAAATGTTCCTGACCGGGAAGCCGTCATAATCCTTCTTGAGAGCCTTGCCGAGAAATCGGGGACTCCCGGTAATAGACCGACAGATGGAGATAGTGAGCAACATGACGGAATGAAGTCACTGAAGAAGATAGGAGGAGGCCGGGCATTCGGATATCTATATTCCACATATTTCCCTACCTTGCGGGCCACACGTGTGCTTATCGCTGAACCTGCATGGCCGCATCTTTCCGGAATCAGCCCTGCCCTACCGCTGCTTGAGGCAGAAAATATGATATCGCGGCGACTGATAACCATGATGCCATATTTCGAACAAGATAAGGCTGCGCGAAAGCCATTTTATATGGCATTGAAAACCAATATGCTTTTTGATGCAGCTCTAATCCCTTCAATCGGGGCCGAATTCTATCTGGGCAAAAATATATCAGTGGTCGCTAACTGGGCTTACGGATGGTGGGACAAGAATTCAAGTCATCTATGGTGGAGATATTACGGAGGTGATATCGCGGCTCGTTGGTGGTTCGGCAAAGCGGCCCATGAGAAACCGTTGACAGGCCATCATATCGGTATATACGGAGGTGTGTTCACATACGACTTCGAACTTGGAGGCGATGGCTACATGGGAGGTCGTCCGGGACACTGGCTCTGGGACCGTTTCCTCACTAACGCCGGTATAGAATATGGCTATTCACTGCCTGTAGCGAAACGCCTTAATATTGACTTCACCATCGGATTAGGTTATATCGGAGGGAAGTATATAAAATATTACCCGCAAGGAAGCCATTATATAGAGGAATCCATCCACAAGGTGAGATGGTTCGGGCCTACGAAGGCTGAGATATCCCTCGTTTGGCTGATAGGCCATGGCAACACAAATCAGAAAGGAGGCTCAAGATGAAGCGATTGAAAGCGAAATTCGGAATGATAGTTCTTGCGGGTCTCCTGAGTGCGGGAGTCAGTTCTTGCAATCATAAGGATCTGGACGTGCTCGGAGAGCAGACAGAAATAGAGATTGTATATGACTGGAGATATGCGCCGGACGCATCGCCGGCATCAATGGCCGCTTATCTCTACAGCGACCAGCTGGATGAAGCCCTTCGATACATATTCAGCGGGCGCGATGGTGGCCCGACACATATACCGGCAGGTCTTTACGGTGGCCTCGGAATGAACAGCGATGAGACCGACTGGGCTCAATACCGTAACCGTGATGACATAGAAAGTTTCGAGATTTATACGCATGAGGCTGAGAGCCTGAGTGCCTATGGCATATCTACACGAGCTATCCCACGTGCTGACGGAGCTGAAGATGAGAAGGTCGTTGAAACGCCCGGAATGGTTTGGGCCGACCGTCAGGATGAAATTGAGGTCTATCCGAAAGCCGGACGCACCGTCATCACTTTTTATCCACAGGAAGCCGTGTGTCATTACACGGTGGACGTGCTTGATGTGAAGAACATCGACAATATGCCTTCCGGTTCAATTGATGGAACTCTTTCGGGTATGTCGGAGGGATTTGTCTATGGGAAACGAAATGCATCCGATACAAAGGTGACTTTGCCATTCGAATTGAGGAAAGCTGAAGATGGCGTAAATTCTCTCCATGGCGAATTCCTGACATTCGGTGAGAGCCCTGTGACCCAAAATGCCCATAAACTCGTGATATATTACGTGCTGACAGATGGCACCAAACATTATGCTACGTTTGACGTGACCGACCAGGTGACTAAAGCGCCTGACCCGCGTCATGTCCATATCGTGGTGCGCGGACTCGACTTTCCGTCTCCGGTTGCAACGGGACCCGGCTTCGTTCCTGATGTGGATGAATGGGTTGCCGTCAATATCAATCTGAAGATGTAGCTTTTCACGGAAGTGCAAAAGAAGCTCGGATGAAAACGAATAAAATTTTAACATTACAAAACAAACCGTTTTGATATTCCATGCGTTAGAATAGTACAATTATCTAACTATCCCGCAAGGGAAGCAATTAATGAAAAACACAAAAGCTAAAAGCAGATTACTATGAAAAAGACACTTATACTGATGGCAGCTGCGGCCCTTGCGCTGACCGCCTGTTCAAATGAAGAAGAGGGTGCCGGGAGCATCTCAAGCCGAGCCAATGAGGCCATAAGTTTCCGTCCGGCCATGGGCACGAGAGCGACAGAAACCACGAATGCAAATCTTCAGGATTTCTACGCCACAGCCTTGATGAGCGATACAACTTTGTTCAGTCAAGTTGACTTCGCCAAAGGCGCGGATAATTATTACGTATCTCAGCATGACCATTACTGGCCTGGAGATGACACAGAAGTAGAGTTTTACGCTTACTCGCCATCGGCAGATGAACTTGGAGCGGATGTTATCCTTACAAATTCCCAGAAGCAGCTCGTAAGCTACACATCTCCGACAGACATAGCTGATCAGGTGGATTTCATCACCGCCAATATTACAGGTAAAAAATCACAATATGAGGCCACGGGAGTTCCATTGACATTCCATCACCAGTTGGCACAGATAGAACTCCGGGCGAAAACGGACAATACTGAATATATCTACACAGTAGCCGGAATGCGTATAGGACGGGCTCAGACAACAGCAACGTTCGACTTCGGAACTAACAAATGGACTCTTGATGACTGGCATGACACAGCCGTATTCGAATCTTCCTGCACTCCGGTTAAGCTTGGATCGACTCCGGTATCCATTATGGGGCCTTCAGGAAATGCGATGCTGATTCCTCAGACGCTTATTCCATGGAGCCCGGTAAATGACCCGGACAATGTGGCCCGCGAAGCTTATCTTAGCGTACTTATTAGGATTCAGAGTGTGGATGGTGCAGTTGTCTACCCGCTTCCATCAGATACACAGCTTGATTCAAACGGACAGAAACGTCAGTACGCATGGGCCTCAATCCCATTGTCAGGCACATGGGAGGCCGGCAAGAAATACATCTATACTCTTGACTTCACTCATGGAGGAGGTAACATAGACCCGGACGATCCTAATCCCGGCCACTCTGTACTCGGAGACCCGATCAAATTTACAGTCAACGTAGTCGACTGGGAAGACTCCACCACTCCCATACCAATGATCCCTGTAAAGAAGTAATATAAAAAACCGAATTAAAAGCGAGCGCCTGTTAAGACGCCCGCTTTTTTGTATGTTTTGCATCCAAAATCAGATATCACACATGGAATCAACAAATCCTTATCTCTCTTCGATTTTCCATGAAATGATTCGTCTTGGAACTGAGGAGAAATTTACTCCTATCTTAAAGAGTTTCCTTATATCGGCATTAAATTTCAATGCATATTGTTTCCTGTCAATCTGACGCAACGCTTCATCGGGGCTACCATCATATTTCAACTCCATGATGTAGATGTAATCCGTTGTCTCAATCAGAATATCCATCCGCCCATCAGAGGTATGAACCTCCGTTTTCACATCAATCCCTATCAAGGTCAACAAGATGTATATGGCGTTTTGGAAATTGTTCTCATTATCCATTTTAAGATCATAGGGAATGCCGGCGAAATATGCTTCAAGATTCTTCATCATCAATTCTGGCATCCCCGCATTTATATTATCCAGTATTTGTCTGACAATACCGGAGGGAGTCCCCCTTTTTACATTGATATAAAAGTTAAGGAGATTCTTAAAGAGGCCTTCCTTAACTTCATCATTCGGGACTTTCAGCCTTACGGTATCATTTCTGTAATCATAGTCAGCGATTGTCAGATAACCGGTCTGATACAGCAGGGCGGTTGGATCAGCATTCATCAGATCGAGGCCTGCAAGACTGTCAAGACTCCAACGCCCATTAATGGTCATTTCGATATCCACATTCTTGTCGCGAAGCACTTCTGCAATAATTGACGCAGAACCCGTAGCATTCCAATAATTTCCGATTCTTAATTCGCTCAATGCATTCAGTATTGACCATGGATTATATATATCACTGCCATCTTTAGCGAAACGGTAACCATCGTAATTTTTCTTCAGGCGCCGACATATAGTTTCGTATGACACACGATACTCCTGCGCCAACTCTTCTATACCTTCCTTAAAATAAAAAAAGAGCTCATCTTCTGTAATACCACATATATCTGCAAAATCATTTGAGAAGGAAATATCTTTTATATTATTCAGGTCGGAGAAGACACTAAGGCGGCTGAATCTGCTAACTCCGGTCAAGAATACAAGCCTTATATGTTCAGCCGAACTTTTAAAATTAGAATAGAGGGATGCTAATTGCGACCGGTATTGCTCAAAATTCTCAACCTTATTCATGTTACCTACAAGGGGTTTGTCATACTCATCAACAAGTATCACAACCTTACGACCTGTCTTTTCGTGAGCTGATTCAATAATCTTCCCTAACCTCTGTGAAGGGTCGGAATAAGTGTTGCTTATACCGAATTTCCTTTCCCAATCATCTAACAGCCTGTCCAAAACCACAGAAAGTTGTCCGTTTTCGGCATAACGATCGGTATTCAGGTCAAGGCGAAGAACCGGATACTCTTCCCACTTCCAATCAGTAGAATGAATATAGAGGCCCTTGAATAGTTCACGGCGCCCCTCAAAGAAATAACGCAATGTAGAAAGAAACAAACTTTTTCCAAACCGCCGAGGCCGAGCCAGGAAATAAAACTTGCTTTGCGAAGTCACGATTTTATGGATGAACTCAGTCTTATCGACATAATAAGCGCCTCCTTCACGCAAATCTCTGAAGTCCTGCTGACCTATGGGATATCTATCTCGGGAAACCATGAACTAACGCATTTCTATTTAACATCACAAATATAACACAAATTTTTCAAAAAAGACAATATAAACGAGTCATAAAACGCCTTGAAGATATACCAGGACGTCTTATGACACGTTTACAACAACTCAGATATTTTCTAAATTTTACTTACCGGTTACTTTCAAGGAGTATTTCCCAACATTAAGAATATATACGGAGCCCGGGAATAATTCAAATATTATCAGATCATCATCACTATTATCTGTAGCGATAATTCGTCCATTTACATCATATAAACGAACTGCGGTTTCACTTGATATTCCTTTAACCGTAAGTTTATTATTGATAATTTTAATTTCTAAATTATCCAGAGTAACTGTTTCTATACCATTGCCATCTTTTTTAACGGTAACATTACATTCATCCGTGAGATTTGAGCCGTCCAAAGTGCTAACACTAATTATTGTTTCTCCTTCTGACTTAGTGATAATCACACCATTCGCATTAACCATTGCAACCTCCTCATTTGAGCTTCCCCAATAAACACTCTTATTGGATGCGTCAATAGGTTCAATTGCAGCGCTAAGCTGGAACTCTGATTGGGGCGGTAACGAAATATTATGTTCTGAAAGAGATATTGACGTTACAGGCTGATAAACAGTTAAATTACAATAATTACTTGCTCCGGAGCCATCCATACTATATACTATAATGTCAATTACGCCCGGCTTTAATGCTGTAATGAGTCCGTTATCATCAATTGAGGCAATATCTGATGGGCAAACCCATTTTAACCGTTTATCGGTGGCATTATCAGGATGTACTGTAGCAACAAGCTTAAAAGTCTCTCCTACATTGAGGGTCACCACATTTTTATTGAGTGATATTGACTCTACAAGTATTGGCAAAACGTTAATGCCTATTGATCCCATTACACCGTTATTAGTCTTTGCGGAGACATAGGTTTCTCCGGGCGATAATGCCTCTGCAACAAGAACATGATTGTCATAATCCTGAATCCTAAGAATATCAGGATTTTCAACAGACCAAGTGACTTCCTTGAAGGTAGCATTTGCCGGGAAGAATTCTACATTAATGTCAATTATCTCTCCTACAGAACATGTCTCTTTGGAAGAAGTTAATGACACATATTCTACAGGCGTTTCGATTACTGTAATATCAATAAAACCTGAGATGCCATTGTTTGCTTTAGCCGTGATACGCACACTTCCAATGGTTGAGTGTGCCGTAACTAATCCATCATTAGAAACTGTGGCAACCTTCGAGTTGCTACTTTCCCAAGTGACAGATTTATCAGTTGCGGTTTCCGGTGAGACTGTTGCCGTCAGTTGTACGGTCTCGCCGTCCTTTAGCTCAGTTGAACCATTGGTCGAAATTGTTATTGATTCTACGGGGGTAACAGCGACATAAATACGGGTTGTTGCAAAAACTCCACTGCCATCATTTGCCAAAGCCTTGATATCAGAATATCCTGTCTGATGAGCTGTCAACAAACCATTTACATCAATAGTTACTACTGAAGAATTGCTTGATTCCCATGTTACAGTTTTATTTGTTGCCGATTCAGGATAAACTACTGCAGTGAGTTGTTTTGTATCACCGGCATACATCATATCATTGTCTTTGAGAATCTCAATTCGTTCCGCCAAAGTTTTAACTACACTGAAATTGATTATGTCAAATTTATAGTCAGTTGGAGGATTATCTCCATAAGGTGATGCGGGACTGAATGCTCCGATCCAGGATTGCTCGACCAGACCGACAGCCGTTACTAAACCATTCTGATCTACAGTTAGCGCACTTGTTTGCGAAAACCATTCAATTCTTTTGTCTGTAGCGTTTTCCGGAAGAATCGAAGCGTTAAGTTGAATCTGGTCGCCTACTTTGAGTGTTGTCGTCCCATCATAATCAATAATAACCTGCTCCACAGACACCGGATTTACCCACACCGGGCACGTTGCGGTTAAGTTCGATCCATCGGTCGTAGCTACTTCTATAACAGCTTCTCCCAGTTCAATGGCAGTTGCTTTTCCGTTATTGTCAATCTTAACGATATTTGGATTGGACGAAGTCCATTTCAGATTTTTATTGGTTGTAGTGGACGGTTCAATCCATGCTGCAAATTGGTACTCCTCACCAATATGCATATTCACTCCGGTATTGGTGATTATCAAAGATTCAGCAAGTGTCGGAACTACAGTAACCATTATGGAAGCTGTTTGTCCGCTGCTGTTCGTTGCAGTTATGTTAACTTCTCCTATACCTACTGCTGTAACCACGCCATAGGGGTCTACAGTTGCTATTTCGGAATTTTCGGAAAGCCATATTACAGATTTGTCGGTCGCATCATCCGGAGTTACAGTAGCCGAAAGTCTTAAAGTTTGGCCGGCTTTTAGTTGAGTAGTCTCCGGAGTTGCAATTTCGATACCCGTTGCAGTGATTGGGAATACCGAAACTGAAATAAAAGCCGAGACTCCTGAACCATCTTTCGTTGAAATAATTATAGTAGTTTCTCCAACAGACAATGCCGTAACATACACGTCTTTGGCATCATACGATTTGGCAACTGAAGCAACATTCGGATTAGTACTCTCGACACTCCAATCTTTAAATGTAGCATTATCGGGATATATTGATATCGGAATCTCCTTAACTTGTCCAGGCATCAAAGAAATCTTATTTTCACCAGGCTCTATTGATGAAACATATAGGACTGGTACAATGATATCTATATAAGCCGATTGACCTGCTGAATTTGTTGCACATACGCTTGCATAATTCCCCATTGTACTTTTTATAGCCGTTACAAGTCCTGTCTCGTCAACGGATATACAATCTGAATATGTACCAACAGTTTGCCAGCTCACAGATTTATCAGTCGTTGTTGATGGTGTAACCTCGGCTGATAATTGCAAAAATTCACCAACCGAAATTGTTACCGGGCCAACAGGTGTGATTGAAATTCCTTCTGCCGCAGTTTCTCCGACAGCAACATTACAGATAGTAGATATATCTGACCCATCTAAAGCTGTTGCTGTCACGACACACTCTCCCAATGTATGAGCTGTAACTAATCCTTGGTCTGATACAGATGCGACTGAGGAATTAGAGGACTTCCAGATAACATTTTTATTTGTAGTGGTTTCGGGTGTAAAAATAACAGATAACTGAATTGTCCCTCCGACTTTAAGGGCAGCTGTTGAACGATTAAGTTTAATTGCCTGTGCCAAAGTCGGATTAACTACAACTACTATTCTATCTGATTGGCCTGCTGAATTTGTTGCCGTAATATGTAGCTCTCCGACTGCATGAGCATGTAATAATCCGTTCTCATCAACGGTTACACTTTCCGGAGCATCGCTGCTCCAAGTAACAGTTTTGTCTGTAGCAGTTTCTGGCATGACGGTTGCAGTCAGTTGATAGGTTTCGCCGGCTTTCATCTGAATCGGACCTACCTGATCAATCTTTATGCTTTCTGTCGGCGTGGGAATGACCTCTACCTGACAAACAGCTGAAACACCTGAGCCATCAATCGCAGATGCGGTAATTTCAGCATGCCCGATTGAAACACCTTTAACAACACCATTATCGCTTACAGTAGCGACTGATGTGTTTGAGGATGCCCACATTATAGATTTGTCGGTTGCATCATTCGGATCAACGGTAGCAGATAAGGTGAATGTTTCACCTGCCTTTAATGAAGCCGAGGAAGCATTAAGGTTAATTGATGAAACCGGAGTCGGTATCACAGTGAAAATAATATAATCCGAAATACCAGATGCCGAATTTGTAGCTCTAACCCATGCCTCTCCTAATCCAAGAGCAGTAACGAGGCCGTTAGTCGAAACATTTATTACATTAGAGTTTTGTACTTCCCAAACAATTGACTTGTCAGAAGCACCTTCAGGTGAAACTTCAGCAGCAAGTTGTGCAGTCTGTCCTACTTGCAAAGATGTTGGACCCTCGTAATTGATAGTCACTTTTTCTACAGGGGTTGGAATTACAGTCACGTTACAAGATGCTGATATATTTGAACCATCATTTGTACGAGCTGTAATCACTGTTTCACCCAAAGCTAAAGCAGTTACGTTTCCTTGCTCATCTACAATAGCAACCTCTACATCTGAACTAACAAACGATACTCCTTTATCAGTTGTGGTCGCCGGAGTTATATTCACCGTCATTGAAAAGGATTCATTGACTTTGAGAGTCAACTGTGAGGGCAACACACTGATAGATTCAGCAAGAGTAGGAATTACAGTAAGGGTAATTTCATCACTTATCCCGGCACTGTTGGTGGCTTTAATATTAACTGTTCCAACATTAACAGCGGTAACAATACCAGTTGTTCCGACTGTAGCTATGTCATTATTGTCACTTGCCCATACTATAGATTTATCAGAAGCGTCATCCGGTGATACAACAGCTGTTAAGGCAATTGATTCACCAACTTTAAATTCGGTAGAGGTTGGTGTCTGAATATCTATACCTTCTGCCGGAGTAGGTATAACATTCACGGTGGCCGATGCTGAAATTCCACTTCCATCCTCGGCCAACACAATAATTGTAGTTGTGCCGAGAGCATGCGCGGTTACAACACCGGTCGCATCAATAGATGCGACTTCTGAATTGACTGAAGACCAACTTATATCCTTGTTAGTTGCCGTCTCAGGTATTATAGTGGCTTTAAATTCAAAAGTAGCACCCGCTTGAATAGCAACCGATGTCTGGTTAAGAATAATTTCAGAAACCGGTGTAGGCACCACAGTGATGCGACACTCAGCACTAATTTCCGGATTAGAAACCGATGTGGCTGAAATAACTGTTTCACCAATGCTATGTGCAGTTACGACTCCGTTCTCATCGACAGTCGCGATTTCGTTATTATTGCTTGACCATATTACAGACTTGTCCGAAGCATTAGCCGGAGTGACAGTTGCTGTAAGAGTTATAGATTCAGTAACTTTAAGGCTTGCACTTGGTCTATTCAGAACAATGGAACTGATCGGCACTCCGCTTACAGATATCATGCATTCAGCTTTTACAGCTGATCCATCTACTGCCTCAGCGGTAATAGTTGCAGTTCCAATCCCTATGGCAGTAATAACGCCGTTTGAGGATACTATAGCAATATCTGGATTGGAGCTCGTCCATTCCAATTCCCTGGTCGAAGCGAAGATGGGCTGCACATCAGCATTAAGTTGCCAAGTATCACCCACAATTAAACTAAGGGTAGAGCTGTCAAGGGTAATACTTTGAACCAAAGCTCGCTCTGTGGTTACATTCGTTGTAGTATTATCCAGCACAAATTCACTCCCGGTGGTCGTGGAGAATATATTGTTTCTCAATTCGATACTACAGGTTTCAGCAACATCTTTATTCGCTGTTATGTAAAACTCGACTAAGGCCCCGGTATTACCTGAAAAATTCACATTGTTCGGATTAAAACAAGTGATACGCGTACGCCCGTCACTAAAACTCTTTGCTGAGACAGAGTGTCCTGAAGCTCGGTTCGTAACGGCAACAGTATTTGCCACAATTGAAAGCCCCTCAGGTAGATAAACATCCGTTTGGAATGCTGTGAATGATGTTTCGTTGTCAAGGACTAACCCTATTGTCTTGGTTTCATTGACTGCAATTTTGAAATCAGGAATATAGAGCTTGTTGGAATGCCGGCTACCCAAAACTATTGAATAGTCAGGAAATTCCACATCACGATCATTAGCTCCCACAAACAAAATATTGGAGATAGAAAGTGTACCGCCAACAAAATCATCAGCAGCTTTTACTTTCAGGTATAGTAAAGCAGCGCTATTTCCGCTTATTGCTGTGTGAGAAGTAGAAAATGCGCCAAGGCGCACTGCTCCCGATGCAAGGATATTGCTAACAGTCGTGTAACTTCCATCGCATCGAGAGGATAAAGTAACATCTGCTTTGCCCGATGTATTAGTGATGATTTCCAATCCTTCAGGCAACGTAATGTCTGCCTGAAAACCATAAAAAGTCTGGTCATTATCGAGATTAAAAGAAAGAGTCTTGGTTTCACCCGGCTCGATATTGGCCCCCTCAACATAAAAGCGGTCAGCAGCCGATGCCGCCGACATTGCTCCGAAGAGCAACGCCAGCAACATAATTGTTCGATATAAGAATGATTGCTTCATAGTCTTGCTTCTAAGTCTTATTTAACAATCACTTTTTCAATCGTATTACCGGCTACTACCAAGTAAATACCGGCTACTACTTGGCGACTTTCTACGTCAGAAAGAGCTTTAAAGCGAGAGAGCATTGTCCCGTCAGCAGCGAAGATAGCAACTTCACACCCTTCTGCATTGAGAATATTGACGCTATTCGATGTAGTCTCAATGCGGATTTTTCCAAATGATAAGGTATCATTCCCGGAAATTGAAGTATTGTGACCACCCATAGATGTCAAGGCATATTCATTTGCCTGAGCGTCAGAAGCCAGAATATTGAAAAGTTCAATGTCTTCATTCGAAACAGCATTGACTTTTACAACCAACTCCAATAAATCTTCATTATTAGATTCAAAGACATTGTTTGCCATATCAAATAATACGATTCTCATAGAGCGGTCATCCATACGGCGAGTAATAAGAGAATGATTTGCTGAAGCTCGTTCGCCGATCTTTACGTCAACGAGCGACAATCCTTCCGGAACTTTTATGTCGGCCTGCAGCGCAACATAGTCAAAGCTATTGTCTAAAGCTACTGATAAGGTTAATGTCTCTCCTGTTTGCGCCTCATAATCATCTATTGAAAGAATATCCCTTTCAATAATTTGTTCTTGCATTATGGTTCGAGCCATTGCTTGCGAAGCTGATACTGTTTCTTGCTCGAGAATAATACCGATGGTGGCAGAAGCATCTGCGACAGTAACCCGGTTATCACCATTTACATCAGCTGCCTCGAAACAGAAGTTCTCTACCTCGTTACCTACTGCATAATTGGCAGTATTCACAGCGTCAGTTATGGTTACAGCGTCATTGTCATTTGAATCTCCGGTTAAAGGAGGAAGCACCGTGAGTTCACAAGAAGCCATAACCCCCGATCCATCTGCAGCGGTGGCCTTTATGGTTGCATTACCTTTGTATTTTGTTACAATGTTCCCTTCGCTATCAACAATTGCGACAGAGCTATTGGATGAAGACCAGATAATCTCTTTGTTAGTTGTGGTCACAGGGAATATTTGAGCTGTGAGGGTCGCCTCTCGATTGGCTCGCAATGTCAGGCTTGAATTATCCAGTTCTATGCTTCCCATCAAGGTCGGTACCACTGTTATCTTACATATCTTATAGAATCCGGAGCCATCTTTAGCGAATGCCTTAATGTTAGCCTCACCAACAGCAACAGCCGTGATTACACCATCGCTGTCAACAGTTGCTATATCTAAGTTATCAGAAGAAAATCCCACGGATGTGTCAGTAGCAGTTGAAGGCCCTGCATCAGCCACAAGTTGCAACGTTTCAGATGCCTTCATGGAGACTTCAGTCTTGTCAAGATTTAGATAGGTGACAAAAACTCCGTCGCCTATCGGACGAATATTAAAGAATTCCCACCATAAGTCGGCATCCTTATAATCATCCAAAGACTCCGCCGGGACAAAGACAGTACTGTTCTCAATCACATTTTCACTGAAATTCGGCAGACCAACCGGTGGGACAATATTGAATGATTTTATATAACGGATAGAGCTACATCCATCAAACGAATTGGCACCAAGTGAAGTTATCTTGTCGCTGAGCGAAACCCATTCAATTCCGGCACAATTCTGGAATGCGCGTGCACCTATTGAACTGAGACGACAACCGTCGGGTATCGTCACGTATGATAAGTTCTTACATCCTTTGAACGATTCCACACCAAGTCCATAAAGAGTCTTGGGGAAATTCAATTCAGAGAGTGATGCGCAACCTGAGAAAGCACTCGGACCGATAATTTCAAGCGAATTACCAAGATCAAGTGTGGCAAGCTCATTATCGTTCATAAAGCATCCGTCTGACACCGATACCACTGTCGGCGGAAGGACGACGTTTTTGAGAGCCGTACAGTTTGCAAATGTCTGCTCACCCAAAGATTTAGTACCCGAATTGAATGTTAAGCCTGATAGTGCAGTGCAATCGTAGAATGCCTTTTCGCCTATCGATTCCACGCCGGGAATATTGACAGTTGCTATTGAAGAACATTTTTCAAATAAGAATTTGCCTATATCGCCGAGCGTCTCTCCGAATCTAAGGTCCGTTAGGGTTGAACGATTGTAGAATGGTGCATATGACTCTTCGTCAATGTTATAGATAAGCCAACGAGAGAGATATAATGACTCTATCGGACTATCGGAGAACATAGCTGCATAGCTCCCGTTTTCATTTCTACGTCCAATATTTAGTAAATCGCTACTGTCAGTAAAGGATAGGGTTGCCAATGAGCTACAATTCATAAACGCATTATCCTCGATTGAGGTTACTGCAGGATGAACTGTGAATATCGGTAGCGATGCGCAGTTCATAAAAAGATTATTGCGAAGTGTCTTGACTTTCTTTGAGAATGTCAAATCCGTAAGATTTTCATCGCCTGCGAATCCGTATTCACCCACACTTTCGACATTGTCAAACATTCGGCAATATTGAAGTGATGTCATATCGGAGAATGTATAATTTCCTAATGTCGCAAGGCTTTCTGGCAGCGTTAGATTCTCCACAGCTGAACAGCCTGAAAGAAGGTAGTCGTTACATTCCGTCACGACTCCGGCGGTAGAGAATGTCACATTTTTTAATGTTGAAAGGCTATAAAATGGTGAGTTACCGGAATTGCTATCAGAGTCATAACGAATGTTTCGTCCTATATACAGATTCTCCAAGTGCGTATCACCACACATACCGGTGTTACTGCGGGCAATGGCAGCAGTCAGCGGGTTTGCAGAATCCTCAAACCGCAAGTCCTTAAGTGCACCACAAGCGCGCAGGGCAAATTTATTCACATTATTTACAGCTGCAGGAATAATCAATGATTTCAATGCTATATCCTGATCAAAGAGTCCTTCATCAATGATAGAAAGATTCTTCGACAACACCGCTTCTTCAAGCGAACTACACTCGGCAAAAGCGTACTTGCCGATTTCCAGCACATTATCTGGCACATCAATTCTCGGAAGCGTGGAAGCTCCAAATATGAAGTAGGGTCTGAGATACGTCACCCCTCCCTCGTTACTGATGGTGACATTAGTGAGAGAAGACCTATTGAAGAATGGAACTTCCTTAACTTTATCCGGCAATTTGTAGTCAATATTTCGTCCCACGTACATCTCCTCAAGTGGAGTATCACCAAACATTGATACGACCGTAGAAAGAGTTATTGGGCTTGTGCCATCCTCAAATCTTAGATTCCTCAGACTCAGACATTGGTCAAAGCAATGTTCCTTTACTGTTTCCATAGTCGGCTGGAAAACAAAGCTCTCAAGTTTGTTGCAGTTATTGAAAAGGTGGTTTTCCAATATTTTGAGTGTAGTCGGCAAAGACACTGAAGTCAACGATGTGCAATTCTCAAAACAGTGTTCTCCCACTGTTGTAACACCCTCGGGCACTACAATTTCAGAAAGCTTTGTACAGTTGCGGAATGCGTAGCCGTTAATTGACTCCAATGTATTAGGCAAAGAAATGCTTGCGATACCCGTACAACCATCTAATAGGTTGTTATAAAGATTAGTCACAAAATTACCGGTGAATGAAACCCTTGTAAGACTGGCTTTATCCTTGAAGGGAGATGCATCCTCACCGAAAGCATATTTCAGATTTCTGCCTATTCTTAATGTCTTCAGCGGAGAATGGGTGAAATAAGGTATATACAACTCCTCTTCCCCGGCTGCGAATGTAAGTGTGGAAAGTGATGTACAGCCATCAAAACTGTTATCTCCGATACTGTTCACTGTGCCGGGAATAGAAATCGTAATCAAAGATTCGCAACTCTTGAAACAGTTGCCCCCAATGGTTTCAATACCGTTGTTTAGTGTGGCAAGTGAAAGGTTCGTACAATTTTCAAAAGCCTGACTACCTATTGAAGTAGTTGTTCCGGGAATTTCTATCTCTGTAAGTACCTTATTGTTGAAAAATGCACGATTTCCGAGGCATTTCAAGTTCGAGCCTAAAGATACGTAAGTGAGCTTGACGCAGTTCTCAAAGGCTGATGGCTTGATCGTATCAAGCATTTCAGGCATTCTGGCAGCTGTAAGTGCCGAACAACCATAAAAAGCCTCGTTTTCTATATTTTTAAGTCCTGTACCAAACGATACTGATGTGATGCCGGTATTGTTCTTGAAAGCTCTGTCAGCAATTGTTTCAAGTGAATTCGGTAGCGTAAGTGATGTAATGGATGGACAATCGGCAAATGCTCCTTTACCAATAACCTTCTGACCGTTGAATGTTATTGACGATAGCTTTATATTTCGTGCAAATGCTTCTTCTCCAATCTCTGTCAAAGTTGCCGGAAGTTGAACCAAAGTCAAGTCGGGGCATGCCTCAAATGCCTTATCCATCACCTTGGTGACAGTCAGTTGAGTTCCGTTACTATTGATCGTAGCAGGCACAGCCAATGTCTCCGGGCTTGAGCCGGGATACAGTGTTACCATCGCCTCGGAAGCAGCAGTCGGAATGAAAAGCATATTTCCCTCGGAATACATACCATACTTATTATCGAAAAGCTTCCATACGTCAGCAGCTGCGTACTTAGATTCAGATTCCAAGGGATAATATAAGGTTGAAGAATATGAATGAAATACATTTGAACCTACTGAATTGGGAGTTGTGGCAAGATCAATTATATCCTTGATATCGGGACATTTATAGAATAGATAATCCGGCAATGCTGTTACCTCAGGCCCAATAGTAACCTTCTCCAATTTGGTCTGATTGAAAAAGGCTGAATAACCATAATAACTGTCAGGAGACGTAGTTGTTACAAACTGTTGTCCATTCCATCCACCGTTATATCGAATATTCCGCCCAATATATATTTCTTCGAGAGGGCAATCGGCAAAAAGTCCTCTTCCGTAGATATTCACCCCGGCTATAGTCGTACTGTACTTTTTATAATAGGTTAAGCCTAAGTCAATAAATGAGCACCCATCTTCAAAACGTACTCTTTTTAGTGATGTACAGTCCTTAAAAACTGACTCATAATCTGATGAGGAAGAATTAGGATTGCTGTCACTATGATAGAATACTCCTAATTGGGTTACACCCGCAGGAATCGAAATGCTCTCCAACTTACTGCAACCCGAGAAAGCAGACTTATCAATAGTGGTGACATTTGAGCCGATATGGATATCTTTTAAATTTGTACACCCTTCAAAACAATTTGAGGAAATCTTAATTAATTTATCTCCAATTACAACATTTTGAAGGCTACTGTTAGCAAAACATGCACTTCCAATTGACGACCATCCATCTCCAAATCTAGCCGATTGAAGTTTGGAATATTGAAATGCATTATTGCCAATTTCATTGACGGAGGAAGGAATGATGATATCATTAATCCCGGAATAAGAAAATGTATAATTCCCAATAGAAATTAGTGTAGGAGGTAGAGAGATGTCTTCTAAATTAGTTGTACCATAAAATCCATAATCTCCTACAGTTTGAAGATCTGGTGACATTGTCAGATTCTTCAGGCTACTATTATTATAAAACGCATATTCACCAATGTTTACTGCATGTCCTAACGATACTGACTGAATAGAGGTACAATTCTTAAAAGAATATGAACCAATGTTGGTAACAGAATTAGGCAGCATTGCAGAAGTCAAAGAAGTGCATCCATCAAATGCATGGCTACTAACCGATGTTATTGATTCTCCAAAGCTAACATCCTTAATTACCGGACATTTATAGAATAGATAATCCGGCAACGCTGTTACCTCAGGTCCAATAGTAACCTTCTCCAATTTGGTCTGATTGAAAAAGGCTGAGTAACCATAATAACTGTCAGGAGACGTAGTTGTTACAAACTGTTGTCCATTCCATCCACCGTTATATCGAATATTTCGCCCAATATATATTTCTTCGAGAGGGCAATCGGCAAAAAGTCCTCTTCCGTAGATATTCACCCCGGCTATAGTCGTACTGTACTTTTTATAATAGGTTAAGCCTAAGTCAATAAATGAGCACCCATCTTCAAAACGTACTCTTTTTAGTGATGTACAGTCCTTAAAAACTGACTCATAATCTGATGAGGAAGAATTAGGATTGCTGTCACTTTGATAGAATACTCCTAATTTGGTTATACTCCCAGGAATCGAAATACTCTCCAACTTACTGCAACCCGAAAAGGCAGACTTACCAATGGTGGTGACAGCGTACCCCATATTGTTGTATGTTACTCTCTCTGGAACTACCACTGATACAGGAAGTGAAGAATAGTTGCTTGTGGTAGTATTTTGATAAGTTAAGGTCGCTTCTCCGGTTTTGGGAGAATTCAGTTCGTAGTACAATCCGTCAATATTGACGCTCGCGGCATTCGCTCCAAGCGAGATGCCGACAATAAGCGAAAGCATAGCAAGCCATCGCTTAAAAATGTTTGATGTTAAATGATTCATAAAATATTATTATTAATTATTTTAGTTGCTTCTTTTATCATTTTGGCACATTAAAAATTTATATGCTGATATAATAGACAGATAAATCTTTCCCTCAATGTAATCACGGCAATACTTGCTCAGAATCAATAATATGGATGAAGTTAATAACACTACTACGCTAAAACTATGTAAAGGAGTAGTAGAGCTGCATTTACAATTACAAAAGGAACCATACCAAATAAAATAAATGATTTCTACTATTACATATAATATACTTACTCCACTAAGATTAAGTAGAAAGGCTGAGAGTGTTTCCAAGGCTGGAACATTTCCTAATAACCCAGCCTTTTGAACAGTATAGTATCTTCCCCAATAAGCTTCTAATTGAGTTTCATTTCTATCGGGAACTAACTCAATATTGAAAACTACAGAGAGTTCCTTAATTTTATTTATGTTATTCTTGTAAAATATCTTATTAAAATATCCCAATTGTCTACATTCTGCTATCTTATCAATAAGAAATGAAAAGAAAACCCCAATTATGAAACACCCGATGGTAAAAAGAATTTTCATTATTAAGGTATCAAATTTAGATGCACTGATATCCCCAATTCCAAATAATAATAAGGATATTAAGAAACCAATGGTCAATCTATTTAATGAATCATAAAGAGAAGAGCCTTGAAGAAGATTCATATTATTTAATACATTGCATTACACAGGCTCTCATGTAAATTCTCTGATTTTGGTGTTATACAAAAAAAGCGTGAGAGCCATATCTGTTGCTCGTCCCGCTGTCTCTGGCATGTGGCATCGCCTTCTTCACAAGTAGAACAAGCAACGATGACCTCACGCCAATATGTAGATAATCCCACCTAATCTTACCTTTTAGCAAGATAAACTGGTGGTTCTGCTACATACCCATGAGCATCCATCATTGCTAATCCTTGACTTGTGAATCTGAAATTGCCACATTTCTGAGACAGCCAAGAACAAGCGTTTGATATCCGCTTTATATGTTACGCCCAGCCCAACCGGAATTACAATGAATTCCATTATTGGCGTGAGCAATTGCAAAGTTAATAAAAAATTTTAATAATTGATATTATTAAAATTAATTTTGACAATTGATTTAGACAACTTA
Organism: Muribaculaceae bacterium; assembly: GCA_029055345.1. Taxonomy (GTDB): domain Bacteria; phylum Bacteroidota; class Bacteroidia; order Bacteroidales; family Muribaculaceae; genus Lepagella. The sequence goes on along the minus strand of JAIDDJ010000038.1, from coordinate 36,215 downwards.
AGATTAATTAGTATCTCTCGCTACAATATATCGTTCTAAAAATAGGAGGAGTTGCGTATTAATTTTGGGTCAATACGCAACTCCTCCTTATGGATTGGGCCGGGGTTATTCCTTTGGGTCTTGGGTTATTTCTTTTTGGCGGGGGTATCGGCGAATTTGTTTGGGAAGGTGAAGTGTTGGCGGGGACGGGTATAGGCCACTATGACCAGCACTATGCCTAAGATTATGAAGGGTATGCTGAGCAGCTGGCCGAGATTCATTCCGTACCGGGCTATTAGTTCGTATTCGGAACCAACCTGCACGTTCTTTACGTATTCGATTAGGAACCGGGAGCCGAACACCCAGATGAAGAATATGCCGGTTATAAGCCATGGGCGCTCTTCTTCATTTTTCTTCCAATACATCCACATTAAGAGGCCGAAAAGTATGAAATAGCACAGGGCCTCATAGATCTGAGTGGGATGGGCGGGCATCGTCTGACCGTCGCGCACGAATATGAATCCCCACGGCAGGTCGGTCGGACCGCCATAAATCTCACTGTTCATCAGGTTGCCAAGCCGGATTAGTCCTGCAACAAAAGCAATGGCAATCACCATCTTGTCGAAGACCCAGGATGCCGGCTTTTTGCTGACAAACCAAGACCAGAGGAAGAGGGCGAGAATAAGTGCGATTGTTCCGCCATGACTTGCAAGGCCACCTTCCCATATGCGGATGATTTTTTCGGGATGAACGGAATAATAGTCCCATTCATAGAAGAACACATGGCCGAGGCGGGCACCTACCACCGTAGCGATCAGCGTATATGCAAGGAGGCTCCCGAGCCATTTCTCGGGAGCACCTTCGTGCTTGAACATACGGGCCACAAGATCGTAACCGATAATGAAGCCGACAGCAAAAGCGAGGCTATACCATCTTACAGCCAGAGGGCCGATTGAGAAAAACACCGGATCGGCGTTCCAAACGACAGCACTCAGCATCGGTCGCCAACAATTTCAGCCGTATCCTGAGCAATCATCAACTCCTCATCGGTCGGGATAACACAAACGGTCACTTTCGATTCGGGTTTCGTGATGATGATTTCTTGACCGCGCACCTTATTGGCCTCCGGGTCTAACTCTACTCCGAGATAACTGAGATGACGGCAGATTCTTTCGCGTGTGCCAGTCTGGTTCTCCCCTACACCACCGGTGAAAACGATGACGTCAACGCCATCGAGCACAGCAGCATATGCACCTATATATTTAAGGATACGGTAGTCATACATATCCATCGCGAGCTTGGCGCGTTCATCGCCGCGCTCTATTGCCGCCTCGATATCGCGCATATCATTGGAGATACCGCTGATGCCCAGGACACCGCTCTGCTTGTTGATAACCTTTGAAAGAGCCTGCGCATCCATGCCTGTGCGCTCCATGAGATAGACGAGGGCACCCGGGTCAACATCGCCTACACGCGTGCCCATCATAAGGCCCTCGGTGGGAGTCAGTCCCATGGACGTGTCGATGCTCTTACCATCGAGAACGGCTGTGATACTTCCACCGTTACCCACGTGACAAGTAATCATCTTCGTATGCTTCGGATCGCGACCGAGAAACTCGCAGGCGCGCTGAGCGACATATCTATGACTTGTGCCATGGAATCCATACCGACGGATACCATATTTCTCATAATCTTCATATGGGAGGGCATACATATAGGCCTTTGCCGGCATTGACTGGTGGAATGCCGTATCAAACACACCTACCTGTGGTTTCCCCGGTAGAAGGTCGAGGATTGCCTCAATTCCGATGATATTCGCGGGATTATGAAGCGGAGCAACGGGATAGCATTCCTTCACTTTCTCTATTACCTGCGGAGTGATAAGAACGGACTTGTTGAAATAATCCATACCGTGGACCACACGATGTCCGACGGCGTCAATTTCATCAAGGTTCTTGATAACGCCTTTTTCAGGATCGGTCAGGACTTTGAACACCTGACGGATAGCCTCCTTATGGTCGGGCATTTCCACGGTGACAGTCTCTTTGGAACCATCAGGGAGCTTGAATTTAAGGAAAGAGTCGGGAAGACCGATTTTTTCTACGCCACCTTCGGCGAGGACTTCCTTCGTGCAGCTGTCAATAAGCTTGTATTTTACGGAAGAACTTCCGTTGTTGAGCACTAATATCTTCATGCCAAATTATTTTAGAATTTATCTTAGACCTCATTCAATAAAATTCGTGATAAAGTCAAGATATTAATTAATAGCCTGGTTGCAGGTAACGATAATCGTGTTGACAATATCATCGACCGTAGCTCCGCGGGAGAGGTCGTTGACGGGAGCAGCGAGACCCTGAAGGATAGGACCGACCGCACCGGCTCCGGCAAGGCGCTGAACGAGTTTGTAAGCGATGTTACCCACTTCGAGCGAAGGGAAAATAAGAGTGTTTGCATGACCTGCAACCGGGCTTCCGGGGGCCTTCATCGCGCCAACATTGGGAACGATTGCCGCATCAGCCTGCAACTCACCGTCAAGGAGGAGAGAAGGATCAAGTTCATGAGCAAGTTTGGTAGCCTCAATGACCTTATCAACGCGCTCATTCGAAGCACTACCCTTGGTAGAGAACGAACACATGGCCACCTTCGGCTCGAGGCCGGCAATATTACGGGTGGTCTTAGCAGTCTCAACAGCAATCTGAGCGAGTTCCTCGGCAGTGGGGTCAGGGACAACTGCACAGTCGGCGAAGACGAGCATATCGTTATCCCCGAACGGACAATTCTCAGGGAGGAGCATAATGAACGCCCCGCTGACCACTGAAATGCCGGGCTTTGTCTTCAGCACCTGGAAAGCAGCCCTCAGCACGTGGGAAGTAGGAGAAAGGGCACCGGCGACCATCGCATCGGCATCTCCTCTCTTAATCATAAGGCAACCGAGATACAGGGGATTCCGGACAATCTCACGAGCCTGCTCAAGCGAAACTCCTTTTTTCTCACGGAGCTTTTTGAACAGTTCAGCATAGGGCTCGGTGAACTCCATATCATCGGCATCGATGAAATTGGCTTTCTCGATATGCTGCAGGCCAAGTTCAAAAGCCTTCGCGAGCACCTCATCCTTACGGCCGATGAAAGTGACATCAGCGATTTCAGATTCTATAACGCGGTTGGCAGCCTGAAGAGTGCGGGGCTCCAAAGATTCGGGGAGCACGAGACGGCGCTTGTTCTCTTGCGCGCGCTTCGTAAGTCTTTCAAAAAGTTTCATAGTGTATGAATGGTATTAAACATTATAGACACGGATATTCATCCGGAGCAAAGCCGGATGATGCAATTCAGACGTAAAGTTAATAAAAATTTCTTTGTCTGACTAAAAATTCCTAACTTTACAGCCCGAAACTTTGAAGCGATCCTAAAACAAAAGGGCGCAAGAAGCTGCATGAGAGTAGTCAAACGCTTATATTTCTTTATCTTAAAGAGTTTTCTGCCGTTGTTCGCGATGACATTCTTCATCGTGCTCTTCATCGTGCTCATGCAGTTCCTATGGCGATATATTGATGATCTCGTAGGGAAAGGACTATCGCCCGGCTTACTGGCGGAGTTATTTTTCTATGCCGCGCTCAGCATGGTACCTATGGCTTTGCCGCTTGCCATACTGCTGGCAAGCCTTATGACCTTCGGCAATCTTGGAGAGCGGTCGGAGCTGACCGCTATCAAGGCCTCCGGCGTATCGCTTGTAAAGACAATGAGCCCTCTGATAATCTTCATCTCGATGATAGCCGTAGGGGCCTTTTTTTTCCAGAACGATGTGTTGCCAAAGGCTCAGGTAAAGATGTGGACCCTGCTCTTCTCCGCGCGCCAGAAATCACCGGAACTGGAAATTCCCGAGGGAACGTTCTATGATCAGATTCCGGGGTATAACTTATATGTAAAGTCGAAAGACAAGGAGACCGGAATGCTTCGGGATGTCATGATATACGATGTATCGAAGGGAGGAGACAATTCGACAATACTGTTATCAGATTCAGCAAGGCTTGCCTTCACTCCCGACATGCGATACCTCTATCTGCATCTATACAAAGGAGAGCAATTCGAGAATCTGCGCGAGCAACGTTACGGCGACCGAAATGTTCCGTTTCGCCGGGAGACATTTCAAGACAAAGAGGTGTTGATACCGTTTGATGCCAATTTCAACCGACTGGACGAAGGGGGCATGCGTAATCAATATGTTGGCAAGAACATAACAGAGCTTCGGCAGACCATTGACTCTCTCAATGTCAGGATAGATTCCTTGGGACGAGCTGCGGAAGCAGTGACGGCCAAGAACCGTGTGAGCGGGCGGATTGATATGGCAGACCAAGAAAAGCCCTCCAACCTTTCGGCGAAAACAGAAACCAAGGCTCCTGCAATCGCGCCATTGAATCTGGATTCATTGCTTCAGTCGCTACCCTCATCCGAGAGCGAACGATTGTTCAGCAGTGCCGGGCGCATGCTCCAGAACAAGCGCAGCGAAATGGAGTTCAGAGCATTGCAGGTTCATGACGAGAAATGGCGACTCCGCCGTCATGAAATAGAGCTTATCAAGAAATTCACCCTATCGGTGGCCTGCATCATCTTCCTCTTCATCGGAGCACCTCTCGGCGCCATCATCCGAAAAGGAGGGTTGGGAACGCCACTTGTGATTTCCGTGCTTCTCTTCCTGGTGTATTACATCATAGACAATACCGGCTACAAGCTTGCGCGCGACGGGCATTGGATAGTCTGGTGCGGCATGTGGCTGTCGACATTCATACTCCTCCCGCTGGGCATCTTCGTGACCTACAAGGCGATGAATGACTCGGCTGTATTCAACGGCGACCTATACAAAGAATGGCTGCGTCGCCGACTCGGACTTCCGGAGCACCGCCACGTCACAAGCAAGGAAGTTGTGATAAACGATGTGAACAGCGGTAAGGCCTTGGGTATGATAGAGAGCCTCCAATATGAAGCATTAAGCTGGGTTCGGACTCATAAGACCCGTGCCGGATATTCAGCCTATTGGGCGGCCACATACTCGGCAGAGCCTATTGACAGGATAGGCGATGGAGTGGAACGCCTTGTGGAGTATCTGTCGGACACCCGCGACATAAAGGTAATAGATGCGCTCAACGATTACCCGGTGGTCAAATCCCTGTGGATACTGCGGCCCTTCAAATCGGAAAAGATAAGTTCCGTTATGAAATGGTTCTTCCCCATAGGAGTTATTTTCTATCTTTTGTCGCTGCCGTACGCTCGACGAATAGACAGGGACATTAAGAGAACCATCAAGGCTAATCAGAAACTTGCCGGGATATTGAGTTAAAATTAACAGATGCAGTATTAATACTGTTAAAGGACGTTAAAAGGGAACGAAAATCAAAAACAAAGGCCCTCAGAAAGGGGTTAAGACGATAGTTAGAAGATAGATTTTTGTTCATTAAGTTAAGATGAGGCAGCTGCAGCTGCCGGGACGGCGGCAGCTCGTGAGAGTTGCCGCTAAACATTGTCATTACATTCCGGACACGAATCATTCCTCTCTGAGGCATTCCAATCTTTCCATCCCGGGAAGAGTGGAGTTCCCCCCCGAATTCATATTCACTGATGCAAAATAGGCCATCTCATAAAAATTTTTGAGCAGAAGTGATGTTAAATTTTCCAGAGTGAAAAAATTTTATTAATTTTGCGTGTTAAAGACCCCGTTAGAAAAAATATAAGCGCGTTTCAAAAAACGCTAAGGATATCCCAAGAATATGTACAGAGATACGACATGCGGAGAGTTACGGCTCTCAGACGCAGGCAAGAAAGTGAAGCTTTCCGGCTGGGTGCAGCGGATACGAAAGATGGGAGGCATGACTTTCATTGACATCCGTGACCGTTACGGCATCACACAGGTAGTTTTCAGCAATGAGAAAGACGCATCGCTTGCAGAACAGGCCAACCATCTTGGCCGGGAATATGTGGTGATGGTAGAAGGCACCGTAGAAGAGAGGAGTTCAAAAAATGAAAATCTTCCGACCGGTGAGATAGAGGTTTCAGCCACCTCCATCAAGATCCTGAACCGGAGCGAGGTTCCGCCCTTTACAATCGAAGACCATACCGACGGCGGAGATGACCTTAGGATGAAATACCGTTATCTTGATTTGCGGCGTCCTTCCGTGCGGTCGAATCTTGAGCTTCGTCACAAGATGGCCTTTGAAATCCGCCGTTATCTTGACTCGAATGACTTTCTTGAGGTAGAGACTCCCATCCTGGTCAAATCGACGCCCGAAGGGGCTCGCGACTTCGTGGTGCCGTCGCGCATGAATCCGGGAGAATTCTACGCCTTGCCACAGTCGCCTCAATTGTTCAAGCAGCTTCTGATGGTCTCAGGTTTTGACCGTTATTTCCAGATAGCCAAATGTTTTCGTGACGAAGACCTTCGTGCCGACCGTCAGCCGGAGTTCACTCAGATTGACTGCGAGATGAGTTTCGTGGAGCAAGAGGATGTGATCGAAATGTTCGAAGGCCTCGTAAAGCACATATTCAAGTATGTGAAGGGAATAGATTTCACAGAGCCTTTCCCGCGGTTGACATGGGCAGAAGCCATGGAGCGTTACGGTTCTGACAAGCCGGACATTCGGTTCGGGATGGAATTCACTGACCTCACCGATGAAGCGAAGGGGCATGGATTCGGAGTTGTGGATGATTCTGAAATCACCATCGGTATCGCGGTTCCGGGATGTGCCGACTACACGCGCAAGCAGCTTGACCAGCTGACCGATTTCGTGAAGCGTCCACAGGTTGGGGCTAAAGGCCTGATGTGGGTAAAATTCGAGCCGGACGGAAGCATCAAGAGCTCGATAGGCAAATTCTATGATGATGATGCACTTCGGGCCATGGGAGAAAAAGCCGAAGCAAAAGCCGGTGATTTGCTTCTTCTCATGAGCGGGGAGACTATGAAGACGCGCAAACAAATGTGTGAGCTTCGCCTTGAGATGGGCAATCGGTTGGGACTGCGCGACAAGAATGTGTTCGCGCCGCTTTGGGTGATAGATTTCCCCCTGTTCGAATGGGACGACGAGACACAAAGATATTATGCGATGCACCATCCTTTCACATCGCCCAATCCGGAAGACATTCCGCTTCTTCACAGCGATACCGGGAAAGTGCGTGCCACAGCATATGATATAGTCGTGAATGGGACAGAGCTTGGCGGAGGCTCGATCCGTATACATGACGCCGAGCTTCAGGACACCATGTTCGAGCTTCTTGGTTTCACACCAGAGCGAGCCAAAGAGCAGTTCGGGTTCCTGATGGAAGCATTCAAATATGGAGCGCCCCCTCACGGAGGTCTTGCATTAGGTTTCGACCGGTTCGTTTCGATACTTGCAGGTCTTGACACCATCCGCGATGTAATAGCGTTCCCTAAGAATAATTCGGGCCGCGATGTGATGAATGAAAGCCCATCGCCAATAGATCAGGTTCAGCTTGACGAGCTTCAGATAGCGTTAGCACCGAAGGAACAATCCTAATCATAGAGATGACCGTAAGAGATATATCCGGCGTTCTTGAGACGTTCGCCCCCCTTCCATTGCAGGAGAGTTACGACAATGCAGGGCTTCAGGTCGGAGATCCGACATCCGAAGTTCATGCGGTTCTACTGTGTCTGGATGTAACGATGGACGTTCTCGAGGAGGCTATCCGTCGAAAATGCGACATGATCATATCTCATCATCCGCTGATATTCCACGGCCTGAAGAGCCTGACCGGGGCAGACGAAACACAGCGCATAGCGATGAGGGCATTGTCGGCAGGCGTAGCTATATATTCTGCCCATACCAACCTTGACTCGACCTGGAACGGTGTAAGCCATGAGATGGCCCATATGCTCGGAGTGAACGACATAGAGGTGCTGAGTCCGTTGTCCGACAATCACCGTGCGGGATTAGGAGTCGTCGGCAACATAGAGCCCACACCCAAGCTGGAACTTCTGCGCAAAATCAAGGATCGTTTCGGAGTTGAGAGCCTTCGTTATTCATCTCAATCCAAGCGGATAGTGGTAAAACGCGTGGCATTATGCGGAGGATCGGGAGCGTCACTCATAGGGGCTGCGATCTCAGCGGGAGCGGACCTTTATGTAACGGGAGATATCAAATATCACGATTACACTACCTTCGGAAGTGACATCGTTCTTGCCGATATTGGCCACTATCAGAGCGAACTCTGCTCAATCAATATTTTTTCTCGTATCATCAGGGAAAAATACCCCGACTTAGTGGTCTATTTCTCGGAAGACCAGACTGACCCGATAGCGTTGATGTGAGCAGACCAAAACACAGAGCGGAGACCTGACAACATAAAAAGAAGACAAACGACATAAATCAATATGGCAGAAAAGAAAAACGAAAAAGAAAGGAGCGTTGAAGAACGACTGAAGACCTTATATCAGTTACAGACGCTTCTGTCGGAGATAGACCATATCAAGATTCTCCGTGGTGAATTACCGAATGAGGTAAAAGACCGCGAGGATGAAATAGTACGCTTCCAGACTCGTATCCGGAAATTTGAGGAGGAAATTGCCGGCCTCCGCAAACTGATATCGACGAAAGAAGCTGACATCGCTCAGCGAAGTGAAAAAATAGCCCGCTACGAGGAGCAAATCAACAATGTCCGCAACAACCGGGAATATGCTTTTCTTGATAAGGAAAAGGAATTTGAGAGCCTTGAGATACAGCTTGACGAGAAGCATATTCGGGATGCAAACCACAAGATAGAAGAGCTAAGCGCTCAGATAGAGCAGAATCGTGCGGAGCTGAGCGAGAACGAAAGTATTCTCGAACAGAAAAAAATTGAGCTTGATGAAATAGTGTCGGAAACCAGACAACAGGAGGAAGCACTTCTTACGAAGGCAAAAGAACTGGAGAAAAATATCGATGACTATACTCTTGCCGCATTCAAACGTATACGCAAGAACGCGCGCAACGGTCTTGGAATAGTAACTGTGCAGCGCGACGCTTGTGGAGGCTGCTTCAACCGCATTCCGCCTCAGCGCCAGCTTGAGATCAAGATGCACAAGAAAGTAATCGTGTGTGAATATTGCGGAAGAATCATGATTGATGCTGCGCTTGCCGGCATAAAGGAAGACGCAGCAGAAACTCCGGCACCGAAAAAACGGGCATCACGCTCCAAGAAAGCAGCATTATAAATAATCCGTACTGAGGGCGGCTAACCACCGCCCTCCCCCCGACTTTCATTTGTCGCGGAGCCGGGAAAGAGCACAAAATTTATCCTGCTAATAAAAATACCTTGAAATTTTACTCATGTACTTCGTCAGAAAAACCTTTGAATTCAGCGCTGCGCATCAATTAAACCTTGACTATAAGAGTCAATGCACGCAGGTCCACGGCCATAATTGGATAATAACCGTGGAATGCCGTTCGAAGACACTTGATCAGAACGGTATGGTGATTGATTTTGCGAGTATAAAGCGGAAAGTGCTCAACCTTGTAGACCACAAGGTGCTTAACGAAGTTCTCGATTTCAATCCCACGGCGGAGAACATAGCCCGCTGGATTGTAGAATTGATTCCCCATTGCTACCGGGCTGAAGTTCAGGAAAGCCAGGGCAACTGGGCATGTTACGAAAAGGAATGAGAAAAGTCAACGAAATATTCTACTCTCTTCAGGGAGAAGGACATCACACCGGCTATCCGTCGGTGTTTATACGTTTTTCAGGGTGCAATCTCCATTGTCCGTTCTGCGACACTTCTCATGAGGACGGGATATTCATGGATGATGAATCGATAGTGCACGCAGTCAATCTATATAAGGCCGAATGGATAGTACTGACCGGAGGAGAGCCTGCGCTGAGTATCGACAGCGACTTCGTCCATCTTCTGAAGCGGGCGACCGGAAAGAAAATCGCAATAGAGACAAATGGCACAGTGCCGCTTCCCGACGGAATAGACTGGATCACGGTCTCTCCCAAGGGAGGGATCTGCGGTGAGCTGGAGAAGGGCGAAATCAAGGTTGAGACCGCGGATGAAATCAAGGTGGTGGATGTGGGGCAGCCGCTTGATGAATATTTCAATTTAGGCTGCCGGGGCGCTAAGACACTGATGTATCTGCAGCCCTGCTACGTGGAAGATAAAGCAATGCGTGAATCCAATCGGCTTCGCACGGTGCGCAGGGTCCTTGAAGATCCCAGATGGACTCTATCGGTGCAACTTCACAGATTTCTGGGAATACCCTGATAAAGATATATTGCAATGAAAGATTCAATCATAGTTCTGTCGGGAGGATTGGATTCCACGACTTTGCTGCATGATTTTAAGGAAAGGATAGCATTGGCCGTAACATTTGATTACGGCTCCAACCATAATGCGCGAGAAATAGAGTGTGCGAAGAGCCAATGCAAGGAACTTGGCATAGAGCATATCGTGATTCCACTTGAGTTCATGGGGAAATATTTCCGGAGCTCGCTACTGTCGGGGGCAGACGCCATACCGGAAGGCCATTATGCAGACTCCAATATGCGAAGCACCGTAGTTCCCTTCCGTAACGGAATCATGCTGTCGGTGGCATGCGGGCTTGCTGAAAGTCGCGATCTAAAACATGTAATGATAGCCAACCATGGCGGCGACCACGCGATATATCCTGACTGCCGGAGAGGCTTCATAGAGGCCATGAGCCGCGCGATGCAGGAAGGCACATATGAAGGCGTAGATATAATTGCTCCATATACCGACATAACAAAGGCCGACATCGTGCGACACGGTGCGACCCTCAAAATAAATTATAACAACACATATTCATGCTACAAGGGAGGGAAGCTCCACTGCGGTGTATGCGGGACATGCACCGAGCGTAAAGAGGCATTTCGCCTGGCCGGCATAGCAGATCCTACGGCTTATATCGAATAGCCGCCCACCGCGCGGGTTGAATCCGTCCGATTATTGTTCAGCATAAGCCCTGATGACAGGACTCTGGACGTTTACGCCATAACGGGCCGCAAATTTAAGAATATTGCGGGCGAGTTCAGGACGCAAATCTTCAGGACAATAACGGAAATAAGCTTCAGCTGCCCTCACATGGGTGGCATCGGGCATCGGGTATTCCCGGCGTTCGGGAAGACCGAATTCGTCGGAAGGTATCTCACGACGTTCTTCGGTATCTAAAACATCATTCATAATTTCCTCTTTTAAATAATTTTTATTAACTTTGTATGGTTAGTGCGGCCATTGGAGAGAACTCCTGATAAGGAAGGCTCACAAGGCCGCATCTTGTAATATTAAAACATCCCGAACAAAAGAGGGTTCATCACTGAGTTGATAATAAAGGATATTTAACTAATCAACTACGGAGCCCGAAAAATGAATCTATGCGTACAGAGCAAGAACTTGAAGGTGTGACCTTATTGGGGAACCAGGGAACAAAATACAGCGATCAATACAATCCGGGAGTGCTGGAGACGTTTGAAAACAAACATCCTGACAATGAGTATGTGGTCAGATTTGATTGCCCGGAGTTTACCACGTTATGTCCGAAGACGGGGCAGCCTGATTTCGGTCATATCTATATCAATTATATTCCGCGCGAGCGGATGGTTGAAAGCAAGAGCCTCAAGCTCTACCTGTTCAGTTTCCGGAATCACGGAGATTTCCACGAAGACTGCGTCAACATCATAATGAAGGATCTGATACGGCTGATGGATCCCCGTTACATAGAGGTTGAGGGAAGGTTCATGCCTCGGGGAGGCATAAGCATCAATCCTTTCGTCAACTGGGGAGATGAAGAACACATAGAGCTTATGAAGGCAAGACGCATAAAAGCATTCAAAATAAAATAAAAACGACAATAAAATGAGTTACTTCCTAAATATTCAGGGCCGTGTGATAGGCCCGATGTCGGCCTCTCAGGTTATAGCCTACAACGTGAATCCCAATACGCTTGTATCGACAGACGGCACGAACTGGCAACCTCTGTATTCCTTTCCTGAACTGATGCAAATGATTAATGCGCCCCGCGCAAACCAAACCGATTCGAACCGGATTCTTTGCGGCATAATGGCGATACTATTCGGCTGGCTGGGAGTGCAATATTTCATTATGGGCAAAGTTGGCGCCGGATTTCTTACGATACTTCTCACCGCGGTTACATGCGGCGCATGGGAGATAATCACCTTCATTCAGGGTATAATGATGCTCTGCATGACCGATGCGGAATTCGAACGAAAATATACCAACAACAACTCCACCCTTCCATTATTCTAATCAGAAAGGGTCATAAAGCTTCAACTTTTAGCGTCAACCTTAAATGATTCCACCGACCGACCGAAAGACCGTGCTGTCGGGTATGTTCCGCGACTGGTATTTGGAATATGCCTCTTACGTAATCCTTGACCGTGCCGTTCCTCATATCGAGGATGGCTTAAAACCCGTTCAAAGGCGCATTCTACACACAATGCAGCGATTGGACGACGGGCGCTTCAACAAAGTAGCGAATATAGTAGGACGGACGATGGCCTTTCACCCGCACGGTGATGCATCGATCGGGGGGGCGCTTGTGCAGCTGGGCCAGAAGCAACTGCTTATAGACACTCAAGGGAACTGGGGAAACATATTGACCGGAGATTCAGCGGCTGCGCCGCGTTATATCGAAGCCCGGTTATCGGAATTTGCAATCGAGGCGGCATTCTCGCCCAAAATCACTGAATGGCAGCCGAGCTATGATGGCCGCGACAAAGAGCCGGTGACCCTTCCAATGAAATTTCCCCTTCTGCTTGCCCAGGGAGTAGAGGGAATTGCAGTGGGATTGTCGTCGAAAATTCTTCCTCACAACTTCAACGAGATATTGGATGCGGCAATTGACTGTCTTCACGGAAGGCCGTTTAAACTACTTCCTGACTTTCCGACCGGAGGGCTACTCGATGCATCGAAATACAATGACGGGGCACGCGGAGGCTCAGTAAAAATTCGGGCAAAGATCGAGAAACTCGACAACAAGACACTCGTCATAACCGAGCTTCCGTATGGAAAGACCACATCCAGCCTGATAGCCTCCATCCTTCTCGCCATGGAGAAGGGCAAGATAAAAGTCCGCAAGGTAGACGACAACACCTCCAAAGAAGCGCGGATTGTGGTTCACCTTAATGCCGGGGCAAGTTCCGACAAAGCGATAGATGCCCTCTATGCCTTCACCGACTGCGAAGTCTCGGTGTCACCGATATGCTGCGTGATACGTGATGACAAACCTGAATTTCTGTCTGTTAGTGAATTGCTGAGGGATTCAGTGACCAGGACGCGCACAATTTTGCTTCGTGAATTAGAGATTGCTCTTTCGGAAGCGAGGGAAACTCAACTTTTCGCATCGCTGGAGAAAATCTTCATCGAAGAGCGAATGTATAAGGACCGTGCTATCGAGCAAGCCCCTGACATGGAAACGGCCATCAGGCGCGTTGATGAGCTCCTCGAGCCCTTCAAGCCTTCATTCTTCAGAGAAATTACCGATGATGACCTTATCCGCCTATGGGAAATCAAGATGGGAAGGATTCTGAAGTTCAACTCGGCAAAGGCGGATGAAAAAATAGCCCGACTTGAAGCGGAAATTAATCGTATAAGCCATGATATGACGCATATTGATGAAACCACTGAGAAATGGTATATCCATCTGAAAGAGAAATATGGCGAGCATTTCCCGCGGCTCACAACATTGCGCAATTTTGATTCGATAGAGGCGACAAAAGTAGCGGAGGCTAACAGAAGGCTGATGTATGACGCCGAGGGAGCCTTTATCGGCACAGGGCTCAAAGAGGGAGAATTCCTGTTCACCTGCTCGGATCTGGATGATATCATAGTGATATATCGCGACGGGACCTATAAAATGGTACGCGTGACCGACAAGCTATATGTTGGCAAATCGAAGAGCAACCGGATTATCCATATAGGTCTGTTCAAGAAGAATGACCGTCGGACCATCTATAACGTCATATATCGTAACGGGAAAGGGGGTAACTCCTACATGAAGAGGTTCTTCATCACCGGTCTGACCCGCGACAAGGATTATGACATTACAAAAGGCTTGCCCGGTTCGAGAATAGAATGGCTTACCTGCAATCCCAATGGAGAGGCGGAGACGGTGCGTGTAAGTCTCGTTGACGAACCGAACGGAACCGGACGCAGGCCGAGAAATACAGAGCTGACAATCAATTTCGCCGACCAACTCATCAAAGGCAAGGAATCCTTAGGAAACCTTGTGACCAAATTCAAAATCAAGAATGTATCTTTGGAAAAACGTGGGAGCTCCACATTAGGAGGGCGCGAGGTATGGTTTGACCGCGATGTGCTCCGTCTTAATTATGATGGTCGGGGAGAAAGTCTGGGGATTTTCCAGGGAGATGATAAAGTGCTGATAATCACCAATGATGGTCAGTATTTTACCTCTACCTATTCAGATACTAACCATTACGAAGACAATATACTGAGGATAGAGAAGTTCGACCCCGATAAAATTTGGACACTCGCGCTTGATGATAAATCCTTAGGATACCCCTATCTCAAGCGATTCAAATTCGAAGTGACCCCTAAGCCCCAAAGGTTCGTCGGAGGAGATGAAGGGGGAGAAATCATACTTCTGACCGACAAGCTCCATGCCCAGCTGCGCCTTACCTTCGGCGGCGAAGATTCCGGGCGCCCCGCTTTAGATATTGACACTGATGAATTCATCGGTCTGAAATCATTCAAAGCCAAAGGAAAGCGCCTGACAACTTTTAAGCTGGAAAATATAGAGGACATCACTCCCGAACCTGAACCGGAAGAAATAACGGACATTGCGGAGCCAGAAGAGGGACAGAATCCATTATATGACGAAAATCAGTCGAATAATGCAGTATTGGACGAGGAGACAGAATCAGAAAATGCCGGTATGTCAGACAAAATCCATAGCAACAACACAAATAATCCCCGGACGGAGGAACCGTCGCTCTTTGATGAAATCAATTAAAAGGAGACTACTGCCATTGGGCGTTGCGGCGATTCTCGGCATAAGCACGGGAACCGCGACAGCATCTGCTCAGGAGTCGCGTCCGGTCACATCGGTTTACGGCATAGAGATAGGCAGAGCACGCGCTTTATCTACCTATCTGTCCCCGCTATATTATGAAGGGATGGATTATGCTCTCCAGTCATCATGGACTAAAGATTTCCAACGCTGGAGCGACCGTTGCGTGATGCGCTTTGAAGCCGGAATTGATTTTCAGCACCTTTACAATCCGTTAAAGACCGGAGTGATGTATAACATGACCGGACGGTTCGGGTGGGGAATGTCATGGCGGAAACGGTTCGCCGAAGCCTGGCAGGTGACAGTAGGACCGATGCTTGACGTATACGGTGGGGCAATGTATGCAGTCCAGAATGGAAACAACCCCGTCAATGCACTAGCATATATCGGCCTTGATACAGCTGCTTCGATAAGCTGGAGCGGTAAGTGGGGAAGACTTCCAGTAAGAATAGCAGATGAAATAAGAATCCCCACAATCGGAGCATTTTTCTGCCCTGGTTATGGGGAATCATATTATGAGATTTATCTGGGAAATCACCGCGACCTCGTGCATTGCGGATGGTGGGGAAACTCCTGGAGTGTAGACAATCTTCTTAGCTTGCGTCTTTATCTGGGGAGAACCAGTCTCCAATTAGGTTACCGCTTCGATCTCCGCCAGTTCAAGGCCAACAACTTAGAAACCCAACTTCTGCGCAACGCTTTCAATATCAGCGTGATTCCCTGACATATTATTTTTCCTTGACGATTTCTTCAATTGTATCTATGTCGGGAATCCATCTGCCGTCAGGGGTCATTTCAACTAAATCCATCATTGCATAGACATCAATATTTACGGGGAGGTCATCGGCCTCCTCGATTTCCACTATGTCTACTGCGCCGGAGGGGTCAATTGTGAGCTGGGCCTCTTCCCAAACCTCCGGCTTGGCCACATACTCCTCCACTGCATTCAGAATTTCTGATTTTAATTTTTCCTTATTCATTTCATTATTCACTTTATTGTATAAGAGCGCATTGTTACCTAATGGTAAAAGGGTTATATGAATCATTCAAAGTGAATCAATAAGTATTCACCTCTTGTCATATAACCCTTGATATTAATTATCGGAAACACCGGATGAAATATCAACGGCGGTCACCGAGAATGCGAAGCAGATAAAGGAAGAGATTAATGAAATCTAGGTAGAGATTCATCGCTCCCATAGTAGCGAGCTTATCAGCCATGGAAGGCTCCAGATTGGCGGCTGCAAGACGCTTTACCTGCTGCGTATCCCATGCGGTCAGTCCGACAAAAATAAGTACACCTGCATAGGTCACAATCCAGTAAAGAGTGCTGTTTGCCCAGAAGATATTCACTACAGAAGCGATAATCAGTCCGAACAGGGCCATAATCAGGATTGAGCCCATCTTCGAGAGGTCAGTTTTTGTGAAATATCCATATACTGACATAGCACCGAACGTGCCGGCCGTAACAAAGAAAGTGGCAACGATTGAACCTAATTTATAGACTACGAAAATTGGTGCGAGCGAAGCACCCATCAGAGCCGAGAATAGGATGAAGCAACCGAGCACGGCTCCGGATGACATCTTGGCAAGTCTTGCCGGGATAATGAAAGCCATGGCGATCATAGCAATCCACATACCCCAGAAAACTATCTGGTTGCCGGCAAAGAAATAGAGAAGAGACTGGCTTGAAGCGACACCCAGAGCCACGAATGCAGAAACCAACAGACCGATGGTCATTCGCACGTAGACGCGCTTCATGATAGAATTCGTCTGTTCCTTAACGCTCACACCGCCATAAGGAGGAGGAGTCATATTATTTACATTATATTCCATATTTAAAAGATTTATGGGTTGCGTTATTATTTATTTACAAAAAACATGCCATAATTGGCAAGAAAAGAGATTACATCCGCTCGGGCATTTCAATTCCGAGCAGCGACATGGCTGATTTGAGGGTACGGGCGGTGATCAGCGAAATCAGCAATCGACGACGCCTTACTGCTTCATCTTCCTCGCGGAGAATAGAATAATCGTGGTAGAACTGATTATATTCCTTAGCCAGATCGTAAGCGTAATTAGCCACAACAGCGGGCGAGTATCCGGCAGCGGCATCGGCCACCACATTGCGGAAATCATCAATTTTCCTAATCAGAACAGCCTCTTTCTCATTAGGTTCACCCATCTCTGCATTCTTATTCAGATCTATATCCCCTGCCTTTCTAAGCACAGAACGGATACGGGCATAGGTATATTGGATGAAAGGGCCGGTATTTCCGTTGAAGTCGATTGACTCGCGGGGATTGAAAAGCATATTCTTACGCGGATCGACTTTGAGAAGGAAATACTTCAGCGCACCGAGACCGACCATACGGGCCACCTCCGCAGCCTCTTCGGGGGTCATATCCTTAAATTTATCTGCTCCCATCTCCGCAGCGGAAGTTACCATTGTGTCGATGAGGTCATCGGCATCGACCACCGTGCCCTCACGGGATTTCATCTTACCTTCCGGGAGTTCGACCATACCGTAAGAGAAATGCACGAGGTCTTTGCCCCATTTGAATCCGAGCCTGTCGAGCAGCAGCGAGAGGACCTGGAAATGATAGTTCTGCTCATTGCCGACTACGTAAATCATTCGGTCAATCGGGTAATCCCTGTAACGAAGTTTGGCTGTGCCTATATCCTGCGTCATATAGACCGAAGTTCCGTCAGCACGCAGCAGGAGCTTATGGTCAAGACCCTCGGCCGTCAGATCGGCCCATACGGAACCATCTTCCTTACGATACATCTTACCTTCCTCAAGTCCTTTGAGAACAAGATCTTTTCCTTCAAGATAAGTGTCGGATTCGTAATATATCTTATCGAAGTCTACACCCAGCCGGTGATACGTTTTATCGAAGCCGTCGTAAACCCAGGAGTTCATCTTCTCCCAAAGAGCGCGCACCTCGGGATCGCCCTGCTCCCACTTACGGAGCATCTCGCGGGCCTCAGACATGAGCGGAGATTGAGCCTTAGCTTCATCTTCCGACAGGCCTCTCTCCTTCATAAGAGTCTCGACTTCCTCTTTGAAATGCTTATCGAATGCCACGTAGAAATCACCGATTAGATGGTCACCCTTTTTCCCGGTGGATTCGGGGGTAGCGCCATCACCCCACTTCTGCCATGCGAGCATCGACTTGCAAATGTGGATACCACGGTCGTTTACAATATTTGTCTTTATCACCCTATTGCCGTTGGCAGATAGTATACATGCCAGAGAATAACCGAGCAGGTTATTGCGGACGTGACCGAGATGGAGGGGTTTGTTGGTGTTCGGGCTTGAATACTCCACCATAACGAGGGGACTATTTTCATCCACCTCGCGGAATCCGAAGTTATCGTCTGCTGCGATCACGCATAAAAGATTCAGCCAATAATGACGGTCGATTGAAAGGTTTAGGAAGCCTTTTACCGCGTTATATTTATTCACGGCAGGCACGTTATCAACCATCCACTGCCCTATCTCATTGGCAGTCTGCTCCGGACTCTTTTTGGATAGTTTCAGAACAGGAAACACTATAACTGTCATGTCGCCTTCAAACTCTTTCTTAGTAGCTGAAGGCTTCAGGACAGAAGCATCGATATCTGCACCATAAAGGGCTTTCACTGCATCGGCAGCTCCTTTCGCAAGAATATTCTCGATTGTCATTTTAATTTCTCAGATCAAGTTATGTTTCAAATAGCAAAATTACAAAAAAAAATTGAAGTAGAGAGAATAAATCGTAATAGTGAAGGTTCGGATTAAGTCATTTCACCGTGAAAGTAGACGTATTGTCACCCGGAGGAGACAAACGAGGGATATACCGACACATATAGCAGGACCCATGTATGAACAAAAGGACTGACTCCGCTATTGGAATCAGTCCTTCTATAGTGTGCCATCTTCAAAATGACTTCGCGCTCGTTTTCACGAGCTGATTCATTTGATTACTTTCTTTTTGCCGTTGACTATGTAGACGCCATTTTCCGGATTAGTCACCTTACGTCCTAAGAGGTCGTATATCATATCTTGCTTTTCGGCATCCGAAAATATTTGTTCAACGCCCGAAATATTAACCTTTATCGGGTCGGTAAAGAGGTCAAGATCAGGGAATGACTGGTTTTTCATCAGGCAGACTGCGCTTCTGACATCGCGTAGGAACGTGGTCACGCCATCTTCGAGCAGGTAATCAGTGCCTTTGCGAAGCTGAGAGCCATACCATACCCCCGGCTTCTTCATCATAGACGGGAGAACCATCAAACCAGGTGTATTCTTCAGCTCCGCATGCAGAAAGATCCACCTTATCACCTTCAAGCGCGGCCACTACATTTTTTTGATTTCCGTAGGCATACATATACATATCGGTCATTACTTCCGGCAAAGTTGTGAAATCAAAGCAGTTGTCGGAAATTTCGAGAATATTCAGGTTGTTTAATCCCGAAATATTAAGGGCACGGAGGTTATTGCCGAATAACCAAGCCTGTATGAGGGAGGGCAGACCGGAAAGATCAAGTTCCTCCAGATTGTTTTCATTAAGAGAGAGTTCCCATAACAGCGGATTGGATAGATTCACAGAAGATAGTCTATTGCCCGAAAGATACAATACCTCAAGTCTCTGCCAAGGCGCGGCATCGAAATCCGTGAGATTGTTGGCAGACAGATTTAGATAGTGGAAAAGCGCTTAACTTATATCAATATATACAGATAATATAATGCGCAAAGTTAAAATAAAAATTACACATTGCAAAATTTTATGCAAAAAATATTAAAAAATATTATTAAAGAAATTCAAAAAAATTTTAAGCATTTAATATTAAAGTAAGACCTTTTTCCAATAATCAAAGTCAGGCTCCATCCACTAAAATTTCTTAATGCCAGGGCGGCGGATGGTAACTTAAAAACATTTGATTAAGGGATTTATTAAAATATTAAAATTTAATGATAATTAGAAATACCTTATTCTCGCAGATGTGCCTCGGATATCGCTTTTTGATTCTGTCACATAGCCCGCTATGCTAAAGCGATATCCGAGGCACATCTGCGACCCTGGCATTAAGGAATTTTAGTGGATGGAGCCTCAATCGTAAGTGATTAGAAAGTGGTCGGCATGTGATTATTTTAACATTTTTTGGATAATTCATTAATATTACATAATTTTGCATACAAGAATGACGATTGGGAATTATATATTACATATTTTGAAATTCAATTTTCATCAAAGGATGCTCCTGAAATCAGAGTTCCAAAGTTTAGTTTGCGAATAATCAATTCTATTATAAACCAAAAACACTACTAAAAATGAAGAAATTGTTAAGCATTGCAGCTGCTGTCCTTATGCTTGCCGGCAGCGCAACTACAGCGAAGGCTGAAGGTTACAACCGTATCGGCATCATGTATGACCTCGAAATCATGAGCCCAAATTATGGTGACAACTCTAACCTTAATGGTTTTGGTGTCGGTTATCTCCATGGCTTCCAGATCACTCAGATGCCACTCTATATCGAGACTGGACTTAACATGACGGCAGGTTTCTGGAGTGAAACTAATGGAGGCGTTAAGACAAGTCTTACAAAACTCACGTTCAATGTTCCCGTCAATGTTGGCTACCGCTTCTACTTCGCCGGCAACACAATGAACCTGATGCCCTATCTCGGTCTTAACCTAAAATGCAATGCTATGGCAGATATGAAGACAGGAGATTCCGATTCATACAGCATGTTTAAGGAACCATACAAAGCATCTTACGTTCAGGTTGGCTGGCATGTCGGTGCGGTCTATAACTTCTCCTGCTTCTATGCCGGTCTCAGCTATGGCACCGATTTCAACAGATTCGTATCGAACGACGACCTTAAAATTTCAACTATGAATTTCAACGTAACAGCCGGTTATCAGTTCTAATATAATCTCACCAACAAAAGCATTACAATACAATCCGGGATGGCGACCATGAAAGGTGCCATCCCGGCTTAGTTATTGGAGTGAGGATTTTATTTGCCGAGACCGTCAGCGGGTTTGAACTTAACAACTTTGCGAGCTGCGATTGTGATTTTTTCCTTTGTCTGGGGATTGATACCTGTTCGCTCGGGCTTTTCAACTACAGCAAATGTGCCGAAGCCGATAAGCTGAACCTTATCTTCGTTGGCAAGTGCCTGACTGATGGATTCGAGAACTGCGTCGACTGCCTTCTTGGAGTCAACTTTGTTGAGCATAGCTTTTGCTGCTACCTCATTTACTAAATCAGTTTTGTTCATAATTTGATATTTTGGGTATGAATTGTTACTATAAAGCAGTGTCTTGAGAGCGAACTACTACAAAACACAAGAGGACGGGCCTGCAAAGACAAGCCTGCTGCTCCATTATCGAAAGCATTCTTGCATTTTCGGCTACAAATATACTACTTTCTTGTTGATTTACAAATAAAATGGCTTTTTTTTAATATAAATGGGTTAATTTTTCTCATTTTTTACTTCAATATGGGTATTTAGAGCGCGTCCCTCAAAATTTCGGGGTCTCTCTCTAAAATAACAATGTAGTGATGCATTGTTTATAATTGGAGGCGCATTTTCTGCGTTATGACAATGAATGACCTCATTGCACTTCCGCAACGGAAGCCGCAGTGATCCAAAAATAACTGCAAATGAATTTCGGACAGCAATGGCGGGCAGTGCCGCCGGTAACTAAAAATCTGATTATAATCAATGTCGCAATCTGGCTGGTTGAAATCCTTATACCCCGGTTCGGTTCGACTCTTATAGACAAATTGGGGCTTCACTTCTGGGAATCAGCCGCGTTCAACCCCGCGCAGATTCTTACTTATATGTTTCTGCACGATTCGCATTCGGTGCTCCACATTCTTTTCAATATGTTCACGCTCTGGATGTTCGGTAGGATTCTTGAGCAAGTGTGGGGATCGAAAAGGTTTTTCCTGTTTTATATGGTATGCGGCTTGGGAGCGGCGTTCATACAGGAATTTGTGTGGATGCTCACCGCCAAACACGAATATATATCGGAAATAGCCAAACTTAACGGACTGACTTACGACCATATGGAAGCGGTTGTGAACGAAGCTGTCGCAGCCAACAATCCGAATTTCCTTGCAGGGATCGCAGCGATGAAGGGTTCGCTGGTGACTATCGGTGCCTCCGGAGCAATTTTCGGACTTTTGCTTGGATTCGCGATGATATTCCCGAATATGCCGATGTATCTCTTTTTCATCCCCGTGCCAATCAAGGCTAAATATATGGTGATCGGATATGCAGTTCTTGAGTTTTTCCTCGGAGTTTCGGGGGGAGGCACGATCGCTCATTTCGCCCATCTTGGAGGCATGCTTTTCGGATTGGTGCTTCTCCTTTACTGGAAGAAGAAAGGAACTCTTGGAGGAGGAAACTTCTATTATTGACCCATTTATAATTATTGAGACATCAAGATGGGATTAGTCGACAGGCTAAGAAACTATTGCGGCGGGAGCCGTGCACTTGCTATGCTGCTACTGATTATCGCCGGATCAGGGGCCGGGTGTATGGGCTGGCTTCTGATTTGCTGGATAGCAGGTTGGAATCCGGGAATAATAAATCCATGGCTTGCGCTTTCATCAGATCCGGTCACAGCTTTGACTCATTTCTGGACCTTCGCGAGTTATATGGTCCTGCATTTTTCTCCCCTGCATCTTATTTTCAATTTGCTTTGGCTCTATTGGTTCGGTCTCATGCTTACCGATATCCGTAAAGACAGTACGCTTCTGACTCTATTCGTCGGCGGCGGAGTCACGGGAGGAATAATATATGTGGTGGTGGCTTCATTGGCCGGAAAGTCAGGAACCTCTTTTTTAACTGGAGATTCATGTGCCGTTCTCAGCGTCATGACTGCCACCGGCATACTGATGCCCGACCGTCGACTGAATCTTTTTCTTATCGGAGAAGTTAAAATAAAATGGATAGCACTCGCATGTGTGATTCTCTCTCTTTTAGGAGGGTCGGGCGGAGCTGCTCAAGGGGCACATGTCGGAGGAGTAATCTGGGGCTTCGGAGCGAGTCTTTATTTCAAGGGCTATTTCGGCAGCCTCTTCAGAAGGGCACATGCAAATGAAGGAATAGGCACATACAGCCGGACGCCGCGTCATAATCCCCGGAATACCGCTCGCGCCATGCAGAGACTTAGCGACCATGAGCGGCTCGACCAACTGCTGGATAAAATCAGAATTTCAGGTTATGACTCGCTGTCCGCAAGAGAAAAGACCGAGCTTGACCATATATCGGCCAGAATAGATAAAAACTGACAAGACGTATGCTGAAATACTTACCCCTTGTAAAACCCTTTCTCCTGATAGCGGCCAAAGGAGCATCTATCCTCCTGGGCTTGTTGACTATACTTTCGGCTTATGGAGGCCGCATAGACCCGGAGTGGTCAGGGATTCCCTCTTCGCTCACGCTCGCACTCCCCTATTTCATTTGGGCTACTCTTATAGTAAGCGCCCTGTGGCTGATTTTCGGCAAAATATTCATGGGTATAGGAGGCGCTGTAATCTTACTGATATGCTGGGGACCGGCAACAGTAGCCAGTCCGCTCGGGTCGACCAAACTTCCTGATGACCCGGCTCAGACATTCCGAATCATGACTTATAATATGATTCACGGTATCGACATGCAGAACCTAAATACAGATTCGAACCGGACCGTTCAGTACATTCTCGATTCCGACTGCGACATAGTATGCCTTCAGGAACTACGGAAGGTAGATGCCACAGAGATACCGTCACTCACCGATGCTCAGAGCGCGGCACTGAAGAAGAAATACCCCTACCAGCTCGGCGATCCGGCTCTCGACACGAAACTACTGTCAAAATACCCTGCCACCTTTGTAAAAGGCGCGACTTATATCGATGGCCCGTATGACACAGAGCGATATACCTTCTATAAAGTAAACATTAAAGGCCATCTTCTGACAGTAGTAAACCTTCATCTTCGTTCATTCATGCTCACGGCCAAAGAGAGGGATGTCATAACGGGCATTAATTCTGTTGAAGACCTTAAGACAAGCTACCGAGAGGTGAAGGGGGATATAAGTAAAAAGTTAAAGCAGGGATTCACCAAGCGTAAGAAGGATGCGGAGATATTGCGCAAGGCACTTGATGGCATCCGGGGTCCGCTGATTGTATTGGGTGATTTCAATGATGTGCCCGAATCCTATGCTTACAGGCTCATCAAGGGGGATGACCTGAAGGACGCGTATGTCGAGACTAATTTCGGACCATTGATAACCTACAACGAGCATGCCATGTGGTTTCATATAGACCAGATACTCTACCGAGGGGCGTTAAAAGCCCTTAAGGTAGACAAAGGCAAGCTCAAGGCCTCCGACCATTATCCTCTCATCGCCGAATTCGAATTCACTGCTGAATAATTCTTTTCAAAGGTAAGAGCGCGTCCCTTAAAATTTCGGGGTCGTAGGGGCGTCGATTATTGCGCATATTTTGAAAGTTGAAGAGGGCGCGATGCGAGCATCGCAACCGATGAAACTTTCGAAATATGCCAAAAATCGACGGACACGGGTACTATCCCTTTCCCGATTAATGCAAATTTGCAACACCGGAAATTCCTTGAGTAGAATCTTCTTCTGAATTATGTTAATTTCCGGGATATGGATATAGACGTTATTATTGACCTCGCATCCTTGGGCGCCTTTTGCCGCTTGCTTTCAGTCACATACCTCGGTATGCTCCTTTCAGCAAGCGACAAAATTCGCTCCAAGCCTGCGACCCCTACGACCCCGAAATTTTATGGGACGCGCTCTAAAGTTGATTAAAAAGTTGCATATGGTAAGGAAAATCGTTACCTTTGCAGCAATGGCAGAAGCCTATTATTCACGAATATGCATATTTTAACCAAATAATATGAAGACACTAACCGTATTGGCGAGCGCAGCGATACTGCTCTCAGCCACAACCCAGTCAGCTATGGCAGAACATCAGAATCCGTTCCTCGAGCCTTACGGAACGAAGTATGAAATCGCCCCTTTCGACAAAATTGAGACATCCGACTTTATCCCGGCAATCAAAGCCGGTATCGAGGAGCAGGAACAGGCAATCAACAATATTATCCGGAACCGGGCCACACCGGATTTCGATAACACTATCCTGCCGCTCGAAAACCTCTCCCCTATCCTGGAACGGGTGAGCGGTGTATTCTACCATTATATGGAGGCTCTCAACACTCCGGAGTTTGCTGCGATGGCAGACGAGGCTATCCCTCTGCTTAACGATGCCAACAATAAGCTGATGCTCAATGATCTGCTTTTCCAAAGAATCAAGCAGGTCTACGATACGCGCGATAAACTCGGGCTTAATAAGGTCCAGAAGCGTCTCGTGGAGAAATATTATCGCTCGTTTGCGGAGCAAGGTGCAGCCCTTCCCGCCGACAAGAAGGAGGAATTGGTTAAAATCAACGATGAGCTGTCGAAGCTGTTCATCCAGTTCAACCGCAACCTTCTGAATGCGACCAATCAGTTTGCAGTAATCGTTTACGACCCCAAGGAGCTTTCCGGTCTGCCTGAGTCGTCGGTTGCCGTGGCAGCCGATGAGGCCGCAGCAAGAGGACTCACCCAAAGCTGGGTTTTCACCCTTCATGCTCCGAGCCGTCTGCCGGTGCTCCAATATGCCGACTCACGCGGGCTTCGTAAGGCAATCTATCAGGGATATACAAATCTTGCTTCCTACGGGGAAAATTCCAACCTTCCCGTCATTTCCAAAATCGTGGCGCTCAGAAATGAGAAGGCAAAAATCATGGGCTTCGACAATTTCGCTCAGATGATGACCTCTCGCGTGATGGCTAAGACACCGGAAGCAGCTACCGAGTTGCTTTTGCAGGTGTTTGAGCCGGCGGTGAAGCGCAGCCATGAGGAAGTGGCCGATATGCAGGCATATGTAGATGCCAATGGAGGCGGTTTCAAAATCGCTCCTTGGGATTATTACTATTATGCCGATAAGGTGAAGAAGCAGAAATTCGACCTTGACGAAGCCGAAGTGCGTCCTTATTTCAAGCTTGAGAATGTTCTGAAGGGAATGTTCGACCTCACCGAGAAGGTATATGGAGTGAAGATGGTGCCTATGGCAGACGCTCCCAAATATATCGAGGACATGGAGGTGTATGATGTGGTGGATGCCAAGACCGGAGAACACATCTCAGTGTTCATGTGCGACTATTATCCGCGCGACACGAAGCGTCAGGGCGCATGGATGGAGCAGATGCAGAGCGCAGGCCTTTATGGCGACGGAAAGATGAAACGACCGATAGTGTATAACGTAGGTAACTTCACCAAGCCGGCAGGAGACACTCCTTCGCTCCTTACCATTGATGAGGTTGAAACAATGTTCCACGAATTCGGACATGCGCTTCAGGGAATGCTTACTACTGCTCCTTATAAGTCGCTTGCAGGCACGAACGTGGACCGCGATTATGTGGAGATGTCATCTCAGATGAATGAACACTGGGCTTTCGCTCCCGATGTGCTGAAGACGTATGCCAAGCACTATAAGACAGGCGAAGTAATTCCCGATGATCTCGTGAAGAAACTTGAGGCATCCTCAAAATTCAATCAGGGATTTGTAACCACAGAACTCGCCGGAGCAGCTCTCCTTGACATGATGTATGGCCAGACACCGGAAGTGAAGGATGTGAAGGAATTTGAAAAAGAGGTAGCAAAAAAGATCGGAATGCCCGAAGAAATCACATTCCGCTATCGCTCGCCATATTTCAAGCACATCTTCGGAGATGACGGCTACGCTTCGGGCTATTACACATATCTCTGGGCGCAGGTGCTGGAGGCCGATGCATGGGAGAAGTTTGAGAAAGATGGTTTATTCAACAAGAAGACCGCCGAAAGTTTCAAGAAGAATATCCTTGAATCAGGAGACACTGAAGACGCCATGGTTCTTTTCAAGAACTTCCGCGGCCACGAGCCAGACGCAAAGGCGCTTCTCCGCCTCCGCGGCTTCGAGAAATAAATGTTTCTTTAATGATAACTGAAAGAGGCGATCGCTGATGGAGCGGTCGCCTCTTTTATTACTTCTCTCGAGTATTTACTCATCCGCGTGACCAAGGGATCTTATTAATTCCTCATATATACTAATGAGAACAACCATGACCATAGTAGGCGGACCCATAGAAAAGTTAGGCAACTCAAGCCGCTGCCAAGGGTCTTGCCATGGTTATATAGTGCATATATACCGACATTCTCAAAGAGAAGTCTAAACGGGCACTGTTCTCACTATAAGTTAACTTCTTATGACATTACTTAGCGGGAATACACTGTTACCTCCCTTGATTTTCCATCACAACAGTAGACCTCTTTAAACTTCCACAGCTTCTTTTAGTCTATAATGCTCTCTTGCGATAGCAATCGCTCGTTGCAATTTCTCTGACAACAGTTTTTTGTCGGGTAATTTGGTATAATATTGAGCTACCTTAATTGGTGATTCTTCATCAAGCATTAAATACTCAATGTGTTCAGTATTACCTTCTGAACAGAGAATGAGACCAATAGGCGATCCTTCCCCCTCCCTTCGGTCATGGCGATTAAGATATCTTAAATATAAAAGCATCTGCCCTTCATATGCCGGTTTGAATTTTCCTAATTTCAAGTCTACTGCAACCAATCTCCGCAGTCCTCTATGATAAAACAATAAATCCAATCTATAGTCTATACCATCGACTGGAATTCTTTTTTGCCTATCAACAAATGCGAAGTCCGATCCAAACTCCTTCATAAAATACTGTATTTGGTTAAGTATGGATGTTTCCAAGTCGCTTTCACTAAATTCTTCGGGCAGTCCAAGTAAATCAAGAAAATAGCTACTTCTAAAAACTAAGTCTGGTAGAATTTCGTTCTTCTCTTTCACTTTTTCAAGCTCAGCTTTGATTATATTATCCGGTCTCCTACTTATCGCCGTTCTTTCAAAGAGTTGGCCATCAATCTTTTCGTCAAGCGTCCTTGTTGACCAATGTTCTAAACGACACATTTCCATATAAAATTGACGTGCTAATTCATTCTGCACTGCCATAAGCGAGCGAATATGCGTCCAACTCAATTGTGTACGCACTGCGTACATTATTTCTTCTTCTGAGAAAGTGTACGCAGCGCGTACACAATGCTGTAGTTTCTGAAATCCCCAGCCTTTTCCATATCGCAAAATTAACTTTTTTGCCAACCGCTTTAGAACCTGTTCTCCATATTCTGCTCGTTGGTTATTTAAAATGTCTTCTTTTATCCTTTTGCCGATATGCCAATTCATCATTGATGCCTCTGAATTCACATATACTGCAACACGGTATCGAGTCTCATCAATGATTTTGCAAACATCATCGTACAATCGGTTTTCAGTTAATAATTCATTATCTTTTGCCATATTAGGAAGCTATTATAATTTGCAAAGTTAAGTTTTTTTGATTATAATCTGCTGGTTTCTCTATTAAAAATTAATTATGAATTTGGAATTCAATTCTTAATCTTACTCTTAATTAAAAGGGGCTGCGTCAAAATTTTGACTCAACCCCTATAAATTACGATATTAACACAACAAATGTCCCATTATGCTACACGACTTATTATAACCTTCTTCAGCGTTTTAACCGGGATCTTCTACCTACTGAAGCTCAAGTTCATCGATCCTGATACCGATTCTTGTATGCAGGGTGTTTTGTCATTGACATACTCATGACGTTATTTGGAAAAACTATTGACTATATATAATTGACACTGCCAATATAGCGATAAAGGCTGCCTCCAAATGCTCCTATGAAGATTGTTGAAAGTTATATATCTTAAAACTATCAAAAGACTCAATAGTTTAAAATAAGACATCATAAAGACGGCCTGGATTATTTATCAATGCCTCCTCGGTTATACCGATACTCGAACATTATAATGAATCTTCTGGTAAATACATCACCTCATCTTTCCCGGTAATAATATATCGTTCTCCAGACGCTTTTTTATATACCGGCCATAATATATTTTTATATTCATAGAAGCTTCCATCCTTAACATCACTTGCATTAAGATCTTGAGTGGCGACAACCGGGGCTCCATAAGAAGAAGTTCCAAAGCAATAGAATACAGGGATTCTTTCATCTACATTATGGGGGTTAACAACTCTAACTCCAAATTCACCATATCTAGGAGATAGATAGATGATATAGGAATGCGCTCCATAAGCATCGACTTCAAATGGAATTAATTTCATATTACCCTCAGATGTATTACCTAACCAATTTTCCATGGCCAACTCTGTTCTACGTTCCTTACGTCCTCTTTCAAATTCAACGATTTGGATAATTGACAAAGGATCTATTTCATTATCTTTACATCTTACTATTAGTGTAATTGGCTTAGTAGGATCAAACTGAACAGGCGACGCGTTGCCCTTTATATATGCCTTTTGCCTTACGGATCCTATACCTGCAAGGATTTTTCCTGCGGATTGTGTTGTTTTAACTTGGATAGTTGCCCTTTCTATGGGTTTAGAAATTGTGTCGTCTTCAACAGTAAGTGCAACGACTTGACCAATCCACTTAGGTTAATGCTTCTGAGCTTTAGCATAGGAAGTGATAAGCAGTGCTGCTGCTAGAATCTTTCCAACTCTTAAATACATTTTATTCATAATGATTTATAGTGCCGCGGTCATCCCCTCGTTGGCTTTTGTTGTTCTACGAAAAAAAGCGTAGGAATCTGTATCTATTGCCGTCCTGCACTCTGAGGCTTCTCGCATTGCCCTATTCTTGTCGGACGGCAACGCCAGAAGCCCACGCCAGTATATGCAATCAGAGTCTCCGGGAGGAATCTAACGATTCAACCGGACATGATTTATCATGTCCCTACCCGAATATAATCACATAACCACGGGCATCTACCGTTGCTCATTACTTGACAAGAATATGAAAGTTTGCGAGACATTTCAGAGTGTCAAGAATAAGCGCGGATAAACGCTTGTTCAATATATTATCGGTGGCGCAAAGAGTTTGCGCCATGGTTCATTCCACCCCGCTTATCAACCTGCCGAAACTCGGCTTTTGGAAGGCCATCCCCCTACAGGCATGGCTCGCGATGCGGTCTGCATCTGCAAAATTATAAAAATTTTTTAGTTCATGAAAATCACTTACCAAAATTATATATCTTATTTAAAGATAGATGCGCAACGTGTGATTTAATTAGCAAATATGCTATATAAAATAGAAAGAAACACGAATACTGATAAAGCGACGCTCTTTTATATTTTATAAACTTAGAAATTAACATACAGTACGAGGGCAAGAATGAGAAAATATTAGGAATTAACCGGGCCGGATGCTGGTGCGTCCGGCCCGTTAGAAGATGTGCGACTTCACGTCGGAATCTTTCATGATTGATTAAGGTCAAATAATAATCAATTACCCTGTTGTTTGCAAATTGTGTGTTTGGTATCAGACTTAAAGCTTCGGTATCAAGGTTGCTTTATGATTCACTAAAAACTCTTCTTCTTCGCAATTGTCTGCGTGTTGATGATGCAAATTTATAATGTTCGAAACGTTTTTCAAAATTTATCTTGATGTTTTATAACATATTTTGGAAGATTTTGTTTCTTAAATATACGCAACTTTAAAAACAACGGGGAGAATGCTGCAAGCATCTGAAAACCGCGCCATAAATGACACATCGGGCAAACCCCGGCGCATACTCCTGATAATCAACCCTATATCCGGAACTCTTTCAAAAGAAGGATTGTCGGAGAGGGTGATTGCGCGTCTTCAACGGGAAGGATTCGTGGTTGAATCCGCGATTACGGAACGCGCGGGGCACGGTTATGAACTGGCCCGGAATGCGGCCGAAAGGGGGTATTATGGCGTGATAGCAGCCGGAGGAGACGGCACTGTCAATGAGATTGCGTCCGCCCTCCGCGGAACCCGGACAATTATGGGGATTCTCCCTTTCGGATCGGGCAATGGACTGGCACGACATCTGTATGGTTCAATCGATGTGGACCATGCTCTTGAGACTATCGCTCTCGATTGCCCCCAATCCTGCGACTACGGCACAATCAATGGCAATCCGTTCTTCTGCACTTTCGGCCTTGGATTCGATGCAAAAGTGAGCCAAAAATTCAGTTCGCTTCCAAGCCGGGGGCTCACCACCTATATAAAGAGTGCAATACAGGAATATCTCAGGTTCTCCCCTACCGAATATTCCATAAAGTCGGCCGATAAGGAAATTACGGTGAAAGCTTTCATCGTGGCCGTGTGCAATGCTTCGCAATATGGCAACAATGCATTTATTGCCCCGCATGCCTCAATCCGCGACGGGCTGCTCGACATAATGATAATCCATAAGGGCAATCCTCTCACGAGAGCGTTGGCCGGAGTAGAACTTTTCACCGGACGACTTGACCGAAACCTGCTTATGGAGACAATGCGGGTGAGAGAAGCAACCATAAAACATATTCCGGGTCCTGGACATATTGATGGCGAACCGGTCATGACTCCCGAAACGCTCAGGATTGAATGTCACAAGGGGGGGCTTCAACTTTTCTATGACCCCGCGAAACCACCTTTCAGACCTTTTATTACTCCTATCGAATCATTAAGAACTGATTATAGATACGTTATAAAAGAAAAATTCCGGACCACAATCAAACGAGTTAGAACCGGATTGAAAAAATTTTTCTGACCACATATATTGCGTATACGGAATATTTTTTGTAATTTTGCGAATCAAAAGCGAATAACAAAAACCGCCCTGAATATGAGGGGCTTAAAATCAATATGGCTAACAAGAACCACGAAGAAGAGCAGACGACTCTTGACAAATTGAACAGCAATCTGGGCTCAGCCAGCGAGAACATCGCTAAAAACAAGAAAATAATTTTCTGGATAGTAGGAGGCATCGCAATAGTAGCCGCATTCGTATTAAGCTATCTATTCATATATCGCAATCCGAAGCTCAACAAGGCGTTTGAAGCCTATAATCAAGTTGAAATCACGGCTATGGGCAACGACTCCATCGCTGCCGGTGAATATAAGAAAGTAGCCGA
Organism: Muribaculaceae bacterium; assembly: GCA_029055345.1. Classification (GTDB taxonomy): domain Bacteria; phylum Bacteroidota; class Bacteroidia; order Bacteroidales; family Muribaculaceae; genus Lepagella. The sequence goes on along the minus strand of JAIDDJ010000038.1, from coordinate 4,117 downwards.
TAATTATTCGGGCACAGATGCAGGCGAATTGGCCAAGCTGAGCGCCGCGGAATCTTATTATAATTTGGGCAACTACAAGGAGGCAGCCGCCTGCCTTGAAGGCTTCTCTACTTCGGAGCCGGTGCTTGCTGCCAATGCTCTCGTGCTGGCCGGTGACTGCTATGTGAATCTTAAGAAATACGACACAGCTCTTGAGAAATTCCAGAAAGCAATCAGCAAAGCCGACAAGAATCCTCAGATTGTGCCGCGCGTTCTCCTCAAAGAGGCCAACATCTATGACGAGCAGAAGAAATATGGCGACGCTCTTAAATGCTACGAGCAGATCAAAGCGGATTATCCTCAGTTCCAATTGGGCAACGGTCTTGACATTGATGCCTATATCGCTCGCGAAAAAGCCCGTACCGGCAAATAAACCGTTTGGACTTTAGCCTTTATTTAATCACAACGACATCACTCCATAAAATAATAAAACATTTGCTTATTTTATGAAAAGGGGTCCGGACTCTCGAGTCCCGACCCTTTTCTTCATAAGCGAGCTCAGGAAAATACTAAGAATGGAACCGGTGATGATACATACTCTTGGGAATGGCTTGCGGATCGCCGCTCAACGCTCTGACGGCAATGTGGCATATATTGGCGTACTGGTCAATGCCGGCAGTCGCGATGACAAGGAGGGAAGAGACGGTCTGGCGCATTTTGTGGAGCATACTATTTTCAAGGGGACGCCCAAGCGCAGCAGCTGGCACGTGAGCAACCGTATGGAAATGATTGGCGGCGAACTGAATGCGTACACCACCAAAGAGGAGATAATGCTTTACACCAATGCTCCGGCCGGATATGAGGAGAGAGCTATCGAACTCTTGGCCGACCTGGTGAGGAACGCTTCCTTCCCTGCGGCGGAAATTGAGCGTGAGCGTTCGGTGATAACCGAAGAGATTTTCAGTTATCACGACAATGCAGCGTATGCTGTATTTGATGAGTTCGACGAATTGTTTTTCAAGGGTTCGAGTCTTGCTCATAATATTTTGGGATATGAAGATTCGGTGTCGAAGATTTCAGGAACAGACTGCAGAGCTTTTCTGACAAGTTACTTCTCCCCGGGAAATATGGTGATATATTGCGTCACTCCGACTCCTACTGCAAAGTGCCTGCGCCTTATTGAGAAGCATTTCGGAAGTTTGTCGCGCCCCATGCCTGCTCTCGGCAGGAGCATTCCGAACGTGGCTCCACGATTTGATGAATGCAAAAAGAGAGACAATCATCAGGCCAATGTGGTGATTGGATGTCCGATTTTCTCTCAGAATGACCCGCGACGCTATGCGCTATATTTATTCTCGAACATTTTGGGAGGTTCGGCGATGAACTCTCGGCTTAATCAGGAACTTCGAGAAAGACGCGGACTGGTTTACACGGTGGAAAGTTCCGTTTCACTCTATTCCGACACCGGCGCGTTCCAGGTGTATTTCGGAACGGAAGCGAAGAAAATTGAGCGTTGCACGGCTCTGATTAGGCGTGAAATTGAGAAAATGGCGTCCACCCCCATGTCCGACCGCGCATTCGCCCAAGCACGGCGGCAGCTATGCGGCCAGCTTCTCGTGAGCGGCGAAAATAGGGAGAATTGCGCGATGACTCTTGCTAAAAGCCTTATGCGCCACGGGGAAATACATGATCAGCTCCATACTTCGGGAATGATTATGGAAACGACTAAGGATGAACTGATGCAAGTGGCCGGATTAATTGCTGATTCTGAGTTCTCGCGGCTGACACTCACTTAACGGATGTATGAATTTCTAAGAATTTTTTGTAAATGAAAATTGCCAATATAGATCTTGGAAAATTTCCGGTGGTCCTCGCTCCTATGGAGGATGTGACTGATCCCTCTTTTCGCTTGATATGCCGTGAGATGGGGGCAGCAATGGTCTATACTGAATTTGTTTCGGCCGAGGCTCTGGTACGCGATATCAGTTCGACAGTGCGGAAATTGACTATCGATGACCGGGAACGTCCGGTGGCCATACAGATTTACGGACGCGATGCGGAGGCGATGGTGGAGGCTGCGAGAATAGTGGAACAAGCCGGGCCCGACATTATAGATCTCAACTTCGGCTGTCCCGTTAAGAAGGTTGCTTCCAAAGGGGCCGGAGCGGGGATGCTTCGTGACATCCCTAAGCTGCTCGATATAACGCGCCGGGTGGTGGAGGCAGTGAATCTTCCTGTGACAGTGAAGACACGCCTTGGATGGGACTGTGAGAATAAGATAATATCCGACCTTGGACCGAAGCTTCAGGATTGCGGGATAAAGGCTCTGACAGTGCACGGACGCACGCGCTCACAGATGTATACTGGCAAAGCTGACTGGACTCTTATCAAGGCTCTACGCGACGACCCGCGCATGGAGATTCCCATAATCGGCAACGGCGACATCACTACTCCGGAAGAAGCCGCCGACGCTTTCCGCAATTTCGGAGTGGACGCGGTGATGATCGGCAGAGCCTCGTTCGGCGCTCCCTGGATATTCCATGATGTGAGACAAATGCTTGACACCGGCACTTTTACTCCACTGTCGATTGATGAAAAGTTCGCTCTTCTGCAGCGCCAGATTGATGAAAGCATCGAGCGTATTGATGAATACAGGGGAATCCTTCATATCCGCCGACATCTGGCGGCCTCTCCCCTATTCAAAGGGATTCCGAATTTCAGGGATACGAGAATCAGGATGCTTCGCGCGGATTCCGCAGAGGAACTCTCCCGGGTGCTTGCTGAGGCCCGGGAAAGGGTTGAGGAGAATATTCTCCGTGAGCAGACAGTTGCTTCTGCCGACAAAGAGTAAGCCCTGCTAAATACACTATTAATTTGTAATTTGAATCTTAGACACATAATAATGAAAAAATTTATTCTTCTCAGCGTAGGGTGCCTTATGTGCGCATCGCTTTCCGCGAAAACTATCAAGTATGAGGTAGGACCGTTTGATCAGCTCGCGCTGAATGGAAATATTGACATTATTTATACAAATAACCCCGATTCCATTGGTTTGGCCACTTACGAGAGCGATGAAGATTTTTCAGACGCGATTGAAATTACCAACAATAAGGGACACCTTTCAATAAAGGAAGTGCACGGGCATGATTTGGGTCATCTCCCCACAATACACGTATATTCGAATTTTCTGACTAAGGTGAGCAATGAAGGAAATGCGGATGTCACCTTGCACCTTTCTGCAGCGACACCTACGTTCTCGGCCTCGCTGGTGGGGAACGGCGGCATCATTTGTCGGGGCATCAAGTCAACTGACGTATCTGCCAGTATCACAACGGGGAATGGGACGATAGTGCTTCGCGGGAAGTGCACCAATGCCAATTTCAAACTGACCGGTACAGGCATCATTCAAGCCGATGGTCTGTCGGCCCGTAATGTTAAATGCTTCGGTCTGGGAACAGGCACTATCGGATGCAATGCGTCTGAAAAACTTGATGTGCGCGGGGTTGGCTCCACAAAGATATATTATATCGGCGACCCGACAATAAAGAAAGTGGGAGGAGCAAAGTTGTTACGTATAAGCGAGGGCCCGGCAGAGCTAACTGAAGAAGGCGATGAACCTACGGTAATGGACGAGGACACAGAGGTCGATGAAGTTGTATCAGTGACAGAGGAATCTACGTTTCAGGAATCAGGACCAGAGGGTGAGGTCGTGTCGGTGACAGAAGAACCAACAGTCGTGGAAGTAGAGACGGCAGACGAAATGATATCAGAGACAGAAGAACCCCCGGTCGTTGAGGAAGTGGCGACCGAATAAACGATGTTAATAATGTTCTGAATGAACATAATGGAGATATAGTATAAAGCAAAACTTTCTGATCGCTGACTAAAGTATAAAGCAGAACTTTCTAATTTCTTCATAATGCATAAAGAAGGAAATAGGTATAAATAAGACTTTAGTACAGATTATAAATTTAAAAATCAAAAAAAATAAAGAAAAATTTGCAAAATTCAGAAAAAGGCATTAACTTTGCACTCGCAATCCGGACATAAGGCAATCGGATTAAGAAAGATGGTGTCATAGCTCAGTTGGTAGAGCAAAGGACTGAAAATCCTTGTGTCCCCGGTTCGATTCCTGGTG
>JAIDDJ010000037.1 GCA_029055345.1 Muribaculaceae bacterium | reverse complement strand
CTCCTGAATCTGCAAAGCGATATCCGAGGCACATCTGCGACTCTGGTATTAACAGATTTTATTGAATGAGGTCTAAATCAGAATATCAATATTGCCTCCCCAAGTATAATCATCTGAAATATTGCCAATATGGTATTCCTTGATGACTTCAGCATCCGACAGGTCTTCATCGTTCATCTGTAAGTTGAGTATGTCAAGGAAATGCTTCAGCGGCTTAATTCCTAAACCATGAAGGCCACGCGGATTCAAAAGATCTGCAATAAATGAAGAATGCAATTTAACTTCATTGGTGGTCAGACCAATTATGTCAAATACATTATAGTTTTCGCCTCTAATCAAAGCTTGCTGGTCCTTTTCCTTTGCGATCGATAATAAATAGTCTATCGCACCCAAGAATTCTTCGTAGTTCATATCTGTTTGATTTTGACACTGCAATCATAATAAGAGGAAATACCTATCTGGAAATATCTGAATTATTATCGTTGAAAAAATCTACTGCGGGGACTGAATTACTCCCGAATTTACAAGTCGCAAACTGCTCACTTTCTTTCAGTCCAAGAATGGTCTTTGGGGCGCTAAGGATGCCGACGGAAAAATTAAGATAAAAGTTGAATCCACGTATTGCCAAATTATCTTACCGGGCAATCATTTATTCTGCTGTGATTGAATTGAGTTATGAGGGACTGTAACCGCTGTTTTAGCAGGATTTTTCCGCTTGTGTATCATTACATAGGCTGCCGAAAAGAGCCCGAGCACAACAAGCCATGCAGCCTGACAGCTCCACATCACCATTGAGAATGAGGCTCCCTGAGTGTCGCTGATTCCATACAGAGAGAGGGCAAACATCACGGCAAGATTCCACGGACCGAGCCCTCCATTACTCGGAACAGCCATTGAATATGAACCGAATATGAAAACCACGAGGCCGGGTATGAGACCCCAAGCCATGCCGGGTTCGCTAACGAGGGCACGGGTAAAGGGAAAGGCCATAAACATCACATAAGTCTCAAGGAAATAGCAGCCCCATATTCCGAATGTGAGAAGCACATACATACCCCTACCCTTCATTGTGAAGAGCACCTTGAATCCCTGCCATATCTGCGAAAGAGTGGAGTCCATCTTTTGCACCCACGCATAGCGTCTCATATAATGACATACACTCCAGAACGCACCTACAACCACAGCTATACCGAGCCACATCAGTTTATCATCAAGCAGATGGCTTATGTCGCGGCCTACGCTGTAATGATTCATGAACGAAGATAGAGCCGGATGAGCTACGAACAAGCATAAGACCGTGAGACAAACAACCACCACCGCATCAGAACCTCTGTCGCCGATATCGGTGCCGACCACCGTGGACAGCTTTACATTTTCAGAACGGCTGATGAACAGGCATCTCCAGACTTCCCCCAGACGCGGAAAGACCAGATTGAGAGCATAAGCTCCAAATATTGAAACAGACTCTTTAGTAACCGTCATACGGGGAACTCCGGCCGCACGGAGCTGTATGCCCCATCTTACACCTCTCGTGATATGCGAAAGAGTGGTTATCACCATCATGAGAATCACCCACGTGAAATCACATTCCCGGCGAACCACTTCCATAACTTCAGAAAAATCCACCTTATGGAAAAGCCAAATCACCAGCGCCGCCGAAATGGCAACCGGCAATGTATAGTCCGCTATCTTGGCAATTACATGCCAGGCACGTTTTAATCCCTGTGAAGCAGTAATTTTCATTTAAGAATAATAAACCAATCAGTAATCAAACTAATATAAGAATTCAATCAATCAATATTCCTCATAATTTACAACCTTATTCCATTCCGTTTTGTTTCTTACGGATTAGATAATCGCTTCTAAATTTTTATCATGCTTATAAAAATTTTTCAGGTTTCTATAATGAATATACCTCATAAATATCCCCTAAGAGTAAAAAACACAAAAAGACGCAACCGAAACCATTGCTTAAGGATTCTGTATTTTGCTTTTTTGATTGAATTTAAGGTGAATTTAAGACATTTGCTATTTGGGTTGTAGCAATTTTTCATTAACTTTGCATTTAGAGGGCTTGGTTGCATGGTCAAAATCCGTGCTACCCGCTTTTAAGTAATTGTTAATTAATAAATTCTTATATAACCGGAACTACCTATCATGAAAGTTTGGAAATTATTTGCAATCGGATTCGGAGTCATAGCATGCGCATCATTGCTGATGCTCAATTCCTGCGGAGGGAGCTCTGATTTTTCTCGGGCTTACCTCGACAAATATGTTGAACTTGAAACAGAAACAACCCTCAAGGCGCATGCCATGAAACCGGGGCTATCAGTTTACGTGGATTTTTCCGACGGAATGAACGCCGCTTATGGTTCTCAACTCTCTCAAGATGCCTTGCGCAAAGTAATCAACGTATTCACCGGAGTGGATCAGAAGGCATCTTTCTTCTCGCTCGCCGACAGCAAGATTACACCCCTCGAGCTGTCTCAGACCCAGATTTACAATGAAATAATGTCGGCAAAGAATTATACCAAGCCGATGGCCCCGATTGAAGAGACCCTTAAAACTATCGTTGAAAAGTCACAACCGGCACTTCTTATCACCGACTTCGAGGAATATAACGGAGGAGTGATACAACAGCAGAACTATGCCAAGGATTATTTCATCAACTGGCTCAAGAAAGGTTATTATATCACTTTCTATAAAATAGACTATAAGGAAGGCTCTAAACCCAAACACCTATATTTCACCGTATTTGACTCTCCCTCCAATTCATTGGCATCAACAGTGGAGAATGCTCTTATGCCCTTTATCGGCAACGGAATGGAACGCTTCGTGCTTGCCGGCCGCGATTATTCATATGACATTGCGACAGACTATCCGTCATCGACCAAAGGAGGAAGCTATCACAATTCAAACGGGGAGGACATTGTTTCGGCAGTCTACGAAGATGGGAAAAGCGAAGCTTATTATGCATATTCAGGCAACTTCCGCGACCCTGAAGCAGCCAAAAACCGTTCGAACTTCGCAACTCTCAACACTCTTTACGGTCCTTTCATACAATACTACCCTCTTGGCGATAATTTTGAAAATATAATCTCCAACATTTCAGCCACTCAGGAAGAAGGTGTAGAGCCTGGAGACAAATTCACCCACCTCCTCTCAAAGGTGTACGTGAATTTCTCGGTGCAGGATGGCTTTATCATCAAGTCAGTAAAAGCTCAGATTCTTGATTTCAGCAGTGCGATGAGTCATTTTATTGCCAAGCATGAGGAACAGAGCGAGGAAGAGGCTACAATAGGCATCCCGGCCGACATGCCTGCGTCAAAAGAAGTTCTTGATATGTTTGAAGCGAGTATAACGCCTGCAAAAGTACCGCAATTGAAAGGTAACGGCTGGTACGAGATTCTGTTTGACTTCGATCCCAGGTTCAAGGGCGCTATTCCGGCCTCTATGCAGGATGAAAGGGATTTGCTGAAGGCAGATATCGTGATTGCCGAGGCTGTGCCCAACACTGAAGGGCTCAGCGAATTTTTCTCATGGCCGGGCAATAATTCCCTTGAGCAATCAGTGCTTAACACACTCAACGATCCTGACATCAACCCCAAGGGCAGTGTGGTTATCACTTATTTCTTAAAGGTGATTTAGAATATTCCGTAACATCTCGGGAAAATAGAAATAAAAAATAAACATACCATTTAAAATCAAAATAAAACATATTATGGGAACAAGCGTATCCATCGCCTATGTCTGGGCAATAATAATCAGTGTTTGTATACTTCTATTGGCAGCTGTCGTTGCATTTATGATACCGAATAAACCGCGGAGCAAGGACATAAGCCAGCGACGCACATGGTACTGGATCTTATTCGTGGTATGCATAGCGCTTGCATTTGGCATCAACATGGTGATTGCCAACGGCATAACCATTCCTTCCAAGCACTCAGCCTATGTAACAGCTTCAGCTATCGCCACAGGTGTGGCAGCGGTGATCTATATCGTTGTAGGCCTCTGCCTGAGCAAAGGGATGAAGCGCACGAAATTAGGATCCTGGTTCTGATAACACCTTTCTGATGGACGACAAATTATTTATCATAGCAATAGGCGGCACGGGCATGCGATGCCTCGAGGCCTTCGTTCACCTGTGCGCCGCCGGTATGTTCGACAATAAGACCATCGACATCCTGACTCTTGACACCGACCAGTCAAACGGCAACAAGGCAAGAGTCGAGGGGCTTATTGATTTGTACAACCGCATCAAGACTTCCGATAATTCACATGAAGGTGGAGATTCATCCGCCAATACTTTCTTTTCTGCTAAACTTAACCTTTTCCGGTTTTATACCGAATATTCAGAAGCCGAGAGAAAGACTCTCAAGAATCTTATCAATACCCGGACCAATACGCCGGAGAATCGCGAGGACAACCGGGACCTGACAGACCTCTTTTTCGACAATAACGTTCAGGAGTTTCCTCTTGACCACGGTTATCGCGCACAGACTCATCTGGGTTCGATGTTGATGTATCATGGTATTCTGGAGGCGGCCATCAAGGCTAAAAAGGGAAGTAAGGATGTCAAGGATAATGACAAGGAGCTTCAGGAGTTTATCCAGCTTCTCTATCATAATTCGGCAAATGCGAGAGTCTTTGTTTTCGGATCTGTGTTCGGAGGCACCGGTGCTTCTTCGATACCGGTAATTCCAATCGCCCTTCGTGATGCTCTCAAAGTGCTCATGGAGGGGAAGAAAGAACTAAATCTGAATAAGGTGATGTTCGGTTCTACCCTGCTTACAGATTACTTCAAGTTTGATCTTCCCGACGACCAGCAGCGTAAGAAAGACAGGGTGATCGCCGATGCCTCCAACTTCGCCCTGAATTCACAGGCTGCCCTTAATTTCTATAACAGCGACATAACCGTCAAGCAGAGTTACAAACGGCTTTATCATATCGGATGGCCCGCTTCTCTAAAGATTGACTATTCGCAGGGACAGGCGGGCAATGATGTGATTACCGGCGGAAAGGAGCAGCAGAATCCTTGTCATGTTGTGGAATTGATGTGTGCGGCAGCTGCGTATGATTTCTTTACTACCGACGACATGAAACAGCCTGAGGCAAAATATCTTTATCGCTCCGTTGAGGAAGGAGAAGGAAATAAGCTTCGTCTTACGGGCGCAAGTTTCGTCGGCGAGAAGGATGGACTGATTTTAGAGCAGAAATTAGGCACGATGCTCTCGCTCGCCCATCTTATACTGTCACGTTACAACGGCGCTCAGGAAGGAACCGACGGCACAATTGAATTTCTGGAGGATATCAAGAAACGCAATGTGGAGAACTATGCGGATATAAAGGATGAGCAGGCTCGTCAGCTTGACGAGTATCTGAAGATCTACGCCTATTCCATTAAGAACGGTCAACTTGCTCCCGGCTGGCTACATCAAGTGAAGAATACCATCGACGGCTCGTTCATATTTTCTGACGAAGCATTGTCGCTCGAAACATCAATCCTCAACAAGGTAGATCCGGGCGCCATCTATAAGGATGAGAAATACAACTGGCAGGAAGCCGGTCTATTTGGAAAGAAAGCCGACAAACGTTTTGACAAGTTCATCGAAGTGTTCAAAAGCGACGATTCAAATCCCACTCTCGACCAGGGAAATTCCCTCAAGGAAAAATTCTTGGGTCATCTTTACAAGGCGATAACAAAGACGCAGAAAACACCCCATACTAACCGCGGATAATCAATATGGAAGATAAATCTTTAGTAATAGACGTTGAGGCGCGTTCCGTGCCCCATGGCACGCGCGACTCATGGAATGTGCTCAACAACACAGGCTCATTCATCCGCGACATTCTGACTCCGGAACTAAGCAAGTCAGCCGATGTAGGTTCCCTCGTGTCAGGTATCCCTACCGCATTTGCACGTGTCGATCTTTTCAAGTCGGCGTTCAATGCAGACTCTGCGAAAGATGCAAAGGCCACATCGCGCAACCTTGCCGGCTACTATAAGGATCTGGTGAGCGAATGGCGCGGTTTTCTTGCTTGTATCGGTCTCGATTATCCCAACATTAAGGTTCGCCGAATTAATCTTGAATACTCAGACGGAAAACCAATTGAGGAAACAGGAAACATATACGAGCCCAAGGGCGCGTTCGGCAACATGCTTCTCAAGCGCAGGGAAAGATGGTGCGAACAGGGATTGGCCGACAATGAGAAGGCCGTTCCATTCATCAATGTAATCAAGTATGGCGGGAGAGTTGTAGGCTCCACATCGCCCGAAACACTTCTTTTCACTTCCTCGGGATATTCCGTGGCTGATCACGATGAAAAGCCCTGGGTAGATATAAATACAGGCAAGTTTATAGATCCTCTTCGCTCGGAAATGAGTGAGAATGATCTCAAGGCACTGTATGCATATGTCTCTCATGTGAAGGATAAAATTACTGATTTTCAGACTTCTTATCCACATGAACTTGAGGTGGACCTCAGTTCAATCCGTTCGAATCTTGAGGATTGGCTCAAGGAGATGGAAGAATATGGGCGCAACCATAATTACGGTATTCGCGGAGGCACGGTGCCTCCGGTAGATGCCGGTTTCTCTGGGCCTTTCGCTGATGTGTTCAAATATGAGGACCTGCTTTACGGAGTCGAAGGTATAATAAGCGAAAATAGCGAACAGCCGGGGTCTGTAGGATTTGACCCAAAGAAGCTCCTGTTACCCACTACTGCTAAAATCGCCCGCATTCATCTCGGTCCGGAATATTCAAAGAATCCCGACAAGTTGAAGGAACTCCCTGTATTCGTGCTGACAGCTGAAAAGAAAAATTCCCCGGGTGAGAAAGTATTCTTTGCATTGCCACTGAGCGCACAGGGACTGAATGTCTATGGCAAGGCGATAGGCCCGCTTGTCGGTGTATCGCCCGATGGCTCTGAGGTAGCATCGAAACTTACTGCGGTCTACGATCCCGACCTTGATCAAGACAATCTGGAAGTTGAATTATCAATTACCACCGAAAACGGCAATCTTCGCCGTTACTGCCAGCGTTACACGGTTGGGAGCGCAGAGGGTGTGCTGAACAAGGACATCCTTTTATGGCCGAATTTCGCTTCCAGACAATGGAACCAATATTATCTATATTCTGAACTTCCACATAACGGCTCTGTTCAAAATTACACGGCGTTCCCGTTTGTCGGAAATCCCGATGACGAGTACTTCCGAATCCTTACGGACGATAACAAGCGCCCCATACTCCTTGCCGAACATGGGGAGATTATCGCCCCCGAAGAAGTGGTGAAGGCCGAGCTTCTCATTACCTCAGGTAATGCTGTGGCTGAAAATCCATATAAATATGAGATTTACCGGTCGAACAAGCCTTTCAAAGGAGTGCGTCTCAAAGCCCCGTCCGGCGAAGAGGGCGGTTACCTGATAATCAATTACAGCACGGACCCGACCACCTCACTTCCCCGCAATATGCTTCAGCATACCAAAGCCCTAAATGAGGTAACAGTCGGCATTGACTTCGGAAGCACAAATACTTCCGTGGCTTTTTCTGATAAGGATGGAATACCGGAAGGATTCGAATTCACCAATCACCGCGTGTCGCTTCTCGGCCAGCAACGTACCGGCGTCAAGGCTGGTATGCAGGAGAACCGGGTTCTTTTCTTCCAGGCTCCTGACAAACCTATCCCGAGCAACGCCATTCACAGTGTGCTTACAATCCATGACGAGCGCCGCCTCAAGAAATCAAAAAACAGCGACAGCAATATCGCGCAGCTCAGTCGGGAGGTGGAAGGTGGATTCCCCTGCTTCATGGATAATCTTCCGGTAAGCAACGTCACTGAAGAGATTATCACATTAAAATATCCCAAAATCGGTCAGGTGGAGCAGATTCATAATATGAAATGGAGCAATCCGGAGAAAGATGTGGCAAGAAAGAAGGCCTACCTCCGCACGCTTATGCTCCATATCTATGCCGAAATGTTCATGCGCGACAGGGTGCCTGTACAGCTCAGATGGTCCTACCCTTCGGCAATGAGTAATCAACTTCTGACAAAATACCAGCTGATATGGGACGACCTGTCATATTTGAAACCGGTCAATGACCATCGGGGTAATACATACGACCTGAAGGTCAGCAAGTATCGGAATGTCCTGAAATTCAATAATCCGGCAGCCGGGACCAAACGTCAGCCCTTCGGTATGGGAGCTCAACAGCCGGTTCAACCGACTCAGCCGACTATGGGAAATACCGGATTCGGGAGCATGGGAATGAGTCAGCAGCCGCAGCAGACACCTGCCGCTGACATAATGGCTCAGGTACAGGCACTGATGCAGCAGCAGATGTCATGGCAACAGATGATGATGCAGGCACCCACGCCTGAGATGAAGCAGATGATTCAAACCCAGATCGACAATCTGCAGGCTCAGATCCAGCAACTGATGACCCAATCCATCCAGCCGCAGCAGGGATTCCAGGCACAGCCTCAACAGGGATTCCAGACGCAACCCCAACAGGGATTCCAGGCACAGCCTCAACAGGGATTCCAGGCGCAGCCTCAACAGGGATTCCAGGCGCAGCCTCAACAGGGCTTTCAGTCACGCAAGCAACCGGGAGCAGCATCGGCTCCCACAGGCAACGAAGTGCCAGATTTCCGTCCTGACGATCCGAACCGAATTGTCAGCTACCACCCCCAGCCTCTTTTCAAGGATGAGAACGCCAACAACTCCTTGACGGAAGCTAATTCAGTAGCGAATTTCCTCTCTACAAAGTATGGCGATCAGAGAGATGTTCTCAACATCTGCTTTGATATAGGAGGTTCGACTACTGACATTTCAGCGTTATATCAGCTTAATGCCGGAATAACAATCGTGAAGCAGAATTCCATCAGGTTTGCGGCGCAGAGGGTGTCCGGAGCCGCGAAGTATGTGAAGCGTTTCGAGAATGTTCTCCTGCAGGTCTGCGAGAAATTTAATCTTTCGATAGTCGGTCTCAATGAAGGAAAGAGCCGATATAACGAGTCAACAGCATCCTATTATTTCGATCAGATAGTTGACCGCTTGTCCGACAGCCAGCTTCCGGCATTATATAAGCTGATAGCGGCTGAATGTCCAGAATTGATGTGGGTCAATATGTATGTTACCGGCCTGCTGATGTACTATGCGGGTCAAGTGGCTGCAAAATTAGTTGATGATCTTGCACATCTTGACCTGAAAGAAGTAGTCCCCGGTCCGAGATACTTCCCCGACATCAGGATTAGTTTTGCGGGCAAAGGCTCACGACTGATGCATTGGCTCTCTACATCGTCGCCCGAGGTTGCCGACCAATATTACCGGGAGCTGTTCATGCGCGGATATGGCGGAGCTGATAAACTTGGAGGAAATCTCTTTATTGAATTGCCTACAGCCGACAACTCCGAGGACATCAAATATGAGGTATCCAAAGGTCTGGCGAAAAATGCGACTAAACTGTTCAACCCTGAAAATGCCACTCCGAGCGAGATTATCGGAGAATCAGGTTTCCGGGTGGTGAGTGCGGATGGCCAAAGCTACGATCTTAGCGACACCAATTCCATCACGGCGGAGATGATTGAACAGATTGGTTCTTATTTCTATCCGGCAAATTCGGATTGCGTAAAATTCAAGGAGTTCCTCCATATTTTCGACGGGGCGACCCAGCAGATGTTCAAGCTTGATGTGCCCACGGATATCTTTGAAAAAGGCACGCGCAATATGAATATCACTCAATACGTGCAGACCACTCCCGAATTTATCCGAGCCAAGAGAGAAAAGAGTCAGAACAATGATAAATTCGATTTTGTGGCTCCGATTATCATTCTCGAGGGGATGAAGTTTTACGATGATTATTTGATTAAGGCTCTCAAATGACCGATCCTATGATAATAATAAGACTGTCAGGCAGAGAAATCTCCTTATATCTCAGCAAGGACAAAGGAGCCGGCGCACCCCTCCCCTTTCCGGCGGCCAAATGGCCCATGAAGCTTGAAAGCTTCGGAGGGGAGGAGGCGTCAGCACCCCTTTTCAAAATAGGAAAGAAAGTGGATGAGCTTTTCCACAAGGTAATTGAAGAAGAACTTCCGGTATGGTGCGACAGTCATTCCAAGGAGGAACTCCCGATAATACTCCTTCTGGAAAATGATCTTGATGAGACGGCAAAATCTACTGTTGTCAGCGAGTTGCATCGCTGGGGCTTCGAGAATGTTCATGTGTCGAGAAGTGACACGGCGCTATTTGATTATCTTAATCAAGAATACGATTACGAAGGCCTTGTGGCAGCAAGTTCCGATGGAAGGAATCTCTTCATTTCTCTTTATAGCGCAGAAAAACCGGAAATAATCGAGCGTAAGATTTTCCCGGATGCGGCCAACGACAATCGCGTAGAGGCGGTGGCTGCCAAAATATGGGAGCAAGTGAGTGATTGCACACTTGACCTCGACCTGGAGACCGAAATTGCCACTTTACGTAAGGAAGCGGAAGATTTCCTTTCAAGCGGGAAATCGGAAAAGGAAGGGGACGTGCGTCTTTCCGATGGAGATGTCTACCCCTATTTTCTGAATCGCCATATGCTCAAGGAACTGGGAGGAGATCAGGTTTCACTTGACCGGCTATTCACCGAGTTTATGCTGGATTACGGCATGCACGACCGAAGCCGCATGGCAATCGTGTTGCGGACACATGCCATCGGGAACTTCTATATTAAGGAGAATCTCGTAAAATCATTCAATAAGGTTTACGAAGAGACCGACAGTATGCTCAACGAGGTTCAGAAGCGTCTGGTCGCACTTAATCTGAATAAGATAAGTGAAAATGTGAATCCACTTCTCATAAAAAAGAAAGAGAAAGATATTCCCAAACACGAGCAGGTTTCTGACGAACAAGCTGAGAATCACAAAGGAAAACCGAACATCGACAACGACTCGTATACAGACAGTGAAGAAATCCGTAAAGCTGACAAACAATCGGCAGACTCTCATCTGATTCCCGTGGAGCTTTCAGCGACAATAAAAAAGGAGAAAGCCGGGCTGTTCAAGAAAAAATCGGTTCTAACAATTAATGTTGACTTTCCGGAAACGAATAAATTGAAATGGGCGAGTGTGCTGTGCGTGCAGGAAAAGCCTTTGAAATCCGTTGAATCCGAGAATATTGTCAAGGAATTCGACAGAGGAGATAAGGGGCCGTTCACAATAAAGGTGGATTTACCCCTCTCGCGTTGTCCGGACGCCAGGAAACTGCGCATATATTTCAAACCAAGCCCGGATGAGCCGGTCGGCATAAACAACGCATACTTATGTGAACCGTGCGTGGTTAATGTGGAATAATCCCACTTTGACTACTTTTTATTATTTATTACATATTCATAGACTAACCTTCCATGGCATCAAAGAGAATAACCTGCCCCTACTGCTTTAAAGAATTTCAAAATACGGAGGCCTACTACCAATGTGAGAGCGATGAGCGCGACATCAATGGAGATTATAAATGCGAGCGCATCTCGACAAATGAATATGATGAATACTGGAAGGGAGAGGACCTTCCTATGCGTTATATATGGTCGCAGAAAGGAGGCCTATCCTCAAAGCTTTTCGGGCCAAAATTCAATTCGCAGAAATGCCCGAATTGCGGATATAATTCACGACGGTTCGTTTGCCCTCATTGCATGAACTGGCTTCCGACAGAGATGATTGAGAACGGAGCGGAGATTATCTCCGTTATCGGGAGTCCGTCAAGCGGAAAAACCAACTACATCGTAGCCTTAATCCATCAACTGCGTAAATATGGCTACAAGCTCGACCTGCAGGTAGCGCCAACACAGATTTATCGTGACGGGCATAAGAGCGAATCCACCCAGAATCTCTTCAAGGACTTGGAAAACAAGCTCTTCAAGGAAAATGAAGTGCTTGAGAAAACAGCAACCAACAAGAAAGACATTCCTTGGATATTCCGACTCTCTCAACAAGTGACAGGTAAAGAAATCTACCTGGTGTTCTATGACACGGCCGGCGAGCATTTCCGTGAGAATCTTAAAAACAATGTCAAATATCTTCAGGAATCATCGGGCGTAATCGTAATTCTTGATACGCTCTCTATCGGCAGCATCAAGAAAATCCTAAAAAAGAAAGGGATGGAAGGCCTGGGTGGCGAGGCGACCGATTCACTGGAAGAAATTCAGGATGCATTGGCCAATGTGGATGACAAATCCATCTACGACCGGCCGTTCGCATTCGTATTCAGCAAATTCGACAGTGTCATCGACAATCCAGACGAACTTGACTTCAATGCCGATGAATTCATGCGAGGGACTAAACCTCTCGACAGCACCTATATTAAATCCGGGAAATTTGATACGGAAAAGATTGATGCCATCAGCGAAACAATAGAGGAAACACTTCGCGAAGAGTGGGATAAGGGAGATTTCTGTCATTTCGCCCACAGATGGGCAAGCAAGAAGAATCAACAGCTGCCTCTGAATAAAAGAAATCCAAACGATCCCGAAAATAATTACAAATTCTTTGGCGTCTCTGCATTCGGATGTATGCCCGATGACACCAATCACATGGAAGAGGTGAAGCCATACCGCGTTATGGATCCTCTGATATGGGTGCTATATAAACTCGGCCAATTCAAAATACCAACCAAAAATTAAGACCATGAAGAACTACGCCCACATCATATACAATTCATCGGAAAAAAACCGCTCGGGAGCAGTCGGATTCGGCGTGCGAAGCGCCACGGCAGGAACCGCCCCGGAGCTTCTTGAGGCAATGGAGCGGAATGAAATCTTCATCTTCCGGATGAGTGGCCCAAATGTAAATTCCGCCGCTTTGCAAGCTGACCCGGATGCGATAAAGAAGCTCGTGCCTTCATATTTTTTCCGTGTGCTCAAAATAGCGGATGGTCATAACGCCTATATCTTGGGGCGCTCCGTTGGTGTAGGTTTTGATTATACCTTCTATCAGAATGGGAAACCGGGGCGTCTGGGCAACTATGTCGTTGATACATATGCGTTTGGCGAACCTCCAACGGCTGAGGAATTTGAAATCCTCCTTGAGGACGCAGCCATCGGTAGCAACCATTTCATTCCTGCTGACCCGGCTCCTCGTCCGGAGAATGCGGAGATGAAAGAGATATCCATCGGACATAAGCCTGATCTTACACCGGAAACCTTATCGTTTAAGGCCAACGTTAAAGCTCCCGTAACCGAGGAGACCGTGGATTTACTCTTCGCTTTCATACAGAGCCGCAAGGAAAATAAACCTGTTCTTGTGAAATCGGATGTAAAATCTCCTCCGGTTTTGATGGCAGGTCTGGCAACTCTCGTTCCGCAAAATCAAATAGAAAACCTTACTTTCCTCACAAATCACACAGATGAGGGAAAGAAACAGGGAATCAACTTAGTCTTTATCAACGAATATTACTCCTGTGAAATATTCGCAAAGCAATGGGTGATGCTCGACCTAAATGGGACAGAACGGCCCGTTACTAAGGAATCTGAAACTTTCCGCACTCAGATTATAAATTATCT
This sequence comes from Muribaculaceae bacterium, assembly GCA_029055345.1. Lineage (GTDB taxonomy): Bacteria > Bacteroidota > Bacteroidia > Bacteroidales > Muribaculaceae > Lepagella. Next base: position 10,822 of record JAIDDJ010000037.1, on the reverse strand, counting down.
CAGGGAAGGCAAAATTGAAGAAGTCCATAAATTAGTCGACTGGATGCTGTCGGATGCTTATGAAAAAGCAAAGGAGCTTCCCCACGAAACGAATCTCCAACTCTTCAATTATCTTTACGACTATCCAAAATTCGATACAAAAGCATTAATCGGAGACACCAGGCTCAAAGAAATGCTTAATGATATTTTTCGGAATGATCCTTCTAAAGCAGCGTCTCTATTCAATTCGCTTCAGGAAGACTACGATCGTATCGAAAACATGGAGACCCTGAGCGAATGGATAAAATTCATTTTCGCATTGCGCCCGATTGATACCTCATCTGTTGTGGAAGCCAACAAGAAGGCAATTAATGCCAACATCTTTGAGGATTCCGATGCATTCCGGCAGTTCTATAAGAGTATGGGGACTCAATGGGAGGAAGCATGTCGCGTTGCCATTCAGCCTGAACGGTTTCCGAAGAATGAAGATTTTCTTTCGAGTCTCGATGCCGATACATGGCTTGCACTTTATCCCCGATTCCTGTCTGAGCATGAAGGCGACTATGCATATTTGATAAGGAGGATGCTCAAGGATGGTGTATATGACCGCGTCCTGCCTACAGTGACCCGACAGTCAATCCCGGATAACCAGACCCTTGTAAAAGCTCTTGACGAGGTGCTTGAAAAGAATACAGGGAAAGACGAAGCCACCCTAATACGTACGATAGCGGACGTGGTGACTCAGGTGCAGCCCTTCCCTATTGATTTTATATCTAAATACTCCTCAAGGATAGCAGACCCGGTATATACCCCGCTTTTCAAACTGCAACTTGAAAGTCTCTCTCCAAGGAGCGCGGACGAATTAGCGGCAACCTCAAAATCTCTGCGGCAATTCAGAGGGAACAAGGATTATGATAACTGGATGCAGACACAAAAAGCCGGAGCTCTCCTGCTGTCGGCTTATGAGGGTATTATCGGCAGCTTCCGACGCAAAGAATTACGTGCCGATGAAGCCGCACGGTTAGCAAGAGAATTTGCGGATTTATCAACGTCAAACCGGGATACCGCACGCTTCCTCGCGTTGGGAGATGCTCTCCGGGGCTCAATGCAGTCAGAATATACCGATATAAACGGATTGTGGGAACTGGCTACAAAACTCGGATACCATGAATATCTCCACCGTCTTGCTCCGGAATGGCTTGAAATGGTAGTTGCAAAAGATCCACGCAGAGTCAAGGAATTTGTCGGAGGCGTTATCAACGATGAGATAATGACGGAAGAAGAAATATTGAAGCTGATTCCATCTTCCGGCAATAGAAATCATTATATTGCAGCTCTTCTTCTCCTGAAGAAGTATAAACCTCAGGAGAAACTCGACTATCTTGTCACGCGTCTGAATTTTAGCGATGAGCAAGCTCTAGATTACCTTAACCAGCCTGCTTTCATAGAGGATTATGAAAAGATAATAAAGAGCAGACAGCCTTCGGTATTTTCAAAAATCGGCTCGTCGTTCAAGGGTATGTTCTCAAAGAAACAAAAATCTCAGGAAGAAGACGAGGACTCGGAGAAAAGCGAACAAAAGACAGAACGGAGAGATAAAGTTCAGAAATCTTCGGTCAAAGGAAAAGGAGGAAGGAGATGAAAAGAGTATTGAATTTTATAATTTTATTACTGACCATATTGGTTCTTGCTCCGGGAATCAATGCCAGGGAGTTCGGTAACCGGCCTGAATGGTCACCGAAAAAATATATGGTTACACCGGGCAAGAAACTGAATGTAAGATCGGAACCTTCCCCTAATTCTGCCCTAATATACCAGTTGAAACCGGGAGACATAATCTATGTTTCGGACACGGTTCTATATGAAGGTGGGGGATATAACTGGGTCAAAGTGTCCGACAAATGGGGGCAGGGCCTTGTTCGCGACGGATATATCACGAACCTGCAGCGTTTTGATGAATATCCTAATCCTCAGTATGACCCTCCGACGGAAAAGGACAAAGAAATAGACAAAGCCGTAACAAGCTCCCAGACTGTTGCCAAATGGGTGCTCCTCGCTTTAGCAATAATTGCATTCATCACCTATCTTGTCTGGATGTATAAGGAGGATGCTGATGAAAAAATATTCGGCCGCAGGGAGAATGGTATGCGAAAGACCTTCTTTTTCAATATTGCCCCTTACCGGTCGGTAATCTTCCTCACATTAGGTATCATCGCTTCAATAGCCGCAGCTCTTGCCATTGTACTACTCCTGGGAGGAGTCGTATTCGGACTCCTCTGGTTAGTCAAGATCCTATGCTATGTGGTTCTTTGGGTTGGCATAATTTCCTGCGTATTGGGTATACTCGCATGCATAGCAGGTCAGTGGGCCTTTATTGTCGTGGTGATACTTGGCGGTGTGATATGGTATTATGATGATGAAATTACAGGCTTCGGCGAAGCTTGCGCCAATACCGGCTTGCAATTCTTCAATGAATTCAATCTTCTTGGCTACGTCGGTGACCTCGCTCAACAATATTGGAAGCCGGCGCTTATAATCACCTGCATACCTCTTGCAATTTTCCTCGCACTCGCTATTATCTGGATGATTGTGGCAGGTATCCTTATCGGATATGAGAAACTCAAGACGCGGCGTTACAACATCAACCATCCCTGTCCACATTGCCAGCAACCATCAGAACCGGCAATATATCTTTCGCACAGCGATGAGGGATACATTCCTCTTCCTAATGACATCCGTCTTCGTCCCGGAGTGTATGGCCTATTCCATATAACTCACCCATATACCGGAGAGCGTATGCCGACAATGCTTATGAACGGGCGCGACAATCTGGCCCGTGAATGCGCCAATTGCGGCCGCAGAATACAGGCAAACGAAGGAACTGAATGCCACGTTGCAATGGTCGGTAGCGCCATGTCGGGCAAAAGTACCCTTACTTACCGTATGATTGCCGAGATATTCTCCCGTGCGGGCGAACACAGAGTGGAATTTACTGATGTGAAAAACAGCGTCAAGGACACTCAGATAATCACGAAAGTAGCCTCGATATCTCAAAAAGGCTATATCTCGGAAGATGATTTGCCCAATAAGACCACGGTGGATGATGTGGCGTCTACACAGTTGATTATCAAACGTAAAAATTCATCGGTTCCTTACAGGTTCTTTATAAATGACGTGGGCGGCGAGCTTTTCGATTCGCAGCATAGCGCGAGCGGAACGAATGCAACCAGGTATTTCCGTAACGTTGATTCCATTCTTCTTGTAATTGATCCTATCACAACGGATCTGACCGATTATGACACTTCAAAGAACTACAAGGAATGGCTTAAGAATAACGAGCAGGATGTAAGGAAACTGCCGATAAAGGATATTCAGGCAACCATCGATAATCAGATTTCCCATCATGGTGTGAATCCGAAACGAATCCATCTCAACATCATCCTTTCGAAGTCCGATCTCGGATATATTCCTGAGGATGTCGACTTGAATTCCCAGGAGGAACTTACCACCTATCTTGAAGATGAACTTGGACTCGGTTCTCTGCTGCATTGGGCGAAGAAGTTCGCGTCATGCACAATTATAGCGGTGGCTGCCACATCGCACGGCGAGAAATCTAACGTAACAAATGTTCTCGATACTGTTGTCGTGGGGCAGCTTGGTATCAAGCTGGATTAAGAACAAATTCTTTATTAGAACGGGTCAATAGACCATGTTCCTTAAAATTGACTGAGCCAAATAGAATATTCTATTTGGCTCAGTCAATTTTATCATACATCATTTTAATAATTTACTCCCATCCGATGTGATGTAAACGCCTCCGCGGGGCAGCGATTCCGGATTTTCAACCGGTAGGCCCGCAGGAGTGTAAAAACGCTTGGCATTATTATTTTCCTCGCTCACCATAACCCTTATCCCTTCTTCCGGGGATGCAAAGGAAGCAATGGTCTTTAATGCGGGAGTAGCCCGACCGGTGGTGCTGTCGAAGAGAGGGGCGTTATACCATCCTTCGAGGGATGTTCCGTAAGCATTATATTCCAGCCACCACCAGAACAGACCTGTAACATTCTGATGACTCTTCAGCATATCCACCAGATCGGATGCAAATCTGTTCTGGCCTGCAAGCGAGTAGTCATAGTCTACCGGTTGCGTGGTTCCGGGAACTTCCCATTTATAAGGAAATCCGGTTTCCACTATCATCACTTCCTTGTCGGGGAAAGTAGCGCCAAGATACGAAAGAGACTGCGACAGAACATTCATCGGACAATGAAAATAGGGATAATATGATAACCCAATAATATCATAGTCCACTCCATACGAATTCATCTTTGAGTAAAATTCTCCGAGAATGTCACGATAGGCCGTTCGTTCGGAATGTATCACTATCCGTGCATCCGGACAAACTTCGCGACATTCCTCAATCGCTGCTTTTAGCAGAGATGCAAACCGTGGCCAATTCTTATCTGAACCCGGAAGCACTTTGTATGGGTCCGAATCTGCAGGGGTACCCCATAACATACCATAACTGATTTCATTCCCGGGCTGAATGAATTCCGGCACTATACCCTCGTCCTGAAGGCGTAGGAGAACATCGCGGGTATATTGTCCGATACGCGCGGTAAGCTCCTCATCGGTCAATGATGACCAAGAACCGGGGGTCCACTGCGCTCCCGGATCTGCCCATGTGTCGGAATAATGGAAGTCGAGCATCAAGCTCATTCCATTATCCACAATCCGCCTACAGAGAGGTATTATATATTCGAGGCTCTGACAGGCATTCGGGTCAGCTCCGGGATTTGCGGCGATATATCCTTCAGGATCCACAAACAGGCGTACCCGCATTGCGTTCATACCAGTAGAAGCAAGAAAGGATATCAAATCCCCAATCGGCTTCCCTTCTGAATCCTTATATTGCGCTCCGGCATCTTCATATGTCGGAAGCAGAGAAATATCACCTCCGGCATATCTTGTAGGTCCGGCTGACAGATTACTGCTAAACAGAATTGCTGCAGTTAATATTACAATTCCCTTTGTTACACTTTTTATTCCCATATATAGTATTAATCTAAACAATTGCACTTGAATGATAGCTGACACTAATCCGCACGATTACCACTTATCGAAGTGTATGTATTCAGGTTTCCACTTGTCCTTAGGTGAGGAATCACCCGCAGGATATCCTATTCCTATACAATTAAGGGGTATGATACTGTCGGGCAGAGCAAGCAATTCTCTAAACTCCATTACTCGTTCCGGAATCGGATAGACCCCACACCATACGGCTCCTAACCCTATTGCATGCGCCGCAAGAAGAAGATTCTCGGAAGCGGCCGAGGCATCCTGAACCCAGTATTCGCGCCCGGCTCCTTCCAACGATGAATTTATATCTCCGCATACCACTACGGCCACCGGAGCCTCTTTCATCATCTTCATCCATTCAAATTTATCTCCTATCGAATTGAGGGTTTCGCGGTCACGGATCACTACGAAACGCCAAGGCTGCTTGTTTGCGGCAGTAGGAGCGGCCATAGCTGCCCTGAGAAGTGTGTCCATACATTCTTTACTGATATCACGGTCGGTATACGAGCGCACACTGCTGCGCGTCATTATCACATCTATCGCAGTGGCTCCTGACGATGCGTCTGCTACCTCTGTGGCCGATGTTGTCGATACGGAAACCCATTTATACGAAACGAAAACGAGGCCTATGGCCAGAAGTATGATAATTAATGCGGAATGTTTCATCTTGAAATTCTTTTAAATGTTTTCTGCGGCTTTAAACAGGCTGCCTGTCGGACATACGAATCTGCAGTAAGGCCGAGGAATGAATATTGACAGAATGATAAAAATCAATGCTGCGATTATGATTCCTATGGGAGCGGATTCGATGATGAACGCCTGGAAGAGTTCATAATCCATCCATGTAACATATATATCAGCCCAAAGCGCAAGCATAAGCACTGCCCAAAGAATGCGGCGGAACCATTCGAGTCCTTTGACAAGACCCTTGCTCATATTTATCTTACGGTGTGCAAATTGCCCTACGAGTATCTGAGCGGAACCTAACGGACATATGTGGTTACAATAGTGCTGAGGACGCCCCAACAGAGGCATTACGAATGCAGCGAAGAGCATTACTATAGCAGTCAAACCTACCGGTAGAGAGATGCCGGAAGTCAGATATTTGAGCATAAGTGTATAGTCGAGGAATTGCCCGCACCAGAAACCCAAAACTATGATATTTGCTATCAGCTGCACATTGGTATATATTTTATTATGCACGAAGACGGGGATGATACATGCTGCAAGCGCTACCGCAAACGCCACCCACATTTTCCATGGTATTGAACCGCCATTGTCTGCCGTGGAATGCAGATAACATGCCAGACCCACCTCCATGTTGGTCTTGATAGCCTCTGATGAATATGTAGCACCTGATATTGCATCCGTCTGCATTGGATTCACATCAGCAGCATTTTTACCAACCCACCCCCCGAATAGTTCGGAGGCCCTATTAAAAAATGACGGAGTCTCGGCATTCTCGAGTGGGGTCACTGATGTAACGGTCCCTTTGCCGTCAATAGTGATGTCAAGGGGAACGGGACCCGCATATCCCTGCGCATCGGTAAGCGCTCTCGTATGCACCGTGACTGATCCGTCGGAATTCCGGGTAACCGAATCCGTAGGAATTAAGTTCTCTTCCTCCGGTAGGGCTGCCTTTTCAAAATCATGACCGAAAATCCCCTTGTTGACGCATATTGCAGCCGCACACATCATCAGTAGGCAGCAAATTAGACTGAACCATTTATTCTTATTCATATCTATTCAATCATCAATAAGAATATCAGTCAAGAGTCTGAACCCCGCCTCCATTAACCATGAGAACCTGACCGCTGACCCATTGCGAGACCGGGGCAGCAAAATATAATACTGCACCTGCTATATCTGAAACTTCTCCCAACCGGTGGATTGGAGTGTGAGCGAGCATCCGCGCCTCAATCTCGGGGGTGAGTACAGTAGAGAGCGCAGCCGTGCGGGTCGCTCCGGGTCCTACGCAATTCACGCGGATGCCCCACTGGCCGTAATCATAAGCAAGATTTGAGGCCATATGGTTCAGAGCTGCCTTAGATGAGCCGTAAATAGCCATCGAAGGGCTATTGTTGATACTACTCATGGAGGTGATATTTACTATACTCCCATAGCCGGATTCTTTCATATAAGGAGCTGCGAGCTTACTGAGTTGCCACGGTGCTATGACATTGATAGCGTAAATTCTCTCCACATATTTCCGGTCAATATTATATGGGTTCTCGCGGCCGCCGCCTCCCAGACCGGCGTTATTAACCAAGATATTAACGGTTCCGAATGTCTTAACCGTGAAATCAATGAGGGCGTTGAGGTCTTCTTCTTTCAAGGCATTGCATTCGCAGGCAACGGCCGTTCCGCCTTCCGCTTTGATTTCATCCGCAACGATCTGTGCCTTTTCAAGATTAAGGTCGCTGACAACGACTGAAGCTCCGGCTGCCGCCAAAATCCGGCACGAGCCTTTGCCAATGCCATCGCCACCCCCGGTAACAACGGCAACTTTCCCTTTCAGGTCAAATAATTCATCGGTATTCATTTGAATGAAGATTTATCTTATTGTATTTCTTTCATCGGCAAATATAAGCAAATTTCACGAATATTCATCATAATGTATTATAATAAGAATCTTGAAAGAAAAACAAATACTTTTCTCCAATTTTATTAATCTCCGGCCCAGCATTAGGACACCCCGAATCATTTTGACGTCATCCCTGACTTTTTAGCTTTCGATACTATTCCCCTAACAAAATCTGATTTGGCAGCCGTGTATCCATCGCGATTATTCCTGAACTTAGGTAATAATGAAAGTTTCAATGTTTCATAATCTTTAGCTGCGTCAGGATACTCTATCAGATAATTACGGAATATAATTTCATCATTATCCCCGGTTCTGTTAAAATGAATATGGAAGACTCTTTCTGCGTAGCCGGCCGGCGTATAGCCTTTATTGAAACTAAGCCTTAAAGATGATTCTGACATACAGATATATCCGCTGCGCTCCAATATTGCTTTTATTGGTCGCCATTCATGTTCGTGAGAGATTTCAACGAGGATGTCGACTATAGGTTTTGCCTGAATATCGGAGATCGCAGTGCTTCCGATATGATTGATTACCGGAGTATACTGATGGAGAAGAGAAGAAAGGTGTTCCATCTCTTCGTTAGCCCACTGAATCCATTGCGGATCATGCGGAACCAGAACTATAGGAAACAATTCCCATAACTCTTCCAACGACATTTCCTGTAATTCTGACTTAATCACCATCCACTAAGACCTCATTCAATAAAATATGTTAATGCCAGAGCGGCTATCTTCGAGCTAAAATATTCTTTTTCAGAAGGAGCAACCTTTGAGTTGCGATTGAGGAAAAAGGATATTTGAGCCGAAGAGAGCCGGACGGATGGTAACTTAAAAACATTTGATTGAGAAATTAATTAAAATTATTAAAATCTAATGGTAATTAGAAATACCTTATTCTCGCAGCTGCACCTCGGCTATCGTTTTTTGATTCAGTCACATAGCCAGCTATGCTCCTGAATCTGCAAAGCGATATCCGAGGCATATCTGCGACTCTGGCATTAACAGATTTTATTGAATGAGGTCTAAAATTTCGTAAGGTCAGGGGCGTTTGATATGCATTGGATCTTTTTCATTCCTCTTTTCTGGATTCCTTGCCATCCGGCAATCATAACGGGAGCCCTTTACAATATCAACAATTTATACAAAATATTGGATGGATAGTAAAAGTAAAATTGAAAAAATTGAAAGCGTATTTTCGCTATATAAGCACGCTATTTTTCAATTTATTCACCTAATTTTTGTAATTTTGTAACCTTGAATATGGCCACGAAGAAACGCCTTTATAGAAATCCGTTGATATTGATACTTGCAGCTTTTATAGCTATAAGTACCGGCATTGCATGTTCACATTCCCGCCAATATTCACGCAATCTTTCGGAAGCTGAAAGAATTGTGGATGATTATCCTGACAGCGCATTAGCCATCTTGGAGTTCATTGATCCTGTCGAACTTACTGAGGATTCATTAAAAGCTCAATATTATTATGTTTTAGCATCTGCTCATGATAGAGAAAGCCAAATCGCTCTATCCGATTCAATGATAAGTTTTGCTGACAATTATTATAGGGGAAAGGATTTAAAACGGAGCATTCGCACCGCTACACTTCTGGCATCATATAAATTCCGTATAGGCGACAGAGTCTCAGCCCTCAGAATGCTTGATTCATTATTGGCGTTGAAAAATGTTCCCGACAGTCTTGTAATCGGACCATTACGCAATAGGGTCGTGCTGTGGGCATACGAAGGAGATAATAGGGCCCGCATAAAAAGACTTATCGCAATCGACAAGGATAAAGACTGGCAATCACAATACAGATTTTGGCTCTATTTCTCTTATATTTTTTATGATAAACCCGATTCGGCACTCCTTATCATGAATGACCTTATGGACAAGGCTTTCAAGGAGGGCGACAACAAGTTGTATAATCAATATAGATATGAGAAAATTGAAGCTCTTATGGAGCTGGGAAGGTATCAGGAAGTCTTGAACATCTCTGACACACTGCTGAACTTACATAGTGAAGATTCTGGCGCGCCATATATTCGTCTTTGGAAATCGTTGGGGCTTCTAAACATGCGGAAACATTCAGAGGCAGCCACAGAACTTGCCATGGCCGATAGTATGGCAAAAGAACTCGATTATGAGTCACATGCTTATTTCACCACTTTTGCCACTGTACTCCATACTGTGCTTGATTATCATGACACCGGCAAGTTGAGTCTCATGCCTTTTGCCAGGGTGAATAATCCGCAAAGAGATAACCTGTTCAATGAGCAGTCTATGCGTCAGGAGGCCGCAAGACAAGCCCTTGAAACGGAAAATCAAAGGCTGATAATCAAAGCTAAGAGCGACAGACAAACGTCTTTGCTCATTATCGTAATTCTTGGTGCCCTGCTCATTTCAGGAGGGTTGGTATGGTATGCCTTCAACAAGAGGCACAAGGCGTTGGAGGTGCTGGAGCGTAATGAAATCCTGCAGAAATTGGTTGACGAGTCAAAATCCTCGCAGGATGATTCATCGGTAAATGAAACGCTGCGTAGAGCCATGCTTCAGCAGCTTGGAATAATTAAGATGGTAGCGGAGATGCCGACTGAACAGAACCGAGATATGCTCCGGAAAATTTCTTCGGTGGAAAAAGGCGATGATTCTTCTCTCGTAAATTGGCAAAATGTTTATGAAATAATTGACAATTTATATTCCGATTTCTACTCCCGGCTCCATAACAGTCATGGAGACACACTGACGAGAAAAGAAGAGCAGATTATCGTGCTCATGGTCGCAGGTTTTTCTACCAAAGAAATCAGCGTTATTACCGGGCAGACAGTTGCTACTATTTATGTCCGAAAATCATCGGTTAGAAAGAAACTCGGAGTTCCTGAAAAAGAAGATATAGTGGATTTTTTACACCGAGAAAACCGGAATTAAGGTCCATTTGGATCTGAAATTGTCATATTTAGACTTTTAAAATTTAGCACTATTGATAATCAATATTTTAACGCTTCCTTATTTAGACTTTTGTTTTTGACATTAAGAGTGGTTTGGTAGTAATTTTGCGATATGAAACTTAGACCTCATTCAATAAAATATGTTAATGCCAGAGCGGGTATCTTCGAGCTAAAATATTCTTTTTCAGAAGGAGCAACCTTTGAGTTGCGACTGAGGAAAAAGGATATTTGAGCCG
>JAIDDJ010000036.1 GCA_029055345.1 Muribaculaceae bacterium | reverse complement strand
CCTCCCTCTATGCCTCCAAGCCCAGGAAGAATCCCTCAGCGACCCCATCTACATCGCCGCCATCATCGTTGACGAACCCTCCGCCGACGACATGACCAAGACCCTCGAATACTACGGATTCCACCAGGAAGGCACTTCCACCGATGCCGACGGCTACACCCTCGTCAGCCGACCCGACGGCGCCCGCCTACGCTACCGCATCGACCCCTCCGGAGAACTCACCCTCCCCACCGTCGAAGTCCTCACCATAGAAGATCCCCGCAAAATCCAGGAAGTCCTCTTCCAAGCCGGCTTCCGTCCCCGCGATAAAAAGCGCACCACTTACCTCAGAGGCGAACCCCTCTCCCACCGCTACACCATTGCCACCCTTTCCAAAAGCAAGAACCGAAGTGTATTAACAATAGCGAAAAAAATCGGCAGCCTGCTCCAGCCCGCCACAAACCGCAAATCTACTGTCGATCGCAGTCGCAAGCTCCGGAAATCCACGAGCCACTGACGGATCTGAATAAGCAAATAAAATAAAGAATCGGGGATACTAAGATCAGACACACATATGATACTCAACAATCAATGTGTCACTATCCCTGATTCTTTCTCCTACAAATTCCCCTATCTAATTCAATCTCTCCATAATAATTCATGAAAATCGCAATAGCCGGAACAGGGTATGTAGGTCTTAGTATAGCCACCCTCCTTTCCCAACATAATCAGGTAATAGCAGTAGACGTCGTTCCTGAAAAAGTTGAGCTTATCAATAACGGCAAGTCACCGATTCAGGACGAGTACATAGAAAAATATCTCGCGGAGAAGGAACTTGCCCTAACCGCCACACTTGATGCCCGCACGGCTTATGCCGGTGCGGATTTCGTGGTTGTGGCCGCCCCTACCAATTATGATCCGGCGAAGAACTACTTCGATACATCCCATGTTGAGGAGGTGATAGATCTCGTGCTCGAGGTAAATCCCGATGCGGGGATAGTGATAAAATCCACTATCCCCGTCGGTTACTGCCGTAACCTCTACCGGAAATATGCCGAGCAAGGAGTGAAGAAACTCAATCTCCTCTTCTCCCCTGAATTCCTTCGCGAGAGCAAAGCTCTCTACGACAATCTCTACCCGAGCCGTATAATAGTGGGTTATCCCAAGTTGATAGCGAATCCCGAATTTGCGGCCGAGAATGAGGCCATCCTCAAGCTCACAGATGTGGAATACCTCAAGGAGAAGGCCCACGAATTCGCGCATCTTCTGCAACAGGGAGCAATCAAGAAAGATATCCCGACGCTCTTCATGGGACTCAAGGAAGCCGAGGCGGTGAAGCTCTTCGCCAACACCTACCTCGCCCTGCGCGTCAGCTATTTCAACGAACTCGACACCTACGCCGAGGTCAAGGGTCTCGACTCACAGGCCATCATCGAGGGCATCGGACTCGATCCGCGAATAGGCACTCACTACAATAACCCCTCGTTTGGCTATGGCGGCTACTGTCTCCCGAAGGATACAAAGCAGCTTTTGGCCAACTACGCCGACGTACCGCAGAACATGATGACCGCTATAGTCGAGAGCAACCGCACCCGCAAGGACTTCATAGCCGACCAGGTGCTCAAGATGGCGGAATACTATGACGCCAACAGCGCATACAATTCCGAGAGGGAGAATGAATGTGTGATAGGAGTCTACCGCCTCACGATGAAATCCAACTCCGACAACTTCCGCCACTCCTCCATCCAGGGCGTGATGAAGCGTATAAAGGCGAAAGGCGCCACCGTGATCATCTATGAACCGACGCTTGAGAACGGCTCCACATTCTTCGGGAGCCGTGTGGTGAACGACCTTGAGGAATTCAAGCGCGTCAGCAGAGCTATTCTCGCCAACCGCACGAGCGAGGATCTCGCGGACGTGGAAGAGAAGGTATATACGCGCGACATATTCAATCAGGACTGATCATGAGAATACTTGTTACGGGAGCCGCCGGCTTTATAGGCGCCAATTTGGTGCTCCAGCTGCTGAAGAGGGAGCAGGAAGTCGAGATAGTAGGTATAGATAACTTGAACGACTATTACGACCCCGCCCTTAAGGAATACCGTCTTGGAGAAATAGAGAGGGAGATCGCACATCATCCCGGCTCCTCGTGGAAGTTCATAAGAGGTAATATAGCCGACCGGGATCTGATCAACCGTGTATTCGATGAATTCAAGCCGGAGATTGTGGTCAATCTCGCCGCCCAGGCCGGTGTACGCTATTCCATCACCAATCCCGATGCATACATTGAGTCAAATCTCATAGGTTTCTACAATATCCTTGAGGCCTGCCGACACAGCTATGACAACGGCGCGGAGGGTGTGCGCCATCTTGTATACGCCTCCAGCTCATCAGTGTATGGATCGAACAAGAAGGTACCTTACAGCACCGAAGATAAGGTTGATAATCCCGTGAGCCTCTACGCAGCCACCAAGAAGAGCAACGAGCTGATGGCGCACGCCTACAGCAAACTGTACGATATACCCTCCACCGGACTGCGTTTCTTCACCGTATATGGTCCTGCCGGTCGACCTGACATGGCATATTTCGGCTTCACCAACAAACTGCTGAAAGGAGAAACGATAGAGATTTTCAACTACGGCAACTGCAAGCGCGATTTCACCTACATCGATGATATCGTGGAGGGTGTGATCCGTGTGATGCATAAAGCCCCGGAGCGAGTTGCCGGAGATGACGGCCTTCCTGTACCCCCCTACGCAGTCTACAACATCGGCAACAGTAATCCCGAGAATCTCCTTGAATTCGTGCAGATTCTTCAGGAAGAGCTGATACGGGCCGGAGTACTTCCCGATTATTACGATTTTGAAGCGTGCAAGAAACTGGTAGCAATGCAACCGGGAGATGTGCCTGTAACCTATGCAGATACCACGGCCCTTGAAAAAGATTTCGGATTCAAACCCTCCACGTCCCTGCGTCAGGGATTGCGTAATTTCGCGGAATGGTATAAATCGTTTTATAAATAAATAACGCACTACATACACCTCTCCATGAAAGGCATAGTATTAGCCGGAGGTTCCGGCACCCGTCTTTACCCGATTACGAAGGGAGTAAGCAAGCAGATGCTCCCCATCTTCGATAAACCGATGATCTATTATCCCATCTCTACGCTCATGCAGGCGGGGATACGGGATATTCTCATTATATCCACACCACACGACCTTCCCGGATTCCGACGGCTACTCGGTGATGGGTCCGATTTCGGTGTCCGCTTCGAATATGCCGAGCAACCCTCACCCGACGGTCTCGCCCAGGCCTTCATCATAGGCAAGGATTTCATAGGCGATGATTCCGCCTGTCTCGTCCTCGGCGACAATATCTTCCACGGAGCCGGGTTCTCGAAGATCCTGAAAGATGCCGTGAAGGATGCCGACGAGAATAGTAAGGCAACCGTATTCGGCTACTGGGTCAACGATCCCGAACGTTATGGGGTGGCGGAGTTCGACCGTGATGGCAATTGCCTCTCCATCGAGGAGAAACCAGAGCATCCCAAAAGCAACTATGCCGTGGTTGGCCTATACTTCTATCCTAACAAGGTAGTGGAGGTTGCCCAAACCATAAAGCCCTCTGCCCGTGGGGAGCTTGAGATCACGACTGTCAATCAGGAATTCCTTAAGGATGGCCAACTCAAGGTAAGCGTCCTACCACGCGGCTTCGCGTGGCTCGACACCGGTACCCACGATTCCCTCGCCGAAGCCTCCATATACGTGGAGGTACTCGAGAAGCGTCAGGGGTTGAAGATTGCCTGTCTCGAAGGTATAGCATACCGTAAGGGATGGATCAGCCGAGAGCACCTCGAAGAGATTATAAAGCCTATGCTTAAGAACCAGTACGGGCAATACCTTATGAAGGTGATTGATGAGGTAGAGCGGACGGGAGACCGTAACATAGATTGATGATTGCATAGCCAATAACCTGATGAAAGATAAACTCAATATATTGGTAACCGGTGCCAATGGTCAGCTCGGCAACTGCATGCGCAATGCAGCCCATGATTCCCGTGACAATTATATCTTCACTGACGTTGCCGAACTCGATATCACAGACTCTGAGGCGGTTCGTAAGGTAGTCCTTGAAAATGATGTCGATGTGATAGTCAACTGCGCCGCGTATACCAATGTCGACAAGGCCGAGAGTGACCGAGACTTTGCGGAACTTCTCAACGCCACTGCCGTACGGAATCTCGCGGCAGCAGCCCGGGAAAATGACGCGACCTTGATTCATATTTCCACTGACTATGTATTCGGGGGAAATAACGGTAACACACCTCGTGGCGAGGATGAGCCGGCCAATCCCACCGGAGTTTACGGCCTCACGAAACTTCACGGGGAGCAGGAGATCGCTGCAAGCGGGGTGAAGGCGCTTATTTTCCGTACCGCATGGCTCTACTCTGAATTCGGTAAAAACTTCGTCAAGACGATGCTGAATCTCACTGCCACCAAACCGGGACTGAAGGTGGTCTTCGATCAAGCCGGGACACCCACTTACGCGCAGGATCTCGCCGACGCAATATACGATATAATCGAGAACCGTAAATTCGGTGGTAACGAAGGAATATACCACTATTCCAACGAAGGTGTCTGCTCCTGGTATGATTTCACCAAAGCCATCGCCGATATGGCGGGAAATTCCGCCTGCGACATCCAGCCCTGTCACAGCGATGAATTCCCATCTTCGGTGACACGCCCCAGTTATTCTGTCCTTGACAAGACCAAGTTCAAGCACACTTTCGGCCTGCGGGTGCCCTATTGGACCGATTCATTGAGAGTGTGCCTTAAAAACCTGAAAGAAAATGAAGCGTAACATACTTATCACCGGCGGAGCCGGATTCATCGGCTCACACGTCGTGCGCCTCTTTATCGAGAAATACCCGGATTACCATATCGTCAACCTCGACAAACTCACCTATGCCGGAAACCTCGCCAATCTGAAAGATATCGAGGACCGTCCCAACTATACTTTCGTGCGTGCCGATATCGCCGACCTTGATGAGATGCGGCGCATCATAAGGGGGTATGAGATCGACGGCGTGATCCATCTCGCCGCCGAGAGCCACGTAGACCGCTCCATCAAGGATCCTTTCACCTTCGCCCGTACCAACGTCATGGGCACTCTGGCCCTGCTTCAGGCGGCCAAGGAATACTGGGAGTCGTTGCCGGAGAAATACGAGGGGAAGCTCTTCTACCACATCTCCACTGACGAGGTGTACGGAGCCCTGGAGCTTACACATCCGGAGGGTGTGGCCGCCCCCTTCACCACGAAGGCCTCGAGCGAGGACGACATGGCCTACGGAACGGAATTCTTCGTGGAGACCACCAAGTACAATCCCCATTCGCCCTATTCGGCCTCCAAGGCGTCAAGCGACCATTTCGTGCGTGCCTATCATGACACCTACGGAATGCCGACACTCGTGACCAACTGCTCGAACAACTACGGACCTTACCAGTTCCCCGAGAAACTGATACCCCTCTTCATCAACAATATCCGTCAGGGTAAGCCGTTGCCCGTCTACGGCAAGGGTGAGAACGTGCGCGACTGGCTCTTCGTGGAGGACCACGCACGTGCCATCGACCTGATATTCCACAAGGGGAAAGTGGCCGAGACCTACAACATCGGCGGCTTCAACGAGTGGAAGAACATCGACCTTATCAAGGTCATAATAAAGACCGTCGACCGTCTGCTCGAAAAGTCCGAGGGAGAATCGGAGAAGCTGATTACGTTCGTCACCGACCGTCTCGGCCACGACATGCGTTACGCCATTGACTCGCGCAAGCTCCAGTCGGAACTCGGCTGGGAGCCGAGCCTCCAGTTCGAGGAGGGGATAGAGAAGACCGTCCGCTGGTATCTTGATCATCAGGACTGGATGGACAACATCACCTCGGGCGACTATGAGAAGTACTACGAGGAGATGTACAGAAATCGGTGAGAAGGATATCCCATCAGATGAATCTTAGGAATTTTTTCAAGGGTAATCCGCGTACCGTAAAGGCTAAGAAGAACATTGCTGCGTCATTCTGCCTGAAAGGTATAGACGCAGTGGTGTATCTGCTGTTGGTACCCGTTACGTTAGATTATCTTAATCCGTATGAATATGGAATTTGGTTAACCTTGAATTCAGTATTAATGTGGATTAATACATTTGATATTGGTCTTGGAAATGGGTTAAGGAATAAACTTGCTACTGCAATTGCACAAAATAATAAAAAATTAGGTAAAATATACGTGAGCACTACATTCTTAATGCTCATCATCCTCATGGGAAGTGTAATTGTAATCGGATCAATACTACAACCTTTTATTAATTGGTATGATATACTAAATACATCCCCCGATAGAGTTAGATCTTTAGACAGTATTGTTTACTTAGCATTTTTAATTTTTTGTTTAAATTTTATATTTAAAATTATAGGCAATATATATTTGGCCATGCAATTACCGGCGGTAAACAATGCCATGGTAGTAACAGGTCATTTACTGTCCTTAATTGTGATTTTCATTCTAACAAAAACTACTCAGGGCAGTTTACTATGGGTTGCCCTAACATATTCCGCGTCTCCTCTTTTAGTATATTTAATTGCATATCCTATTACTTTTTGGGAAACCTATCCTTTCTTAAGACCATCATTAAAAGATTTTAAAAGAATTTATTTAAAAGATTTGTTTAATATTGGTGTTCAGTTTTTTATTTTACAATTATCTGGAATAATCCTATTCGCATTAGCGAACTTACTCATTTCACATATGTTTGGCCCTGAAAAGGTGACCCCTTATAGTGTGGCTTACCGTTATTTCAGCCTGTTACCCATGGTAATGACTCTCATTTTAGCACCTTTATGGTCAGCTACAACGGATGCATATGCTAAGGGAGATGAGATTTGGATCAAACAAACTATTCATACAATAAAAAAAATATTGGGGGTTGCTGCTATTTTTATAATTGTTATGATTGTGCTAGCCCCGTGGGTATATCAAATATGGATCGGAGGAGAGGTTCACATCTCAGAACCCCTATCGTGCATAATGGGTATATATGTCTTCATTTTGATATCCAGTTTGGCGTTCTCAAGTATTCTTAATGGCATAGGAAAGCTAAGACTCCAAACACTAAATACAGTGATAATGGCTTTACTTTTTATTCCAGTTTGCTATTATCTTGGGAAACATTATGAAATTATAGGAATTGTTGCTGGGATGTGTATAGTAAATAGCAGCGGGTTAATTCTTAATTATTTACAGGTAAACAAACTCATTAACCATACTGCTAAAGGTATTTGGGCACAATAATATGTGTGAGTATTTAATCATAATTATCTTTACAGGATTATGCGCTATTTATAATTCCCGGTTCTCTGTACGCACACGTATAGCATACCTCTGTATGTTATGTGCGTATTTAATTATTATTTTCGGGATAAGATATAAGGTTGGAGTAGATACGATGAACTATATGGGGTCCTACGATTTAACTCCTACCTATGACCAATTTAAGACTATTGATTGGACCACAAGTTTAAGAGAACCCGGTTATTTAGTTATTAGTATACTTTGTAGAAGCGTAACAAAAGAATTCTGGCTTCTACAGCTTGTAATGGCAGCTATAACTAATATTGGCATTTTTATTTTCATTAGCCGAGCCTGTCGAAATCCATTTGTAGGACTACTTCTTTATTACTTTATGGCTTGTGGATACTTTACGACGGATATTCTTAGAGAAAGTGCAGCAATTGGAATTTTCCTTTATAATTATAGAAATATACATCGTAAAAAATGGGGGAATTATTATGGACTATGTATCTTGTCTATCTGTTTTCATTACTCCGCCCTAATCACTCTTATAATACCCTTTTTCATACGTCTACATGCAAATTGGGTATATTGGACAATTTTCATAGGACTCACATTGTCAGCACCCCTGCTAGAAAATATAAATAATCTAATAACCGTAGCTGCGCTTGTATCTAGAACTTCTGGATACATAGCACAAGGTGAAAATGTCAATTTGAATTTTAGAATAGCAAACCTAATCCATTTATTTTTCCCAACATTATTAGTTATCATCTTTAATAAAAGATATAATCTAAAATATGCCAACATGAATATGGTGTGGCTTCAACTATTATTCTGTGCAGGCGTTTTCTCAATTCCAATAATTTTCCAACGCCTCACTAACTATACATTATTATTCGTAGTAACTGGATTATCTCAACTTCTGAGCGCAGGGAAAATTATCACTACTTTGAAAATAGGAATAATCGGGATCCTTTGTATTTCATATTCTTTTTATTATTATACTAATTTATATCGTTGGTATCCGTATGTCTCAATACTGAATAAGCGAACAATCCCTGAACGGGAAGATATATGGTGGCACGATTTTGGAGAAAATAAATTATGAAAGTAGCAATTTTATTAGCGACCTACAACAGTGATAAATTCCTAAGAGAACAATTAGATTCTCTGTATAATCAGACATATTTAAATTGGGAATTGTATGTTCATGATGATGGTTCAACTGATAGGACATTAGCTATCATACAAGAATATAAAGATAAGTATGGTAATATTACCTTATTGGGTGAAAACATTAAGGGTCTAGGACCTAGAGATAATTTTTTATTTCTTTTAAGTAGTGTAGACTCTGATTATTATTTCTTCTGTGATCACGATGATATCTGGCTGCCCCAGAAAATACAAGTAGCAATTGAAGAATTACAAAAAATTGATTTAAAAAAACCATTGGAAATCCCTGCAGTCTATCACAGTGATTTGAAGGTCGTGGATCATAATCTAAATATAATCGCTGCATCCATGTGGAGATATGCTAAAATTATACCACGATTTATGCATAGCAAAAAATACGTCCTATGTGCAACTTTCATTACAGGCTGTACTCTGGCAATAAATAAAGCTATGAAAGAATTAGTGCCCAAAGTACCAGATTATGTATATATGCATGACTGGTGGATAGGGGTAACCGCAGTAATGAACGATGTGAAAATTTTTAGTGATGATCATCCTTTAATATTATATCGTCAGCATGGCGAGAATGCTGCTGGTATTGATAAAACAACAAGATATCGCTACTTAAAAAAATTTACCCAAATATTAAAGGGGAGTCCTCACGATTTAAAGATCAAACCCTTAATAAAGAAATTTGGGGTTAAGAATTATTGGATCTTTAAGAGACTACTCATTATAAAGAGACTATTTCATCAATTTTAATAATTATTCCCTATGCTAAAAAAATTAATCCCAGTTCGTATTCGACAAGTCTACGCAAACATTATAGATACAAATAAACTTAGGTATAGATATTATAATGAACCAGAAATTCCCTCAGCAATCCCCATGATAGTCTATATGTGTGATGGGCGACTAGCACATGGAGGTCTTTCAGATAGACTTTCAGGACTAATTTCTACCTACGATTACTGTAAAACCCATAATCGAATATTTAAAGTAAATTGGGATTTCCCATATAAACTTGAGGAATTTCTAGAACCTAATAATTATGACTGGAGAGTACAAAAGGAAGAATTATCCTTTTCAAAACATCAGACTTCAGTCCTACGTTTGACAATCATGTGGGATATATGGAAGCAAAGAAAATATGCCAATAGGTATTTAGGCAGGCATCAGAATCAAGTCCATCTATATACCAATATGAAATATTTTTTTCCATGTAATTTTAAGTATCTATTTCAAGAATTATTTAAACCATCACCTCTTTTAGAAAATGCAATACAAAAGCAGCTTTTAAAATTAAATGGAGATTATGTATCAATAACGTTTAGATTCCAACAATTATTAGGAGACTTCAAAGAGGGCCATTATCCTACACTTAAGAACGAGACTTCAAGAAAAGAACTTATCAATAAATGTCTGAAATACATTGAATTCGTTAAAACACGACATCCTGAAGTTTCTACCATTTTGGTTACCTCCGATAGTGTAACTTTCTTAAAGGCAGCAACAACCTACAATTTTGTTCATGTAATTCCTGGGAAAGTAGTTCATGTGGATAATGATGGCAGGAAGTCTGACAAATCAATACATCTTAAGTCTTTCATAGATCTCTTCTTGATAGCACATGCAAAAAAGATTTATAATGTCATTATTCCCCCACTATATCATACCACCTTCCCCATGTTGGCCTCATTTATTTACGGCCATGAATATGAAGAACTGAGTACTGACTTGACTGAAGTAATCAAATAACATCCTACTCCATGTAAAGGATATGGGCTTACTATACTAGAAAAT
>JAIDDJ010000035.1 GCA_029055345.1 Muribaculaceae bacterium | reverse complement strand
AATCTTATAAATCTTATAAATCTTATAAATCTTATAAATCTTATAAATCTTATAAATCTTATAAATCTTATAAATCTCATCAATCTCATCAATCTCATCAATCTCATCAATCTCATCAATCTTATCAATCTTATAAATCTTATCAATCTCAATATTTGGCAATCGCATATTTGTTGATAACTTGTAGATAAAGTGTATAAAAAAGGTTGATGAGGCTGTCGATAGGATGTTTATATTTTATTCTTCCTTTTATTTGCCCTTTTCCCGGATTTATCTATACGTGACAGATTTGGATTATGCAAATCTTTTTCTCTATTTTATTACCCCTTTTTATTGTTTACTTTTCTTCTTCCTATAAGCCACTTTTCAACAGTTTTTAACTCCCGTATGACGGAATTTTATTAACTTTGCACTTATCAACAGTGTGTCGATAACTATACCCATCTATTTGAATTTCAAATCAACTTAAATTTGCATATTGTTGATAACCCTTTTCTAAATTTCAATAAGTGATATTTGCAAATTTTTAAGCTGAAAGTTATTGGGAGTTATCTACACCCTTTATTATTGTTGATTATTTTTTTATTATATATTTTATATTTTTAATCTCATAAATAAAATATTAAAATGGACGAGCTTCAATCACTCCGCGAAGAAATCATGCGTCTAAGGAATGAAAAAAACGCACTCATAATGGCTCATTATTATACGCGTGAGGAAATTCAGGAAATTGCTGACTTCATAGGCGATTCTTTGGCCTTAGCCCGTAAGGCTGCGGAGACGGATGCCGATATAATAGTGATGTGCGGTGTCCATTTTATGGGGGAGACTGCCAAAATTCTTTGCCCTGATAAGAAAGTGCTCGTGCCTGACCTTGATGCCGGTTGCTCTTTGGCGGATAGCTGCAATCCCGACGAATTCGCTCGTTTTGTTGAGCAACACCCCGGTTACACCGTAGTAAGCTATGTTAATACTTCTGCTGCTGTAAAGGCTATTACCGATATTGTGGTTACTTCCGGGAATGCTCGAAAGATTATTGATTCTTTGCCCGAGGATGAAAAGATTATCTTTGGACCCGATCATAACCTCGGTGAATACATCAACTCCGTTACGGGTAGAAAAATGCTGTTATGGCCCGGTGCATGTCATGTCCATGACAGATTCTCCGTTGAAAAGATTTTGGAACTTAAAAAAGAGCATCCCGGTGCAAAGATTCTCGTCCATCCGGAATGCAGGCGCCCTCTCCAGATTATTGCCGACAAGGTGGGTTCCACTGCTGCCCTTCTCGATTTCGCCCGGAAGGATGATGCTCTCGAATATATTGTGGTCACCGAAAGCGGCATCCTTTTCGAAATGCAGAAAAATTGCAAGGATAAGAAATTTATTCCTGCCCCGGCTATGGATTCGGAATGCCAATGCAACCAATGCGAATATATGAAACTTAACACTCTCCATAAGGTTGCCGCTGCTTTGCGCGATGAATCCCCGGAAATTATTGTGGATAAGGAAATTGCCGCCAAGGCGCTCCGCCCTATCGAAAGAATGCTCCAACTCTCTTGATTATTTTTTATAAATTTAAAAATGCCTTGTTCACGCACCTGTGCATCCTCCTTAACAGATTGCATTGAATGAGGCCTAATTTGTTTTTCTTTTAAGTGGATAGAAAGAAAAAGAATATATTGGAGTTGACTCGTATGAGCGCAGCCCAATATAAGGCTCTCGAAAAGTTACCCCTTGTTTTGGTAGCCGACAATGTGCGTTCGATGCATAATATAGGTTCGCTATTCCGAACTTCCGATGCATTCCGCGTTGAAGAATTTTTATTGTGTGGAATTTCCGGTTGTCCCCCTCATCCCGAAATTTCTAAGACTGCCCTCGGTGCTGAAGATACTGTCGCTTGGCGACACATAAGTGATGCCCTCCCCGCTCTTTTAGATATGAAACGAAAGGGTTGGAAGATCTGTGTTCTTGAACAGGCGCACGGCAGTATCCCTCTTGCCAATTTCAATCCTATGAAAAATTCAAAGGAAAAGGAGCAGTTACGCCTTGTTCTCGTTGTGGGCAACGAAGTGAAGGGTGTCGACCAGTCAATTGTGGACATAGCCGATTTTATTTTGGAAATTCCACAGGAAGGCACTAAGCATTCTCTTAACGTTGCCGCTTCCGGTGCAATTGCTCTCTTTCATCTCTACGGCCTCCTTAAGAAAATCTATAGCTGATATCAATGGGCATCCAGCCAATTGGTGGCAACTCCGGAGGATGCAGTAAGCTCCACACTCCCCGAATAAGCCTCCTGCATGATGCGCGGAACTAATTCCTGCATCACTCCTACCTCTTCTTCAGGCACATTGAAGTTTAACTCGTCATGCACCTGCATTATCATTTTGGATTTGAGCCCTAACCGTTTAATCTCGTCATAGATTCTTATCATCGCTACCTTGATTATGTCAGCGGCTGTGCCTTGCAGGGGAGCATTGATGGCATTGCGTTCGGCATAGCCGCGAACCACCGGATTGCGGCTGTTGATGTCCGGCAGCATTCTGCGTCGACCCATCCGTGTTTCTACATATCCCTTTTCGCGGGCTTGCTCCACACTGTCCGACATATACTTCCTAACCGTCGGAAAGGTCTCGAAATAATTGTCTATGATACTCTTGGCTTCTGCCCGTGGAATCCCAAGCCTTGACGCCAGACCGAAAGCCGATATGCCGTAAACTATTCCGAAATTTGCCGTCTTGGCGTTCCTACGCTCATTGGATGTGACTTCCTCTATGCTCTTATGATAGATTTTTGAGGCCGTGATGGCATGGATGTCTTTGCCATGGCGGAAGGCATCTGTCATGATTGGGTCATGAGAGAAGTCAGCCAGTAGCCGAAGTTCTATCTGCGAATAATCAGCCGACAGAAATAAACAACCGTTCTCGGCGATGAAGGCTCTCCTTATTTCGCGTCCGTCATCATCCCGGATTGGAATATTCTGTAGATTTGGTGAAGAGGAGGAAAGTCGGCCCGTTGCTGTCACAGTCTGATTATAATTTGTGTGCACTCGTCCCGTTGTCGGATTGATTGCTGCAGGGAGTGCCGTTAGATATGTGTTGAGCAATTTCTTGAGGGCCCTGTATTTTATTATTTTTTCTACTATGGGATGCTTCGGTAGCAATTTTTCGAGTATATCCTCACTTGTGCTGTATTGACCCGATTTTGTCTTCTTTGCCTTCGGGTCAAGTGCCAGCTTGTCAAATAATATCTCGCCTACTTTAGCCGGCGAACCGACATTGAATTTTTCTCCCGCATACTCATGAATCTGCTTTTCAAGTTCATCCAGACGACGCGTCATATCTATTTCTGCCTCCTTCAGAGCTGCGGTATCGATCCTCACTCCAGTTAGTTCCATTTCTGCAAGAACAGGCACCAATGGAAATTCCACTTCTCTGAGCAACGTGTCCATACCCTCTTTCTCAACCGCTCTTTTGAGAGGTTCATAAAGACGCATTGAAAGGTCCGCATATCCGCAGGCTGTCATTGCCATTGCTTGGAGTTCCTCCTCTTTATTTATATTAGCCTTGGAGCCCCGTCTTGTTGCGCCTGTTTTGCCCGGTAATTCGGGTGCGTTTATATTTAGATAATAGGGGGCAAGAGAATCAATACCATGACGCATCTCCGGCTGAATAAGATAATGTGCCAACGATAGGTCAAAGTAATTTCTTACCGCCGGCTCATTGTCTTCCCGATGGCGCTGGGCTATCACATAATCTCTCTTTACATTTATGGATATCTTCTGTATATCTCCGCGGGCGAGAAGATCAAGCACCGCCGCTGTCCCGTCACTGTATTCATAAGGAACGAATACAGCGCTTCCCGGCTTATATGAGATAGCCGTCCCTATCCATTGCGCCATCGCATCATTTTCGCCTGTTCCCAATAAATATACAGCGCATTCCGCTTCGGCGAATAGTTCGCGCTGAAATGATTCAAGTGCGGCATTGTCGCGAATCACTTTATAATCCGTACTTATCATTTCCTCGGCCGGGTGTGATGATCCTCTTTCTTTTTCATCATTGGTATCATCAAAATCCATACTGTCAAATAGAGAGGGTGCAGTTGTCGCTCCTTTTATAGATCCTCCCTGAGTGGAAGAATTGCCTATTGAAGATTCATTATCGAGTCTGCGAGCTACTCGCTGAGCCAGTGACTTAAACTCAAGCTCATCGAAAATAGCAAAAAGCTTGGCGCGGTCCACATCCATCCGTTTAAGATCATCCGGAGAAACCCCTACCGGAACATCCGTCCGTATAGTGGCCAAAAATTTTGAAAACTTGATTTGCTCCGCATTTTCTTCTACCTTCTTCTTTAATGCTCCCTTTAGCTGATCGGTGCTTTCAAGAAGTTTATCCACGGACCCGAAGTCATGGATAAGTTTTACAGCCGTCTTTTCCCCTACACCCGGACACCCCGGTATGTTATCTATCTTGTCACCCATTAGGGCAAGTAAATCTATTACCTGCCGTGGATGGGAGATATCATAGCGGGCGCATACCTCCTTTTCCCCTCGAAGTTCAAAATCCTGACCCCGATAACTCGGCTTATATTGTAATATTGAAGGTGAGACAAGTTGACCGAAATCCTTATCCGGAGTCATCATATACGTCACAAAATCATCCTTCTCTGCCTGTCGTGCGAGCGTGCCTATTACATCATCAGCTTCAAAACCATCTACTTCTACCACCGGAATCCCATAAGCTTTAACTATCTCCTTAATAAAAGGCACCGATAATTTGATATCCTCCGGAGTGGCCGACCGCTCGGATTTATATTGCTCATAGGCTTCATTTCTGAAAGTTGGTCCCTGAGGATCGAAACATACAGCCATATGCGTAGGATTCTCCTTACGGATCAATTCCTCAAGAGTGTTCACAAATCCGAATATAGCTGAAGTATTAAAACCGGCCTGCGTGATGCGGGGCATTTTAATAAGCGCATAATATGCCCGGAATATCAAGGCATAAGCATCGAGTAGGAAAAGCTTTTTCATATACTTATAACGCAAATCACCCCTCTTTCGCCTCCCACCACCACCATTAAATCCCCCAACCTCCTCCCTCTTTCCCATTCCTCCTTCATCCTCCTCCCTAACATTTCCCGGTCGGTCCTCCCCTGCAGCGTTAGCCTGTGCCCCGAGTGTAGCGAGGCCGGTGAGCCAATCCTCTACCCCTTCCTCTCCAAAAAAATTCACAATTTTTTAGCAAATTGTTTGTAAATCCAATTTTTTTATTTATTTTTGCAATCATTATTCCGAAATTTTTGCTAATCATATTTCTCAAAATAGAAATTTTATAGATAATTTGCTATTATTACCCAATTTTTAATATAAAGTTAGCAATGTAGAATAAAATTTGGGGCATTATAATAGCAAAATGTCAAAATAGAATAATTATGGTAATAACATAAATGCTAAAACAAAGAAGTAATAAAAATGCGGACAAAGCTCCTTAAATCCGGAGCTGTATGATTCAGAAAAGTTTTATTCATCAGAATATGACGATTTGATTCAACCTAATTTATTTTCAGGAGGAGACCGATCGGGTAGATTAGTCTCCTCCGCCTTTTAAATTCCTCCCCCCTCAACCCATAAACCCATAAACCCATAAAACCCATAAAAAAAAGCCACAGGCTTTCGCCCATAGCTTCTTTTTATGAGTTTTATGAATTTCAAAGAAGCGATGCGCCCTTCTCGATCGCCTTCTCATTGAGCGGTATCAGCTTGTGATGACGCTCCGGAAGTGACTTCTTCAGGCCTTTCACCACATTTTCCATCGGAAGCTTATAATCCATAGCTTGGAGCAATGCGCCCATTACTACCATATTATATGCCTTCGAATTGCCTAACTCAAGCGTTGCCTCCATTGCATCGATCGGATAGATCTTGATATCCTCGCGCTTCGGATGATTATGTATGCCGTTCGTGTCATAGATAAGTGTGCCACCGGGTTTTACCTTCGATGTGAACTTATCAAGACTCTGCTGATTGAGTGCTACCACTATGTCATACTTGTCAAGAACCGGCGACGATATCTTCGAATCTGCCAATATGACCGTTACGTTCGCCGTACCTCCGCGCTGCTCCGGACCATACGATGGCATCCATGTAACTTCCTTGTCGTCCATCAGCCCTGAATAGGCCAATATCTTGCCCATCGACAGTACACCCTGACCGCCGAACCCGGCTATGATGATTTCTTCTTTCATTGTTTTGCTTTCTTTTTGATTCCGAAACTTTATCAGCCCCGGTAAGAAGTTTTACTGGTTTTTCAGGTCACCCAACGGATATTTTGGGAACATATTCTCTTCCATCCACTTGTTAGCCTGCTCCGGTGACAGTTTCCAACCGCTGTTGCAGGTAGAAACTACTTCAACCACTGACGTGCCGCGCTTGGCGATAGCATTCTCGAACGCCTTCTTCAGGGCTGCCTTTGTCTTCCGAACAGCTGCCGGTGTGTGCACCGACTGACGCGTAACGTAGCATGTGCCGTCAAGGATAGCCATCAGATTGGTAATCTCAAGCGGATGACCATTCAGGTCTACACGACGACCATAAGGAGTCGTGGCTGTTTTCTGACCAACAAGTGTTGTCGGCGCCATCTGGCCTCCGGTCATGCCATAGATGGCATTGTTCACGAAGATCATCACGATATTCTCTCCGCGGTTGGCCGCATGGATAGATTCCGCTGTGCCGATGGCCGACATGTCACCATCACCCTGATAAGTGAACAATACGTTCTCCGGCCACAGGCGAGAGGCTGCCGTTGCAACTGCCGGTGCTCGTCCGTGGGCCGCCTCTATCCAGTCTACATCTATATAATTATAAGCGAATACAGCGCACCCTACGGGCGATACTCCTATCGTATGATCCGTGATGCCCATCTCCGCGATTACTTCCGCTACAAGCTTGTGTATCACGCCATGTGAGCATCCGGGGCAATAGTGCATATGCACCTCTTCCAACAGCTCAGGCTTGCAATAGACCTTATTCTCTTCTTTAATGATATCTTCGATATTCATAGTTCCTGGCGTGATTATTTGTTAATGATTTTCTCTTTAAGAGCTTCTACTACTTCTTCCGGACTCGGAATAATACCTCCGAGGCGACCGAAATGCTCCACCGGTAATGCGTCATGCACCGACAGCCTCACATCCTCTATCATCTGGCCCGCATTAAGCTCTACTACCAGTATTCCCTTCTTGCCTTCAGCTGCCTTGCGAACTGCCTCTGTCGGGAATGGCCACAATGTGATCGGCCGGATGATGCCTACCTTGATACCCTCTTCCTCAGCAAGCTCTCTCGCTTTGTCTGAGATACGCGCGATTGTGCCGAACGCTACTATCAGATAGTCCGCCCCTTCTACGCCTATTTCTTCCCAGCGGGTCTCGTTCTTCTCTATCTCGCGGTAGCGAGCCTGGAGCTGATGGTTGATCACCTCCATCTTCGATGACTCGAGCTCAAGAGATGTGATCACGTTGCGCTTCCGGCCATCTTTACGGCCGTCTGCAGCCCACGGACACTGCTTCCGTATCTCCTCTTCTGTCCGACGCGGACGCTGCTCCGGCAATACAACCTTCTCCATCATCTGCCCTACTATACCGTCCGCAAGAATCATGCAAGGATTAGTATATTTGAACGCAAGATCAAAGCCAAGGCCTACGAAATCCACCATTTCCTGTACTGTCGACGGTGCCAATACTATCAGATGATAGTCGCCATGACCTCCCCCCTTGGTTGCCTGGAAATAGTCTGCCTGTGATGGCTGGATGGTACCTAAACCCGGTCCTCCGCGCATCACGTTCAATATCAGCGCCGGCAGTGACGCCGCTGCTATATAGGAGATACCCTCCTGCTTGAGGCTCACGCCCGGTGATGATGACGAGGTCATCACCGCTTTGCCCGTCGCTGCTCCTCCATATACCATATTGATCGCTGCAACCTCCGATTCTGCCTGGAGAACTACCATTCCCGTTGTCTCCCATGGCATCAGTTCCTCCAATGTCTCAAGAACCTCCGACTGCGGCGTGATAGGGTAACCGAAGTATCCGTCGCAGCCATACCGTATCGCTGCGTGGGCTATCGCTTCGTTGCCCTTCATTAATCTTACCTCTTCTTTCATACGTTTCTCTAATGTTTTGCTTTTTGTCTTGCCGGGTGTCCTCCCCGGCGTTTCTGGTAATTAGATTGGTTAGAGTTTAGTTGTGCATCCCGGCTTATTTAAGTCGTAATGCGCCTCTCATTTCTCTACTTTCCGGTAAACCTCTATGCACGCGTCCGGACATACCCACGCGCACGAACAGCACCCTGTGCAGTTCTCCGGATTGGCCATATAGGCATAGTGATAACCACGGTCGTTTACTTCATTAGGCTGAAGCGACAACGTATCTGTCGGACACGCCACTACACACAGGTTGCAACCCTTGCAGCGATCGATGTTTACCACTACTGCTCCTCTTACTTTTGCCATTATTGTGTTTTTTTGGTTGTGATTATATTATTCCTTTTTACGGGAACTCCGTTCGTATTTCCCGTCTATTTCTTCTTTTACAAAAATAAGTATTTTTTCCCATTTTTACATCCTTAAAAAATATGTTTTTAAACACATATTCTCCCATTTTTATCCCTTTATCCTTCTTTATTTCGTGATTATATACCCTATCAGTCCCCCCGTTCTGTCTTTTAGCCGGGCTGCCCGGTTTTTCAGTACTTCCCCCCGGCTCTCGGATATTATCTTCCGGCAACGTCCCTCTATCTCGGAATTGACTATTTTATGCTGCTTTAATAGTAAATATATATTCCAGTGGGCCGCGAATCTTCGCGTCCGCGCAGCCCTCAGTAGTTCAGGATCATTCTCTTTCTCATAGTATCTTACCATCCGGTCCGTCACGTCAAGCACATCGCTCCTCCTTAGCGTTGCCGTGTGGAGAAAGCTCCCCCCGTGCTGACGATAGCCCATTAACGCTTCGGGTATGAAAACTATTTTTCCTGCCCTGGGCCACAATCGGTAGAAGATATCAAGATCCTCATACCATTGGCCCTCCCTGAACCGGAGCCCTTCCCATAGACTCCTCGCGTAAAGCTTCCCCCACGCCGAACTGTCCATCCTCGTCCCGCTGCCCTTCAATCCCCGCTGATACAGTGCCTTGATCACCGCCCGCCGAGGTTCTGACTCTATACGCCCCGTTGAACACCCCCCATGGCTCCCCCATGCCGGCAATTCATCGCTGAATTGTGCATATGATGTCCCCGCTATCTCAGCCCCGGTCTCTCTCACAGCCGCCAACGTACGCTCAAGAAAGGTGGGCGCGAATACATCATCCGAATCAAGAAAGGTGATATAATCCCCTCGAGCCGAATCTATCCCCGTGTTGCGTGCAGCCGATAGTCCACCGTTCTCCCGGTGTATCGCTCGTATCCGTGAATCCCCTCGCATATATTCATCACATAACTTGCCTGTAGTATCGGTCGACCCGTCATCTACAAGCAGCAACTCCCAGTCAGGTTCCGACTGGGAGATGATACTTTCCACACACGCACCAAGATATCTCTCGGCGTTATATGCCGGCACTATTATCGATACCATCATCCGTCGATTTATGCGCCTTTTTTCTTTTACGACTATACTGTCAATATCTCTTTCTCTTTCTCTGCGAATATTGTGTCGATCTTCTTCATATATTTGTCATGAAGCTTCTGAACATCATTCTCCGCATCTTTCTCGGTGTCTTCGCTCAGCCCCTGCTTGATCTCTTTCTTCAGCCCGTCTATGGCCTCACGCCGTGCGTTCCTTACCGATACCTTCGCATTCTCGGCCTCACTCTTGCTCTGCTTCACAAGCTGCTTACGACGCTCTTCAGTCAACGGCGGAATCGACAGACGGATCACTTCCCCGTTATTCTCCGGCATCACACCCAAGTCAGAATTGATGATCGCCTTCTCTATCTCTTTGAACATAGATTTCTCCCACGGAGTGATGGCTATCGTCCGTGCATCCGGTACCGACACGTTCGCTACATTCGATATCGGTGCCTGCGACCCGTAATAATTTACCCGGATGCCATCCAGCAACCGTGTCGATGCCTTCCCGGCCCGGATATGCGACAATGTGTCATCCAGATATTCCACTGCCAACTGCATGGAATCCTCCGCATTCTGCAAATATTCTTTTACTTCCATATTGTTGAGTTTTTATGTTATCCCTTAATTTTTAAGCCCTCATCCCCTTCCTGACCGTCATGCCCGAAGGCCCTGAATTATGCCGTCACTAATGTCCCTACCGGTTCCCCCTCCAAGGCTTTCTTCAGATTCCCCGCTACATCCATGTTGAACACGTAGATAGGCATCTTGTTCTCTTTGCAGAGCGCCGTTGCCGTCAGATCCATCACTTTAAGGCCCCGCGCCATCACCTCATCATAGCTGATTTCGTCAAACTTCGTCGCCGTCGGATCCTTCTCCGGATCTGCCGTGTAGACTCCGTCCACACGTGTCCCCTTCAGCATAACCTCGGCCTCTATCTCTATCGCGCGAAGAGCCGATCCGGTGTCGGTAGTGAAATAGGGATTCCCGGTCCCGCACGAGATAATCGCTACTCCCCCCGACTCCATCTCTTCTATCGCACGCCATTTCGAATATTGCTCCCCTATCGGAAACATATTGATCGCTGTCAGCACTTTCGACCGCTGGCCTATCGCACCCAACGCCGAACTCAATGCCAGCGAATTTATCACCGTCGCCAGCATTCCCATCTGGTCCCCCTTCACCCGGTCAAAGCCCTTCGATGCTCCCGATAAGCCCCGGAAGATGTTACCCCCGCCTATAACTATCCCTATCTCATATCCGGCCGATACCATCTCCTTTATCTGACGGGCATATTCATTCAATCGGGTAGTATCTATTCCATGTCCTTGGCCGCCGGCAAGCGACTCCCCCGATAATTTTAGCAATATCCGCTTGAATTTCATATCTCTTTTCTTTGTTTTCCCCAAAGTTAATCTATTTTTTCCAATTTCGAAAATTTATTTTATGACCTAATATTTTTGCCAGCTCTGCAACCCCTTTGCCCGCCTTCTCTTTTATGACGTGCACTCCCGGTATACCCGCCGTGCTCGCCGGATTTGGATCTATATAATATATAGGCACTCCCGGCCTCACGAACTGTATCAACCCCGCCGCCGGATAAACCACCAGCGATGTCCCTATCACTACAAAAATATCTGCTTCCCTCACCAACTCTATCGCCGGCTCGATATTAGGCACTGCCTCCTGGAAAAACACGATGTGCGGTCGCATCAGGTCGCCGTTCTTACCCCGCGTCGCCGGGGTCGTCTCCAGATGATCTTTGTCGAGAGTTTCTACATACTCCGGATTCCTTATCGACCGTATTTTCATCAATTCCCCATGCAAGTGAAGCACATGCTCCGACCCGGCACGCTCATGAAGATCATCCACATTCTGCGTGATGATGTAGACGTCATAGTCTTTCTCAAGCTCCACCAGTCCCATATGCGCCGGATTCGGCTTGGCTTCTATCAGTTGTTTACGCCTTTCATTATAGAATCGGTGAATAAGCTCCGGATTTTTTCTGAACCCATCCGCCGACGCAACTTCCATCACCGGATAATTCTCCCATAACCCGTCTGAATCTCTGAAGGTCTTTATTCCCGACTCGGCCGATATCCCGGCCCCTGTCGATATCACTAATTTCGGCTTTCCCATATATCGCTATTTTTTTAGTTATTATATTTCATCTGATTTCCCTCTCTCCTCTCCCTCTCCCCTCTCTCCTCTCCGAGGCGGCCATTGCGCTGAAGCCCGGCTGCCTTGGCCCTCTTTATTGCAAGTCCCCTGAATCTCACTCCGAAGTCCGCATCTCTCAAATCCTCTGCACTCAGCCCGATTATACGGCTGTCTGCCTCCTGCCCGGATGTTATCTCCGGATTATTGTGCGGGCAGACACTCATGCACCGGTCGCAGCCGAACAGACTCGCCCGTCCCGCTGCTGTTTCCATCGCCCGCAAATGCCTTTCATCCTCCCACGCCCCTCTATGCTCTATGGTGAGATAACTGATGCAGAGGTTGCAATCGGGTCCGTTCCCGTCCCCCCTTATCGCTCCGGTCGGACAAGCCGCTACGCACTTCCCGCATCTGCCGCAGTCCCCTCCCAATGGGCCGTCCGGTGATAATGCCGTGGTCGTCAATATCTCACACAAAACCACCTCCGGTCCTACCCCGGGTATCACTAATGCCCCCTGCATCCCTATCCACCCAAGTCCTGCCCGGCGCGCCCAATATCGCTCAAGTATCGGCGCCGTGTCTATACATAACCGCCAATCCCGGTACTCCTCCCCTAACAATTCCCCAACTCCCGAACTCAACACCCTCTCCCGAACCCAATCATGATAATCGGGCAGATGTGCATATTTCGCCACACGTGGATTAAGCCGCGATCCGACCGTAGGCCGATAACAGAACCCCGCGCATATTATCGACTTAGCTCCCTCCAGAAGAAGCCGCGGATCCCGTCTCAAATCAATATGATTCCCCATATACTTCATCCCCGCATTCTTCCCCGATAATACCCACTCCTCATAAACCCCCATTACGCCTTCATCCACCGGCTCCGCCAAGCAAATCCCAACAGCTACCGCCCCCACCTCCGTCAGCCGTTCCGCTATCTCCCTTTTCAAATCCATTTCCCTGATTGTTTCCTTCTCTATTATATTATAACGCCTCTCCTTTCAAATTTATGCGCCCGATTTCCTCCCAATTCTTTGCCACCTCCCTCCCAATTATCTGCCATCCCCCCTCTTTCCATATCAATCAATTATCAAAAAAATTAGAAAGGAGATGCCATGTGTCTGCATCTCCTTTCCAATAGATTTGATTTTTAGCTCAAATTATCATTAAAAACCGTAAGTCCCCTGAGTCACGGTCAATGTTGCCTCATATTTCGAATTTCCTATTACTATAGTTCCCTCTCTCTCCATACCGGTATCATTCGGCTCTGCGGTTATCCAAACATCTTTTTCATCTTCACTGATTGTTACTGCACACCATTCCGGCTTGGATTTAACAACTAAATTATTACCGCTCCGGATATATATCCAAACACCAGAAGTGTTGTAGTTTTCACTGTAATTTAAATATGCTTGACTGGTTTCCAACACCACCGGCAGATCTACGGTCATCGGGCATTGATATTTGACAGTATACCCCATGATCGCATCCGTTGTGGAAATCATTGGCTCATCTACATATAACCGGGCATAATTATTGAGATATTTCAACACGTATCCGTGGCCTACCGTAATAGCTGCCTTATTTTTCCAGCCTTCTGTCGGTATCTCGGTAATATTTCCGAGTCCCGATACTTTCCCAATGTCAATAATATCTCCATAGTAACAACATAAATTATGCGCCGCATCCACATACACGCGTATACTACCTCCAAGTTCTGTAGCATCACTGGATGTCATTCCAACAAGCAGATTCACCGTTACCGTGTTATCCGGATCGGCTACCGGCGTGTCCGGATTTATAGGTTTTGTAGGATTATCCGGGTCTATCGGCTCATCATCCGATCCATTTCCGCATCCTCCCATCGTCAGGCTTGCACATAAACACATTGCCAGTAGCGCACGTGTCAGAATCCTTTTCTTTTCCATCTTTTCTTTTTTTGGCCCTCTGACTCCCCTACTCAGGCATTATCCGTTTTTAAATAAAAAAGCGTGAGAGTCCGTACTGTTGCTCGCTCCGCTTGTAGAGGCCTTCGCTTTGCCCGGTATAGTAGAACGAGCAAACCTGCAGAAGCCTCACGCAGAATATGTAATGACTACTATCCATGACGCTCTCGCGCCACGGCTCGCCTATGTTTACATATCCACAAGGCATCTACCGTTTGCTACATCCCTGACTATACCTGAAAGTTGCGAAGTTTCTACAAGCCAAGAAGTTAGCGTCCAGTAAACGCTTCCATTATGTCTGCCGACCCGCCCGCTTTCCCCTTCCGGATTCTGCGTGGAGGCCTGCTTTTGCAAATTTAATTATTCTTTTTTATTTTACCAATTATTTCCCCCATTTATCCCCATTTATAATTCCGCTGCCTGGGAGCGCACCGGCTCGGTGCGGTGGGGTGTCGCCAGGGGGCG
>JAIDDJ010000034.1 GCA_029055345.1 Muribaculaceae bacterium | reverse complement strand
TCTCCCCCCAATCCGAATCAACCGCGCCCCGACGCGCCGCGAGGGGTCCCGATCTCCCCCCAATCCGAATCAACCGCGCCCCGACGCGCCGCGAGGGGTCCCGATCTTCCCCCGTTAGCCCTCCGAATCAAAAGCCAAATGCCACATTATCTATATACATCGTTAGCCCTTCAGTTCCGATGAAGGCCTCCCCGCATGTCGTCGACGCCATCACCAATACATGGGTAGGCGTCGCATCAGCAGGTGCCCAGCCCTCCTCTTGAACCGGAACAAGCTTCCCCTTCGAATTATATGCATAATACGCTTTCGACCCGTTCAGAAGACCCATATACGGCTTATAAAAAGGCTTCTTCGTGATATCACCGTAATTTATCGCCAACTGGTGCCCTTTCGTCAACGGTACGCTCTTGTTATACCGCTCTCGTCCGGTCCCTACGCGCAACGCATGGATATTCCCCTTCTCATCCTCCCAGCGCTTCTGCAGAAGCACATAAACCTCTGCCTGGTCGCGCCCCTGAAGTGTCTTCTTTGACCCGAACCCCGTCGATTTAACTCTGGTATTCACGTTCGGCATATCTACCTTGTAATCAAACACAAGTGCTTTCGGCCTCTTGGTATAAGGCATCCCCATCTCCATCTTGGAATACGGACTCGAAGTCGACGATATCGGTTCGCGGATTTTCCCCAAAAACAATGTCCCGGTCACCATAACGTCCATATTGATCAGACCCAAAACCTTCACATGCTCCATCTTGGTGCTTAGTTTCGCCATCTTCTCCCCGTTAAGGACCACCGGCTCTACCGTGTTCGATGCTTTCGTTATCCCCGACACCCTCGCATACACATTGCTTGATGCCCATGGAGAACCGCCCCCGGGACTATATGCTTTGTTACCGTCGATGGTCTGCGTCGGTCCTATCGCATAGATCGTCTTTTTAGCTCCACCTATTGCCTTCGATTCTGTGATATGACGGGTCACCCAATTGGAAAAATCTCCGAATTTTATCTTTTCAAGTGTCAATCCGGAGGCGGATACCGGAATTAACATCGCCATTATTATTGAAAATATGACATGTCTCTTACCCATAATTCCACAAATTTACTAAAAAAATCTATTTCTCGTTGATTTTCCCGCCAATTTTCATTTTTTCAACGACTCCAGAAAATGCTTCACCCATTTGGTCCGGTCGGGTGTCGCTATTATTACTGTGGTCATTTGCTGCAGATCATATGGAAGTACCAAGATCGTCACTTTCTGTCCCTCAAGATCACCGCTCGCTATCGCGCCGGATACCTTCCCGAATTTTGCTTTATCGATAAAGGCATTCTTCAGGCCCATCTCAGCTGCGTTTCGCTTACAGAGCTCAAGAGCGAATTTCTGTTTCGAGGCTTTCGGAATATTCTGCATCGAAATCCCGAATGTCCCGTCAGGATACTTCGCTATCAGCTGACTCCCCTTCTCAACTATCGTGCCCTTGGGCAACTCGAATGTGAACCCATTGAAATCCACCGGCATATAATCAATTGTTTCTTCCGTGGCCACAGGTACTTCTCCATTCATATCTCCGCTTAAATCCAATTGCGGAGACCCCGCTGCCGTAAAGCCGACTGCTATCACTGCAGCAAATCCCAGTATGCTCTTGATATTCATCATTTATATATTTTTTATTCTATTTTGATATTTAGTAATTCCAAACTTATTCTCGTGCCCCCGCGCGCCTCACTCTGCCGATTGCCCAAGAAACGCTCGCGAATTTTGTGCTATCTGTTCCCTCAAATCTTCACCACGGACTTCGGATAATCGTGTAATGACCTCTTCTATCGATTGCTCCGAGTCATCGGTCTCCGCAAGGATGCGGTCGATGCGTATTCCCGACACTGTCTCCGGATTGAACTCCGCCCCGAACGACAGATAAAACCCTGCTCGTATAAACATATCTGCTACCTGTGGCTTTTGGCGAAACCCATGTATTGCCCAGTTTTGCCTTGGCTTAAGGTCCCGGTGTGCCCCAAGAATCACATCATGGCCCTTAACATCATGAATTATCAGCGGCTTCTCCAATTCCTCCGACAGTTCCACCTGATGGCGGAATATAAGTAGCTGACGGAATAACGGCCCTCCGATATTCAAATCAATTCCCGCCTCCCCGATAGCCAATACATCCGGTTGTGAAGCAAGAGTATCAAGCAATGAAAACCTGCTCTCTATATCCTCCGTTATCGTATCCCACGGATGAATACCCACACTGTAGGCCTGCTGCGGCTCCAATAAATATGACTCCGTCTCTTTCCTTACTCGTATGGAAACTATTCCCTGAGGTTGGGGCACTGAATGATGCGTATGTATGTCTAATATTTCCATAAGTTTCTGATTTAGTGATTAAATAATTAATTTAATGATCGATAATGGGTAATTGATTGTTAGTTATGCTGTTTATTTCTTTATTCTTTAGGCGGAACCGGATCATACCCCGAGCCTCCCCACGGATGGCACCGCGACAGACGCCGCAGCGCAAGCACAAGTCCTTTTCCGGGTCCGTGAAGCCGTATAGCCTCTATCGCATACTGACTGCACGTCGGCGTATACCTGCAGGAGGCCGGAAACATCGGCGATATGCTCAACTGATAAAACCGTATGCAAGACGTAAGAAGAAAACTCCCCATTTTACTTATCGCTTTCATCCTTTATCCTCTTTTTTACCTGCTTCCTTGCTCAGTTTGCTCTCCATTTTTTTAAGCAACCTGCACATCTTGTTCTCGATAGTCTTATAGTCTGCCTTCCCCTTATCTAAATATATGAAGGCAAGATGAATCGAATGGCCCCGATAGCTTTTAAGCGCATTCAGCAACGACAACCGATTCAGCCGATATGCCTCCCGGATTCGGCGTCTTATCAGAACCCTGTCAACTGCATGACGGAGTTTCTTCTTAGGAACAGTTATCAACATCTGTAGATGCCCCACGCGCGGTGGAACTCCGGTCCGGAATGACCTCTCCAATTCTTCAGCCTCTAATATGCGCCAATTCAGCCGAAGAGGATATTCATATATCACATTCCCCTCGGCAAACAGACCTTCAACAAGCGTCCGGTGACGAAGTTTCTCGCTCTTCCCCAGCTTCAACTGATGCTGACCTTCGTTCTTTAAAAGCTCCATTCAAACGGCAAAATTAATAAAAATCCCCGGCCTATGGAAATCATCCATTTAAAAAATGAACCTCAAGTTACTATGCCGCGTTAAAAAATTAGACACTCAACTTCACGATTGTTCAATAATTTATCTCCATTTAGTCCTGATCTTTCGATCTCGAAAATGGAATTTTATAACATTTAAATTTGATATTATGAAAGAAACATGTGTAATCAGTTTTGGCGACAGCGCCACCTACCGTATCTCAGACATCGCTGCCGAGGGAGTCGAATTGCCCAAAATAGAAAAAGAAGTGAAAGTTTTTCTTAAAGAAAAATTCCCTCAGCTCACTGCTCTCCCCTACTATTCCAAGATGACTGTCCGCAAAATGAAATTGGAAGATGCCCTGAAATATCCGGAATTCAGCTCCAATGCCCTCGACAACATCAAAAAGACATTAGCTGCCGAAATCGCCGACGCCCGCTCCATCGCCGAGCTGAACCTCGACGCCCCCTACTCCGACATCAACTAACCCACCGCGCCCATCCCCCACCGCGCCC
>JAIDDJ010000033.1 GCA_029055345.1 Muribaculaceae bacterium | reverse complement strand
TCGACTTGCATGTGTTAAGCCTGCCGCTAGCGTTCATCCTGAGCCAGGATCAAACTCTCCGCTGTTAGTTATATATTATCTATATATCTTCGAATTGTTGTCTTGACCGGATTTCCTGTCTGTCTGTAGGATTGACGGAACTTTTATTGTTCCTCGTTCTCTCAAACAACTTGTCGCTGCTTGTCTTGGTAGCATAATGTCAATGTTCTCTTCGCTTTCCGGCTCTCCGGCCATCACTCTGATGACTCTCTTTCGCCGAATTGCGAGTGCAAAATTATAACATTTTTTCGGCGTGTGCAAATTTTTTCGAAAAAAAGTGGGAGGATATGGGTGATTTTTTGCGTAATTGATTATGAGGCAAAGGGATTAATAAATGTTAAAATGTGTAAATAAAGATTAATGAGAAATTTGGGATGCTTGGGATTCTTGGGAGGTAGGGTTAGAATTGGAAGTAGATGAATGGGGCTACTTCTTCTGACATGAATTCTATTACGAGTTGCACAACGATGAGAAAAACAACCAGTTTTACTATCCAGGGACTTTTCACAAACAGCACCTGCGGTTTATCGGCAACTCGCTGTGGGATGAAATGCATAATAATCAATGCAATCATCATTATGCACCATATCATTCTGGCTTCAAAGAACTGCGGTATCTGATTCCAATAGAAATCTGTAAATATATTCTTTATAATGAGTATGGAATCTTCAAAACTTGCAGCTCTGAAAAACACCCATAGAAGTGAAACATAGACGAATGTAATGCTCCAGAAAATAAGTATGGTAA
This sequence comes from Muribaculaceae bacterium, assembly GCA_029055345.1. Classification (GTDB taxonomy): domain Bacteria; phylum Bacteroidota; class Bacteroidia; order Bacteroidales; family Muribaculaceae; genus Lepagella. The sequence continues at coordinate 132,832 of JAIDDJ010000033.1, read as the reverse complement.
ACCAATTGTCGGGTATTTTCTTTAAAACCGGCTTGCAAGCCTTATGGACAGCGAGACCAACACCGTGCATAGCACCCCAGAACACGAATTTCCAAGCAGCCCCATGCCAAAGTCCGCCAATAAGCATTGTGAGGAAATTATTGAGATAGGTCCTGAATGTGCCTTTTCTGTTTCCGCCGAGGGGAATATATACATAATCTCTAAGCCAAGAAGAAAGGGATATGTGCCAACGGCGCCAGAAATCAGTAAGGTTTCTGCTTTGGTAGGGGGAGTCGAAATTGATTCCGAGTTTGAAACCCATGATTAAAGCCAAACCAATTGCCATATCGCTATAACCGGAGAAGTCGCAGTAAATCTGCATTGTGTATCCGAGGACACCCATCAAAGCCTGAACTCCGGTATACAGGGATGGTTCATTAAAGACAAGGTCGTTGAATTGAGAGATGTAATCTGCAATCAGAGCTTTTTTGACAATGCCTATTACAATAAGCCAGAGGCCGGCCCAAACTTCGTTAGCGGAGGCTGACTGATTTTTCTCAAGCTGGGGCAAGAAATAGTCGGCGCGAACAATAGGGCCGGCAACCAGCGCTGGAAAAAATGACAAAAAGAAAATATAGTCGATCCATAATCTCGTCGGTTTGATTTTCTCCTTATATACATCGACAACATAAGAAATCGATTGAAACGTATAGAATGATATTCCGACAGGAAGGATAATATCGAGAGGCTGGAAATTCCCCTTAACCATTGCATTCCAATTCCAGAGGAAGAAGTTGGCATACTTAAAATAACCGAGTATGGAAAGAGAGAGACAGATGGAGAACCACATCAGGGCACGCCTTCCGGCTCGTTTTTTAACTTTTACCATTAGATGCGAAATGAGCCAATCAACTAAGGATGTGGCTATCAGCATCAAAAAAAACAGGCCGCTTGACTTGTAATAAAAATATAATGAAAAGAGGACGACAAAAAGCGTCATCTTCCACTTACTTTTTTTCAGCAGGACGTAAACGGGAAGGAAAAATATGAACAGAAGCCAAAAGATGCCGCTTGAAAAGAGCATCGGCGCGGAGGAATCATATTTAAATAGCGCACCTAAATTTTTCAGTGCTTCAAAGGAAAATTCGGGGAGTTCGCAAAGCATACGACCTGTTATTTATTAAGAGCTTTGAGAAAAACGATATTAGGATTCACTTTACCGATAGAATCGGTCGGGGGCAAAGCCCGGAAGGGGTGATTAGACTTAGGGAGCCATCTCATTATACTGTCGACCCAGAGCGCAGAGGCCTCCTTAGTGGGATGGATTCCATCTTTTTTACGTTTGAACTCCATACCTGCTGACCGGAAGAAGGAGCCGGGCTTACATTCGGATGCAATCATATCATTGATACCGCTATCCTCTTTCCAATTGGGAGGACCGATCCAAACATAGGGAATAGTATCGATAACTTCAAGAATCTTGCGCACTTCAGGGCGTCTCATATCCGGTTTCTTTAAATAAAGCTCATTACTACCGAGCGATATGAAAATCTGAGTAGGATGATATCGCCGGATGCAATTACGGAGCGTGTCATGATCGGCCCAAATTTTTGTATTGCTTGAGTCCCAATTAACAGACCGGATCGTATGGCCATTTTGACGGGCATACTGGGCAAGTCTAAGTGCGAGATTGAAGGTCATGGAATCTCCGAAGATGAATATAACTTGCGGGAGAGTATCAACTTCAACCTTTTTGGGAGCCAATTCCAGTGAATCCAAATCAGGAATTGAATCAGCCACATCAACAGCTGGAGGGAACAGGGCATCTGCAATCGGAGCCTTTTTGGGAGAGTATGAACCGAGGTGGATATCATCAGAGAAAGCCACCCAAGCGATGATGACTAAAGCCACCGCGAGGAGTAACCATAGTCCTATATAGGGTCTGCGCGACATATATTAAAATCTATAGCGAATCAGCAAACAATAAGGGGTAATTTATCACAAAAATAAAAACCTGATTATAAACAGCTTAAAACCACACCTCAACCGCAGAGAGAAAGGCCTGGCCGAAAGCGGTGCAAATTTACTTAAATTTTAAGTAATAAACAAAGATTGGGGTCAATATAAATGATAAATTTTATTATTCGAGTTCGACAACAGTAATACCTGCGCCTCCGAACCGGATATCCTCATCATCGAAGCTTTTAACTGCAGGATTCGCTTTCAGCTGCTGTCTGATTAAAGTCTTGAGAATACCATGGCCCGTGCCATGCAAAATACGAACCCTGCCGGCAGCGAATTGAATCGCATCATCGATAAAGTATGTGACGGCCTGGATGGCTTCATCTGCCCTCATGCCCCGGACATCAATTTCAGTTTTAAAATCGAGCTGACGTCTGCGACTGTCTTCAGAAGAGGCTATTGCGGCCGAAGAGCTTGAAGCGAGTGCTGACTGCTTGGGGGGATTTGAGGGAATAAGTCTTGATAGTTCAACATACGTGCGCAATGCACCGAACGCCACTTCAGCCTTTCCTGCCGAAACCGACAGCACCTTACCCGGGGTGGAACCTCCATCAAGCCTTACATAATCTCCGGGGACTATCTCCTTCTTCGGCTGCGGCTTTTTATCATCCTCTTTCTTCGCTATATTCTTGGCCTTCCGACTTTTATGTTTAAGTTCTTTAATTTTAGGAACAGAGGGGTTCTTCTCTACGGATGTTTCATTAGCACTTTCCTCATAATCCTTGAGCTCCTTGCGCAACTGTTTTGTCTTTTCCTTTTCAGCCTGCGCCCGGCGAATCTCAAGTATGGTACGTTCTATCCGGGCGTTTGCTTCCGAAAGAATTTCCTTAGCTTCCTTCCTGGCATCATCAAGAATAGCTTTTCGCTGAGCTTTTAGATCTCCGGCAACTTCCTCATATTTAGAAAGGAGATTATCGAGTCTATTTTCTTTTTCTCGAATATTCTGCCGCTTATTAGCCCAATATTTTCTATCTCTTGTAATATCGCTAAGATATTTATCTATATTGACATAATCTTCACCGACAATTTTCTTTGCTTCGGCAATCACATCATTCGGGAGTCCCATTTTATGGGCGATGTCAATGGCAAATGAACTACCCGGGTTTCCAACATTCAGCTGAAATGTAGGCTGAAGCCGCGCCCTGTCATAGAGCATAGCCCCATTAATAAAACCGGGGGTAGTATCCGCGAAAGTTTTCAGATTCTGATAATGAGTAGTCACTACTCCATAGCATCCTGACTTCCCGAGAGCTTGAAGAATAGCCTGCGCCAGCGCGCCGCCTATCTGAGGTTCGGTGCCAGACCCCATTTCATCAGCGAGAACAAGGGTGCGAAAGTCAGCATACTGGAGGAAAAACTTCATATTCCTCAGATGTGAAGAATATGTGGAAAGATCATTTTCAAGCGACTGCTCATCTCCAATATCGATCAAGAGACGTTTGAAAAATCCCATATGGGAGTTATCGTATAGCGTGGGCAGCATACCGCATTGCATCATGTACTGGACAGCGGCTACAGTCTTGAGACAAACTGATTTTCCACCTGCATTAGGACCTGAAATTATCAATATCCTTTTCTCGTTGGAAAGAGTCAGATTAAGAGGCACCACTTCCCTACCCTGGTGACGCAGAGAAAGGAAAAGAGTAGGATGGACCGCATGATACCATTCAATTTCCGCCTTATCTTCAATGTGCGGTAAAGATGCCCCCAGATCAGCAGCCAAATCCGCCTTGGCGGAAATGAAATCAAGTAGGCCTATAACATCGCATCCGAAAATAATATCCTCGATATGAGGGCGAATCAGGTTGGCAAGTTCTATGAGTATGGCAATAATTTCACGCTGCTCATCGAGTTGAAGTTCCCGCAGACGGTTACCTGCCTCAACTACTTCGACCGGCTCTATGAAGACTGTTTTTCCAGTGGCACTCTCGTCGTGCACTATACCTGAAATGCGTCGTTTAGAGCCCGCGGCAACCGGAAGGACGAGACGGCCATCTCTAATAGACGGAGCTATATCCTTGTCAATTATACCTTCGGCTGCAGCTTTGTCGATTACCCTTCTCATGGCTCTTTGAATAGAGCCCTGGGCACTTTTGATTGACTGGCGAATATCATATAAAGTCGGGGAGGCATTATCCTTTACCTCTCCGAATTTGTCAATAACCCGTGAGATTGCAGCTATAAGTCCCGGAAAGACCGAGATGGGGGCTATATCCGATTCGAGAGCCGGGAATAAAGTCATACCTTCATCCGACTTCTGCGAATCAAAAAAAGTTTTAATGTCAGCGAAAGAAACGAGGACCGCCAATAATTGCGACAGTTTTTCGGCAGAGATGAAAGAGCCGAGGGCCTTCATTTCATTTAGAGCGGGCACCACATCATGCAGGCAAGGCTGAGGATAAGGGAAAGTTCCCTCACGAATTTCAAGCATCTCCTTTACTGAGGAGAGCATATGGATCACGGACTCAAAATCCGTTGAGAACGACATATTCGCCGCACGGAGCTTACCGAGCCGACTTCCGCATTTCTCATATAATAAATTACGGATGGAATCGAACCCGATCTTAGACTCAAAATCTTTAGGATAAATCATCGAAAATCAAATCAAACAGGGAGGACGAGGAGAGGAATATCTTTGTCAAAAAGAATGCGATGGGCCAATGTCGGACGGAAAAAACGGGTGAAGGCGCTCGACTTTTTATTGGGCACTATAATTAAATCAATCTTATTATTACTTAGGAAATCACGCAGAGAATCCTCAAACTTACCTTTGGACAGAGCAGCCGCATGAAAAGAAGCAGTGGGATAGGTCTGATTAAAGAAGTTGGCAAGATCTTCGAGTCGGCTCTTGACATTATCAAAAGGCCGGTCGCTTACAGGGAGCAGAGAGACCTGAGCAGCCGGAAAATCACTTATTCGCATAAGCCCGCGCAAATTGAAGGCATCGGCGGCAGAAAACGTGCAGAAATACAAAATTCTTTTGAATCTGGATAAATCTTCGAAAGAACAATTTTCGGGAACAGTGAAAATTGGGACACGACAAGAATCAATAACTTCAGCCGTCACACTCCCGACGAGGTCCGCTTCCTTTTTATGGACTCCTCTTGTGGCCATAACGACGAGAATCGGTTTATTCTGCTTGCAATATTCCTGAATCACCTGTTCGGGGATACCTTCGAGTATACAGGTAGAGAAATGGATATCTGTAACAGAACCATCCTGCTGGGCCTTTAGAATCTGCTGTTTGAACTTCGCAAGTTTCCGGGCATCAATATCATAAAGCGCCTGACTCTCCTGGACCTCTTCCTCGAGGGGAGGAAGTGCAGGATTATCGGGATCTTCCCCGAAAGGTTCGGAGGGGAATACCGGAGCCACGAAAGCATGTAGCACAATAGGCTCGACATTTAGTTTTCTTGCAATTAAGAATCCTAATTTAACAGCAGTCAGACTTGCGGGGGAGAAATCGACAGGTATGAGCAAAGAATTACCCATACCTGTCATTTTCATTAGCGACACGGGAGCAGAGGCCAACTGGCCACTCTCCAAAATCTTAAGGCCGATTTCGAGAGACTTAAGGGGAATTCTGACTTCGACAGCATTTACCACATCGTCAGTTGCAGCATGACTGAAATCATTCAAATGAACATCAACGCCATGAAATTCAAGAATCTGTTTCAATCTGTCGGCACCGGGCTTCGAAAGCACAACGAGTGTAAAAAAGTCATCGGTCGTCCCCATTAGAAAAATCGAGTTTAATTATTATTCTGCTCTTCGAGAATTTTGATGGCCATATCGTAGATAGTAGTGTCATCAAGGACAACGATACCGCCATCAGGACCCGGCTCGATATGCAAACCTGCATTCTTACCAAACTCATAGTTAACACCTCCGAAATAATTCCGGACTGTCTGCACAGTTACATTAAGTTCGTCTGCAATGCGGTGAGTCGAGCCGTCGGGAAGACTGTCTTTGAGTCGACGCAGTTCGTTGAATGTGATGGTCTTGCTCATGGTTATTGTGGTTAAAATTACGTTATGAGTTTTTCAACGGAGAGAATTGTTTCTGTTATGTTTTGCTAAGTTAAGTAAAAAATATGGGTTTTCAAAGAGAAATTTAAATTAAAAACAATATTTTTACTATTGAATATATATTTTACGGCTTTACAGAGTATCATCATCGAGTTTTAAATTGAACTCGACGGGTTCAAAATCAGATGATTGAATCCAGCCGATAAAATCGGAATTGAGTTTCACTTTATACCATTGGGGATTCTTATCGCCTGCGGGATATGAGTCGAGTATTTTCATAGCCGTGCCTCGTGTCAGCGCTACAGGAGATTCCTTGGAAGAGATAGATGCTTCTGTATGAAGTTTTACCTTGGGCTCTATGATCACACCATCATCGGATTTGAAAGATGCGGCCATAAAAGCAAAAATTATAGTAATTAAAGAAACGCCAAGGCAAACGAATCCACCGAAGAAACCAATTTTGCGCACCAAAACGTCAGAAGTGAACATGTAGGCAGCAAGCGCAAGGATAAAAAGGAAAAACGAGCAAGCACTCCATGCAGCCCAGAGATTTGAGGTGTGATCTGCAGAAATGTATTTTTTTAGAGAATAGAAGAATGATGTGGGTTCGGCATCAAGAGAATATTTTTTACCTCTTAGTTCGCTCTTATTAGCTTCCGCCACTTTGTATGTGATGAATTCAATATTATGCTTCACATTCTTATTTGAGGGGTCAATGCGCAAAGCTCTTAAATAAGAAAGGAGGGCATGGCCATAATCTCCACTACGTGAGTAAGCGTTGCCGAGGTTGAACAGTAATTCGGCAGAAGAACCATCCTTTTCCAAGATTTGATTATAAAGAGTTATTGCTCGGCCGAAATCTTCACTTTTATATGCGGAATCAGCATTTGCTATCACCTGATCTACCTCGGCTGCATGACACATTGTTCCGGTAAGAATAAATGTCACAAAAAGTGAGATAATATATTTGAAACAATTCATATCGAAAAATTAAAGGCTCTGCGATTATTTAAATTCTTTTTCCATATCGTTGATAATCCTGACGGCTCCATCGTAAGCCTGCGACAAACTTTGAGAGCCTGCAGCTGAAGAATATTTGGCGAACTCGGCCTCATCAATGGCCTCAATAAAGCGGTCGATTGATTCGGAGGAAATGTTCTTCTGAGAAAGGACCTGACGGATATTATCACGCATAAGTTCAGATGTGGGCATTTTTAATTTGTCGCTAATATAACCCCAAAGGGCGAGCAGCAATTCATGGTAGAATATCTCCTTATCGTTCTTTTTCATAGCATTAGCCGCTTTCCTCAATCGTTTTCGTGCAATCTTATCGGCCCTGCCGGACTTGAACGAAGCCATATCGGCATGAATCGATTTATATCTTCTGAAAGCGATAATCACTATAATCAAGAACGCGACAGGAATGATAAAGAACAGCCAGAAGTAAGAACCATACACCCATGGTTTATGAGATAAGGCAAGACCATCGGAAGACACATCCATTAATTTCGAATCAAACTTGGGCGCTCTTGATATTTTTGCAGCCGGACCCGATCCTTTGCCAACATTAATATCATATCCTTTCGCCACAGCTGTCTCATACTTTCCGGCTTCCGGGTTGAAATAAACCAACTTCACCACGGGGATTCTGAAATTTCCCTCATCGAGAGGCATGATTGAATAATCGAAAGTAATGCTTCCTGATGTATTGGAGGAGCCGATTTTGATATCCTGAGTAGTCTTAGGAGTCGATACTTCGATTTCGGGAGGGAACAGGGCATCAAGATCAGGCAACTGGACATATTTTACATTACCAGAGCCTTTCACCGTGTAAACAATAGAACCGGCCTGATTACTCTTGAACTCCTGAGAAGAGAGAGAGGATGATATTGAGAACTGCCCTACTCCACCTGAGAAATCTGCGGGTTTGGGTTCCGGAAGAGGGTTGACGTTTATGACAAGATCGTTGGGAGTAACATTGAGCTGGAGAGGCTTACTGTAAGACAGATTCCCCCAGAAAGAGTCATGGTAATATTCACGTTGACTCACCGAGACTGTATAGGTGTTTCCGACCACTCTGAGGCTACCGGTCATCTGCGGGAAAATAATGTATCGTGCCACGACGGCCGACTTATAAGTCTTTCCATCGAGCACTTCGAACGACCAGGAAGTGGAGATATCCGAAGACTGCTCTACAACAAAGCCGTCAAACTTCGGTGATGCAGTGGCACCGAGAAAATTCAAGCCATCGTAGGTGGTATATATTTTAAGGGTATAAACGAGAGCCTGCTGCTCGTAAGCTGAACTTGAAGAGACACTGGCTCGCAGAAAGAGATTGCTGTCGCCTTTACCGATATAACGGGGTTTTCCATTATCATCCTGTGAGTCCGGACCGGCATTCGACTTCGCGGCAGAAGCATCCTGCGCATCCGCCGAAGAACTTCCTGAAGCCCCGGCACCAACGACAGAATATTTCACCTGGTTGCTTTTTGCATCGCCAATAGAGACCGGTCCCGCAGAATAGGAACCCGGAGCCAAAGCTCTATAAGTAGCGACCCACCTTCCGGAGTAACTACCACGAGTAACACCGTTGACGGTATAAGATTGGGCGCTTCCGCTCATCATGTCGAAATAAACAAGCCGGGCCCCCTTCAGTTGCGGAGCCTGCGGCTCGACAGTTGCATCCGAGACATTCAGGGTAAGATAAAAGAGGTCGTTGACTTCAATTTTACTTTTCCCCGACTGTGGCGAAACCGATATTGAAACCGATGCGGCTTCAAGACAAGCCGATGCGATAATTAATACAAGAGAAAATAAGAGCAATTTTTTCGACATATCTCTAAAATGCATGATAATTAAACCGTGTCAAAAGGTCATATAGAAATTTTCTCACGTTTAGAAGTTGAAGATTTAACGGGAACTTTCACGACATCGGACCGGATCGTAACGAATTTCTCATTTTCCGGATTGAAGAATCCAAAAGACATGGCTCCAATTTCAGAGTCAGATAAACTTTCCGGAATAAAAGTAAATTCAAGGGAGAGCTCGGAAACCAATTTGCCATCTACCATCTTCTCCGAACGATTTTCAGAAACCGATTTCAAACGCACGTTTGTACCGAACGCACTTCTATATTCGGGCATTACCGATACCGGGATATTTCCCGGACCTGAAATCACGACGAAAGCCGTGGCTTCCTCACCGATAAATATATCGCCCTTTGGAATGAAAGTCTTTATTTCGAAATTTCCTACGGCACCGGAGAAGTTGGTACCTTTGGGCGAGTCCGGAAGTTTGCGGACCTTAATTTTGACATTATCGGAAGATAGCTCAAATTTAGATGTCCGCGAAGTTGTGACAGGGCCCCAGAAAGGGTCATTCACAACAACGGGTTCAGAAATACCTACCTGGTAGGTAGCGGGAGATAAGAAATGATTTCCCTTATTATCGATAGAAAAGACAAAAGACTCTATTTGAAATGCATAATAGTCTTTTCCTTTGATGCGCTTACGCTGAGTATTCACAGGCACTCTAAAAGGGCGATAAGACTCAAGAGGTTCTCCGTTCACCGATGGCTCCCCTACCCTGTTGACATAGGAGATGTCGGGGGAGGATGAATATAGCCAGACGGTAGCCGATACAGGCTGATTCTCATAGACTGTCTGATTGTCGACGATACATTCTAAAAAAACATTTTCAGAATTTTTTGCCGAAGCCTTAAAAGCCGTCGAGCATAGAGACATCAAAGAGAAACAAGCAGCTAAAAATGCGAACCTTCTGAGATAAAACCTTGTCTTATTCATATCGAAACAATATATAACAGGTAAAAATTACCATCTCCGCATATTACGGCCCCGAGCGTTTTCTGATTTCTCATTTCCTTTTGATACCCTGGCCCGCGTGGCGCTTTCCTTATTATCGACAGCTTTAAGGATTCGCTCCGCCGATTGTTTACTTATATTGTTATCCTGCTGTTTTTCTTTTTCGTTGTCTTTATCCTGATTGTTGTCGCGATCTTGATTCCGGTCTTTATCTTGCTGCTGATCTTTATTTTTATCCTGATTCTTCTGATCCTGATTCTGGTTCTGATTATCCTGGTTCTGTTGGTTCTGCTGGTTTTTCAGATTCAGCTGCGCGATACGAAGATTCTTTCTGGCCTTGTCATCATTAGGGTCGATTCTAAGAGCCTGCTTGTAATAATCCACTGCCTTCTGGAATTCCTTCGCTTTAAATTCAATATTTCCAAGATTAAGATTCGCTTTAGCAGCCAATCCCGGTTTGTCCTTAGCCATACCGGCTACATTCTGGAAATTCTTGCGGGCTACATCGAGCTTGGATTTATTTTCCGGAGTAGTATCATTAATGTTGACAATCTGACGAATCTGGCTAAGGCCAAGATTATACAGCGCTTCAGCAGAAGCCGAATTTTCCTCAAGGGCAGCCTGATAAAGCGTTTGGGCATCCGCAAAATTACGCTGTTTATATGCATCATTGCCTTTAGAAATCAAACGTCTTTCCTTACGGTTTGAGGCGAGAGCATCGGAAGGGACAATGCCCGAACCGACAAGCGCCGCAATCAAAATTAAAATATATCTTAACTTCATTTCGATTCCTTTTTAAAGAAGGTGATTTTATCAAGCCATGATATTTTGCGATCAAGCAGGAAAATATCAGCAATCAGACAAGCGAGAGCGAGCCAGGCGAATATTGCGAACAATTCATCATGCTGGGCATAAACACTTGATTCCATAGCTGCTTTTTTCAAGGAAGAAAGTTTGTGATCAAGTTCATTCAAGGCATCCGGAGAAGAGGCATTAACATAAACGCCCATACCGGTTTCAGCAATCTTGGCAGCGAGGCCTTCATTGAGAGCTGTTCTGACAGGTTCGCCCGTCTGCTCATCAATCATATATCCGTTCCCTTCCGGAATTGTTACCGGTGTGGAAGAGCCGACACCCACCACATCTACTTGAATTCCCTTTTTCACGGCATCTTTTACAGCCGACTCCACAGCATCCTGATCCTCCAGCTCCTCGGCATCAGTGATAAGAATAATAGCCTTTCCAAGATCGTTGTTATCGCTGAATGAATTGACGGCCATATTAATCGCAGCGGCAATATTTGTGCCTTGTTCGTCAATCTGAGATGGGTCGATCGAATTGAGGAACATTTTTGCCGACACATAATCATTTGTTACGGGGATAAGGGTGTAAGGCTGGCTGGCATACTCAATCAGACCGACACGATCATTATCGAGTCTGTTGATAAGTTTTTCGAGAACGAGCTTTGCAGTGCGCATTCTCGCGGGGCCATCAGGCTGGTCGGAAGCAGAAGCGAGCATGGAATTTGAAGCATCCATAGCAATGATAACCTCAATACCCTGCTTTACAGTCTTCTCATCTTTCACACCACCCCACGGCCGCGCCAAAGCAAGAATCACACAAGTCAAAGCGATGCAATATAAAGTGAATTTAAGAGGGGGCTTATATGGAGAGACTTCCGGCATGAGTCCCCTAATGACATCCGGCTGACCGAACCTCTTCAATTTAATCCTGCGCGCATATCTCGCCCAGACATAAAGGAGAGCAACGAAAGGCACGAGCAGCAGGAGCAGCAATAAGCCGGGATATGCAAAACTAAACATAATCAGCAATCAAAGTCAGACGAATCAGGGAATTCTACGCAACGCAGTATAGCGAATGACGAGCATCAGGACAAAAGCCGCCAGGGCAGCCCAAATCCAGGGCATGAAATTCTCTTCAGTCTGAGTGAAGTTATTGACATTAATCTTAGACTTTTCGAGGGCATCGATTTCATCGAAAACCTTACGCAAGGAATGAGAGTCGGTGGCGCGGAAATACTTACCTCCGGTGGCATCGGAGATACTTTTCAGAGCCACCTCGTCAATTTTGGTTTCCATCATAGTGGTGGAAAATCCATAGGGATCTGTGATAGCAATCGAACCATTTGTACCGACACCGATAGAATAGATCCTGATACCTTTCTGCCGGGCGATATCGGCAGCAGTAGCAGGCGCTACATCTCCTGCATTATTTGTGCCATCGGTCAGAATAATAAGACTTTTGGATTTGGCCTGTCCCGATACAAGCCGGTTAATAGCAGAAGCAATACCGTCACCGATAGCGGTGCCATCACGTAAAGAGCCGGCTTTTGTGGCACTAATAGCATTGACAAGCGCAGCCTTATCAGTAGTAAGGGGCATAAGAGAGAGGCTCTCTCCGGCAAATACCACATAGCCGATATTGTCGTTTGGACGCTGGGAGACGAATTTTGTAGCCACCTCCTTTGCGGCCTCAATACGATTCGGCTTAAGGTCAGTTGCCGTCATAGATCCGGAAATATCTATCGCCAGGACAATATCCGTACCCTCAATCGTAGAAGATCGCAACGAATCATGCGTCTGAGGACGAGCAAGAGCAACGATTAGACATCCTATCGCCGCGAGTTGCAGCGCAAAGCAGAAATGCATCAATCCAATTTTCCATGTGGCTCGATATTTGGCGAAGGATTTCACGGAAGAAATTCCAATCGATGCATTCGAATTCCGCCATTTCCATATATACCAGGCTATAAGCGGGACGTAAAGGATTAACAGAAATAGAATCCAAGGATGACGGAACATCATTTGTCACCTCCTTTCTTTTCAGTTGATTCCGCTTCCTCGGCCGTAGGAAGCGGTTTAGTTTCCTCAACAAACCGGAGTGCATTGTCGTAAGCCTGAATATTATCCTCAGGCAATGGACGGATTTTCGCGAATTTTGCAAAATCAGCCATACTCAGGATTTGTTTGAAATATGGGAGTTTATCTGCTATTTCCTTGTTTGCACGAACACGGTTGAGAATCTGGCGGGAAGTCAATTCGCCTGCATTGATTCCGAATCGGCCATAAAGATACTTCCTTAGTATGTCAGTCAACTGAGTATAGTATTCCTTTTCTTCACCCTGCTGCCAGAGCTGACGTTCCTTAAGATCACGAAGAGAATTGATGGCCACGTCATAAGGCAGAGGCTCAGGTTTCTTAGGCAAGAGAGAGCCTTCCTTACGATATTTACGGAGCCCATAAATTAATGCGATTAAAGCCAGAATCACAATTATAAACAGCCACCAGAAATCAATAACCCAATCCGGCAGGAAATCAAAGAATGATGGATCAGCCGGATCAGCTGTAGATGCAAAATCACCAATAGGAGTATCGGCAGTGGCGTTGACCGGATATACCTTAAGGACAAGAGCGTTTGAGCGGACAGTATCCTTAGCAATCACATAATCAAAAGGAGGCAGTTGATAATATCCTGAATCAAAAGACTGAACGGGGATATCAAGTTTGATATTAAGCCTACCATTGGAAGAAACTGAATCAACGGCAACGGGATATCTTAATTCAACGCTATCGCCACAAATCGGAATGATTCCGTTTTCGGTCATTTTAGAGAATAGAGGAAAATGCCCTTTATACCCTTCGGGTTGAGAAACGGATATATGGATGGTCGACATCCGTCCCATCTGCACATTAACAGAGTCGAGAGATGCCTTGACAGAAACAGACTGGGAAAAGGCGGAAGCACAGACAGCAACCGACAATAATACCAGAATGAAAAATTTTCTAAGATTCATAAAGGAGCAGAATTATCTTGGTAAAGCTCTTCTACGGAAAAGGCCGAGCAGGGCCTTTACGAAATCCTCATCGGTAGTGACCGACACGACATCAACGCCACTTCTTTGAGTGCAAGAAGCAAAAACCTGTTGTCGTTCATACCATTCCTTGGCATAAGCCTTCCTGACCTTGGAAGAGCCGGTGTCTACCCAGATGTCCCTGCCGGTTTCCATATCGCGAAGACGGACCAGCCCCACATCCGGCATTGATGCATCCCGGCGATCATATACCTGAATGGCAGCCAGATCGTGTTTCCGGTTAGCTATAGACATACTTTGGAAATAGTCATGGTTATCAATAAAATCGGAAATGAGGAATGCGGTAGAATGCTTTTTAATAGCATTAGTCAAGAAGCGGAGAGCGACATCTATGTCGGTAGCCTTATTCTCAGGTTCGAAATTTATAATCTCGCGAATTATGAGCAAAATATGTTTACGGCCTTTTTTCGGAGGAATGAATTTCTCAATTTTATCAGAGAAGAAAATCACGCCGACCTTATCATTATTCTGAATAGAAGAGAAAGCGAGAGTGGCAGCAATTTCAGCCATTTTTTCCTTCTTCAGGTCGCCGCAGGCACCAAAATCTCGACTGCCGCTGACATCGATAAGGAGCATGACGGTCAGTTCGCGTTCCTCTTCATAGACCTTGACATAAGGCTTGTTATGACGGGAAGTAACATTCCAATCGATGTCCCTGACGTCATCCCCGGGTTCATACTCCCTGACTTCGCTGAATATGACACCCCTGCCCTTAAAGGCACTATGGTATTCGCCGGCAAAAATATTCTGGCTCAGTCCACGTGTCTTTATCTCAATTTTGCGGATTTTCTTCAGGAGTTCGTTAGCATCCATACGAATTATCAGGGCACAGCCACCTTATCGAGAATATCAGTAATCACATCATCGGCGGAAATATTGTTAGCTTCAGCCTCGTAGGTAAGCCCGATACGATGTCTCATTACGTCGAGACAGACAGCGCGGACATCTTCCGGAATCACATAGCCACGTCCCTGCAGGAAAGCGTATGCCCTTGCAGCGAGCGCAAGGCTGATAGAAGCACGCGGAGAAGCGCCGAAAGAAATTATACTCTGGAGGTCAGGGAGACCGTATTTAGCCGGCTGACGGGTGGCGAAGACTATATCGACTATATAGTTTTCAATTTTCTCATCGATATATATTTTCTGAACGATTTTCTGAACTTCAAGAATTTCTTTAGGATCAACCAACGGACGCAATGGGGGAAGTTCGCCCTGGATGTTCTGTCGGATAATCATCTTTTCCTCATCCTTATTTGGATATCCGATAATCACTTTAAGTAAGAATCGATCGACCTGCGCTTCGGGAAGAGTATATGTTCCTTCCTGCTCAATAGGATTCTGCGTGGCCATAACGAGGAAAGGCGCTGGCAACGCATAAGTATTATCGCCGATAGTAACCTGACGCTCCTGCATGGCTTCGAGCAGAGCACTCTGCACTTTTGCCGGAGCGCGGTTGATTTCATCCGCGAGCACGAAATTGGCAAAGACGGGACCTTTCTTAACTTCAAAAGTCTCTTTCTTAACGCTATAAATCAGCGTACCGATAACATCGGCGGGGAGCAGATCGGGAGTAAACTGAATACGGCTGTATTTGGCATCTACAAGATTAGCAAGAGTCTTGATAGCGAGAGTCTTGGCAAGACCCGGAACACCTTCGAGGAGAACATGGCCATTGCATAGAAGAGCAATAAGCAATGCATCAACGAGGTGCTTCTGACCAACGATCCGATGATCCATTCCGGTGCGGATCATTGTGACAAAATTACTCTTGGAAGCTATAAGATCCTGGAGTTCACGGATATTAACTGTTTCGTTCATAATTAAAAATTACGTTAGGGCCGATCCGGCGTCAGACATACCCTATAAAGAGCACTATGACCGGGCGATCGAGCAATAAGGATTTAGGTATGCAAAATTAGCATATTTAACTTAAAATAGTTAATACGCTCTGTTAAATAAAGTTTACGATATGTTATCAAACTGTTAAAATGCATTCCAGCCCTGGGCCTTCAGCTCAATTTCGGCTCCATCGCGAGTGACCATAGCTGCGCCTAACTCCGGTTTGGTAATATAACCTATCATGGAAATTCCCTTGATTTTCTCAATCTTCTCCTTATCGGCAAGAGGAACAGTAAATAGCAATTCATAATCTTCTCCACCATTCATAGCTGTCATCACGACATTCATATTCAATTCCTCAGCCATTACTGCGGTCTGATAATCAATAGGAATCCTATCCTCAAAAACCCGGCAACCGACATCCGAACTTTTACAAATGTGAAGGAGTTCCGACGATAGGCCATCGCTGACGTCCATCATAGAGGTCGGGATGATACCCTCAGCGGCAAGAAGTTCTATTATATCCTTTCTTGCCTCGGGCTTAAGCTGGCGTTCGAGAATATACTCCTTTCCGGCGAAATCGGGCTGGAAATCCGGAGCGGCCTTGGCTGCCACCTGATTTTCTCTTTCGAGCAGCTGCAACCCCATATAAGCTGCGCCGAGATCACCGCTTACACAAATGAGGTCAGTAGGTTTAGCACCGGAACGGAGCACAATCTTCTCCTTGTCCGCGACCCCGATGCAGGTGATGCTGATGACAAGTCCCGTCACAGAGGCCGATGTATCACCACCCACAAGATCAACTTCGTAAATCTCGCAAGCTTTCCTTATTCCGGCATAGAGTTCTTCAATATGTTCGACCGTGAAACGACTTGAGACACCAAGCGAGACCGTAATTTGCCTTGGCCGACCATTCATCGCATAAATATCGCTGAAATTCACTACTGCGGATTTATATCCGAGGTGCTTGAGCGGAACATAGCGAAGGTCGAAATGAATCCCCTCCAGTAGCAGATCGGTAGTGACCAGAGTCGCTCCATCCTTCAAATCAAGGACAGCGGCATCATCGCCGACACCGACAACCGTTGAAGAGTTATTAAACTTGATATCTTTAGTAAGATGAGAGATTAATCCGAATTCCCCGAGTTTGGAAATTTCTGTCTCCTGATTAGCCATAAAATGAAGTTTTTATAATAAAATTTAAATTGCTTCACCGACGGGCTTAAACCTAACGGGAGTGCCCGTAATGAAAAGAAAAACGTGACTATCGTCAATAATATAACAATAATCACGTGGTAAAGTATCAGATGAGATCTAATATCAGAGGCGTTCGAGCATTTTGGTTATGATAGAGGTCATTACGGGCTGTGCTTTCACGGCAGCCTTCTGGACTTCCTCATGAGTGGGAACTTCCTTAATATCCTTTCCGCCAAGGTCGGTAATGACAGAGACACCGAACACTCTCATTCCCGCATGATTGGCAACGATAACCTCCGGCACTGTTGACATACCGACAGCATCGCCACCGATAATCCTGAAATATTCATATTCAGCAGGCGTCTCGAAAGTCGGGCCCTGAGTCCCGACATATACGCCATGCATCAGACGGATGCCATTCTCACGGGCTATGTCGTCAGCCATATTGATAAGAGCAGAAGAATAAGGTTCCGTCATGGCCGGGAAACGAGGACCGAGTTCGTCAAAATTACGCCCTCTTAAAGGATTCTCAGGGAAAAGGTTGATGTGATCAGTGATAACCATCACATCGCCCACGAGAAATTCCTTATTCATACCTCCTGCCGCATTGCTCACGAACAGCGTATCCAATCCCATCTCTTTCATGACACGAACCGGGAAAGTCACCTGCTTCATGTCGTAACCTTCGTAAAAATGGAATCGGCCCTGCATAGCCAGAATATATTTTCCGCCGAGCATACCGAAAATCAATTTTCCCGAATGGCCCTCTACGGTAGAAACCGGGAAGTTCGGAATATTATGATAGTCAAGTTCACAACGGATGTCAATATGATTAACAAGATCGCCGAGTCCGGTTCCCAAAATCACACCTATCTTGGGCAATTCGCCGACTTCAGAGCGAATCCATGTAGCTGTTTCACGAATAAGCTCGAGGTAATTTTTTTCAATTTTTTCCATGGAACAATTATTTTATGGTCATAGTATAAACAACAGAAGTGGCTATCAAAACTGAAATAATCTAAAAAAATCAGGCATCGACCGATTTAATCAATTCAGAAATAAAATCAGCGCCATCCTGTGCAGGAATCATTCTGACCGAAACAGGAATATAAAACACGAATGGTTTCAACGATGCGGGCAAATACGGGTTATAAGCGAGTCTTACCGCATCTTTTTCTGTGGTTAGAATAATCTTCCTCTCACCCTTCAAGTCATTGAACTTTTTCTCAAGATCAGCAATATCTGAACGAGAGAAGTCATGGTGATCGGGATAATGGCATATTACCCTTTTAAAGGGATAATGTCTGAAATGTCTGATAAAACCTCTTGGATTGGCAATACCTGTAATGAGCATCACAGTGTCGCGCTGGGAAAGGGATGACATATCGACATGATAGGGTCTGTCTTCGGGGAAAACCGGCCTCACGTCAGCATATTCAAACTTTGAGAAGAATAATTTCTGGAAAGGACGGATACCCAGATTCTTATTAACAAGTCTCATGTCAAGGGGAGAAATAGAATCCGGACACTTCGTAACCACTACCATGTCAGCTCTCTCCACCTGATTGAACGATTCCCTCAGTCTACCCAATGGGAGCATCTTATCCTCGTAAATCGGGCGACTGTAATCCATCAAAAGCACATTTACTTTCGGGAGAACATATCTGTGCTGGAAAGCATCATCAAGCAGAATCATCTGTGTATCAGGGAATTGTCTTAGAATCTCTTTAATACCCATGCGTCTGTTTTCGCAGACTGCAACCCGGACCCTCGGGCCCAGTTTACGATACATCTGAAGGGGCTCATCTCCTATGCTCTCTGGAGAGCTGGTGGAATTCGCAAGCACAAAACCGGATGTCTTACGCTTATATCCTCTACTTAAAATTACAATGCGGTAAGAATCAGCAAGCATCTTGGCCACGTACTCCACATGAGGAGTTTTGCCTGTACCACCCACTGTAATGTTACCGATGTTTACAACGGGGACATCATATTCTTCCGCTTTCAGCCAGTTATGGTCGAACATCCAGTTTCTAAACCCCGTGACGGCTCCATAAAGCCATGACATCGGCTTTAGAACGTAAGGAAGGAATTTATGGAGGCGTGGATTATTCATAACGGGAGATTGAAACGAAGTTCTCAGCTAAATTAATGACTATAATAAAATTGTAAATTCAGGCATACGTGCCTGCACCGGATTGCGTGAAGCAATTCTTGAAAGAATATATTTATCCAGCACGTTCCGGTCGCCTGCATTAATCGCCTTTGAAAACTCTGCAATCGTCATTGAGTTAAGTCTTATTAACGACCAGAAATTAGGCTCGACCTGAGGATAAGCCGAAATATTATAGTTCTCAGGAATTTTGGCAAGTTTCGCAGCATACTCAATAGCCTGATCGAGATATCCGAGCTGGTCGACGAGACCAATCTTCAATGCAGTCGGTGCAGCCCAGACACGACCCTCAGCTATCTTAAGAACTTGCTCCTTCTTCATTTTCCGGCCCGACGCCACCCGCGAAACGAACTGGTCATAACCTCGTTCAACATAAGCCTGCATGTGAGCCATCTGCACTTCGTCCATTGGCTTGAATCCTGTGGGGAAATTAGCATCAGGATTGGTACTGACCGAAGAAACGTTAACACCGATCATATCGAGAGTTCCCTTAAAATTAGGAATCAGTCCGAAAATACCGATTGAACCGGTTATAGTCAACGGGTCTGCAAAAATCCTATCGGCCTTAGCAGAAATCCAATAACCCCCGGACGCTGCGTAGTCACCCATGGAAACAACAAGCGACTTCCCCTTTGACTTGAAGAAATCAAGAGCCTCTCCGATCTGGTCGCTTCCGAAAACAGAACCACCCGGAGAATTAACCCTGAGCACCATACCCTTCACCTTATCGTTTTCAGCAAGATCCTGAATAACCGGTACCAACTTCTCATAGTTAATCTGGTTGTTATTGCCATCAGCAATTTCGCCTACGGCGTAAAGCACCGCTATCTGATTATTCGAATCATAATTTACGCCCCAAGGATTGATGCTAACAAGAGTGGAGGGCGAAACATAGTTCAACTTTTTAACTTCGCGACCGGAAATTTGCGCGAGCCTGTCGAATATGTGTCTTTCATATGCCAAAGAATCAATAAGACCGGCCTTTACTGCATCTTGCGGCTTGGCCCAAGCAATGTATTCCTTATTGATAAGAGAGTCCAGAAGGTCGGGAGAAAGATCCTTGCGAGAGTCGGAAATGTCCTGTCTCATTCTATCCCACATTGACCAAAGAAGCGTATCGAGTTGGGCACGGGCCGGTTCGCTCATATTATCGAGAATGTATGGCTCGACAGCTGATTTATAAGTACCCACTTTCGCAACCTGAAACTGAACGCCGAGTTTGTCGAGAAGCTCTTTAAAAAAGAAGTTTGATATCGTCAAACCCTTCAATCCGAGTTCGCCGGCAGGGTTCATATATATGCAATCAGCTACAGAGCCTACGAAATAAGCGCCTTGAGTAAATGACTCCGCATATGCGATAATCTTCTTATGGCCTTCAGTCTTCACCTTAAAATCCGCAAGTTCACGACGAATGGCATCCAGTGTGGCCGGGCCTGCACTTACTGAACCGCACTTCAGATAAATCGCTACTATATCATCGTTATCAGCCGCTTCCCGTATAGCGAGAGTTATGTTCTCAAGCGTCTGCGGCATATCGAGATCACCTCGGACGATACTCATGAGTTCCGGTTCCGTTGGCATTTCGCGCTCAACAATCGCACCTGACAGATCTATCCGAAGAATACTTCTCGATTCCACCTTTTCTTCCTTTGAAGAAGAAATTGCGAAATTTCCGATAACTCCCATCACGAGGAAAACCGCGGATACAGCTACCAACAAAAGAGCTATCCAGGCTCCGACAAAAGAAGAAAGAATATTAAGAAAGAAACGTTTCAGCATAGCGGTAATTCAAATCAATCAGATGGATTTAATCACTTCGATAATTTCAAGCCCAAGCCGATTGGCGTTCTCAAGAGTATCAGCTTCGCTGTAGATTCGAATTATAGGTTCGGTATTTGATTTTCTCAAATGCACCCATGAATCTTCAAAATCTATCTTAACACCATCAATATCGGTAATCTTCTCGCCTTTAAATTTGTCCTTGACGGCATCAAGAATAGCATCGACATCTATATCAGGGGTAAGTTCGATTTTATTTTTGGCAATAGCATATTGAGGGAGTTCACTCTTGATCTGAGAGACCTTCTTGCCTGATTTAGCCATTAGCGTAAGGAAGAGCGCTACACCGACGAGAGCATCGCGCCCATAGTGCAATTCCGGATAAATGACACCGCCGTTTCCTTCTCCTCCAATCACGGCGCCCACTTCCTTCATTTTTGCAACCACATTAACCTCACCTACAGCGGCAGCTGAGTAGTTGCATCCGTGTTTGAGAGTGACATCACGCAGGCCACGCGAAGAGCTCAGGTTGGATACAGTAGCACCGGGAGTGGAAGAAAGCACATAGTCGGCAATTGCGACAAGCGTGTTTTCCTCAACGAACATTTCCCCATTTTCCATGACAATTGCAAGTCGATCCACATCCGGGTCTACAACAAAACCGACATCGGCACATCCTCCCGCCATAAGATCTGATATCTGGGTCAAATTGGCGGGAATGGGTTCCGGAGTATGAGCGAACTTACCGGAAGCCTCACAATTCAATTCAACTATATTTTTTACACCCAGCGCTTTTAAAAGCTGAGGAATGATAACTCCTCCCACGGAATTCACAGCATCAACTGCCACAGTGAAATCGGCATTTTTTATTGCCTCCGTATCCACAAGAGCGAGATTCTTTACAAGATCGATATGATGCAGGGGATAAGCGTCATTGTGATATTCCTTTCCAAGTTCAGTCACTTCCGAAAAAACATAATCATCCTGCTCAGCCATTCTGATCACTTCCTTGCCCTGGGCATCATTCAGGAATTCCCCTTTGTGATCAAGCAGTTTAAGGGCGTTCCATTGGATAGGATTATGACTGGCAGTGATAATAATACCGCCGCAAGCGTTTTCTGCAGTTACAGCCAATTCGGTAGTCGGAGTAGAAGCCATGCCTATATTTATGACATCGAACCCCATTGACAAAAGCGTTCCTACGACGAGATGCTCTACCATTTTTCCTGAAAGCCGTGCATCCCGGCCGACAACGATAGCATTCCCCCCGCCATTATATGATTTGCGTATGAACGCCGCATATGCCGCAGTAAAACGCACAACGTCGACTCCACTAAGACCTTGACCGACATGGCCGCCGATTGTGCCGCGTATTCCTGATATTGATTTAATTAATGCCATAAAGGATTCGAAGTTTAATATTCAGCTTTAAAGTATTTTAGATTAGTATAAAGATAAGGGATACAATTACTGATATCACCGGAACGACCGGAAATGGATTTAACAATCAGATCGACTTCGCAATTGTAACCAAGATAGCCGAGGGGAACTTGCAAACCTGTCCCGTGGGCGGTAGTCGAAGGTAAAGAAGTATTACCATAAACCAGACTCCATGATGGGAAAGTCATATTGTCTTCGAGATTACCCCCTGAGCCTATTAAAGCACCATCCTGAAGCAGCTTTAAATCAGTGCGTGTGAACCGGAAATAGACGGTCTGGCCCTTCTGAGGCCTGTTATTCATATCACCGGCATTAATGACACGCATATACACGCTGCCATCCGTGTCCATTCTATAAAACGGAGCCTCCGGACCGATCTCGAACACGCTATCCTCAGGCACAAAGGGCACAACCCTCTGCTGAGCAAGATACCAGTTGACAGCATGCTCCTCCTCTTCGAGCAGATCGGAATAGCTTTTGGTGTCTTTGCAGGAAGTAGCCATAACGACCATAGCAAAGCAGGCAGTTAACAATGAGAGAGGGAAGGAGAGATAGCTGATTCTTTTATTTTTTATTATAATTTTCATCTTTTTCAATTGAGAAGGTTGCACTCTTTCAGGATTCAGAGCTATTAACCAATGTCCAATTTTTCGATTTTTTTTGGAAGAAACTTATCATAATCCGCCATGTGGTCTACTAAAACATTTTTGCAGTCTTCCAGCGTACCCTTGAATTCTCCCCCAGCAGCCATGAGATGACCACCACCCCCAAATAAATCCGTGCAAATGCGGGAGACCGGGAAATCCGCTTTGCTTCTGGCAGAAACCTTAATACAGTCAGGATCCTCCCTCATGAATATGCTGTAGACTATGCCTCTGATATTTAGCGGTTCGTTCACGAGTCCTTCCGTATCACCTTTCTGGTAATTGAATTTTGCCAAATCCTCTTTAGAAAGAGCAATGAGGGCGCATCGGCTTTTTTCGAATATCGTAAGCCTGTTAAGAATCGCAAAGCTATTCAACCGCAGCGCATCAAAAGAAGTCGATTTCAAAGCCTCATCCACGATTCTTTTCTTATCGACATCTTTTTCAAGGAGACGCATCATTATCTCATAGATTTCCGGATCGTTACAATTTACCGTAAAATTCTGGGTATCGGTAATAATTCCGGCCAATATACAAGTTGCACCATTGGTATCGACAAGATTGAACCAGCCACAAGAAGCTATGAGCCGGCAAACGAGTTCACATGTAGAAGATAAATCCGGGAAAGAGAAGACCACGTCAGCGGGGATATCGGGATAAAGATGATGATCAATCAGCACCTTATCGCATGTGGCGTTTTGAATCAGGGGTGTGAGTTCACCCTGACGCGTGGCAGTGTTGAAATCACACATGATAATCAGTTCAGCCTCGGAAATCAGCCGTGAACAATAAGGATCATATTGAGTATATACGGCTATTTCCCTGACTCCGGGAAGGAACTGGAGCGATCTCGGTATCCGGTCGGGCACAACAACAGAGGCATTTTTGCCTAACACCTTAAGCAAATGCCAAAGGCCCAGCACGCTTCCGACAGCATCTCCATCGGGGCGCATATGGCACGTAAGCACGATATGATCATGCTTTTCCACTAATTTTTTGAACCTACGAACTGTATCAGGATTCAGTAAATTTCTCATTCTGTTTCGTTCAATTTGCAAATATAGCAAATATTCGCTTAATAAGAGTCAATAAAGTAAAAAAAATCACTTGCAGCCCGATGACTTTCGTTTTGAAGGCTCTAAATTCTTCTTGTCACACATTTCCGAAAGGGAGCAACCCATACACGCTGAATTGTCAGCACCTTTTTTTGACACTAATTTCCAAATAATCCAGACGGCTATAGCGGCGAGAATTATTAAAACAATAATTAACTGTGTTTTTGGGGAAAGAGTCATTTCTGATTCTGATTTGTTTCGATTATTCTTCTCGAGGGGTCACGTATAACAGCTGAAGTAATATCAGTAATCATCAGTTTCAACTGATTGATAAATTCATCGGGTTCATAAGTTCCACGCTCGATTTGACGGAGCCGGGATTCCCAGATTCCGGTCAATTTGGCACTCTTCAGAAGTTCCTCCTTAATAATCCCCACGAGGTCTATTCCGGCCTGAGTGGCACGGAGAGACTTCTTTTCTTTACGTATATAGCCGCGTTTATAAAGTGTCTGAATAATTGCTGCTCGCGTTGAAGGGCGTCCTATACCGTTAGCTTTCAATGATTCGCGCAAATCTTCATCGTCAACCGTCGAGCCCGCAGTTTCCATAGCCTTCAGCAAGGTTCCTTCCGTAAAATATTTAGGCGGCTGTGAAGTTTTCTTTCCAAGAAAGGGGGA
This sequence comes from Muribaculaceae bacterium, assembly GCA_029055345.1. Classification (GTDB taxonomy): domain Bacteria; phylum Bacteroidota; class Bacteroidia; order Bacteroidales; family Muribaculaceae; genus Lepagella. The sequence continues at coordinate 108,287 of JAIDDJ010000033.1, read as the reverse complement.
ATGCTGTCCGGATTCTCCGACTTCAAAACGAGGCATAACCTCAGTGTCACCGGAACTATCGCTACTGTCTGAATCCTGACTTTTACCATAAACAGCCTTCCATCCGTTATCGAGAATCACTCTGCCGGTAGCCTTGAACGCAGTCTTATCTACTTTTGCCGAAACTGATGTCTGTTCATAAACGCAATCAGGATAAAAGGCCGCGATAAACCTTAGGGCGATAGCGTGAAACACACGTTTTTCATCCACAGACAAACCATTAGGGAGTGGTTGTCCTGTCGGAATTATGGCATGGTGGTCTGTCACTTTAGAGTTATCGAACACTTTCTTGCTTTTCCTCAGACGCGAACCGGCCAACGGTGCAGTAAGATTAGCATAGGGTTTCAGCGAGGAGAGGATTCCGGGACATTTTGGATAGATATCCTCAGTGAGATATGTGGTGTCCACACGCGGGTAAGTAGTCAGTTTTTTTTCATATAGCGACTGGATAGTGCGGAGCGTAAGTTCGGCCCCCATGCCATACTTCTTGTTACACTCTACTTGCAGAGAAGTGAGGTCGAAAAGTCGCGGAGGAGCCTCTTTCCCTTTTTTGACAGAGATGTCAGTGATCTGAAAAGGCACATCCTTAATAGCGTCGAGGACTTTTTTAGCGCTTTCCTCATCATCAAAAGGTTTAAGTCCTGACGTAAAAACTACATCACGATATTTGGTGCGAATTTCCCAGGAATCCTTAGGAACGAATTCCTCAATTTCCTTTTGCCTTGACACTACGAGTGCGAGCGTAGGGGTCTGCACTCGTCCGACGGAGAGAATCTGGCCTTCCCCGCCATATTTTAAAGAATAAAGGCGGGTTGCATTGATGCCGAGAAGCCAATCACCAATGGCACGGCAAAGTCCGGCCATATACAGCAGGTGGTAATCCTTCTGGTCTTTAAGATGTTTGAACCCATCCTTTATGGCATCATCAGTGAGCGAGCTGACCCACAAGCGCTTCACCGGAATCGCACAGCCTGCTTTCTGCATTACCCATCTTTGAATAAGCTCACCTTCCTGACCGGCATCACCGCAATTTATAATTTCATCGGCTTTCCCAATCAAATCGCGAATCACTTTGAATTGCCGTTCGATACCTTTGTCATCGATTATTCTGATTCCGAATTTTGGGGGAATCATAGGGAGAAGCGACAGGGCCCATCTTTTCCATTGAGGGAAATAGTCAGCAGGCTCCTTTAACTCGCAGAGATGACCATATGTCCATGTGACGCAGTAACCGTTGCCTTCATAAAAACCGGGACGAACAGCCGAGGCGCCAATCACTTTGGCAATATCCTTGGCAACGCTTGGTTTCTCCGTGATGCATAGAATCATTTGCTTTTGGCCTCCTGCCACAATTCTTCCATCTGCTCAAGGGAAACGTCCTCAAACGAACGACCGGATTCCTTCAATTTGCGCTCGATATAATTAAATCTGCCAATGAATTTACGATTGGTGTGTTCAAGGGCATTCTCCGGATCAACGCCATATAGACGGGCGGCATTAATCACAGCAAAGAGCAGATCGCCGAATTCAGCTTCGAGGTTATGGTTACTTTCATTTTCCGCATTAGAAGACATTTCCTGCTCAACCTCGGCCACCTCTTCCTTTACCTTATCCCATACATCCTCGCGTTTTTCCCAATCAAACCCGACATTCCTCGCTTTTTCCTGGATTCTCTTTGCCTTTATAAGCGCAGGCAAAGCTGAAGGAACACCGGCAAGTACACTCTTATTTCCCTCCTTCTCTTTCTGCTTGATTTTCTCCCAGTTCTGCGACACCTGCTCGGGAGTATCCGCAGTGACTTCTCCGTAAATATGCGGATGGCGGAAAATAAGTTTATCAGTCAATCTCCGGCAGACATCGGCCATATCAAAACTACCTTTCTCCTCCCCTATCTTTGCATAAAAAGCCACATGCAGAAGCACATCTCCCAATTCCTTGCAAATGTTGAGGTCATCGGAAGCCATCAAGGCATCGCATAACTCATAAACCTCTTCAATTGTATTGGGACGCAAAGACTCGTTGGTCTGCTTTCTATCCCATGGGCATTTGACTCTCAATGTGTCGAGCACATCGAGGAAATCGCCGAAAGCTTTCAATTTTTCTTCTTTAGTATGGGCCATGACAATCAGAGCTTTGAAATTAAATAAGAAACGACCTGGAACGTCCGTGCAGGAGCGTCCGACCAGAAACTGCGATATTCGGAAATATTCTCGCCGCCACCGGGCATATCGCTCATGACTCTTATAATCATGAAAGGAACATTATTCCTATAGCAGGTGTGGGCAATTGCAGCGGATTCCATATCGCACCCGAAAGCGGAAGGGAAATGCTCCTTGATAACGCTGACTTCTTCCGGACGGCTGATAAATCTATCCCCACTGCATAATAGACCGAACTTTATATTAAGATCAGACTCATCAGCTATATTTTCCATTAGCTTTATTCCATCGGGCGAAGGCTTGAAGAATAGAGGACAGCCATCGGCTTGGCCAACAACAGTGGATGGGCCGCACCATACATCATGATAAGCCACACTGTCGGCAACAAGAATCGACCCTATCGCCATTAATGGATCAAGACCACCGGCAACTCCGGTATTGATTACGAAATCAGGATGAAATTCATCGATTATGTTCTGTGTCTGCAGAGCCGCATTAACTTTACCTATACCACATGTGGTGACAATATACTCGTTATTACCTTCATGACCTGTATAAACTTTTGACTCTCCTGCAGAGCTGACTTCATAATCCCCTAATTGAGAGAGAATTAAATCCAGCTCTTTCTGCATAGCTACGATAATGGCAATTTTCATAACTAAAATTTTTCTTTATTTAAACTACAAAATTACAAAAAATTCCGTATTTTCGCGGAAAATTATGTGTGTGCTTCCACTCACTGACACTAAATAATTATGGAAAGAATAAAAATCTGGAACAACGAGGCTTCGGAGCGTCAACTGCGAGAAATATCCCAGCGTCTTGAGGATGGCGAAACGGGTATCGTCCCCACCGACACGATGTATGCCATCGTGGGGAACGCGCTCAATTCAAAGACCGTGGAAAATATCTGTCGGATAAAGAACATCAATCCTGATAAAACCAATCTTTCCATTATTTGCTCCGACATTTCAATGGCATCGGAATATGCAAGGATAGAAAATACCGGCTTCAAACTATTGAAGACATTTTGCCCCGGAGCATTCACATGGTTATTCAGAAGTGCCTCCAAACTTCCGAAAGCTTTCAAAGGGCGTAAGACAGTAGGAATAAGGATTCCGGAACTGGAATTTTGTCGCCGACTTGCCGCTACTCTTGAGAAGCCTCTGATTACAACAAGCATAGAATATGCCGATGAAGACTATGCTGTGAATCCCGAGTTAATCAGCGAGAGTTATGAAGGGAAGGTCGATTTTATAGTAGAGGGAGATCCGGGGAAAATAGCCGTGTCGACCATTGTGGATTGCACTTCCGGTGAGCCTGTAATCATCAGGCAGGGCATCGGCATACTTGAATGAGGCGTCAAACAATCACATCAAATATAAGTGCGATACTTACGAACCTTTCTTTAAAGAATACAACCTGCGCCCTGTCATCACATTGCAAAATTATAGATAATGTATTCTGCAATGAAACCAATTATGGAGAGGATAATTAGAACCAGGGCGCATTGTTCAAGTTTGGCGGAAGCAACCTTACTCATTTTTCTAAGATAAAGCGATGCAAGATGCGCAAAGATTCCTAAAAAACAGAAAAATATAGCTATAAAACCCCACCAAGGCGTCCCGAGCAACATAGCCATAACGACAAGAGCAATCACCAAAAGAAGGGCAAACCATGCAACTAATTTGGATTCTATAAGTTTCATAATTCTAATATATCAAGAACATTCTGATTTAGACCAAATTAAATAAATATTATTTTATGAGGTCTTAACATATCTGATTTCATTTCAATATTATCTCGGCAGTTTTATACCATATACTTTTCCGTTCTCATCTATTACAAACAGAATATAGTAACCGGGTACAAGAGAAGAAAGATCAAGATTTAGCACGTTGGTTTTCTTGAAATACTTTTCCATTTGACGGGCACCCTGAACAGAAAAGACTCTCGCAAGAACGATATTATCGGGGAAGCTGACTGAATAATGGGCCCCTCCGAGAGTAGACACAATCGGCTTCGATGGAGACAGGATTTCTTCAAGAGCGGCCTGACGCGAACGCTCCTCAGCCTTGATTTCATCCATAAAGCTATCGAACAATTCGAACGGAATGTCTTCTTGCTCCGTGACATCATCCAGAGTATGATTTTTAAAATACTCCGGCCTGTATAACTGAAACTCAATAGCCGAGGGCATCATTATACTATTGTTCCGTCGGTCAATTTCTTCTATGGCATCTCTTGATTCGTCAGAAAGAGATGCGAATTCCGCAGATGCATATGGGTTATTAAGAACCTTGTCGATATAAGCCGGTATATTGGTCCATGCTTCATCAGCCCTAACCGGCATTCTGGAATCGTACCGAATCAATTCAATCTCATGTGCGTAACGCGAAAGTAATTCTTCTTCTGCCGGAGTAAGTTTCGCACGATCAAACTTCGATGTCCGGCTGTAACCTAATATAGGGAATGCCTTTGTATCCGCAGCAACAATCACAAATCCTCCGGCAGGATGATTGTATATATAAAAGGGTGCAAACAATCGGTCGGTGGTCAATTGCCTACCGTTCCATACCATTTTCGGAGCAGACATATATTGCCCGTAAGCGGCGTTAAAGAAATTCTCGGCAATACGGGAAGCCTGCTTTTGTGACACGGTTTCAGCAGACCCTATGACACAAAATAAAGCAAGGCAATTCCAAACTGCAAGAATTCTGCGAATTTCAAGTAATTTCATAATATTATAACGTAGAACACCGCCTTAATGACGTATCGCACCAGATAAAAAAAAATGCAGGGCATCCGATAACAGAGCCCTGCATGATATCATTAGACACATTCCCGTAAAAATGGGATATGATCTTAGAATGAGTTCTTTAACAGAATGAACAATTATAGTTCGGCATCCAGCACCTCAGCCTCTTCAGCCTCTTTCTCAGTCTGGATATTGGGAAGTTCGAGGCCGAGATTTTTCTTTTTATCGACGGCTTTAAGAACAAAACCAAGGATTAGAGCAGCCACACCGAGACACGCAAGCATTACGAGCGGCCAAGTATAATCGTAACTTACAGCTGCCTCCTCCGGAGTGAGGGTATGATTTGCGAGCTTAATTTCTATATCCGGATTTGTATTTGTAAGGATCTTTCCGATAAGCATCGGGAAGAGCCATAGACCGATGTTCTGAATCCAGAAAATGAGAGCATACGCCGAACCGATGATTTTAGCATCCACCAGTTTGGGAACGCTTGGCCAAAGGGAAGCGGGCACCAATGAGAACGAGGCCCCGAGAACGAGAATTGTCACATAAGCAACAATCACACCCCCGACCGGGCTATCCTTGAACATAGGCAGTATGAATGCGAATGTGAGATGACACAATATAAGGAGAAGCGAGCCGAGAATAAGCATAGTGGCAGCTTTTCCCTTATAATCCACGTAATTACCGAGAATCGGAGTGATCCCGACGGCCAGAAGTGGGAACACGGCGAAGATAGCAGCCGCCGACTGGCGCATGAAGCCCATGTAGCAATATATCACGAGAGCCACAATAGCTGTAACCAGCATGGCAGACTTCATTGTCTTGTTTTTGGAGAAATTGCTTGCAAATGAGGCAACGGCCACAACAATCATTATAATATATTGAATCACAGTCACCGTGTCGGAAGCCCAGAAAGACTCCGGCGCAACATCAGTAAAGCTGAGGTTACACTGCAGCATATTGACAGCATATTTCTGGAACGGGAAGATAGCTGAGTAATAGAGAACGCAGAGGAGAGCAACGACCCAGAAAGCCCAGCTTGAAAGGATTTTACCTATATCCGACACCTTGAAGGGTTCATCCTTCTCTTCTGCTTCACCAGATTGCTCATCGAGTTTCTTGTCCATAAAGAAATAGACAATGAACATGATCAGAGCGACCATCAACAGAACCACAGCGAATGCCACCGAACGGGAAACACTGATATCGCCGCCGAGCTCAGCAAACATGGGGGAGAAAATCATACACGTAGCCACACCAAGCCGGGCAAGAGCCATCTCGGAACCCATTGCAAGAGCCATTTCTCTACCCTTGAACCATTTAACAATGCCGCGACTTACTGTAATACCTGCCATTTCGACACCGCAGCCGAAAATCATGAATCCTACAGCTGAGAATTTGGCGGAAGCAGGCATTCCCTTATAGAACGGAGAAATCCCGAGTTCATCGAATCCGGGAATATAATTAAGATGGTCGGTGAACCACACATCGAGCGATGACCCCTGAAAAGCATCTGTCAGCGCATACCAGTTGATAACGGCACCTACCAGCATCACCGCTCCCGAAAGAACGGCAGTGAACCGCACGCCCATCTTGTCAAGAATAATACCGGCAAAGATGAGGAAGAAGATAAATACATTCAGGAAAGTTTCAGAACCTTGCATCGTTCCGAACGCGGTGGAATCCCAACCACGGGTAGACTGCAGGAGATCCTTGATAGGTGAAAGTATATCCATAAAGATATACGAACAGAACATTGCGAATGCAAGAAGACCGAGCGCCGTCCAACGCGCCCAGGCCTTATCTCGCAGCAATTCTACTTTTTGCTGCACAATCATTTGTGTGTCAGTGGCCATATACTTTGATTTAGAATTTTATATTCCGGTTAGTTCATAAATAGTAACTTCATGACAAAGTTAACTAATATTTCTTAAATAAAGGCCGAATACTCAAAAAATTCTCATATTTGTCATCATCTCGCCGGCGAAAGGTCTTTTTCCGAATTCCTTGAATCCGAGCCTTTCATATAGTTTCCGCGCCTCGGGATTATGATCGGAAACAAGAAGTCCGAGCGGTTTCCCGCTTTTCCTCGCTTTTTCTCCGGCATCCTTAATGAGGGCGCTCGCCACTCCCCTACCGCGGAATTCAGGAATGGTAGCAAGCGAATCAAGATAAAATTCTTCCGGGCCGGTCTCGGCGGGAAAATTCTCCATTTCATGCTCTGATAGGTTCCAACCTAACGAATTTCTGGCCTCTTCAAAGAAAGATCGCCTGAGTTTGGGGAGCAATGCGCCGTCATAGCTCACGCATACACCGACCGGCTCACCATCGGATAATACAGCTATTCTTGAATTAAGGTAGGAGTATTGAGAATCTGTTCTTTTTGCCAATCGTTCAAAAACAGAGAAAACCTCATCGCGCGAGCCGGAGGGTGAAAGCGAGGCCACAATTTCAGGACCAACGGCATCCAGGATAGCATCGGCAATCAAGGGAGCATCTTCTATTTCTCCATTCCGAATAAAAAAGTCCATAAATCTGATTTTAAGACCTCATTCAATAAAATCTGTTAATGTCAGAGTCGCAGATGTGCCTCGGATATCGCTTTGCAGATTCAGGAGCATAGCGGGCTATGTGACTGAATCAAAAAACGATAGCCGAGGTGCAGCTGCGAGAATAAGGTATTTCTTATTACCATTAGATTTTAATAATTTTAATTAATTCCTCAATCAAATGTTTTTAAGTTACCATCCGTCCGGCTCTCTTGGGCTCAAATATCCTTTTTCCTCAGTCGCAACTCAAAGGTTGCTCCTTCATAAAAAGAATATTTTAGCTCGAAGATAGCCGCTCTGGCATTAACATATTTTATTGAATGAGGTCTAAAAAGGCGCCCCGTAATAATGATACGAGGCGCCCTATCTATTAGTTCCGTAAATTATCAATAAATTTCTTTATCATGCTCAAGGAGCAATGTCATAGACGGACGGTCGCAAATCTCAGATGGGCCGAAGTACTGGATTGGACCGGGATACTGATAAAGAGTATTTAGAGCGAGAGTCTCGCGCATTGAGGCGAACTTGAGGTAAGGACGGCCTTTAAGATTGACGAGGGCTTTCTGGATTACAGGCTTCATCTCACCTTTGCGACGCTCCATATTCATCATCATGGTGATAGGAATACCACCGGCAATCCAATTTTCCGAAGGTTCGGTAAGATTTCTCACGCTCGACATGTAACCGGTAAGGCCCGCATTGATAAGCATGGCTGCGTTATAACCGAGTGCATAAGTATAGTCGGCATCGAAGTTTGTGGGATCCGCGCATCGGCCTTCGTAACCGAAGAAGTGATGCTGGGTGTTGAATTTACCACTATATTCACCTTCTTCAGCCATCTCGTCAAGACGCTTAGCCACCATTTCAGAAAGAAGGCTTTCAGTCTCGATAAGAGAAACCTGCACGTTTCCGTGGCTATCACGGTCAAGACTGAGCTGAAGGGCGATATTCTTCGGAAGGCTTTTATAGAGCTCGGCATTGGCACCGGTCAGGTAGCTGTGGATTTTCTCAAGCTTTTCCATTTCCTCCAGATCAGCTATTTCTGCGGCGTGCTCTTCAATCACATCATTGAGTTCACTGATAAGAGCTTTCATTGACGGGATGAACTCGATTAGGCCTTCCGGAATAAGAACCGTTCCGAAATTCCAGCCGAGTTTTGCGCGCTCGGAAACAACATAGCAGATATAGCTAACGATGTTATCGAGAGTCATTCTCTTAGCCTGAATTTCTTCAGAAATTAGGCAAATGTTGGGTTGAGTTTCAAGAGCGCATTCAAGAGCGATATGGGAAGCGGAACGCCCCATCAGCTTAATGAAGTGATAATATTTCTTGGCAGAGTTGCAGTCACGCTGAATATTACCAATCACCTCGCTATAAACCTTGCAAGCGGTATCGAAGCCGAATGAAGTTTCGATCCATTCATTTTTGAGGTCGCCGTCGATAGTTTTGGGCACACCGATAACCTGAACGCCTGCGTTAATGTTCTTGTAATATTCCGCGAGGACGGCTGCGTTTGTATTTGAGTCATCACCACCGATGATAACGAGAGCCTTGATATTAAGTTCCTTAAGAATCTTGAGACCTTCGTCAAACTGTTCAGGCTTTTCGAGTTTTGTACGACCCGAGCCGATAATATCAAAGCCGCCAGTGTTGCGGTACTCCTTGATGATGCCGGCTGTAAGCTCCATATACTGATGATTGATGAAACCTGAAGGTCCCATCAGGAAGCCATAAAGGCGGTTTTCCTTATTGAGCATTTTCAAACCGTCGAAGATGCCGGAAACTACATTATGACCGCCTGGAGCCTGACCACCGGAAAGGATGATACCAACGTTGAACGGCTCCTCGACACGTGTCGGATTATCATCGTGTTCAAATTCAACGACAGGCATTCCATACGTATGAGGGAATAAATCCTGAATTTCTTTCTGATTGGCAACTGATTGAGTCGGGGCACCGAACTTAACTTTCACGGAGCCCTGAAGGGCTTTAGGGAGCTTGGGCTGGTATTCGGCCCTGATCCGCTGGAGTGCACTTTTTTTCATTGAAATTATCGGGGTTATAGTTATATGCTTTTCCGAATGCAAAATTACAAAATAAATTGCATTCTGCGAGCCAAAAATAGCAAAAAAACAGACCTTGGTTGATATTTCCGTGTTGAGCGTGGCAATAATCTCATTCAGCCGGGGAAGTAGCGGCCTTTTCTTGCTTTGAACCGCGCAACATATTATAATATTTCTTCAACCAAACCGGAGTAACGATTACGCCTATAATAAGATAAAGATAATAAGTGATGATACGCCAGAAGACAGCAAGAATAAGGGCAATTCCGGCCGAAGTGACCAAATCACCGTAATAATTGGAGAAAAGCCATTCGCTGAGACCGGCACCACCGGGCGTGGGGCTAACCATCAATACCACCCAGATTACAAATTGGCGTGCCAATATTATCCATTGATCTCTGGCCGTATCCGGTAGAAATCCGAGGAAAAGCGCGTTAACCACAAAATACCGTGCGGTCCAGGCCAAGGCCGTACCACAGAATAATTCGAGCCAGAACCGGAATGGCTTTGTCTGAAGTTCTTTAGATGTGGCTATCATATTATCACCCAGGCCACGGATATTGTTCTGCCATTTACGCAACCATCTCCAGGAAGCAATTCTATTCAGGACTTTCTGAATCCAATAAGGTTTCCATATAATCCCGACAAAAAGAATGAATGTCCATAAAGCCAGAACTGCATAAACCACCCAGAACGTGAATTTTATTCCATGTGCGAAATCATTGCTGCCAGAACTAAACAAAACGGATTCTGAAGTGAAAAGAACAACAAACGGGCAGGACACCACAAAAAAGAGCTCATCCATGAACACTGTGGTCAGCATCAGCGTAGTGGCCCGGCCGAATTCGACTCCCTCTGCATGAAGATAAACAGGACCGAGAGAACTGCCACCGACCGCGGATGGAGTAATACAGCTTGTGAATTCACACATCATATCGGCAGTCCAGGCCGACTTCCATGACATTTTTCTATCCGTGAGGGCACGAAATCTCCAGGTAAGTCCCAAATCACGAAAACCCATGCATATAAAACCGAGAAATATGCAGAGCACGGTTGTAGGTGTGAATTGGATTTGCTGCCATACACTATTGAGATTCTCGCTTTTCGCATCATGCCAGAACATAAGCGCCACTACTCCCAGACCTATTGCAACGGGTAGGAGAACCTTCCATAGAGCGAACGAATTCTTATTGGGACCGGCAGCATTCGGAGCCGGGGCTGAAGCTACACCGGTCGATAAAGTTGAATTCACATTTTCCATATTGGTATCCATGGGCAAAGTCAGCGATTAGTGCGTCTTATTAAAGATTGGTATCTGTCGGCAACCTCATCCACCACATCCTCCCAACTTCTCACGAGTGTGTCACGCGCACCTTTCGCCACACGCTTCAGCAACTCGTGGTCGGAGGCAATCCGGCAAACCAGATCGGCAAATTTTTCCGGGTCTTTTGCAGTAAGGAATCCATTAACACCATCTTTTATAACTTCGGATGCCGTAGAACCTTCAAGAAGGATAGAGGGAGTGCCCATTGCGGCAGCTTCTCTGATCACAAGGGGAGCGTTATCATAGAATGATGGGAAAAGGAACAAATCGGATGCGGCATAATACCGGCTCAGAGCCTCGCGGTCGGAAATCACGCCATTAAGTTTCACTCTATCGGAAAGTCCCGCTTCTTCGATGCTTCGTTTGATGTCATCAAAAGCGTATCCGGTCCCTATGAAGTTCATGTGGTATTTCACTTTACCACCCAAAAGCTTTAGGGTTTCAACCACGATATCAATACCCTTTTCGAGAATATGCTGGCCTACAAAAAGGAGCGCAATCTGGTCTGCAGGAATGCCTATTTCTTTTTTAGCCTGAACTTTAAAATCAATTAAATCGCCGTGCACCATAGTTGCAAAATCATTACCGTTTTCAACCACGGTCAACGGACCTTTATAACCATATTCACGAACTGTTTCCTCGACATGTGCCTGAGGAATCCACACTTCATCGCAGGAGTTAAAGAAATCGAGTATACGCTTCATTATTATATCCACCATCCAAGGCACATATTTAAATGAATGGCGCAAATCATCGCGATATTTTGAATGGAAAGTTCCGATAAGCGGCACTCCGCTTTTCTTTTTCACATAAACGCCCAACCTTCCGGAGGAGAAAGGACAATGGGCATGCACGAGCTTGAAGTCGGTATTGCGCAGTTTTTTCCAAATATAAGGGTCGAGCTTCGGATAGCCATATCTATATGGCTTTCGTGACTGAATCGGAAGCGAAAAATATTTCATCACTTCGCAGTCAATGGGAGTAGCTACCGGATTCCAAGGAGTCACTACACATGGGGACAGCCCTTTCTTCTTAAGCCAATGCACATAATTCTCCACTGTCAAAGTCACGCCATCAAGAATCGGCGGGAAACTGTCGTTAAAGATCCCGAATAATCCCTTGGGTTTATCATTATTATAATCTGCCATATAGATAGTGTAGTGGATAATTCAATTTAATAAATTAACAAAAAAATACCTATAATAGTTAAAAAGACTATTATTTAATGGATAAAACATCTGAAGTGATGTCAAGCAACAATAAAATAATAGATTCGAAAGGGGGGATAATGTCTATAAAATGGATGCAAAATATTAAAAAATGGCAAAAAGTAGATGAATAATTTGGAAAATACGGATTAAAGAATTAACTTTGCACTCGCTAAAGGCGAAATGGTTCCATGTCCGAGTGGTTAGGTACCGGTCTGCAAAACCGTTCACACCAGTTCGAATCTGGTTGGAACCTCTTAAAAAAGGTCTGAGTTAAATAACTCAGACCTTTTTTATTTCAATTAGCACGCGTTCTTTGAAATTTCTGTGTCGCAGGCGATAAAGAATACGACCACCAAGAGCCCCAATTTTAAGGAAAGCGTTCCTTAATATACTTTATTAAGGGAATTCTATACCTGTATTAAATGTTCCTATGAAGCAATTTTCAATCCAGTTCCGATTTAGTTTTTATAGCGGGAGTAGATTTCGATGCCTTTCTTTTTTGCTTTCTCTATGTCTGCAGGATTACTGGGGTTCACTCCATACTTTGACAATGGAGGTATTACAACCTTCGTTCCGGGACGAATTCTGTCGGGATGACCGAGGAAATCCTGATTTTCAATATAAATATAAGGCCATAAATGATAGTTGCCGTAATGCTGCTTTGCCATTGTTGTAAGATACCTTGTGTGCGATATAGTGTCGAAGATACGTTTATCTGAAGGTTCCGTGGGAACTATTTGATTATTGCCATTCTCCCCTTCCGTCACTTTTTTCTCCGACTGCTCTATATTGCGGGCTACCTCAGGAATAGAATCTTTATTATCAATAACAGTAGATTCGGAGATAGAATTTGAATCTGTGGGAAGAGCCTCCACTTGTGCAGCATTCTTTTGATTAGAGGAAGAGTCTGAATTGCTTAATAGAGAGACTCCGGGTATATGTATAAAGCCATAATAGAAAACTCCGACAAAAAGGAGCCCGCAGAGTATGGCAGCCGCTACAAAACCGCAGAGGAAACCTACGCAAAACCTCTTCTTAGGCTTCTCAGGCAGTTCTTCTTCAATATCCGAAATATCTTGTACGGACGCGTCTTCAAGCGACTCCTCTACTTCAACACTGGTTTCGGGTTCGTAATCAGAATCAACTTTTGATTCAGAATCTGCTTTACTTTCTGTGTCAACGTTAGAGATAACCATCTGATTATTATCGATTCCTTCTGAATCTTCCGGCAGTTCTGTTATCTTTTCTTGATATAGGGAGTCCTCCATCGCATGATCTACAACCTCCGCGTCTGCTGATCCGTTTTCATCGGCTTGCAAGAATTCAGCCATCTGATCTTCTGTCCGGGGTTGCTCAGACTCGTCGGTCTGCCCCTCCGTAGGCTCTGCAGAATATGGCAGCTGATCGGAATCAAAGGATTTCCCCAGATTCTTTGGTGGGATTTCATCATAAACGGGAATAAACTTTACACCTGTATCCTCACCGTCAACCGTGATATCAGCATCTATTTCAACGGCTTCGAACATATCAAACGGAGAATTGACCAGAGCGGCAATTTCCTTAGCCGGGACAAAAACCACTTTCCTATGCGCGGGAATAATATGATGCTCTCCCGTTGATACATTAACACTTTCGCGCTCATCAACAAGAATTGTCTTGAACACGCCGAAATCTTTAATTTTGACTTGCTCTCCTTCCGAAAGAGCCTGAGAGATGATTGAGAAGAATTCTTTAATGAAATCTTCAGATTGCTTCTTGGTGTCGCCGGAGGCAATAGCCAATAGTTGGACAAGTGTCGGTAGTGTAATCTTTTCGTTCACGAGAGTCAGTATATATGCGGAAAGTCGACCGGGATTTGATTAAAATAATTCTTCAAAAAGATGAAGCCGGATTCATTTAACTTTTTGCCTTAAAAGGGCAGATGGCTTGAATGAAACTGAAAGCTTCGGAGGCACGAGAAGTTTTTTTCCGGTCGCCGGATTAGAAGCAACTCTTTCTGTCCTCATTTTAGGTTCAAACGCACCGAAACCGGGCACAGTGACCGAGTCACCAACCTTGATTTGATCGGCAATAACATTTGCCAGATATTTTATGACCACCTGCACATCTTCGGCATCACGACCGAGACGACCAGCAAGCATATTACTAAAAGTCTTGGAGTCCATCACCGCAAAATTAATAAAAATCGGGAGAATCTACAATATAATACGACTGTAAGCCACAAGAAATGTAAAATGTATTAACCAATATAACATAAACCAGAAGAAAAAAGGCCGTTCAAAAATAGAACGGCCTAAAACTTTCACTTTATGAAACAAGTATTTATAAGCGCTGTTATTTTAATTTCAACACTTGACCTACGTGGATCTTATCGGTAGGCTCCATGCTATTGATTTTTCTAAGAGTCGTGGCCGACATACCATAAGATCTGGCAATTGATGAAAGAGAATCACCTTTCTTCACTGTATAAGTGGCCTGAGAGTTGGAACCACTCTTATATGTATTCTCAGATTCGGATTTTGCCATTGTGGTCTTCGGGGCATAATGACGGGCCTGAGTATAAGTAGACTTTGAGAATGTATAAGTATCGGTATGGGTCGTTTTTCTTTCAAAATCAAAAATAGCCTCCGGATTGATGGCATAACCCATGAAACGGGTTTCGAAATGGAGATGCGGGCCCGTACTACGTCCGGTGCTACCGCCAAGACCGATAGGCTGGCCTGCTTTCACAACCTGATCAGGCTTAACAAGGAAACGGTTAAGGTGACCATAAACAGTTTCCAGGCCATTAGGATGACGAAGAATAATGTAATTGCCGTATCCTTTACCCTCATAGTTAGTAAGGCGCACTTTACCGCTGAAAGCAGCATATACCGTATCATTGGAACGAAGATTAAGGTCGACACCCTTATGCATACGTCCGAAACGGGCGCGGTAACCATATTTTGATGTTAGCACACCCGGAACAGGCATATGGTATTCAGAGACATCAATAACTTTTGTGAAAGGAACATCCGATTCCTTGAAAGGGTTGACGCTCTTGCTGTTCCATCCTTCGGTGTAAATATCGGGTTCCGGTTCCGGCTCATCGATGAGATCAATGAAAGTATTCTTTTCGACTAATTTTATTTGGTCATCACTTTTGGCGCGACTTGCCAGAAGCTGCTTGTGAGCCTGAGAATGAGGATTTGAAGAAGAAATATGCTGTGCGTATGCCGAGCCTGCTGAAAGGACGCTTATCAGGGCCATACATACTATGCTTTTAATACTATACATTGTTTTGTAACTCTTTTGTCTCAATCCTATAACGCTGAGAATCAAGCAAAATTTTTCGATTAACTTAATTTAATATAAACTCACACTTCGTCAGGACTGTAAATATATCCTATCTCAAGGGGAGAGTAATCAAACAACTCTTCGGGCTTGAAAAAGCGTGCGATTTCTATCTCCGCATTTTCAGGCGAGTCACTTGCATGGATTATATTCTGGGAGCCACTCATGCTGAAATCTCCACGGATCGTGCCGGGAGCGGCCTTCCTTCCGTTAGTTACACCGCACATGAGCCTTACAACTTCCACAGCGTCTACGCCTTTGAGACACATTGCAATCACCGGAGTAGCCATCATTCCTTTCACAAGAACGGGGAAGAACGGTTTTTCAACAAGGTGAGAATAATGTTCGCGGAGGATTTTTTCATCCAGCTGAATCATTTTCATTCCGCAGATTACAAGACCCTTTTTTTCCAGACGAGAAGTGACCTCTCCAATAAGGCCTCTTCCGACGCATGATGGTTTTAGAAGTATTAAAGTACGCTCCATGGCAGGTTAACAATCATTAAGATTTTCGTGTTAGTTCTGTTCAAATTTATATAAATCTATTGGTTAGAGCAAAAGATTTTACGACTTTTTTTCAAAAATATTTTACCTCTTAGGAAAAAGATGTTCCTAAATTGCGTTATATGTGCAATTTGAAGCGAAAACCGGTTCAAAATAAAATTTATCCAACATTTGCACAAATCAAAGAGAGTGTGCAAAAAATGCGGGGCTTGCAATGTTAATTTTTGTTAATCCATTTTAAGGCGCGATTAATCAGGATTTTGCATTTATAATCTGCTGGAGGAACTGAATAATCAGCTTCCTCTATTAGCTTTAGCTTACTCAAAAGATATACGCTTCAGGATATCCAACAGACGAACAAAGCTTAAGAAAAGAATGTTAAGAAATCAAGAATACATACCAACTAATCAATTCCACTGTAATCATATGGCATTTCCGACATTGTTAACAATGATAATGGGCATGGGGCCGAACGATCCGGTATCTCATGTAACTCGCGCGGTAAACAGAGCCGGCATAGTAGATAACACTGCGACAGATCAGGGAACATATTTCATAGCCACCGAATTAATGAAGTTTTCCGATTGGCTGCTCAGTCTTTTTGGATGGGAGAAAGATGAAACTCTTTTTACCTGGGTCTACATAGCCATTGTATTCATTCTGGCAATGGTAGTAGGTATAGGATTAAAATGGCTTGTGGTTTTCATACTCGACAAATTGAAACCACATGTAAAGTCTAAGATTTATACTAATCTCGTTGAAAAGAGATTCTTTATAAAAGTAAGCCGACTTCTTCCGGCCCTATTATTTCTGATCCTTATACAGTTCACGCTGTTCATGCACATATCCATAGCATCGTGGCTTACCAGGCTGACGGCCATATATATAACGGTTGTTGTGGCGGTGGCATTATGTTCGTTAAGCGACGTCATATGGGCTACGCTCGATCAACGCGAAAATAAAAAGAAACTTCCGCTGGCAGGTATTGTACAGGTTGCCAAACTGCTTGTATGGATAATTTCATCAATAGTGATTGCAGCGATACTTCTTGATAAATCTCCCGGCGCACTGCTGGCCGGCCTGGGTGCGTTCGCTGCTGTCCTGATGTTGATTTTCAAGGATTCGATTTTGGGAATAGTCGCAGGAGTACAGCTTGCACAAAATGACTCCCTGCATGTCGGAGACTGGATAGAGGTTCCGGGTAATAAAGCCAACGGTATAGTTTCGGAGGTGTCGCTCACGGATGTAAAGATCATCAACTGGGACAAGACTGTTTCAACAGTCCCACCCTACAACCTGATTTCTAACGGATTTACTAATTACCGGAATATGCAGGAATCACATACCCGCAGGATTCAGCGCTCGTATAACATTGACGCCGACAGTGTGGTGGAGGCTTCGGATGATTTGCTTGAAGAGTTTTCTCAAGTTGAATTGATTAAGGACTGGATTGCAAAGAAACGGGCACAGAAAGCCGCAGGGAAAGTTGAAGACGTCAATAATAGTGAAGGGCTCGTGGATGGAAGCATCGATACGAATCTCGGCATATTCAGAGCCTATATAAAACTATATCTGAATCAGAACAACCATATATCACATGATGACGACTGCTTCGTTACTACGCTGGCTCAGACATCATCGGGCATTCCTTTGCAGATATATTGTTTTACCAATACTTCAGCTTGGTTCGCATATGAGGGTATACAGGCATCGGTGTTCGAGCATCTTGCAGTGATGCTGCATAAATTCCATCTATACACCTTTGAGAATGCTTCGGGACGCGACACGATTATTGAAGGTTCTCTCAGTGCGGGTCGCACTACAGGTCCAATTGTCGGAATTCCCTATCCTTATTATTATAATTCAGGGACTCCCGAACGTCCCGGCACACCTCCGGCAGGTCTGTATCCGCAAGCTCCGGCGAGTCCTCAGCCGCAAGCTGCGGCTTCGACGCCACCACAGGGACAAAGTCAGTCGTCGGTCCAAAGCCAAAGCAATTGAGCCACTATTCGACTATATTCATAGAAAAAGCCGGGTAAAAGCCGGCTCTTTTCTTTTTATGAAGGTAACATGTGGAGGTATTTAGAACGTGTTCCCTAAGAGTACGCACCCTACGAATCATTAGCTTTAAGGCTGATAAGCGTATGCGTCGCGCATAATGCATCAAGCCCTGCGGTCTCGGTGCGGAGTCTTGTATTGCCGAAAGTAACCGGTTTGAAACCGGAATTGAAGGCAGCCTCGATTTCTTCCCTTGTAAAGTCGCCTTCGGGTCCGACCATTATCGTGATATCCGATTCACCATCATAAGCCTTCGCGAAATCAATTTTTTCCACCGATGAATCGCAGTATCCAACAAACTTTTTAGTTGAAGTGTCTGTGGAAATAAAATCCTTGAAGTCAATCATCTCAGTGAATTCAGGAATTGAGGCCTTAAGACTCTGTTTCATAGCCGAGACAAGAATCTTATCGAATCGCTCGCGTTTTACAACACGGCGCACATTGTTGTGACAATTCAGGAAAACGAGTCTGTTGACACCTATTTCGACTGCTTTCTCAGCAAGCCATTCCATTCGGTCGATATTTTTAGTTGGTGCGATGGCCAACGTAATATAGGGTTTCCAATGGAGTGGCTGCACATGAACATCGACAATCTCAACACAGGTATGGCGCGGGTTGGGCTCCACGATTACGCAAGAGTAAACGGAGCCATTCCCATCGACAACCTCTATCTCCGCTCCCTTCTTCAAACGAAGGACCCGGCAGCAGTGGGCGGACTCTCCTTCCGGCAGAGCCGAATCTTTTACGATATCAGGGGCAAAGAATCGAATCATATCTCCTCAGTCATCCCTCCGCCATCTACAGCCTCAAATATCGGAGCTTCATTGAGAAGGGCCTTGTCTTTTTTATCTTCTTTAAAAATCAGCCAGAACAGGATTCCAACAAGGCAGGCATAGGCAGCAAATATAAGCCAGCAAGCACGCCAGCCTTCGAGTTGCACCTCGGGCGAATCGGTGGGCACTACATAATGGTTGACAATCGCCATCGCACACAGAGTTCCGATAGTAGCCCCGAATCCATTTGTCATGATCATAAACAGGCCCTGCGCACTGCTGCGGATTTCAGGAGAAGTCTCTCTGTCGACGTACAGACCACCCGACACATTAAAGAAATCGAACGCAATACCATATACTATGCAAGACAAGATGAACATCCAAAGTCCACCATCGGGATTTCCTACACCGAAGAGCCCGAACCGTAGCACCCATGCAAACATCGACATCAGCATTACACCTTTGATTCCAAATCGCTTCAGACAGTAAGGAATCAGCAGGATACACAGTGTTTCGCTGATTTGAGAAAGTGAAATCAATGCGTTAGCATTTTGTGCGGCCCAAGCATTACTATATTCCGGAATATCCTTAAAGAAAGTGATGAACGGGTTGGCGTAGCCGTTAGTGATTTGCAGAGAAACGCCGAGTAGCATACTGAAAAGGAAGAAAATCGCCATTTTCTTCTGTTTGAACAGTCCGAATGCACGCAGACCGAACTTGTCAATCCAGCCGGCGGAAGAATCAGCCTTGGAAGTAGCGCAAGCCGGCATGGTTAAAGCATAAACAGTCATGATGAAACTGAATGCCGCCGAGACAAACAGCTGCATATATGAAGATTGGAAAGCGATGCCTTCAATAGTGACGAAATTGACGAAAAGCATTGCGCAAATGAAACCGATGGTTCCGAAAATGCGAATCGCCGGGAAATCTTTCACGGTGTCAAGTCCGGCACCGGTAAGTGCATTAAAAGCAACTGAATTATTCAGCCCGATAGTCGGCATGAAGAAACCGACTGATATTGAATAAAACGTGAACAGAGGGCCAAATTCTATTGTAGTTGCATTCATGCAATAAATTCCGGCCAAAGCCATGAACACTCCGGCCATCAGATGGCATAAACTCAACATTTTCTGAGCTTGGATCCACCTGTCGGCTATGATGCCTATCAGTGAGGGCATAATCAGAGATACTATTCCCTGGATAGCATAGAACCATCCTATCTGACTACCCAATCCGGCTTGAAACAAGAAATTACCTAAAGATGTGAGATAAGAACCCCACACAGCAAATTCGATGAAATTAAGAAGAGAAAGCCTGAATTTAAGAATGCTATTGCCTTTCATGGTGTTTCATTAATTAATTGATGCGGTTAGCTGATGCAAAGATAATTAAAATTCCTGATTTTTCATATCGTTATAAAAATTATTATTTGGCATCGTTCAAAAACCGGATTTTACACACGGGACGTTGCCAAAATATTCGAGCGTATATCATAAAGTTTACTTCAGCCTCCTATCCAAAATATAGTCAGATAAGGAGACTGCGCGTTGTCTCACTCTTCACGGAAAGCATCCAGGAGAGCACACCTTGAAGCAATATCGATGGTATGCGAATCGGGCATTGTAATAAGTCCGGATTCGATTAGCCTATTGAGAAGTGGGCGGTGGGTCTTACCTTGAGGAGCCATAAACTCTTCTATCGGGATGTTTGGTGTGGTTATCGAAATATTTGTCGAACTCGGGGAAGTCGCAATCTGAACAAGATATGAAAGTTCAGATTCAATTTCCCTCATACCATGACTCATTAGGGCATCCGTACCGTTCTGGGCATTTCTGGAAAGATAATTTAGAGTATTTATAAGCAATAATTTGGAATTCAGAAGCCAATGGAATAAATTGTGTTTATCAAACTGCATCACACCTACCTCGCTGTCAGCAACTATATTCATTCCAAACTTTGTGTGGAGACCATAAAGATTTTCAAGGCCAAGCATACTTCCTGCGTGAAGCACATCATTTACTATCAGCTGTCCGGCACAAAAATACCGTCTTCTTCTGACGGAGCCTGAAACAAGGCAAATCACTTCATCACAAGGACGGTTTTCTTCAATTATGACCTCACCGGGGTAATAACTAATAAAGTCAAGAGGGGTCTTTTCTACGAATGATGTAATTAACTCTTTCCCTGCCCCTTTAAATATAGGCAGATTCACCAGACGCTCATATATTGTATTCATATCAAAAACATTAATGACACACAATTTATTTGACACTAACAGATTTGACGGCTAAGCGCTAATTCTATTGACAAAGTTAATAATTATCATAGTAATTACAAAACCCATGACATAATATTTTATAAAGCGTCCGGTATTCACCTACCATCAACAGCTCCAAAAATATTCTGAAATTGGATAACAACAAAAAGATAATACAAAAAAATAGGACTATCTTAAGATAGTCCTGAAGTAGTCTATCCGGGACTCGAACCCGAGTTTCCACCGTGAGAGGGTGGCGTGCTAACCGCTACACTAATAGACCAAATAAAGCAAGGATATGAACCCTATGGCCGTTTCCTTTTTGCTCTGCAAAGTTAATCAATTTTTCTGATACTACCAAATTTGTCCGTGAAAATTTATTAAAATTTCTGCGATTTCCTTTGTGCGGCAGCTTTCCGGTGAGTTTTGCCCATCTCTCCAGGCATAATGCCCGTGTAGCTTCCTCCGAGACAGACAAATCTCCCGCGAAAATATGCGGCCCGCATTAACATTTTAATGGGATGGGGTCTTAGACTTATCTGACGTTGAACGTCAGCCCATCATATCCGGGAGCTACATTCTCGGGAAGTCGGGAGGCGAGCTCATGGTGACGCCCTATCTCATGGTTGAAATGGGTAAGATATGCCTGACGGGGGTTAATCTCATTTATTACCTCCAAAGCTTCTTCAAGCGTGAAATGCGAGAAATGGTCACGATCGCGCAGCGCATTTAACACCATTGTATCCACACCCTCCAATTTTTCAAGCTCCTCCGGGGCAATTGTCTTTGCATCAGTGATATAAGCGAATTTTCCGATGCGATAACCTAAGATTGGCCGCTGCCCGTGCATCACCTCAATAGGAATTATCTTAACTCCATTGATAAAAAAGGGATTCTTATCAATAACATGCATATCAAATGTAGGGACTCCCGGGTATGGATGCTCCCTAAAGCAATATTCAAAGTGAGTTCTAAGTTCCTTGTCTGTGATAGGATCTGTATATACAGTGAGGCGGTGATCGGCACAGAATGGGCGGAGATCATCCAGCCCCCCGACATGATCATTATGTCCATGCGTGACAAGCACCGCATCTATGTGATGCAGGCCTTCCCGAAGAGCCTGTTGCCTGAAATCCGGAGAAGGATCAATAAGCAAAGTCATACCCATTGTTCTGACAAGCGCAGAAGTGCGAGTCCTTTTATCTTTCAAATAGGGGGACTGACAGACGCGGCACATACAGCCGATTTCCGGAATACCTTTTGAAGTTCCTGTGCCGAGCAGGGTTACATTGATGGTGGTGTCAATATAATTAACCTCCGGATTCAAATCAATGAGAAATTTGTTTCTCACCTCACTCCTGACTTTTTCGGCCAGCAACTTCACATCTTCGGCAGTGGCATGACCCGTATTTACAATCACGAGCGGTTGCTTTTCATAGACCATCGCTCCTCCGCAGCGCATACCTTTCATTCCTGCATTGTCTATAAGCCAAGCGGCAGATACCTTAGTATGATGCTCGCCTACCGGATGCCCTTGAATTCGTTGGCCGGTCAAAACTTCAATCTCTTTCAAGAAACCATTGTGAACAACAGGATTCTTAAAAAAACTACCCGCACTTCCCAATTTATCGGGATCCGGAAGTTTTGAATCCCTTATTCTTTTTATCTCATCCGCGATCTCGCGGATCGTTGGCTCATGACCAAGATTTTTCGCGAATTCCTTTAACGGGCCGTAAGAAAGGTTTGAGGGCTTTGTAGTTTGAGAAAGTCTGAATGAAACACGCAAAACAATATATCTGCCTTTGCCCTCGTGTTTGAACATACTGTCGCGATAGCCGAATCCGCACTCTTCAGCAGAAAACCGAACGGTTTTACGAGTCATCGTATCAAAACATTCCACTGAAAAGACCACATCCTTGGCTTCCACCCCGTAGGCTCCTACATTCTGGACCGGAGCCGCACCCACATCTCCGGGAATGGCAGCCATATTTTCCAGTCCCGCAATTTCGTTATTAACGGTCCACTCCACCAAATCGCTCCACTTCTCCCCTGCTCCTGCAATGACATAGCAAGTCTGCGGGTCCTTATCATACCGGACAATACCTTTAATGGCTGAACGAAGCACCAAACCGTCAAAATCATGCAGAAAGAGCAAATTGCTACCACCTCCGATATAATACACCTGATTATCAATGAACCGCCCATCACGCGTGATTTTCAGGAGTTCTTTTTCGGAAGCATATTCGGCATACCACCGGGCCTTGACCGGAACACCGAAAGTGGTGAGACTTGTCAAGTCTTTATATTCTTCAAAAGTCACCATACAGATTAAGAATCAATGACGGAAATTTGAGAGTCGGCCATCCTCGAAATAGAGAAACGTGCCATCCTTATATTTCCAAATATCGACAAGATTATTCCAGTTATGGCCGGCATCCACTTCTGAGGGATTGCCCAGCGAAAGCTTACATTCTTCTTTAGTCATTCCTATCCGGACTTCCCCTTTTGTAATCAGTTCCCAAACTTCGGGCGAAATGGTAGGATATGAAATCTTTGGGTCGGCGAGCGAGAACAGTGCAGGGAATGTGCGGCTTTCCGCTCCTATTCCCGCTTCATTCTTAATATTCATAAAGAGAGAGGCAGCATTTCCATTTTCATCATAAAAATCAATAATGAACGGAAAGAATGCATTTCCGGGTCTCACTGCCGATACAGAGACCGGAACATATTTTCGGCCCTCGATAGGATTGCCTTCATTGTCATACCACAGAGCAGTCCTGGTCCAGAGGTTTTTACCGACAAGAAGCTTTGCGGCGGATTCCACGAGGTCATCATCGACAATCATGGGTATATCGACAGCTGAAATCGATTCTGTCGCAATCCCCGGGGCACGGCCCGTGGCGTAACGGATGGCATTTCTTACATCGAAGAATAGGATTAATGTTTCCTCCTTGCCATCGGGAGTCGGCCTCGATTCAACACCTGCATAACGAAGCTTTATACCTGAAACAGAATCGGGCATGGGCATTTCGGGGGACAACACCAGACGCGCTTTTTCATCAACAATGGTGAACGTCTTACCTATATTCCAGTCAGCGAGGTGCTGAGGGACTAAATCCGCCATTAGCAAATCTTCAGGTGTCGGGCGGTTTTCACGCTTCTCGGCGCGAGTCATCTTTATAGTTTTTGTGCCCTCGATACCCGTGCTACAGGATAAAGAACTCACAATCCATATTAACATCAAAGACCAAAGTCCGAGTCTATAAAATGAAAATCTCATAATTGAACGCAAAATTACGAAATTTTTTTGGTAAAAGTTGGCTAATTGAAAAATTTTATCTAACTTTGCACTCGCAAAACGGAAGGCGGGATAGCTCAGTTGGTTAGAGCGTCGGATTCATAACCCGGAGGTCTCGAGTTCAATTCTCGATCCCGCTACAAAAAAGCGATGAAACGTTCAGGTTCATCGCTTTTTTTGTTTTTAACGCTTTAATATACTCTTCGACACCGGACATTAAGGGACGCTCAAATATCGAGAAAGGGATATAATAAAAAATCCGGCGCATAATAGGCGTCGGATTTTTTATAGGTTTGGAATAGTACTTCCCTGGCTTACTCTGCAGCTGCTTCAGCTTCTGATTCAGCAGTTTCAGCCTCGAGGGCAGCCTTAGCTTCGGCTTCTTCAGCAGCGAGCTTTTCAGCTCTCTTTTTGGCTACGGATTCGCCTTTGAGACGGTTTTTCTCTACTTCAGCCTCGAAACGCTTCTTGGCATCTTCAGCGGCAGCAGCTTCGTTCTTAGCCTTAGCGGCATCAGCGACTTTCGTGCGCTCAGCCTTCCAGGCGTTAAAGCGGCGCTCAGCTTCTTCTGCGGAGAAAGCACCTTTCTTGACACCAACGCGGAGATGCTTCATAAGCATCACACCCTCTTTAGAAAGAATCGAACGAACGGTGTCGGTGGGAATTGCTCCAGTTTCAACCCAATACAAAGCACGGTCGAAGTCTAAACTTATTGTAGCAGGATTAGTGTTCGGATTATAAGAACCTATCCTTTCAATAAATCTACCATCACGTGGTGCCCTGCTATCGGCTACTACAATAGGATAAAAAGCGTAACGCTTACGACCGTGACGCTGTAATCTAATTTTTGTTGCCATAAACTTGCCGGTTTAATTGAATGAATTTGGTTTGATATTTAAGAAAAACGCATGAATAGCGCAATTCGGGTGCAAAGTTAATGCTAAAATAGGGAATAAGCAAAGTATTTTAGCATTTTTTTATAATTTTGCATTCCGAAAGCAAATCATAAGGAAAGAAATGGCAGAAAATATGTTGTTGTCGCGCCTCGAAGGGCTTGACAGCCGCTTCGAGGAGGTATCGACCCTGATAACCGATCCGGCGGTTATATCAGATCAAACGCGGTATGTCAGGCTCACCAAGGAATATCACGATCTGGAGCGGATATTGATCGTAAAAAAAGAATACGAATCCACGCTTCATAATCTTGAGGAATCAAAAATCATCCTGGCCGAAGAATCGGATGAAGAGATGCGCGCACTTGCCCGTGAAGAAATAGAAAGCTGCAGCACTCGACTTCCGCAATTAGAGGAAGAGATCAAACTATTGCTTATTCCGGCAGATCCTGATGACTCCAAGAACGCGGTTCTTGAGATTCGGGGAGGGACCGGAGGTGATGAGGCTGCTCTTTTTGCAGGAGATCTTTTTCGGATGTATCAGAAATATGCCGAGAAGAAAGGCTGGCAATTGGCCATATCTTCCGTGTCTGAGGGCGCAAGCGGAGGCTTCAAGGAGATAGTTTGTTCGGTAACCGGGGATGGTGTGTACGGGACTCTCAAATATGAGAGCGGAGTGCACCGCGTGCAACGAGTTCCCGTCACCGAAACTCAGGGCAGAGTCCATACTTCGGCCGCTACCGTAGCGGTCCTACCGGAAGCACAGGAATTTGATGTAGAAATTCACGAAGGAGAAATCAAATGGGATACGTTCCGTTCGGGAGGCGCCGGAGGTCAGAATGTAAACAAAGTTGAATCCGGGGTTCGGCTGCGATATAACTGGAAGAACCCCAATACAGATAAAGTGGAGGAGATACTAATCGAGTGTACGGAAACCCGCGATCAGCCTAAAAATAAAGAGAGAGCCTTGTCGAGATTGCGCACGTTCATCTACGACAAAGAGCATCAGAAATATCTTGATGACATCGCCTCAAAAAGAAAGACAATGGTAAGCACCGGCGACCGTTCGGCAAAAATCCGCACATACAACTACCCGCAGGGACGAATCACCGACCACCGGATAAATTACACCATATATAATCTTCCGGCATTTATGGACGGCGACATTCAGGAGTGTATTGACCGACTCACAGTAGCTGAAAACGCTGAAAAACTCAAAGAGGCCGAACTTTGAACCAACGCGACAAGGCAAATGTTATAAAGGTATAATGAGACCGGAGAATTTTTCTCTTCTCATATACCATATATTTATATACAGGAATAATAATTATTTAATACGAGTTACTATGAAAACACTATCCATCCTCAGCTACATTATCGGTTCGATATTGCTGATCATCTCTTGTTTTACAACCGGTATCACGGTAACGTGGGTAATCGGAGGAGTAGCGGTTGCATTCCTTATTTTAGGATGCGTGTTCCAATACAACAGCCATGGCAAGACGACAGTGAACCATCTGCATTAGGCTCTATGCACTAAAAATTTTTGGTACCTAAGTCGCGAAAAAGGCTCTCTGCCTTGAGCAGGGTTTCCGGCTTACCTATATCGATGAGATTAAGGGCTTCCAGTCTGATCTCACCGATATTTATATCTGGAGGGGCAGAGAGAAAGAAATCCATGATAGGGAACTTGTCAATTCGGGAAACCTCGGCAAAATGACCAAGAGCTGATATGGCATTACGCTCCATTATGTAGATTCCACTGAAAGCTGATTCATGACTATCGGGACTAGGTTTAATCCCTGCCGGTCTATATTCTTCCGTAATTAAATTATGCCAACCCTCCAACGTGCCATCTGGGCCGAATATAAGTTTCCTTGAAGAGTCACGAGGGCTGGTAACAAGCGAGATATCCCGGCCGGATTCCTTATGCTGACGCATTAAATCATTAAGCGGGGCATCGCTTAAAATGTCTACATTAT
Source organism: Muribaculaceae bacterium (assembly GCA_029055345.1). Taxonomy (GTDB): domain Bacteria; phylum Bacteroidota; class Bacteroidia; order Bacteroidales; family Muribaculaceae; genus Lepagella. Next base: position 81,084 of record JAIDDJ010000033.1, on the reverse strand, counting down.
GGACGAACACAGGGCCCTGATCATTGCCGAACAACTCTGAAGCCTTCAGAAGGCCGCCCCCCGTGTCGAGAAGACGATCGGATTCATCGCTCAACCTCACCGTGACACCAAAATCATTATTGGCAAGGAAAGAGATGATCTGGTCTGAGAAGTGATGAACATTCACCACTATATCGTTAAATCCATTATCCCGCAACCTAAGGATGACACGTTCAAGCATAGGGATTCCGCCAACCGGCACCAATGCCTTCGGATGGGAATCAGTCCATGGCTTAAGGCGCGTGCCAAGTCCGGCTGCAAGTATGAAAGCTTTCATAGTCTGTTCCTAATTAAATATTTCTACAATTTCCTGCTCCCTGTGAATCAATTCCACTTTAGCATGGGGAAACATTTCTGCGAGCTTGCCGGCCACATACTCCGCGCAATATACCGACCTATGACGTCCACCTGTACATCCGAATCCAATCTGAAGTGAAGTAAAACCCCTTTTCAGATACCGTTCCACAGTAGGAATGACAATTTGGATTGCCTTTTCAGCAAAAACATCCGCCTCACCCTTTTCCTTGAGAAACTCTATTACCGACGCATCTCTACCTGTCAACAATTTATATTCATCATAACGCCCCGGGTTGTGCATACCCCTGCAATCAAACATAAATCCGCCACCGTTCCCGCTTAAATCATCCGGATATCCTTTCTTATATGAGAAACTGAATACTTTTATCACCAGTTTCCCAGGATAGTTTTCAACTCCGTTGAATTTAGGTAAATTCACCAAATCTTCCGCCAACTCATGCAAGCATGGATATTTATCTAACCACCCAAACGAAATGATATCAGCAAGATTACGCAAAGCAGCGGGAATACTTGTAATGAAATGAGCTCGTTTCTGCACAAGACCTCTGAAACCATATGCGCCCAGTACCTGCAGCGTCCGAAACAACACAATAGCAGGCAGCGGACCCAAGATTTCCCCGGGGTCAATATTTCTGCGCTTGGCAAGCTCTGCACAATAAATATCAAGCATCTGCATCCGGAATTCCTTAGAGAAGCCGGCTTTCGCCTGCCAGAGAAGCGAAACGGCATCATAAAGTAATGGACCCTTTCTTCCTCCTTGAAAATCTATGAAATATGGAGTTTGATTATCATGGCCTCCCAACATGATGTTACGGCTCTGACAGTCGCGCATCATAAATCCCCATTGGTTGTGAGGAATAGTCAGCAAATCATTAGCAAGGCGTTCGAAATCATCCTCAAGAGCATTCTCATCGAACTCAATACCGCAGATTTTTAGAAATTCATATTTGAAATAATTCAAATCCCACATTATCAGTCGTTTGGATAAAGGAGGGTAAGCCACGACTCGCTCCCATTTGTCTTCCGGAACCGTCTGCATACTTACAAGGGCCCGCACCACCCTATCCATCAAAACAGGAAGTTGACCGTCATTTAATCTGTCATACAAACTTACATCGCCGACATCTTCGACTAAATAATGAGAAAAGTCATCGGTAGAATCCAATACCTTCGGAATATAAAATCCGGCACTCCACTCGTCTTTATAACCTTGAAATACTTGTGACAAGGACACATAAGCCTTTGAATCAGCCTTATTATCGGCAATCACTCCCAAAATCCTCATTGATTCCGGTTGCAGACGATAATATTTCCTGTCGCCCCCGGCCGCCGGAATAAGCTTATAGCCCGATGGAGTTAGGCCCAGGCAATTGATACATAGATTATCAAATATGCTTTTATCAATATTATTCATAATATAATAATATACATATTCATAAATTGGGAATTCAACTTCAGTGCAAAATTAGGGAATTTTTCCTTAAGAAAATGTAAAACATTGAACTAATTTCCAATTCGGGAGTTGAAAAATTGAATTAAGATAGCATTTTCCAACAAAGAGCAATGTCATGTCGATTAATTTTATTAATTTTGCACAATAAGTTAACAGGCGCTCATTTGGCCCGATTTTGGGACCTTATGGCGGAAACGGAAAGAATCTAATCAAACCCTAAATATAGACTAAAGCTATGGCTAAAATCGAGAATTACAATTTCAAAGACAAGAAAGCCATCGTCCGCGTGGATTTCAACGTACCATTGGACGAGAATGGCAACATTACAGATGACACACGTATCCGCGGAGCACTTCCCACTCTTAAGAAGATTCTTGCAGATGGAGGCGCGCTGATACTAATGTCGCATATGGGCAAGCCCAAAGGCAAGGTCAACGAGAAACTCAGTCTTCTCCAGATACGTGACGCAGTGGCAAAGGCACTCGGCACAGATGTAAAATTCGCTCCGGATTGTGCAAAGGCACAAGAGGCAGCCAAGGAACTTAAACCGGGAGAGGTTCTTCTTCTCGAAAACCTTCGTTTCTATCCCGAGGAGGAAGGCAAACCGATAGGAATCGACAAGAACGATCCCGGCTATGATGCAGCCAAGAAAGCAATGAAGGAGAGTCAGAAAGAATTTGCAAAAACACTTGCAAGCTATGCTGACGTATATGTAAACGATGCATTCGGCACTGCACACCGTCGTCACGCTTCAACCGCAGTCATTGCCGATTACTTCGACAAAGAAGACAAAATGCTCGGGCTTCTTATGGAAAAAGAGGTTAAAGCAGTTGATAACATCCTCAAGGACATCAACCGTCCGTTTACAGCAATTATGGGAGGTTCGAAGGTTTCCACAAAGATCGGAATCATCGAGAATCTTATGGACAAGGTAGACAACCTCATCCTCTGCGGCGGTATGACCTTTACCTTTGCCAAGGCACAGGGGGGCAAGATTGGCAATTCCATCGTGGAAGATGATAAACTCGACCTCGCCAAACACATAATGGATCTTGCGAAAGAGAAGGGTGTGAACCTCGTTCTTGCTACAGACTGCATCGCAGCTGACAATTTCGCCAACGATGCCAACACACAGGTATGTTCGGTAATGGCGATCCCCGATGGATGGGAAGGTCTCGATGCAGGACCGGACTCGATCATTGCGTTCCGCAACGCCATCCTCCCGGCCAAAACCATTCTTTGGAACGGCCCCGCAGGCGTATTCGAATTTGATAACTTTGCAAAAGGCTCAAAAGCGATTGCCGAAGCAATCGTAGAGGCTACCGATAACGGTGCATTCTCACTTGTCGGCGGTGGTGATTCAGTGGCCTGTGTGAATAAATTCGGATTGGCCGATAGTGTAAGCTATGTATCCACCGGTGGTGGCGCACTTCTCGAGGCAATAGAAGGCAAGACTCTTCCGGGAGTGGCCGCAGTGGCAGAATGAATCTCTGACTAAACGAATATCCGCATATCTGAAAGACTGTGGCGAAGAATAACTCGTCGCAGTCTTTTAATTTTAGCAAAAATATGTTATACAACATGTTTTTGCATAAAAATATCCCTAACAAATATAAAAAGCAAAGATTAGTGCTTAAAAAAATTAAATGAAGTATTGACAATATCGAAAAATATAGTAATTTTGCAAAGGAGAACAAAAGCGGCCTGCAAACCATGAAAAAGTATAACCAAAAAGAGGCTGCGAGAAGGTCCGCCCAAGGAGCCGAATCTCCGTGAGACCCAATTATAGAAAACGAATAGAAGTAACTAATAAATACTAACAAACCAAAACAAAAAATTTAAAAGATTATGGAATCTCAGAAACCTGCGGCTCCCAAGCCCGTGGCAGCGGCCACTAAGATCAAGAAAGAAGAAAAGATCAGCCAGATCCGCGGCATCAAGAACGCGTTCATCGTAATCCTCTGCTGCGCAGCTGCTGCAGTATGCATCTTCCTCTTTGGAATGGGCTACAGCGGTAACTTCGAAGGCGGTTCAACCGACGGACATCCACTGAACCTCGCCGGTACAGTTTACAAGGGCGGTTTCATCGTGCCTATCCTGATGACACTTCTTCTTACAGTGATTGTACTTTCAATCGAACGTTGGATTGCTCTTTCATCAGCAACAGGTCGTGGCAACACCACCAAGTTCGTTGCCGACATCAAGGCCGACCTCGCAGCCAACAACATCGATGCAGCCATGAAGCGTTGTAAGGACCAGAAGGGTTCGGTAGCAGCTGTAGTTTACAGCACACTCGTGAAGTACAAAGAAATGGATGCAAACGATGTGCTCAGCAAGGAGCAGAAGCTTACAACCCTCCGCAACTCAGTAGAAGAGGCAACCGCACTCGAGATGCCGGCTCTTTCACAGAACCTTCCGATCGTGGCAACCCTGACAACACTCGGTACACTTGTCGGACTTCTCGGAACCGTTATGGGTATGATCAAATCATTCCAGGCACTTGCAGCATCCGGTTCACCTGACTCTACAGAGCTGTCAACCGGTATCTCGGAGGCACTTGTGAACACAGCCTTCGGTATCGCAACCGGTGCGTTCGCTGTAATATCCTACAACTTCTTTACAAATAAGATCGACAACCTCTCGTACGCTATCGACGAAATCGGTTTCTCCATCGTAGCCACTTATGCAGCTACTCACAAATAAAAGGAGATAACGTAACCTCTTACACACAAACCGATAAAAGTTAATAGCAACTATGGGAAGAGTAAAGATAGCAAAGAAGAGCACATTCATCGACATGACGGCGATGAGTGATGTGACAGTGCTTCTGCTTACCTTCTTCATGTTGACCTCAACCTTCCTTTCGAAGGAGCCTGCAACGGTAATCACTCCGGCCTCGGTATCGACCGAGAAAGTCCAGGAGACGAATGTAGTGCAGGTGCTTGTGAATCCGGAGGGCAAGGTCTGGCTGACGATGAACAACGATACCAGTGCGAACTGGAGCAACGAAAAGATGCGTATCGCTGTTCTCGACAAAGTGGCCGAGATCTATAATGAGACACATAAGAACAACCCTGTGAAATTCACAGACGAGCAGAAGATCACTTTCAGCAAGCAAGGTGCATTCGGCGTACCTTTGGCTAAGATGGGAGAATTTCTTGATCTCATCAATCAGCCGGAGGGCCAGACAAAGATGGACAAATGGCTTGAGGGCGATGATGATCCCAATCATCCGACCGGAATTCCAATTTCATGGAATCAGAACGATCAGAACCCCAATGAGTTCCAGATGTGGATGAAAGCCATGCGCCAGAGCTCAAATGAGAATCTCGTGAATGCCATCAAGGATGGCACAGGTGTGGCCATCAAGGCCGACCAGAACACATCGTTTGATATAGTTCATCTCGTAATGGACAACCTTCAGACGATCCACATGAATAAGTTTACGTTATTGACAGCTCTGAAAGGGGCAGAAGAATAAGAAAAATGGCAGAAGTTCAACAAAATGATGGTGGCAAGGGCAAGAAAGGCCACCAGAAAAAGATGCAGATCCGCGTGGATTTCACGCCGATGGTCGACATGAACATGTTGCTTATCACGTTCTTCATGCTCTGTACGACAATGATCAAGTCACAGACCCTGACAATAGCCCTGCCCTCGAACGAAAAAGTAGACAATGTCGAGAACATGTCGCAGGCATCAGAAGATGATGCAGTGACCATTATTCTTGACGCGAAGCGCAAAACCGGTTCGATGGAAGTAGACACAGTAAATGGCAAGGTTGTGCCGGTAGTATATTACTATTTCGGCAAGCCCGGCGGCCCGAACGGTCTCGGAGACTCTCCTGACCAGATAGCAGCCAACAACAACCTTCAGGTATCCGAATTCCTTAGCAACGATGAAAAGACCCAGAAGGCCCGCGGTATCCGCGCGATCATTCAGGAGCGTAATAAGGAAGTCCTCACTGAAGTAAACGCCCTCAAGAAGAAATATCATGATGGCGGCTTCGGTAGCCTCGAGACAAAAGAAGGCCGTGAGAAAGCACAGGCCGCTTACGATGAGGCAGCGTCGAAAGTCAGAAAAGATGAAAATCTGAAGAAACCCGTTATCATCATCAAGTCGACACCTCAGGCTTCGTTCGGTAGTCTTGTGTCAGTGCTCGACGAAATGCAGATCAACTCGATTTCCAAATATCAGATTGACAACATGACCAAGGCCGATTCTGTTATGGTGATCGACTATCAGAACCGTCATCATAATTAATGTTAGATTTAATAACCTTTAAACCGACAGAAAGAAATGGGTAAAAGAAGTGTGGATCTGACATCGGCGGAATGGCGTGACCTAATTTTCGCCGACAAGAATCAGGAATTCGGAGCATACCAGCTCCGTAAGGCGAGCGATCGTCGCCACAATATGGCCTTCCTATACATGATAGTAGGTCTGGTTGTGATAGTCCTTTTGATCCTTGCATACAGCAAATACTCCGACTATCGCGAGGAACAGCGTCAGCTTGAACTTAAGGAGCAGCGAGAGAAGATGCTCGCCGCCCAGATAGAACAGGCAGAAGAGGAAACTCCCGATGAGCCGGAACCGGAAGAGCAGAAATTCGAGCAGCCGGAGGTAACCGTACCCGAGGAGGTCCTTGCCACAGTCCAGGTGACTCAGATTGCCATCGTTGAAGCCGATAAGGTGAAGAACGAGGTGATGTCGATGGATGAGCAGAAGGAAGACAATACCGCCCGCGGTGTTGTAACTCAGGAAGGTAGCGATGATGCCGATAAGTTCAAGGCAGTTCAGGAGCAGGTAGTCGTAAAAGAGCCCGAACCTGAAGTGAAAGAAAAACCGAAAGAAGATGAAATCTTCGTAGCGGTAGAACAGCAGGCAGAATTCCCCGGCGGTCAGGCAGCTCTTATGAAGTATCTGAGCAATAACATCCGTTATCCTGAAGCAGCTCAGCAGAATGACATCCAAGGCCGTGTAATTGTAAAATTCGTGGTTGAGAAGGATGGTTCTATAGGAAATGTTCAGATTGCCAAGGGTGTAGACAAAGATCTTGACCGCGAGGCTATCCGCGTGGTGAAGAAGATGCCTAAATGGCAGCCCGGCAAGAACAATGGTGTCGCAGTGCGAAGCTACTTTACGCTCCCCGTGACATTCAAGCTCCAGACTCAATAATTGAGATTCCTATCATAACTTTCGAGGAGGAGGGTCCGAACGGACTCTCCTCCTCTATTTTATGGAACACAATCTTATTATCAGCTATTTTATACGACACAATCTTATTATCAGCCCTGAAGATAATAAAAATTCATGGTTGGAAAAACTAATAACTATATGAATTGTTAAAATAATAAAAGATAACAAAAAACTCAGAATCATGGCAAATTATGGAAATAACGGAGAGTCGGGCTCAAAGGGCGCAAGACTCGTGTTCGGAATCTTAATGGTATTGGTGTATCTTTGCGTCGGATTATTGTTCATATTCGATGTGTTCAATATTGACAATCAGGTAGTCAATTATGTGGTAGGAGGACTTTTATGTCTCTACGGCATTTGGCGTGGCATCCGGCTATATAAAGGTTGGAACTGATAATTATCGGAACATTAGCCACTTCGATCACAATAATCCACATTAGACCTGAAACCTTAAATCAAAATAAAGTGAAGACACTAAAGATAGCGGCCATAGGATTAGCAGCCTTGACAACACTCGGGTTGGCATCATGCGCAAAGGTTCAACGCGGAGAATACGCAAAAGGGAGCGCATCTCTTTTCTGCGATGACGGTTTCAAAAACGTGCTTGAGGAGGAAATCGACGTGTTTGAGTTTTCCTACCCCGGCTCGTCGATATTACCCTTTTATGTTAGCGAGCAAGATGCCATCGATACCCTTATGAACGATGGGACTCAAGCCATTATAGTAACTCGGGAGCTGACTCAGGAGCAGAAAGATTATTTGAAAAGTAAATACAAAAGAATCGTTCGTTCTCATTGTATAGCGGTTGATGCAGTGGCGCTCATTACAAATAAAGAGAACAGCGTCACATCTGTATCCATGGAGGAAATTTCTAATATTCTCAATGGGAAGACGACTCGCTGGAGTCAGATTGCAGGGAATGACACGACGGCGATAAAAATCGTATTCGATAACGCGGGCAGCTCTACCGTAAGCTATTTACGCGACAAATTTCTGCCTGAAGGCAAAAAAATTTCCGATAATCCGAATGCCTATGCACAGAAAGACAATGCCGCAGTGTTTGACATAGTCAAGAAAGACCGCAACGCTCTGGGCGTAATCAGCGTCAGCTGGCTCGGTGACGATCTAAGCGAAGCTAAGAAAATCCCTGTCGACCAGCGCTACGAAGATTATAAAAATGAGAACGATACAGTCGCCACAAATCTTACCACTGAGGTAAATATACTCAAGGTGAGCAATCCGACTGAAGAAAATGACTTCAATCCTATCGCATATAAACCTTATCAGGTATATATAAATTCGGGCGAATATCCGTTATTTAGAAAGGTATATATGATATCGACGGCCTCGAAGTCGAGCGTACTTAATAGCTTCTACATGTTTGTAACAGGCTTCGCCGGCCAGAAAATAATATCAAAGACAGGAATTTTGCCTTATCATATGAATGCCCGTGTCGTAGAGCTTAAGTAATTAATCTACGTTCACATATCATTCAAATCCTGCTGGCTTGAGGTCGGCAGGATTTTGCAAGATTAGATGCAGGATTAAGGCTAAAATAAACCAAAAGAGAAATAATCAATCAAAGGAACAAACGAAAAAATAAAATAGAATGAAACTCAGAAGAATTCTAACATTAAGTCTGGCATGCGCATCACTTGGAGCATTCGCACAGACTCACATCGAGGGAGAGGAGTATTATAAGGCAGACCAACTTGAGAATGCAAAAGATCTTCTCCAGCGCAGTCTCAGCAACGGTCAGACTGACAAAGCCGTGAGCAATTACTATCTGGGCATGATTGCTGTGGATCAGAACAATCAGGCAGAAGCGGCAAAATATTTTTCAGCCGGATTGGCAGCTAATCCTCAATATCCATACAACTATGTAGGTGAGGGACTTCTGAAGCTCATGCAAGGTGATCAAAAAGAGGCTGAAAATCTGTTCAAGCAAGCCGACAAGAACTCAAAGAAAGATGCATCTCTTCAGATAGCTATTGCCCGCGCATACGATCGTGTAGATCCCGTAAAATACGAGAAGCAGATAGCAAAGCAAGTAGAGAAGGCCCGTAAATTCAATATGGAGAATCCTGATATCTACATGTTCGAAGGCGATCAGCACCGTGAGAATAAAGATTGGGGCCGCGCAGCGGGAATGTATGAAATGGCTACGAACTATAATCCAAAGGCCACAGCTGCTTATGTGAAATATGCCAACCTTTATACAATGGTGAATCCTGATTTCGCGATAAAGATGCTTGGTAACCTTCTGAAGGAAAATCCGAACTCAGCTCTTGGCCAGCGCGAACTCGCCAATGCATACTACAATAAGAAAGAATATGCAAAAGCTGCAGCTGAATATGGCAAGTATGTTCAGAACCCGAGTCACTTCAAAAGCGATGAGAACCGCTATGCGTTCCTTCTCTTCTACGGTCAGGATTATCAGAAGGGTTACGATTATGCAACCAAATTGCTAAAGGAAGATCCGAACAACTTCACAGCGCAGCGCTATCAGTTCATGAACGCTGCCCAGATTCCTGAAATGAAAGATCAGCTTCTTCCACTTGCAGAGAAATTATTCGCAAGATATAAGGCTGATCCAAAGAATAACCGTTTTGCTCCCATTGACTTCAATCTGGTAGCATATGAATTCCAGAATGCAGGCCGTCCTGACGAAGCTATCGAGGTGCTCAAAGCAGGTATAAAGGAAATACCCGATTTTGCAGACTTCAATAAGACTCTCGCCATGACATATATAGATAAGAATGATCTGACTGATGCAGCTGATTCATATGCCGAATATATGAAGAAGATCGAACCTGGCTATAATGATTATGTTCAGCAAGCTACATTTGATTTCTACGCCGGCATCGAAAATAAGAATGATCAGGCAAAGGCCACTAAATATTTCGAAGCAGCGAAAGAAAACGCAACCAAGGCAGCTGAAATTCTTCCGGAGAACTATATGCCCTATAAGATCTACGGAGACATTGCTAAGCAAACCGCTCCAACAGCAGACGCAGCAGAATCAGCAGCTGTAGCAGACTACGAGAAGGCCTCTGACTTACTGGAGACAATGATTGCAAACAATATTGCCGAAGGCAAGGCTGTTCCCAACAAGTACAAGAGTGATGCAAAGGATATCAATGTATATCTGGGCAATCACTACTATGAGAAAGCTCGTATTGACGAGAAGGCGAAGATGTACTACAACCGTGCACTTGCACAGGATCCTAATAACGATCAACTTCGAAATTTCGTAAGCAAAATCAAGTAAGATTCCGTTTCAGTTATAATTTCTAATAGTAAAAAAATAACGCGACTTCCAAGTGAGGCCGCGTTATTTATTTTTAAGAAAGATCACTCCTTCCCATAAATGGTGCAGGTCCCGGCTACCGGACGCGATAATAAAGCTGAATCCGAGTGTTCCGTAGTCGCTTGAAATTTAAATTTTGCATTTTATAAATAATATTTTGGATAGGTTAACGATTTTTTATATTTTTGCGTAATTATTCGGATTGGAAAAATACCCAAGCAGATGAGTAAAGTCATAAAGATAAAGAAGGGACTTAATATACCTCTTGAAGGCGCGGCATCAGATGAAATGACAGATGCTCTTTCCATAAAGAAGGTTGCCATAGTTCCAGATGATTTTCCGGGCTACACATGGAAGGTAGCGGTGAAACCGGGGGAAAAAGTATCGAAGGGTTCTACCCTACTCTACGCCAAAGAAGACCCGAGGGTTTGCCTCACTTCTCCACTCAGCGGAGAGATAGAAGAAGTGAACCGTGGCGAACGTCGTAAAATCATGTATGTATCCGTGATAAGCGATGGAGAATCCCGTAAAGAAAATTATGATAAGCCCGTTGGTGCTGAATCTGTAAAAGAAGCTCTGTTGAAGAGCGGACTCTTCGGAATGCTTCGGCAGAGGCCTTTCGATATCGTCCCGTTTGTCGATATTGTTCCACGCGATATATTCGTGACAGCGTTTGATACAGCCCCTCTTGCGGGTCAGATGATCGGACAAGAAGAATATCCGATGCTTGAAGCCGGATTGGAAGCATTGTCTTTACTTACACCCGGGAAAGTCTACCTATCGGTAAAAAAAGGGTCGGGGTTGGAAAGCAGGATTGCGGAAACAGTAGAATTTGAAGGTCCACATCCCGCGGGAAATGTCGGCACGCAGATTGCAGCCATAGCGCCGGTCAACAAAGGTGAAACCGTATGGACACTTGACGCAGAGACTGCAGTAAGAATCGGTCGTCTTGTAAATACCGGAGAATTGGATTTCCAGACGCGAGTAGCCCTTACTGGAGGCGAAATGAAGAATCCCCATATAGTGAAAACAATAATCGGCGCATCTCTTGAAGACCTACTCAAAGGAGAGCTGAAGACCGGGGAAGGAAAAATCAGGGTGATTTCCGGGAATGTGCTTACCGGTGTGATGGTCAACGCGCAGGATGGCTATCTCCGTTATCCTTATCGCCAGATAACTGCAATTCCGGAGGGGGATGATGCAGATGAATTCATGGGCTGGGCCTCACTAAATCCGGCAAAATACAGTGTCAAGAAGACATTCCCCACGTTCTTGCATGGACTGACGAAGCCATTTAAATTCGATGCGCGTGTCAAGGGTGGTCACCGCGCGATGATTCTAAGCGGCGAATATGACAAGGTGTTCCCTATGGATATTTATCCCGAATATCTGATTAAGGCCATTATGGCCAAGGATATAGAACGAATGGAGCAGCTCGGCATCTACGAAGTAGCCCCTGAGGACTTCGCATTACCGGAATTTGTGGACACATCCAAGATAGAATTGCAGAAACTTGTTCGCGAAGGACTCGACTATCTGCGCCATGAAACTCTCTAAAACCGACAACCAATAACTTATCAGAGAAGTGAAAGGATTAAAACGAAATATTGACAAAATAAAGCCTCATTTTGAGAAAGGAGGAAAGCTCGAAAAGCTACACTCCGTGTTTGACGGCTTCTATACGTTCTTATTCACGCCGAATGAAACATCCCGCTCAGGTGTTCATATTCACGACAGTAATGACTCAAAGCGAACGATGATCACAGTGGTGCTTGCGTTAATGCCCTGCTGCCTGTTCGGAATGTGGAATATCGGATTGCAGCATTACCTTGCCATAGGGGATGCTGACCGAAATTTCTTCAGTTTATTTTTCTATGGATTCTTCGCAGTGCTACCACAGATTCTCACGGCCTACATAGTCGGACTGGGAATTGAGTTTATAGTAGCGCAGATGCGGGGGCATGAGATTCAGGAAGGATTCCTCGTATCCGGAATACTTATACCGATGATTTGCCCGGTGGACACGCCATGCTGGATGCTTGCGGTAGCGGTTGCCTTTGCAGTGATATTCGCAAAGGAAGTGTTCGGAGGCACTGGATATAATTTCCTGAATGTAGCGCTTGTGACCCGCGCATTCCTCTTCTTCAGTTATCCTTCAAAGATGAGCGGTGACCATGTTTTTGTGCAGCTCGGCAGTCAGCAGGCAGTTGATTCATTCTCAGGAGCCACACCCTTAGGCCAACTCGCCTCATCTTCGGATGGAGCAGTGACGCTGACCAATGTTCTCGGCGACCCATTGACAGCAACTGATATATTCTTCGGATTCTATCCGGGCAGCTGGGGAGAGACCTCCACATTCTGCATACTTATAGGAGCTGCAATCCTTCTTCTTACCGGAATGGCCAACTGGAGGATAATACTGTCGGGAGTATTGGGGGGATTCTTTATGGCATTGATAGCTCACAATTGGGCCTCCCCTCTTTACCCGGTATCATATCTCACGCCTTTTGAGCAATTAGGTCTCGGAGGATTCATGTTTGCCATTGTGTTCATGGCAACTGACCCGGTTACAGCATGCCGGACGAATATAGGGAAATACATATATGGAGCCTTGATAGGTATAGTTGCGATATTGATCAGAGTATATAATACGGGATATCCGGAGGGGGCTATGCTTTCAGTGCTACTGATGAACTGCTTCGCCCCGTTGATTGATTATTGCGTGGTCAACAGCAACATACGCCGTCGAATGCGCCGCATAACAGTAAAGAATTCTTAAACCGCGAGCCATGAACAAACAAAGCAACACATACACAATCATCTACGCAGTAGTGCTTGTCCTGATCGTCGGCGTGGTTCTGTCGGTGGTATATCAGGCCTTGCGACCTCAACAAGAGGAGAATATAGCCAACGATAAGAAACGTCAGATTCTGGCTGCCGCATTGATTACTCCATCTGAAGGAGAGACAATATCGGAGCTTTACGAGCAACATATCAAGGCCTCATTCATAGTAAATTCCAAAGGGGAAAGAATAGATGACGGCATAGATCCATTCAGCGTGAAGGTCGACCAGGAAGTTAAGAAACCGGCAGACGACCGTCTCCTGCCGGTGTATGAATGCAGCACCGATGCAGGCACCAAATATATCGTTCCGGTGTATGGAGCGGGTCTTTGGGGGCCGATTTGGGGTTATATCGCATTGGATTCCAACGGCGAGACTATCTATGGAGCATATTTCGCTCATCAGGGAGAGACTCCGGGACTTGGGGCTGAGATAGAAAAACCGGCTTTCAGCACTCAATTTGAGGGCAAGGATATATTTAACGCAAGCGGAGACTTCCAGTCGGTAAAAGTCGTGAAGAACGGACAAGAACCATCTGAAGGAGCATATGTTCACGCAATCAGCGGAGGGACCATCACGAGTCAGGGAGTCCAGAAGATGCTTCAAAATTCGCTTGAGCCCTACACGGCATATTTTAAAAGCCTCGAGAATAAGGAAAAGACAAATTAATCTGTTTAGAATTGATATAAAGAGATGAATTTAAAAAAGACATTTCTGCCGTTGGTCAATCCGCTGTCGAAAGACAATCCGGTGATAGTACAAGTGCTCGGAATCTGCTCCGCGCTTGCTGTTACGGCCAAGATGGAACCTGCCTTAGTAATGACCATATCCGTTACAGCAGTTCTCGCCATAGCCAACGTATTAATCTCGCTACTTCGAAATACGATTCCATCGTCCATACGTATTATCGTGCAACTGGTTGTCGTGGCCGCCCTTGTAGTAGTGGTTGACCAGGTTCTTAAGGCATGGAACTATGAAATTTCAAAAGCACTATCTGTATTCATCGGTCTTATAATCACCAACTGCATAATCATGGGCCGTCTGGAGGCATTTGCGCTCAACAATCGCCCATGGCCTGCTTTTCTGGATGGCATAGGCAATGGTCTGGGATATGGAATAATCCTAATCATTGTCTCATTTTTCCGTGAACTTTTCGGGAGCGGCACTCTTTTCGGATGTCAAATTTTTCCGGATTGGTGGTATGAAGCGGGCTATCAGAACAATGGCATGATGATATTGCCTCCGATGGCCTTGATAGTAGTGGCATGTATCATATGGGCTCACCGCTCAATCAATAAAGACCTTCAGGAATAATGGAAAATCTCAATCTGTTCATCAGGTCGATATTCATCGACAATATGATATTCGCCTATTTTCTGGGTATGTGTTCATATCTGGCGGTATCAAAAAATGTAAAGACGGCCTTTGGTTTAGGAGTTGCGGTGACTTTCGTGCTGCTGATAGCTCTTCCGGTGTGCTGGTGCATCAACCAATACATTCTCGTTCCGGGAGCATTAAGTTGGCTTGGCGAGGAATACGCAGAAACAGATCTTTCATTCCTCGGGCTGATAATGTTTATCTCAGTAATTGCAGCCCTCGTGCAACTTCTTGAGATGGTAATAGAGAAATATAGTCCCGGGTTATATAATTCACTGGGAATCTTTCTACCGCTGATAGCCGTTAACTGCGCTATACTCGGGGCCGTACTGTTTATGCAGCAGCGGGAATTCAGCAATGCCTGGACGGCAACCGTATATGGTGTTGGTTCCGGAATCGGCTGGCTGCTTGCCATTACCTGTCTTGCCGCAATCCGCGAACGGCTGAATGTTGAGGCCGTTCCCAAACCTCTACGCGGAATCGGCATCACCTTCATAATCACAGGGCTTATGGGAATTGCCTTCATGAGTTTCCTTGGAATTAAACTGTAAATGCTCCAAACTTTAAGGACATGACGATATTGAATGCAATAATGTGGAATAGTGTGATTGTAGCATCAATCATATTCCTCGTAATAGTAATAGTGCTCACTGTCATCTTGCTTGTAGCCAAGTCATGGCTTGTCAACAGCGGAGAGGTAGCCATATCAATCAATGACGGCTCAAAGCTTATTCACGCGCCGGCCGGAAAATCACTGCTCTCCACTCTTAACGACAACGGCGTGCATTTATCAAGCGCTTGTGGCGGTAAGGGGAGCTGCGGTCAATGCAAACTTCAGGTAGTTTCCGGCGGAGGTGATATTCTACCGACAGAGGCAGTTCATTTCACGAGAAAGCAAATCAAGGACAACTGGCGACTTGGCTGTCAGGTCAAGGTCAAATCCGATATGGAAGTCAAGGTCGATGCCGCAGCCCTTGACGTTAAAGAATATGAATGCGAAGTAATTTCAAATAAGAACGTAGCTACCTTCATAAAGGAATTTATAGTGAAACTCCCCGAAGGAGCGCATATGAACTTCATACCCGGCAGCTACTCACAGATTCGTATTCCGAAATACGCGATGGATTATGATAAAGACATTGACAAGAGTCTGATTGGCGATGAATATTTGCCAGCCTGGGAACAATTCGGTCTTTTCACACTCAAGGCCAAGAATGATGAAGAGACGGTGCGAGCATACTCGATGGCAAATTATCCCGAGGAAGGTGACCGGTTTATGCTGACAGTCAGAATAGCCACCCCTCCCTTCAAGCCCAAACCCCAGGTAGGCTTTCAGGATGTTCCTCCGGGTATAGCCTCAAGTTATATTTTCTCACTCAAGCCGGGTGACAAGGTTCTAATGTCAGGACCTTATGGCGATTTCCACCCCATAGTTGATTCGAAAGCCGAGATGATATGGGTAGGTGGCGGTGCCGGTATGGCTCCTCTCAGGGCTCAGATAATGTGGATGACCAAGACACTCAATACCCGCGACCGCGTGATGCATTATTTTTATGGGGCCAGAGCTCTTAACGAAGTATTCTATCTCGAAGATTTCCTGCAGCTTGAGAAAGATTTCCCGAACTTCAAGTTCCATCTCGCGCTCGACAGACCGGATCCGGCAGCGGATGCAGCCGGTGTGGCTTACACTCCCGGTTTCGTTCATGACGTGATGTATAAGACATATCTTAAGGATCATGATGCTCCTGAAGATATTGAATATTACATGTGCGGACCCGGCCCGATGAGCAACGCAGTCAATAATATGCTTTATAACCTCGGAGTTGAGCCCTCAAGCATACATTACGATAACTTCGGCGGATAACCGAACAAAGTCCGGAAATATGACAGAAATATCAGAAACATACTTAAACCGAATATCATGAAAAGAGACAACGAAATTTTTGAAATCATTGACCGTGAACATTTGCGTCAGCGCAGAGGCATCGAGTTGATCGCCAGTGAAAACTTTGTCAGCGATGAAGTGATGCGCGCCATGGGTTCATGTCTTACCAACAAATATGCAGAAGGCTATCCTGGCAAGCGTTATTATGGAGGATGTCAGGTAGTAGACGAGGCGGAGAATCTTGCCATAGACAGGGCAAAGAAGCTTTTCGGAGCAGAATGGGCCAATGTTCAGCCACATAGCGGGGCTCAGGCCAATATGGCAGTTTTTATGGCATGTCTGGAACCGGGAGATAAGTTTATGGGAATGGATTTGAGCCATGGCGGGCATCTGAGCCATGGTAGCCCTGTGAACTTCTCCGGTTTGATGTTCAAGCCAATAAGCTATACTGTAGACAAAGAGACAGGCCGCGTCAACTATGAGGAAATGGAAGAGAAGGCTCGTGCGGAGCGTCCGAAGTTGATAGTTGCCGGAGCAAGCGCATATAGCCGGGACTGGGACTACGCACGTATCCGTAAACTTGCCGATGAAATAGGAGCCATTTTTATGGTTGATATGGCGCATCCGGCAGGATTGATAGCAGCAGGTCTTCTTGAAAACCCGGTGAAACATGCTCATATCGTCACCACTACCACACATAAGACTCTCCGCGGCCCACGTGGAGGCCTTATCCTGATGGGAAAGGATTTTGATAATCCATGGGGTAAAAAGACTCCTAAAGGCGAAATAAAGAAAATGTCAGCACTGCTTGATTCTGCAGTGTTCCCGGGAGTGCAAGGTGGTCCGTTAGAGCATGTCATAGCCGCTAAAGCCGTGGCCTTCGGCGAAGCTCTCCAGCCTGAATGGAAGGAATATGCCGTACAGGTCAAAAAGAATGCCGATGCTCTTGCACAGGCCCTGATTAAACGGGGATATAAAATTATTTCGGATGGTACCGACAACCATTGCATGCTCGTGGACTTACGGCCAAAATTCCCTGAGATGAGCGGTAAGAAAGCAGAGCGAGTGCTTGTGGAAGCCGATATTACGGCCAACAAAAATATGGTGCCTTATGATTCAAGAAGCCCGTTCTTGACAAGTGGTCTCCGTTTCGGGACAGCTGCCATCACAACCCGAGGAGCTAAGGAAGAGCTTATGGATACAATTGCCGGTCTGATAGATAAAGTGCTGACCAACGCAGATGATCCTGAGGTGATAGCTTCAGTGAGACAGGAGGTCAATGATATGATGAATGAATATCCGATGTTTGCTTGGTAAATAATTTCAGATGCCCGGCCGTTGGAAGCCGGGCATCTCTTTTTATATACAAATATTTGCAGATGGATATAACAGAATTCAGTTGGCCGGAGAAAGTGTTCATTACCGGAATTGACACAGATGCAGGGAAAAGCTATGCCACCGGGCATCTTGCAAATCTGATTAATTCCACAGGAGGCAACGCCATCACTATGAAGATGGTGCAGACCGGGAACGATGGTTACAGCGAGGATATAGCCGTACACAGGGAGATAATGGGTATGGAACTTGCCGAGGCAGATAAGAAAAGCCTGACAGCGCCCGAAATATTCACATATCCATGTAGTCCGGAATTGGCAGCCCGCATAGACGGACGAGAAATTGACTTAAATAAAATAACATCAGCATCTGAAGCACTCCTAAATGAATATTCAACCGTTCTCATAGAGGGAGCCGGAGGCCTGATGGTGCCGTTAAAAGGACAATATCTGACTATCGATTATATAAGGGAAAACAAGCTTCCAGCAATTCTTGTAACAAATGGAAAGCTGGGTTCCATTAGCCATACTCTCCTCGCACTATATGCGTTAAAGAAATATGGGATCAATTTAATCGGTGTGATTTATAACACCTATTTCGATTATGATAAAATAATCGCCGAAGATACGCGTAATTATATAAGAAGATGGCTTCAAACACATTTCGAGGATGCTTTCTTTTTAGAAATGTAGTCATAATCTGATGGCATTTACATGGCAGAGATCTGTCTGAATGCCAAGAGGAGGGGAAAGGAACGATAAAAAATGAACAAAAAAAATTTACAAAAAGAGGAAATGGAAACTACCGGACCGGCACCCTCCCCTACCCCGGTAATTCCCAAAATCTGGAAAACCTCCATCACCAAAGCCGAACTCTCAGAATTGCCTGCAGAAACTTTCAAGGGTAAAATTCGAGTTATCGACTCCGCAGATGGAATGGAGGATGCCATTTCGTTGTTGTCAAAAAGCGAAATAATCGGATTTGATACGGAAACGAAGCCAACCTTTAAACGAGGAGAACGGCATACAGTCGCCCTACTGCAACTTTCAACTTCCGAGGAGAGCTTTCTATTCCGGCTGAATAAAATCGGGATGCCGGCGAGCCTTGTGTCCATTCTTGAAGATGAAAGGATACACAAGATAGGGCTGTCAATTCATGATGATTTTATAAATCTGCGTAAAATATGTGAGCTTGAACCTAAAGGGTTCATAGATTTGCAGAGCTTCGTAAAGGAATTTAAAATTGATGACAACAGTCTCTCGCGCATTTATGGGATTTTATTCGATAAACGCATTTCCAAGGGGCAGCGTCTTTCTAATTGGGAAGCTCCCGAGCTCACAAGGTATCAGCAGGAATATGCTGCACTTGACGCTTTGGCCTGCATTAATATATATACTTATCTCACAACTGTGGGATTTGACTATAAGCAATCAAAATACTATAGAGAATTCGATGATCCCGTCGCCCTCCAACAAGTCGCACAAGCCAAAAATTAAGCGTTCAGTCTGGCTTCCTGCACTTTTATTAATATATCTTTTCGGAATGACTATATGGTTCGCCCCCTCTTTGATAGAAAGGGGTGAGACAGCGCGGTTAATAATTGTCTTTATCGCAGAGCTGGCAGTAATCATTCTCCTGCGCTTGTTTTTGATAAAGAAAGAGAAACAATGAATATTTCGAGAAGACCGTTCCCAATTAATTCGTATTTACAAACATATAACCCACTCTCCTGCCCCAAGGTTTCAATCCCAAAATTCAGACCTAAAGGTTAAGAATTTTTAGTTGAGGAAGCTTAGGATTTAAAAGGTGGATACTTAAGGAATTATAGTTGAGAAAGCTTAAGGATTTAAAAGGAGGATACTAAATAAATTTTAGTAGAGGAAGCTTAAGGATGTATAAGTAATTTTAGTGAGCGTAGCTAATAATTCACAAAGGGCACGGCCATCACGGTCATGCCCTTTATAAGTTTCTACAGGTAAAAAATCTTAAGGTAAAAAAGATTGTTTTTTAGGTCACTGCAAAGGTAGAAGTTTTCTATGAGGTGAGCAAATAATTTCATAACAAAAATCAAAAACATGTTGTTAAACATATTTTTAGCTTCCCCACTGGATTATCTTCATCTGTCTTAACTTATACCCGCTTCCCCAATATTAGGGAACTGGGTCGTAGGCTCCATCCACTAAAATTTCTTAATTCCAGGGTCGCAGATGTGCCTCGGATATCGCTTTGCAGATTCAGGAGCATAGCGGGCTATGTAACTGAATCCAAAAGCGATAGACGAGGTGCAGCTGCGAGAATAAGGTATTTCTAATTATCATTAAATTTTAATATTTAAATAAATCCCTTAATCAAATGTTTTTAAGTTACCATCCGTCCGGCTCTGGCATTAACATATTTTATTGAATGAGGTCTAATACCGGCCTGACAATTGAGACGGTGAAATCCAATTTCGGAACATCGGTATTTATACCTGTTGACGGACGATGGGGTCGTGGAAAGAACCATTGCATGGTTTACCGCAACGCGGAGGATGCTCAGAAATTATGAGAAGTATCTTCATAGAGCAGTTCACATGGCTCATACGTGCATGATGGCATTTATCTCAGATACTTCCGGCCATAGCGTATCGGCCAAGAAAAATAGCAAAATAATGGGGCCTGTAACAGTCAATACACGCCCACTGAGGTTATATCCGTACTTTAAAAGCTGATTAATCCGGTAAGAAAATTACCTTTTGCCCGGCGTCTTTTTGGGTCTTTTCTTCCATCTTTTCAGTCACAGCCGAAAGGCTGCTCCTTCAAAGATGGAAGAATATACCCTAAAAATCCGCCGCCCTGGCATTAAGAAATTTTAGTGGATGGAGCCTTAATTTTGCAGCTGATGGAGAGCAAGCCTCGAACCATCCCACTTAGCATAGGAGCATCTTGAAATCCATTCTCCGAGAACTACCATCGTGGCTTTCTCCGATAGTTCTACCCTCTCGAACAGGTGAAGATGACCATATATGAAGTATTCTATATCGGGATGTTCGGAAAGATATTGAGTGCTGAATTCTGTAATATTATTCATCATCCTCTCCGCATCTTTAGCTGAAGGCCCCTCAATCTTGCGGGAATGGCGGCTCCAGTTATATGCAAAAGGTACGGTCCATCGAGGATGAATCGCTGAAAATAATTTTTGACAAGTTCTATTCCTGAAAACCTTTCTCAGCAACTTGAACGATCCTTTGAGTCTGCCGATACCATCCCCATGGGTGATAAGGAATTTATGGCCATCAAGGTTCTCTATTGAATAACCATCTATGACCTCTATACCAAGTTCATTCGGTAGATAGTCGAATATCCAAATATCATGGTTTCCGATATACCATACGATTCGAATGCCATTGTCGGCAAGCTCAGCAAGCTTTCCAAAGAACCGAACGAACCCTCGCGGAACGACATAGCGGTATTCATACCAATAATCAAGGATATCGCCTACCAGAAAAATAGCATCGGCATCCTTCTTTATACTGTCAAGAAAATCCACCACCCTTTTCTCGGATGCCTTTGAATCGGGGAAATAAGGGGCGCCGAGATGAAGATCACTTAAGAAATAGGCAATCATAAGAAACCTAATTCCAGTTTCGCCTCTTCCGACATCATATCCTGATTCCATTCAGGTTCGAAAACAAGGCGCAGATCTACTTTCTCCGGACCGGGAATACTCACCAGTTTCTGACGCACATCCTCAAGGATAAAATCAGCTGCCGGACAAGATGGTGCTGTAAGAGTCATATCCACATGCAGAGTCTTGTCTTCCTGCGTGTAATCAATTTTATAGACCAGACCCAACGAATAAATATCAACCGGAATTTCCGGATCGAAAACAGTCTTAAGGTTCTCGATAGTCTTAGCAATAATTTGCTCCTCATCAGTGCGGGCAGATTCATCCTGCGGATTCGCCGCTTTCATCTCATCACTCATAATGCTTAAAACAAAACCGCGAAATCTATCATCCATCCGGAAAGCGTCGCGGTGAAATTATCAAGTTTATAAGTTTCCACGTCATCAGTAACATCCCAGACGTAACCGCCTGAAAGCTGATAACGCTTATATATTTCTACACCGATACCAACTGCCAAACCCACAGCTGCCTTATAACGATTGACCGCCGGGCAACTGGAATTAGCGACATTGAAATTGAACTGTGGACCGGCATATGCGAAAGGTGCGAGATAATTCTCGAATCCATCCATACGTGTCCATTTGAAACGGAGATTAAGGGGAATCTGGATTGTATGGAGGCGCAGATCGGTATCGGTAATACCATCTGAAGACCAAACGAATTGCTCACCGAAACCACACTTTCCTCCTCGATTCACATATTTGAGGCCGAAATCAATTCCAAAACCAATACCGGGAATCATTACTTCGCATAACGCACCTACGCTATATCCCACACGCATATCCGTGCTAATAAGATCCTGACTCCAGGAATATTTGTCGAAATTAACACCGGCGGTGGGGCCAACACGGAATTTGGCCGAAGCTCCAAGAGCCACGGCCAAAATCGAAATGATTATAAAAAGTCTTTTCATACGTGATAAATCAGAACATCCAAGCCGCTGTAACGGTCCAGTAATTGTTCTTTACCTTAATATCATCGGAAATAGCACCGGTTTCCATAGGCACAAACGGCATGATATTATTGATACCGAATGTATAGCCGGCACCAATCTGGAGATGCTTGATCAGCTCAACGCCGAGACCCAGATCCCAACCCCATTGAGTAGCTTTTGTTTCACCGAAATTATTTCCGCTATTGATTTTGAAAGCTACACTCGGTCCGGTAAAGATATATGGAGAAATAATTGATTCAATTGCAGGAAGACTGAGTTTATATTTGATGTGAAGAGGAATCTCGAAGAAATTTCCTTTTATGGTTTGGCCGCCAACTTCACTTATCATATAGGCATACATGATTGAAATATCCGCACCGACTCCGAACACAGGAGCGATGAATTCTGCAGTAAGACCTCCGGTGAAACCGCAACGGTTATCCGAATTAAGGCCATCCATGGATATACTGAGTTTATTAATATTTACACCAAGTTTCGGGCCAAAGCTGAAACCTGATTTTGCCTGAGCTGAAAAGCCGGTGAAAAGGGCCACGAGAAGGGTTAATGCAATAATTTTTGTCTTTTTCATAACGCTATTATTTATTGTTCTCTGCAAAATTAAGAAAAAATCTTTAATTATCCTTATATACCGATATGAATTAGCACCTTTCACTAAAATTTCTTAATCTCAGGGAAATGGATTTCTAAGGTATTTTCTTTCATATCTGAAAGAGATGCCTATGGGCAGTAACTCATCAACCTCAAATCCGAGGGCATAGGTCCCCCAACTCAAAGTCAAAGGAATCAGGCAAAAAATTCACATATCCGCTCCACGGATAAAAGGTAAGTTCACCAAAATATATCTTACCCCTGATATTGTATAAATCTACCCTGACAAAAGGGAAATCTTCAGAAAGGATTTTTGCTATGGAAATCATTTTGTCCAAATTAGTAGGGGCGGGAATCATCTGTGGTTTATTGGGACAATCACTTGATACATCCAACAAATTCCAATCTGTGTCATAAAAATTACGTTTATGACCTATAAAACGGTCACAATCGTAAATAATCACTTTAGGCTCGCCATTGAAACAAAGAATCTTATAGTCATCTATCTCTCCTTCAGAATTATCAGAATCTTCCAATAGGTCCTCAATAATGATTTTGGGTTCTTTAATGCCATCATAAGCCCATTCCCTCCCCACGTTCACGGTTTTAAGTTTGAGCCACCCATTTAATTTTTTAATAGCATCACGCGTATCGAATTCTTTCTTATTTCTACTTATCAAGAGATTTTCTCCTCCGCTTCCATTGGTGGTCTTTATTATAAATTTATCGGGTAAAGCATTGAAATCTATATCTTCGGCATTTTTATATACCCCTAATAATCCTGTCAAGATTTCACCCAGTCCTTTGGATTCAACATATTGTCTCACCTCAAGTTTATCCACACATCTTTGAGCAACTTTATTCCGGTATTTAATCTTATATAATTGTAAAAACTCCGTAAACCTTTTGGGCTCTTTCCAATCAATCTTTCTACCCGTTTTAATTCTGTACTGCCAACCAAGCATTATCTTATCGGGTATAAAAGAAAGCATCTTCAAAATAAAAAATCTCGCTTTCTGATTCTTTATATATTTTTTATAATCCATCTGGGTAATCTATTCAGTGTAAGACATTAAACAAACTTTTACACACTTTGCTCTTTCAATTTTAGTCAAATCTGACCCGTTATATGTCGTATAACATTCTAATTAATCCGAATATTTATTATTTATGACTGCCTGCATAATAATAATATATTTTCTTTTCCACTTCAAAATTACTAAAAGAATTGTATCAAAACAAATTTTATTCATTATTTATGAAATTGATAAGAATGCATCATACACACAAAACGCATCACAATACTAAATCCATTTCCAAATAAAAAACATGATGAAAGAATGCCAAAAGTTGGATTTGAGTGAAAGCTTTCGTATTTTTGTAGAAAAATTGGGGCTGATGTCTCAATATGGATTTTTAAAAGAATGATAGCTGAAATAATAGTTCCTCTCCCCATTTACGGGACTTTTTCATATTCCATTCCTAAAGAAATGGAAGATCAGATACAGATAGGGTCGCGTGTCATGGTGCAATTTGGCAGGAAGAAATACTATACAGGAATTGTAGAACGCCTACATAGTGAGCCAGTCGGTTTTGAAGTCAAGCCCATCATGGCATTGCTTGATTCGGAGCCAATCGTAAGATATCCCCAGTTGAAATTATGGAACTGGATTGCAGAGTATTATTTATGCACAGTGGGAGAAGTGTATAAAACAGCGCTCCCTACAGGACTAAAATTGGAGAGCGAAACTTTCGTATCCCTTAACGAAGACTTTGAAATTCCGGAGGGTGTCAAGTTATCAGAGAGAGAAATCATGGTTATGATGCTCATGGAGGAAAAGAAAAAGCTTCGTTTATCTGACATAGACAAGGAATTAAAACTTAAAAATACTCCGGGGGTCGTTTCCCGTCTGCTTGAAGAGGGTCTGGTCAACATAGATGAGAAAGTTATAGAGAAATACAGACCTCACGCTGAAACTTATATAGAACTTACCATTGCGCGAGACGACCATGATTCGTTACATGAATTTTTCGATCGGACGCGTCGCTCACGACAGCAGGAAAAAGCTTTGGTAGCTTTCCTTGACTTGTCCTGTTGGATACAGCCGGGTGTTCAACTTAAAGAAGTAAGCAAGGAGTTGCTGCTAAAAACGGCTGGCATATCTCCCGGCATATTGCGCGCGATGATTGATAAAGGAATCTTTAGATCAGTAAAGAAAATCATTAACCGATATAATCCCCGGGGAATAAAGGTGAATGAGCCTGCATTACTTTCAAAAACTCAAAATCGAGTTTTAGATAAAATAAAAGATTGCTATAGAAACCAAGACACAGTTCTGCTTCACGGAGTGACAGGAAGCGGTAAGACTGAAATCTACACCCATATAATTCAAGAGATACTGGACGCCGGAAGACAAGTGCTATATCTTGTTCCGGAAATTTCGCTTACTACTCAATTAACTGACAGACTCAGAAAAGTATTTGGCGATCGATTATTAGTGTATCACTCTAAATTCAGTGATAACGAACGTGTTGATATCTGGAACCGACTTTTGACGAGCAATGAACCTTTGGTCGTTTTAGGGGCACGTTCCTCAGTATTTTTGCCTTATGCCAGTCTCGGGCTCGTGATCGTGGATGAAGAGCACGAATCGAGTTTCAAACAATATGATCCGGCTCCCCGCTATAATGCCCGGGACACAGCAATGGTGCTTGCCCAAATGCATGGAGCTAAAACCTTACTTGGGTCAGCCACCCCATCCATAGAGACTTATTATAAGGCTCAGAGCGGCAAATTCGGACTCGTCACGATGGAGGAACGCTATAACGGATCAGTTTTGCCGGATGTGGAAATAATCGATATGCGGGAGCAAAGAAAGAAAAAGCTAAATTCCGGAATATTATCTGCACCACTGAAGTCAAATCTACGTTCGACTCTCAATTCAGGAAAACAATCCATTTTATTTCAGAACCGACGTGGATTCGCCCCCATAGTGGTATGTAAAGAATGCGGATGGACTCCAAAATGCGAGAACTGCGATGTGTCACTCGTTTTCCACAAAAATTCTGAGTTGCTGAAATGTCATTACTGCGGTTTTACACGTCCATTGCCCCAATTATGCCCGGCTTGCGGGCAAAACAGTATAGAAACATTCGGATATGGAACCGAGCGAATAGCGGAAGAAGTGCATCAACAATTCAGTGAAGCGCGAATAGCGAGGATGGACCTTGATACCACTCGTAATAAGGAAGCTCATCAGGAAATAATCGAGGAGTTTGCCCGCCATGACACTGATATACTCGTTGGAACCCAAATGGTGAGTAAGGGTCTGGATTTCAACGACGTGGCTCTCGCCGGGGTGCTGAATGCCGATACACTGTTGAACTTTCCTGATTTCCGAAGTAATGAGCGAGCATTCAATATGCTCGAGCAAGTTGCCGGGCGTGCCGGACGACGCAGTGAAAAGGGATTGGTCCTTATTCAGACCACTACTCCCGACAACCCTGTTCTCCAATACGTGAAAGCGCATGACTATGCGGGGTATTTTAACGAGGAAATAAAAGAAAGAGAAAAATTTCATTTTCCTCCCTTCACTAAAGTAATCAATATTTACCTACGCAACAAAGATGCAGCAACAGCCGACAGAGCCGCAGTAATCTATGCTAAAAAACTCAGAGAAGTGTTCGGTTCACGGGTTCTTGGTCCGGAAAAGCCTTTTGTAAGCAGAATTGCCTTATGGTACATACAGTCAATCATGCTTAAAATCGAAGCGAACGCTTCAATGAAAAAAGTCAAGACTATTCTCCGGCAGATATACGAACAATGCGCCTCCTGGCCCGATATAAAATCGACACAGATATATTATGACGTAGACCCCAGCTGAAAATGTGAGGGGTTAGACTTCATTTTTACAGGAAGGGGCATAGAGTGTGTTTCTTATCAGCACACAAAATCAAGTTCTACAAACCTTTGTCAAAATACTTTCTAATTTTTGAGAAACAACTTCTTCTTTAAAATTGTCTAACGACATTGGAGCGGAAGTTTGAATTGCTCTTCTTAACTCATCATTTGACATAAGAGTCTTAAGTTTGAGAACCAATTCATTAACGTTTTGGGGTTCACACAGCAAACCGTTTATTCCATCATTTATTATTTCCGCTTGTCTGCCCTTAAAATCACAAGCCACCACAGCACAACCTCTTGACATCGCTTCTGGAATCACCAATCCCCATCCTTCATAACGGCTTGACAAACAATAAATTGATGCTTCCTTGTAATTATCCTCAATTGAATTAGTAAAAGGCACAAATTCTACGCTATCTTTATCTAAAATTAAAGATTTCAAATATTTGAGCGAAGTATCGGATGAATTACCGACAATCTGAAGTTTCCAATCGGGGAAATCCGGATACAAAATATTCCAAGCCTTAATTAAGATGTCGAACCCTTTATAGAACCAGGCATCTATACGGCCAACACTCAGAACCAAATTCTTTTTTTCTGAAGGATCAATTTTTTTAGATTTCAGAAAAAGAGGATTATGGAGAACGGAAACATGTGAAAATCCTTTGGACTTCAGTATTTGCCAATCCCTATGGGTCAAGACAGTGATATGATTATAAAATCTATTAGCGAAAAATTTAATTAAAATAAACTTAAAGGGATGTCTGATATTACTTGGTCGTTCCATTGCATCATGGGAAGTAAAAACTGCCGGAATCGCAGGTTTTATCATCCATGTAGCAAGCCTAATTGGGAAATAAAGATAAAACAAGACTTCAACCACTACATCATATTTTCCCTTTTTTAAAAGTTTTCTTAATCTGAGAGTATCCGAAAGCAACGGAATCCGATTTAAAAGAGAGCATGCAAAGCGAGGAAGATTAATAACCTTAACTCGCTCATCGGGCTGATAAGTAATTCCGGCACCCGGCTTTATTAAAATATCAACATTATGGCCTCTCGCACTCAGACCATTAGCCCAACTTACACATACTCTTTCGGCACCTCCGTTTGATAACGTCGGACAAACAAATAATATATTTAGCTTCTTCTTATCTTCTTTCATTTTCCGATATTTGAAAATAAGGAAACAGAATCGTTATTGAAGTTCTCAAAAGAATAAAGAGCATTGGCTTTGACTATCGCATTGTGGCTCATTGAAGCTCTTGTAGTTCTATCTTGGACTAATTTATCTATAGCTTTGGCAAAGCCCTCAATATCTTTGTTTTTTACAAGAAAACCATCGTAGCCATCAGTTGTAGAATATGGCATAGCCGAATTATTAAAGCATATAACTGGCAAACCATAGAATTTCACTTCATTAATCGCCATTCCGAAACCCTCCAACAGAGATGGAAAAACGAAAACGTCTGATGTCTGAATCAGCTCATTCAAATCTTCATCTGAAAGGAAGCCGTGGAAAATCACATTAAGCTGATAATCGTTAATTAGGGAATCAATATATTTCTTATACTCCGGCATTCTTGTTTTACCAACAATATGGAGTTCGTAATCTTGCGGCTTCTCCGTAAGATTAAGAGCAGTAATCAGTAAATCCAAGCCTTTACGAGGTTCGATGGTTCCGATGTAAAGAAGACGACCTTTCTCCACTGAACGCTCCTGCCCTATTACAAGCCTTTCAAAAGGGATGGGCAACAGCAATGAATCTCTATTAATCTCTTGGTTTATTAGATCCTTGATATATGGACTCGGCGTTAAGATGTTAGCCGCGGACTTGAGAAAAAGATTCTCTACGCAATGGTATACTTTTTGTTTGAATCCTTTAAATTCCTTATACAAATAATGATGATGAATAATGACCGTGGGAATCCTTTTTAGTTTGAGAATAAAAGAAAGCAATATATAATACAATCCCGTGGTGCTGTTGAGGACTACTATATCATTTTGCTTATCAAGGGTCTTTAAAAATTTTAAAGATAGAAGAGGAGCTAATAATTTTTTAATTTTGGGCAAGCGTCCCGTTGTATTATAAGTACTTAAAGTCTCGACAGTAAAACCGGAACGAGCCAATGTGTCCCTTAAAGACTTTTCATATCGATGTCCTCCTGTTACAGGGATAACAACTCGAGGATATAAAAATTTGATGCTTCTCATCTCCTGAATAATTGGAACTAACCAACTCCTTTCACGGGGGAATTTATTTTATGATAATTACTCCGTTTAAATGCAAATTTACTAAAACAAACTAATAAATCAAATATTTTTTATAAATTTGTGTTCGCAGACACATATCAAGAAATGTCAATACTCCTCCAAATGATTTAATTCAAGAATTAGTGTAAAGAACTACATAAAGTATAACTATAACAGAGAATGGAATCCAAAATACATGACCGGTTTGACCGGGATCACCTATGGCATCCTTATACATCCACACATTCACCTTTGCCTACCTATAAGGTTGATCACGCCCAGGGGGCAACAATTACTCTTTCGGATGGGCGCGAGCTGATTGACGGTATGTCATCGTGGTGGTGCGTAATCCATGGATACAGTCATCCGGTTTTGGTTGATGCAGCCAAGCGCCAGATTGAAAAGATGTCGCATGTGATGTTCGGCGGCCTCACACATGAACCGGCCATCGAACTCGGAAAATTGCTTCTGGAAATACTTCCCCCGAGTATGGAACATATCTTCTATGCCGATTCTGGCTCTGTAGCTACAGAAGTGGCGATGAAAATGGCTGTGCAGGCTCACGATAACCCTGAGAAAACTAATTTCGCTACCATCCGGAGTGGATACCATGGCGACACATGGAATGCCATGTCGGTCTGCGACCCAGTCACCGGTATGCATGGAGCGTTCGGTCCGGCCTTACCCATACGCTATTTCGCTCCCGCACCCAAATGTGGCTTTCACGATGACTGGAATCCTGATGATTTCGAACCAATGAGGAAAATCATAAAGGAGAATGCATCAAGCCTCGCTGCAGTAATTCTCGAGCCAATAGTCCAGGGTGCCGGCGGAATGCGATTCTATCACCCCCAATACCTCAGAGAATTGAGAAAAGAATGCGATGCCAACAATGTCTTGTTGATATTCGATGAGATTGCGACCGGATTCGGACGGACAGGAAAATTGTTCGCATGGGAACATGCCGGCGTTGAACCGGATATAATGCTTATAGGAAAAGCAATTACAGGAGGATTCATGACTTTTGCTGCTGTGGCAACGAATGAACGTACCGCCGATATGATTTCCAATTCTCAGAGCGGGGTCATGATGCATGGTCCGACATTTATGGGTAACCCTTTGGCTTGCGCGGTAGCTTTAGCCTCAACCAAACTCCTCCTCTCTCAAAATTGGCAGGAACGGGTGATGCAGCTGGAGACTATAATGAAGCGGGAACTCACTCCGGCGTGGGAATTAGATAATGTGGAGGATGTGAGGGTCTTAGGTGGTATAGGAGTAATCCAACTGAAGAATGACGTCAACCTTGCTCATTTTCAAAAGCGCTGTGTGGAGGAAGGTGTATGGATAAGACCGTTTGGTAAGAACGCCTACATCATGCCTCCATATCTGGCTGTAAGCGATGAACAAATGAAATATCTATGCAGGACTCTCCTTAAATTGGTAAACGAAGAAAATGAACGGATATAATGAGATTCTCAAAATATTCGGAGACGAAAGCAGATTAAGATCGATTCCACCGCATCGAGGAGAAGACTCGCTAATAGATTTGACATCCAATGACTATATGGGACTCGCTGCGCGAGCCAATCAATGGAAAAAGGATTTCTTCAATCTGTTTGGGAGTCAGGGAATGACATCTTCCGCCTCCAGACTTCTGGCTACGGATCAGGATATATATTATCAACTCGAGAACTATCTTGAATCCACATATTCCAGACCAGTACTTCTTTTCAATTCGGGCTACCATGCCAATGTAGGAATTCTTCCCGCTCTCTCAATACCCGGTACTCTTATAATAACAGACAGACTAATCCATGCTTCTGCAATTGACGGAGTAAGGCTGGGGAAAGGGAATTTCACGAGATTCAATCATAATGACATATCCCACCTTGAGAGAATAATCGAAAAAGAATATTCCGGTTACGACCGAATAATCATCGTATGCGAATCCATTTACAGTATGGACGGTGATCTGGGATCATTATCCCGGATTGCCGACCTTAAAAGGAGGTTTCCCAAGATAATATTATATGTCGATGAAGCCCATGCCATAGGAGTAACCGGGCCTAAAGGAGCCGGGGTGACAGCTAAAGAGCACCTGCTGCCAGAAGTAGATATAATTGTCGGCACATTTGGGAAAGCTGTCGCATCCCAAGGAGCATTTGCAGTGATGCGCGAGGAACTAAAATCCTATCTTATCAATACGGCGAGGAGCTTCATTTTCTCCACCATGATACCACCAATTAATGCTGCCTGGACACTTTTCATGCTTAAGAAATTAGCAGATATGGAAGAAGAAAGGAATCATCTAAGTTGCATTGCATCCAAATTCAGGGAAGGCGTGAAGGAGATAACGGGCATGCCAAACACATCACGTTCTGCCATCGTTCCATTACCGGCGGGAAATGCTGAAAACGCTTTGAAATTATCATACCTTTTGGAATTGGAAGGGATTCTTGCATTACCTATACGCCGACCAACCGTACCCCCTGGAGGAGAAAGAATCAGATTCTCCTTACATGCATCACTCTCTGATGAAAATGTTGAAAAAATACTTGAAATTGTTTCCAGAGTTTACAACAAAGTCGTTGTTTAATCTTTTGTTAATAAAACCGATAAGTGTTTAAATGTGTTTGCTCAAGGCTATCGTCATTAACCTCCAATTCCGTTTAAACTACTTCAGAACCATAAGAATGTGAACGATGAAGATTGAATTCCTTACACGACAACCTGAAAATACCCGACTAATCCTCATTGTCTGCGGCTGGAGCACAGGCCCTGAAGTTATACCCGATATTTCAATAAAAGGGTGGGACATGGCAATCATTCACGATTTCTCAGATTTGGAAATTGACAGCAGTTTTCTGAATTCTTACTATACGGTATATCTCTACGCATGGTCACTGGGTGTATTTGCAGCATCAAGACTTATTCCGGCCGACAAAATAACGTGCGCTTTCGCAATCAATGGGACACTATCGCCTGCAGACGATAACAAGGGGATTCCTATTGCAATATATAATGGAACACTCTCAACTCTCGATGAAAGAAACTTAAAAAAATTCAGGCTTCGGATGTACGGGGATAAGCAGATGCTTGAAGTGTTTGATAAAACAGGGCCTGCCGATATAGAAGGCCTTAAAAAACAATTGTCTGCAATACTTGATCTTCAATTTACAAAGGAAGATTCCGCTATCAAAGAGCTGCCATGGGTTAGGGCTTACATATCCCGGGATGACAGAATTTTCCCTCCGGCTAATCAAAAGAATGCATGGGAAATGGAGCCTGATACAGAAATAGTCGAGCTTGAGGGACACCACTATCCTGACTTCAACGCAATAATCAGAATGACAATAGCCGACACGGAGACAGTTGCACACAGATTTCACAAAGCCGCTGATACTTATGACACACATGCAATCGCACAGTATTCCTCGGCGATCAAACTCGCGGGTCTTCTCGGCGAACGAAGGTTCCCCTCATTCCCGAAAATACTTGAGATAGGATGCGGCACCGGCCTATTCACCCGCGAATATTCCCGTATCGTTCATCCGTCAAAAGCAACATTTGTGGATATTACCTCTACGGGCCCATTCAAAATCGCTGACGATGAAGAATATTTTATTGAAGATGCGGAAAAATGGATAGAGCGCAATCATCAACAATGGGACATGATTCTTTCTGCATCGGCTATACAATGGTTCGCCGACATTCCTCGATTTCTACATTTATGCAGTGAAAGATTGCGTGCTGACGGAATCCTTGCCATATCAACATTCTTACCGGGGAATATGTCGGAGCTTGATGCATATCGCCCTGCTCCATTGATTTACCCGCGGGCTGAAGAATTGCGCAAATGGCTCGAAAGGGACTATGACGAAATTCAGGTTATTGAAGATGAAATCCGCGTAGAATTCAAATCAGTGCGTGAAATGCTGATGCACCTGAAGCATACCGGGGTCGGGGGTTCAGCGCAAGGTCCGGGCATTTCGGTCAAAGATATGGCGCACCTTAACAGCCTGACTTATAGACCTGTTTATGCTCTTGGAAGGAAGAAGAAGAAATAAATTTTGGCGTATAGGGGTCTATGGCTCCTTCCCATTTGGGTCAAAATTCTTAAGCATATTGTTATCTGAACTGCTTAATTTGGGGAATATATTCAAATCCTGCATTTTTAAGTTTTTCCACCAATTCTTCTTTATCAATATCCATAGAGGCACACAGGTCATCAAGATCTTTGTATTCATCACGCAATTTCATATTGATGAAACTCAGCAACATAAATGGATCCTTGGGTAAAATATCTTCCATTTCTATCTGATATTTAAGGTAATTACTTATTACGGGATTCAAGGAATACGCGGTAATCTTTTATATGGTCATCGGGATTAAAAAGGTCAGAAGTGAAAACCAGCGCAATCGCACCCGAAGAGAAATCGTGGAGAGTTATCCAGATGCCCGGTTCGACAAGAAGTCCGTTATACGGCTGATTCATCATTACGGTTCGCGTTTCAACACCATCATCAAGAGTTATCAGAAAGCTACCTGAAGCGGCCACGATAAATTCGCGAATTTCTCTATGGGAGTGGCCACCGCGGGATTCACCACCGGGCACATCATAAATAAAGAACATCCTTTTGATGTCAAAAGGAAGAGAGTTCATGGATTCCACGACCGAAAGATTACCGAGCCGCTCACTTGGATATTTCTCAAGCGATATCATCTTGCAGTCGTTCACTTTGGTCAATTTATTCATTCTTCTCTATCAATTTTTTATACTCATCAAAATCAGGAATATATTCTTTCTCGTCAAAAGGCAAGGAACTGACTACCACAACCACCGCATTAGTGGAAAAATTAGTTAGTTCACGCCAAGTCAATGGAGGAATATACAGACCCATATAAGAACGATTCAAGGTGAAAGTGTGCGTACCCTCACCATCGGTAACAATCACATCGAACGAGCCCGAAAGGGCAATGATCAGTTCGCGGTTGTTGAAATAGGCGTGCCCCTCTCTGCCGCCACCCCCCGGCACATCGTAAATCCAATGGCATCGAGCAATTTTGAAAGGTACTTCACGCCCTTCCTCAATTACGGCAAGGTTGCCTCGCGGGTCAAGGTGGCGCGGCAATTGAATGATATGAGGGACCTCTTTCATACGCAATTATTAAGAAAGTTGCTGATTCACTGATTCATCGTGAATGATACTGAAAATCCTACGTAGGAACTCAGGCGACAGGTTAAGTCTCGCAGCGTCATCGATTCTTTCCTCCATAAGAGCTTTATATCTGTCGGGTTGCACGACAGGTATGGATTCACGACGTTTCATTTCACCTATTTCTCGCGCAACATCCATCCGTCTTGACAGAAGGGCTATGATTTCCCTGTCAATACCGTCAATCTCATCTCTACAAGCCTTTAGGCATGAGGTTGCACCCGAGTCATTACACCTATGACCGAGAGATTTTATAAGATGTCCTAAAGCGGAGGGAGTGAGTTGCTGCTCCCGGTCACTCAAAGCATCATCGGGAAAACAATGGGCTTCTATGATCAGACCGTCAAAATCCATCTCCATCGCCTGACGCGCCACTTCCTCGACAAGCCCCCTGCGGCCCGCGATGTGACTCGGGTCGCATATCACAGGCAATTCAGGAATCCGACGCTTCAATTCTATCGGGATTCTCCATTCAGGGCGGTTTCTGAAAGTTTTCTCGCCATATGAACTGAAACCCCGATGAATAGCTCCAAGTCTCCGGATACCGGCCGAATACAACCTTTGGATTGAGCCGATCCAGAGTTCGATGTCAGGATTAACCGGATTCTTCACAAGAACAGTTACAGATTCTCTCAAAGACGGATTGAGAAGTGCGAATTCATCTGCAAGTTCCTGCACAGCAAAAGGATTGGCTGCAGTTCTTGCGCCGATCCAAAAATTTTTTATACCGGCTCTTAATGCAGACCGCAGATGAGAAGCATTAGCCACTTCGGTCAGAGGAATCATATCGTTGGCGACAGCAGCTGAAACGAGCCATTTCAGACCACGGGCACCTACACCTTCGAATGAGCCGGGGTGCGTTCTCGGCTTCCAGATACCGGCCCTCAGATACTTGATACCCTCCAGGGAAAGAGCCTGAGCAACTTCGGATATCTGGCGAGGCGACTCCACACTGCATGGACCTGCGATGATGAGAGGTCTTGAGGCATGGGGGGTGGCTCCGAAAAGTGGCAGTAGTGATGAGATATCCATTATTTTTTTATTCGCGAGATATTCATATACAAAATTACAAAAAAAATCGTATATTTGTGAATTATTAACCGGAGATATGGTAATAATCTGATTTGAATACTCTTTTCACTCTATTTAATTCCATGCATATGAGCTCTGAAAACACACCCGTCCGCTACTCGCAGACACAAATTGAAAACGACCGCCGTATTCTTGAACTCCTATCTCAGAATTTCGGGACGATCAGCGCTGCCAGCAGTGAGATAATCAACCTTGAGGCAATACTAAATCTTCCGAAGGGCACGGAGCACTTTGTGGCAGACCTTCACGGTGAGGACGAGGCTTTCCGACATATCCTCAAGAACGCTTCGGGGAATATAAAAAGAAAGGTGAGAGAGATTTATGGTAATGATATGCGGGATTCCGATCTTGCTCAGTTTTGCTCACTTATCTACTATCCCGAACAAAAGCTTGAATTAATCAGGGAAGAAGAAAAGAATCTGAGCAATTTTTATAATATCACTCTACACCGTCTGGTAAAAGTGTTACAAAGCGTTTCTTCCAAATACACGCGATCCAAAGTGCGCAAAGCGCTACCGAAGGAATATGCCTATATCATCGAAGAGCTTTTGCACGAGGCTCCGAGCGGAGAGAGCAAGCAACAATATTACAGCCGAATAGTGGAGACCATTATATCAACCGGTCAGGCAGATGATTTCATAATCGCTATATGCAATGTGATCCAGCGGCTGAGTATCGACCGTCTCCATATACTCGGTGATATTTACGATAGAGGTCAGGGCGCCCATATCATTCTCGATACTCTGGCACAATACAATGGCTTTGATATCCAATGGGGAAATCACGATGCCCTGTGGATGGGGGCCGCTGCCGGTAATGACTGCTGCATTGCAAATGTGCTCCGCATAGCTCTAAGATATGCAAATATGGATACACTCGAGGAGGGTTATGGAATAAATCTACTTCCTCTGGCCACTTTCGCGATGGAAACTTACGGAAATGACAATTGCAAAGTGTTCCGACCCAAATGTGACAAGGACAGGAAAGGCGAGGATGAACGCCATAAAACCTTGATGGCCATGATGCATAAGGCAATCTCGGTTATACAGTTCAAACTGGAGGGCCAGATGATTGAAAAGCATCCGGAATGGAAAATGGAAAACCGGAAACTGCTGAGCGCGCTTAGTCCGGATTTCAAGACAGTGACAATAAAAGGGAAGGAATACCCGATGACCGACTCGAATTTCCCGACGATCGATCCCGAGGACCCCTATCGTCTTACAGAAGAGGAACAGAACCTTGTCGATAAGCTTCACCGCTCGTTTATGATAAGTGACAAACTCAGTCGGCACATATATCTCCTGCTGAATCATGGCTGCTTATACAACATCACCAATTCCAACCTGATGTTCCATGCTTCTGTGCCTCTCAATTCAGACGGCTCACTCAAGGAAATTGAAGTAATGGGTAAACCAATGTCGGGCAAAGCGCTATTGCAATCAATCGGAACACTGATGCGCTCAGCATTCAACCATGATACACCGTCGAAAGTCAAAGAATATGCCCGCGACTATTACTGGTATTTGTGGTGCGGACCCGATTCCCCGCTGTTTGACAAAGAAGCCATGACCACGTTCGAGAGATATTTCGTCGCGGATAAATCTACCCATGAAGAGCCCAAAGGATATTACTATATGCTTCGAGAGCAAGAGGAGGTTGTGGATGGGATACTGGATGCTTTTGAAGTGAAAGGCGAACATCGGCATATCATCAACGGTCATGTCCCTGTGAAAGCCGGTAAAGGGGAAAAGCCAGTAAAAGCGAACGGCAAACTGATGGTAATCGACGGTGGTTTCGCAAAGGCCTATCACGACACCACCGGCATAGCAGGCTACACACTCGTGTATCATTCCCGAGGTTTCGAACTTGTGCAACATGAACCCTTCAGCAGCACGGAAGAAGCCATACGCCTTGGAACAGATATCAAATCCACCACCCAACTTGTGGAATTAAGTCAGAACCGGGTGCGCGTGCGCGACACAGATAAAGGAGCTGAACTACAATCGCAGATCAACGAACTCAGAGAACTCCTCTATGCATACAGGAATGGCATGATGAAGCCAAATTAACACAGAATCTTCCCTTCTGAAATAGAAAATTCATAAAATATAGCTAAAATATAGAATTAAATTTGGATAATTCGGAAAATAGCCCTATTTTTGATTTTGAAGTTTTCAAAATCAAAATCTGAAAATAAAAACCGCATTATGAATACGACAATCAAAACTTTACTTACAGTCATCGCCATAGCGATGAGCTCACTGATGAGCAATGCGCAACTTCCGAGTATCCAGCTCAAGGATACGTCAGGCAAACCTGTGGACTCCTCCACACTCAGTAATGATGGGAAGCCGTTTATCATCAGTTTTTGGGCCACGTGGTGCAAGCCCTGTATCCGCGAGTTGAATGCCATCAACGATAATTACGCTGACTGGGTAGAAGAGACCGGAGTAAAAGTTTATGCCATATCAATAGATGAGGCTCAGAATGCCTCCAGAGTTAAACCTCTGGCCGATGCCAAGGGATGGGAATATGAAATACTTCTTGACCAAAGTAAGGACTTCGCAAGGACAATGGGCTGCCAGGATCCTCCACACATCGTGGTAGTCGATGGTAACGGCAAGATAGTGGAATCCCATTCCGGGTATACCGAAGGTTCCGAGGAGCATCTGATTGAACTCGTGCGCGAACTGATAGCGAAATAACCAATAATCCAATATCACCAACGTAACACTTGGTTTCCATGAAAAAACTAACCATATCAGCCATCGGAGTCCTACTCCTGAGTCTTGGAACAGGCAAATCGATGGCAGATTATCCTGTGGCAGTTCACGGCTCTGTTCAGGCCGATATCGTGTTCCCTGAAATCGATGAAGCAATTAATGCTGTGGGGCCATATTCTCACAAGATGCTTTTCAATACTTATGCGGATGTAAATCTCGCAAGCAGATATGTGGATGCCGGCATAAGAGCCGAATTCATGAAATGGCCGATTCCCGGATACGAAGATGACTTTGCGGGATGGGGTCTTTCCAATTTCTATGTCAAAGGCAAGTATAAGGGATTCGACCTTACTATCGGCGATTTTTACGAGCAATTCGGCAGCGGATTTATACTCCGCACATATGAAAACAGGGCACTCGGAATTGACAATGCAATCCGCGGCGGCCGATTTAATATAAATGCAGTGCGAGGCCTCCGCCTCACAATGCTCGGCGGCGTTCAGCGCGTTTATTGGGATTGGAGCAAAAAGTCGCAGATATATGGTGCGAATGCCGAGCTTTACATGCAGGACTATATTCCGGCAATATCAGACCGGAATGCGACCTGGATGATAGGCGGTTCATACGTCTTGAAGCACGAGTCGGATGAAGATATTTTTATTCCCGAAACCAATTATCGCCTGAATCTTCCCAAGTATGTCAATTCTCTTGATGTGAGATCAAGTTTCTCAAAAGGTCCATGGTCGGTTCTGGGAGAATTTGCATGGAAGGGTCAGGATCCGAGTTACAACAATGATTACACCTACGGGACAGGTACAGCATATTTTCTGAGCGGTTCATTCTCCAAAAAAGGAATCAGTGCCATGCTTCAGGCAAAGCGCAGCTATAATATGTCGTTCCG
Source organism: Muribaculaceae bacterium (assembly GCA_029055345.1). Lineage (GTDB taxonomy): Bacteria > Bacteroidota > Bacteroidia > Bacteroidales > Muribaculaceae > Lepagella. Next base: position 42,027 of record JAIDDJ010000033.1, on the reverse strand, counting down.
CTCTCAACGTAGCAGGGATGGTATAGCGGCCTTCATCAACAATATGCCGGCATTTACCTACACCCATACATATTCGCTACCGGCACTTTATCCTTATGCCACTCAGAATGCTCCGGGAGAATGGGCATATCAGGGCCAGTTCAGCTATAATTTCCCACGCAAGTCCAAACTTGGCGGCCGTTATGGCACAAAAATCACCCTGAATGCGAGCTACGTATCAAGTCTTGTGCATGAAGCAGCACCCGAAGGGCTCGGCGGGAACATAATGGGTACGGACGGAGCTCGTCCCGTAAGCAATTTCTTCGCTATGGGCTCGTGCAACTACTATGATATAAATCTTCAGGTCGAAAAGCGTTTTTCCGCTCCGCTGACCATGACGTTCATGTATATGAACCAATTGTTCAACAATGAAGTAGGAAAAATTGTGGAAACCGATGAGAAATATATCCGCACCAACATAATAGTGGCTGATGCCAAATACCGTATCAATAAGAAATTCACTCTTCGCGGAGAACTTCAATATCTGTTTACCAAGCAAGACCAAAAGGATTGGGCATATGGGCTTGTTGAATTCTCATGGTCACCCTATCTGATGGTATCGGCAAGCGACATGTGGAACTGCGGTGAGACCGGAACACATTACTATATGTTCGGTGTAGCAGGTACATATAGAAGCAACCGTCTTATGTTGAGTTACGGCAGGACACGTGCAGGATTCGACTGTTCTGGAGGTCTGTGTCGTCCCGTTCCCCCGATGCATGGTTTTAAAATCAATTACACTTTCAATTTCTAATCGGACCTACTAAAATGAGACTCAATAATATATTAAAATTTTCGGCGTTATCGATTCTTCCGGTCTTACTGACAGCCTGCGATGATGTCAAGCCAGACGACCGTTATATCGACTGCGGGGAGATTAAAGTGGAACGCGCTGTTCTTCTTGAAGACTTCACAGGACAGCAATGTCTGAACTGTCCGCAGGCCCACAAGACGATAAAGGAACTGGAGGCCCAATATGGTGAAGACAAGGTAATCGCGGTTAGTATCCATTGCGGGGAATTCGGATATTCAAAAACAAAAACCAACTTCTCAAAAGGGAATGTCGGGCTTATGACAGAAGAAGGAAACGCCATTCTCGAAACTTACGGAATCAATTCATTCCCGATGGGCAGCATCAACATGGGATCACCCTTGACTTTTCCATTATGGGCAACCGCAGTAAGAGAAGCCTTGAGCGTAGCATCTGATGTTGATATTGATCTAACAGTCGGCTATACCCCTGCAAGCGACAATCCCGACACGGGGACCATCAATATCTCGGCCGGAATTATGAGTGGCTCTGCCAGAACTGCCGAGATACAGTTCTGGGTGATTGAAGATGGAATCGTAGCCATCCAGAAAGACGGGAATAATTATGTTTATGATTATGTGCATGACGGCGTGTTCCGCGGTCAGGTGCTTTCCGGAGTAAAAGGAGAATCCATAGCCCTTGCAAAGGGGATAGAATTCAATAAAGAGGCAAGTATAGAGACCCGTTGGAACGAACAGGAACACTGGGTTCCTGAGAATCTGTCGATAGTCGCTTTTGTTTCAGACGGCAGCGGTGTGCTTCAGGTAACAAAGGTTCCGGTGATTTCGAAAGACGATTCGGGCGAAGCTGAAGAGGGAAAAGAATAATAATTTAATAATATCGCATATGAAAAAATTTCTACTACTCGCAGCGTTCTCAGTAGCTGCAATGACAGCAGGCGCACAAAATGTCAAATTCTTTTATCAGGGAAATGAAGTTCCAAAGGATGGAACAGTAGTTTTTAGTGAAGTAACAGAGACACCTTTTGGTGAATATGAGATAAAACCTGATATAAAGCTAAAAGCCACAAATCAGGCGACAGTCATGGTGAAAGTAGTCTGCACCACGGGGCAGGCAGTCAATTTATGCTTCGGAGGTGAGTGCGGTGTGGCAGCCACTACCGTAAGCAGCCCGGGAATAGTAATGGGTGCAGGCCAAATGCTTAATCTTGATTATGATTATGCATCAGATAATGCCATTGATTACATCGTAAGCACAGATGTATATGTCATTGATCCTATATCAGAGGCAACGGTAAATAAAATTACCGTGAAGTTTGATCCCAATGCCCAGTCAGTTAAAGGAGTGAATGCCGATAACGGAATCGCATACCGAAATGGCACATTCGTCTTTAATTCTTCCGAATCAACTTCATTTGAACTTTTCAATTGTGCAGGACAAAAGATTGCCGGTTCATCCGTTAATGGTGCCGGTGAATTCAGCACCGCTTCTCTTCAACCCGGTGTCTATGTCTACTCCTTCGGAGGAAAGAAAGGCAAGATTATTGTTAAATAAGGATTATCAACTGAAACTTATGAGGGGGAAGGCTTCGTTTGCCTTCCCTTCTTTATTGGCTAACATCGCACTTTTGGTACGGTGGTTTATTCGTTTTGCACATTCACTCTTTAAGTCTAAATCCGGGGATCATAAGCAACCAAGAATGTACGTTTGTGGGATTTAGACTTACTCTATGACTTCTATCGATGACGAATACTATTGCAATTATGCTATTAAGCAAGGAAAAATCATTAAAAAGTTAAAGAATGTAATATATCAATCCAATTGGCCTGAAGATGGTTAATAATATAAAAAGGTCCCGCGCCGTATAAGCATCAAAGGCGTATGAGACGAATCAGGACGATTCCTGAGAAATTAAAAAATCTGCATACTATGATTGACGCACTTATAATAATAGGTATATTAGCGATGGCCGGAATTGCATTCAATATCCGAAACCTTCGAGAAATAGATGACAGGCATTCAGATGAACGTACAGAGCAGGAAATTGAAGATCCGGAGCTCAAACGCACCATCAAACTAATAGGAGAGCGGGCATATAAAGAAATGACCCAAAGAATTGATGTGATAATGAACAGGCATTCTGATGACAGAAACCGGACAATCAGTCTTACCTGCGGGCCCGACACATTTGACGGAGCGCACGAACTTCATGGATTATTACCCGGTCAAGCCCTTAAACTCGTTTCATGCCGTTCGGAAGGCGTAGACACTATTGACGTATATTTCAATGGAGTAAGAATCGGACGGCTCGCTCTCAATGAAGTCCAGTCAATCAATTCTTTGCTAACATCCAATAAAATAGTAGGAGCATATGTGGCCGAGCAGAATTGTTTTCGGAAAATAGGGTCACATCAAATGGATATAATTATTTTTTACAAACCGCGAAAGGTTGAAAAAAAGGAATCACATATACTAAAATCAGGACTTGAAATTTTCAAAAACAAAAAAGAAGCTACAAAAAATATTTGTATGAATTGACCAAAAAGAAGATTTTTCGAAAAATTATAGTAAAGGTATGAGAAATTTTGGCTAAATTTACACTCTGAAACCAAAAAGATAAAATCGAAGATACCTACACTAACAATGTCAGAAAAGACTTACACCTACAATGATGTATACGCCGCTACGCTCGAATACTTCAAAGGCGACGAGTTGGCTGCACGCGTATGGGCAAGTAAATATGCTCTAAAGGACTCCGACGGAGTGTTTTACGAACTCACTCCTGATGATATGCATCACCGCATCGCATCGGAGATAGCAAGAATCGAAAGCAAATATCCGAATCCGATGAGCGAGCAGACGGTGTTCGAATTATTGAAGGATTTTAAATATATAGTTCCGCAGGGAAGCCCGATGGCCGGCATCGGCAATAACAGGCAGATCGGTTCATTATCGAATTGCTTTGTAATAGGACTTGACGGGCATCCTGATTCCTACGGAGGCATTATTCGCATTGATGAAGAGCAGGTGCAACTGATGAAACGCAGAGGCGGTGTAGGGCATGATCTGTCACATATCCGTCCGCGTGGAAGTTCGGTAAAAAATTCGGCACTAACATCAACCGGTCTTGTTCCTTTTATGGAACGTTATAGCAACTCCACCCGGGAAGTTGCACAGGATGGAAGGCGCGGGGCATTGATGATGACAGTGAGCATAAAGCATCCCGATGCCGAAGATTTTATCGATGCCAAAATGACGGAAGGGAAAGTTACCGGAGCGAACGTATCTGTCAAAATCGATGACGAGTTCATGCGTTGCGCCACAGCAAAGGAGCCCTATACGACCCAATTCCCGATCTCATCGGCACATCCTCAGGTAACAAAAGATATCGATGCCTCGGCTCTCTGGGGTAAAATCGTCCACAACGCATGGAAAAGTGCCGAACCCGGAGTTCTGTTCTGGGATACTATCCAGCGAGAGTCGGTGCCTGACTGCTACTCCGACCTCGGATTCGAGACGGTTTCAACAAATCCATGTGGAGAGATACCATTGTGTCCATACGACAGCTGCCGTCTTGTAGCCATCAATCTTTACAGCTATGTTAAGAATCCGTTCACCCCGCAGGCTGAATTTGATTTCGCTACATTCGCTGACCATGTAGGCAAAGCACAGCGGATAATGGATGATATCATCGATTTGGAGATGGAGAAGATAGACACCATCATCGAAAAGATTGAAAGCGATCCTGAAACCGCTGAGGTAAAGAGCACCGAGCTGAACCTTTGGAAAAAAATACGCAACAAGACACTTGAAGGCAGACGGACAGGCTGCGGCACTACCGGAGAAGGAGATATGCTCGCGGCGCTTGGTCTGCGTTACGGCACGAAGGAAGCTACTGATTTTTCAGTGCAGGTTCACCGTGCGCTTGCCCTGGCATATTATAATGCATCTGTCACAATGGCAGAAGAGCGGGGAGCGTTCGAGGTTTATGATGCGGAAAGAGAAAAGAACAATCCCTACATCAACCGTCTCAAAGAAGCAGATCCGGCACTCTATGACAGGATGGTAAAATCAGGTCGCCGCAATATAGCCTGTCTGACAATAGCACCCACGGGCACTACTTCGATCATGACACAGACATCTTCAGGAATCGAGCCCGTATTCATGCCCGTCTATAAGCGTAAACGCAAAGTGAATCCCGGCGACCCGGACGTGAAGGTTGACTTTGTGGATGAGGTAGGAGATGCATTTGAGGAATATGTGGTGTATCATCACAAATTCATTGAGTGGATGAAGGCCAACGGTATCGAGCAAAAGGCAAATTTGACTCCGGAGGAGATAGAAGCCCTTGTGGCGCAGTCTCCCTACTATAAAGCAACAGCCAATGATGTGGACTGGGTTGAGAAAGTCAGGATGCAAGGAGCGGTGCAGAAATGGGTTGACCACTCCATTTCCGTAACCATCAATCTCCCGGCCGACATCAGCGAGGAGATGGTAAACAAGCTCTATGTCGAAGCGTGGAAAGCAGGATGCAAGGGCTGTACAGTCTATCGTGACGGGTCGCGCAATAACGTGCTGGAATCAATCAAGACAAAAGCACCCCGGGAGAATTATATGGCTACCCCGGCACATATATCTAAACGGCCGACAGAACTGGAGGCCGATGTGGTTCGTTTCCAGAACAATAAAGAGAAATGGATAGCCTTCGTGGGTCTTGTCGATAACAAACCATATGAAATATTTACAGGTCTCGCAGATGATGAGGATGGTATATTCTGCCCCAAGAGTGTGAATAAAGGAAAGATCATCAAGACTACTGACGAAAAGGGGAACAAACGCTACGATTTCCAATTCATCAACAAGCGGGGCTACAAGACCACAATCGAGGGACTGAGCGAGAAATTCAATCCTGAGTTTTGGAACTATGCCAAACTTATATCGGGAGTCCTACGTTATGGGATGCCCATAGATCAGGTGTTGAAGCTTGTGGGAGGACTGGAACTCGACTCGACCAATATCAACACATGGAAAATGGGTGTGGAGCGGGCATTGAAGAAATATCTCACCAACGGCACAGCTGCCACGGGTCAGAAATGCCCCAATTGTGGCGCTGAGACCCTTGTATATCAGGAAGGATGCCTGATATGCACCACTTGTGGCACTTCAAAGTGCGGGGGCTGAGAATATGAGTGGGAGAAAATGATAATACTGACGCATAGAAGTTAACTTAAAATATAATCACATGAAAATTACATTCAACATCAACTACCATACCAATTGGGGTGAGAGCGTCTACCTTTGCGGGACGATACCGGCGTTGGGTTCGGGAGATGCAAGGGACGGAGTAGAGATGAGTCTCGTAAGCCCCGACACCTGGCAGTTTACGCTTGAGACGGATGAAGAGCCGGCAGCCTTCGACTATTATTTCGTGGTCAAGGCCGAGAATCGCGCGTGGAAATTCGAATGGGGAACTCCCCACAAATTCCGTCCCGGCGCTGGTATAAGCGATTATCTGATATTTGACAACTGGCACAGTATGCCCGATGACAAACCATTTTATTCTTCGGCTTTCATAGATGGAATGCTTCGCCGTGAGAACAGGGAACCGCAGCTGCCATCATTACCGGGCACACTCAATATCCGGATAGATGCCCCGATGCTCGCCCCCAACGAATGGCTTGCCGTGACAGGTGAGGGTGAAATACTTGGAGATTGGGACCCTAAACGGGCATTGCGGTTGAACGACCATAATTTTCCTACCTGGGAAATCAATATTCCGCTCGGTCCGATGAAGGTGCCTTTCGAATATAAGTTCCTTATTGTCAACGACCGCGGAGAGACCGTAGGCTGGGAAGCGATGAACAACCGCGTTTATGGTGTTCCATATACCGGTGGCAGCGAACAAGTTGTTGTTGACGGCACACGCTTCGCCAATCCTAAGCAACAATGGAAAGGCGCCGGCACGGCAATTCCTGTATTCTCCATCCGCACGGAGGAGGATTTCGGCGTGGGAGATTTCTATGACATGAAGCAAATGGTTGACTGGTGTGTTCGCACCGGTCAGAATATCCTTCAGATTCTTCCCATCAACGATACAACAATGCTTGGCACATGGGTTGATTCTTACCCATATAAGGCTAATTCCACATTTGCATTACATCCGATGTATCTTCGACTCGAAGCAGTCGGTGAGCTCAAGGATGAAGGCCGGAAAAAGTATTATGAGAATCTTCGCCACGAACTAAATATGCTCTCCACCGTAGATTACGAACGGGTCAATGAGGCAAAGTCAGAATATATGCATGAAATATTCGCTCAGGATTTCAATGATACGAAAGAGAGCGATGATTTCAAGAAATTCGTAGAGAAGAACGAGTATTGGCTCCTCCCCTACTCCGCATGGCGCGTTTTACGTGAGGAATTCAAGACCCCGGACCACTATAAATGGGGTGAATATGCTGAATATGACGAGTCAAAGGTAGCTGATTTCATTTCTCGTCATCGTGAACAAATTGACTATCACTACTTTGTTCAATATCATCTTGACCGTCAGATTCGCGAAGTTCGCAACTATGCCCATAGTAAAGGAGTTGTGCTGAAAGGTGATATTCCAATCGGCATCAGTCGTTTCAGCGTGGATGCTTGGCGTTCGCCTCGTTTGTTCAATATGGATTGTCAGGCAGGTGCTCCACCGGATGATTTCTCTGTGCTTGGCCAGAACTGGGGATTCCCGACTTATAATTGGGACGCTATGGCAGAAGACGGCTTCCAATGGTGGAAAGATCGCTTCCGCAAGATGTCGGAGTATTTCGATGCATATCGTATCGACCATATCCTTGGTTTCTTCCGCATATGGCAGATACCTCTTGATGCAGTCCACGGACTTCTCGGCTATTTCAATCCGGCAATGCCTTTCTCTCCTGAGGAACTGAGAAACAGCTACGATTTCTGGATTGACCCGGAAGTTCAGACATATCCTCTGATTCTTGAGTGGATGCTCGGCGACTTCTTCGGAGAATATACAGAAGAGGCAAAAGAAAGATTCCTTGAACGCATCGGTGGAGACCGCTATGGTCTCAAAGACTTCGTCAGCACTCAGCTCAAGGTTGAAGAATATTTCGCTCACCATGAGCAGAATGAAAAGAATGACCGCCTCAAGAATGCTTTATTAGGCATTATTGATGATGTGCTCTTCATTGAGGATCCGTATCAGAAAGGGCATTATCACCCGCGTATCGCTGCGCAATACACCTATCAGTATCGCGTGCTCAGCGATTATGCCAAGTGGTGTTTCAACCGTCTCTACAATGACTTCTTCTATCACAGACACAATGATTTCTGGTATGGCAAGGCAATGTGGAAACTCCCGCCGCTGCTTGACTCCACTTCCATGCTCGCATGTGGGGAGGACCTCGGCATGATTCCTGATTGCGTTCCCGCAGTAATGCGTCAACTTGAGATTCTGAGTCTTGAGATACAAAGAATGCCTAAGGATCCTAAGGCCGAATTCGGAGACACATGGCATTACCCTTATTATAGTGTCTGCACTACCTCTACCCATGACATGCCGGGAATCCGCGGCTGGTGGGAGGCTGATCACGGAGTGTCTCAACGATTCTACAACCACGTGCTTCATGAAGGAGGAGAGGCGCCGTACTTTGCAGAGCCATGGATATGTGACAAAATTATCGACCTGCAGCTCAAGAGCCCCTCGATGCTATGCATCCTTCCGCTTCAAGACTGGCTGTCGGCTGACGGGCAACTCCGCCGTCAAAATCCGGCCGATGAACAAATTAATGAACCGGCCAATCCGCGTCATTACTGGAGATACAGAATGCATCTTACCGTTGAGCAACTCATGGATAAGGAATCATTCAACAATATGATTCAAGGTAAGATAAAAGAATCAGGAAGATAATACTAATTGCAGGAATCTCAATTGAAAAGATGGCTGCCCCGGTGATTTACGGGGCAGCCATTAATTTTTTACGCAAATGCTTGTCCTGAAAAGATCTCAGCAGACTTGTGAATTACTCAGAACAACTTTTGAAGACGGTCTTCGTCAAGAGTGACAAAAACCGGATTTCCGTTGGGAGTAAGGGAAGGGTCAGGGAGCGCAAAGAGCGAACCGACGATTGATTCCATTTCTGTAGGTGATAATTTCTGTCCGCGGCGGATTGCTGCACTTCTGGCAAGAATCGATGCCATACGCTCCGTCAATGATGAACCGATATCGCCCTCCTTTCCGTAATTGGCAGAATCTACCGTCACCGAATCAAGTATCCTGAGGACAACATCGTTTGCATCGGTTTGCTTTATAATTGCAGGAACAGAAGATATACGCCAGTCATTCCCGCTGTCATATTCAATGGTAAAACCCATTTTACGCAGTTCATCCTCCACTTCACCAAGCGCCGTCATTTGAGTCTGGTCAAGAGTCAGAGTTTCAGGGAACATTAATGATTGAGACACAATATCTGCCTTTCGAAGACGCATTAGATAATCTTCGTATAGAATTTTCACATGCGCCCTGTGCTGATCTATAATGACAAGACCTTCTCTGGTTCCGGTGACGATATATTTCGATGCAAACTGAATGCAGACAGCACCCATATGAGTCTCCCCTGGAGAAGTGAATAAGTCTGCATCATCTGATTTAAAGCTTTCTTCTTTCTTTATCTCCGGATTTAGAAAAGAATCATACAGTTTTTCCCAATCTTTTGCCGGGGAAACGGTGCGATTTCCGGCAGAACTAAATGGATTATAATCGCCTCTGTATGAAACTGAGGGCTGCGATGCCCTGCTACCATCTCGAACCGGCTCCAGAGGAATTGCATCGACTGAGAAATCTATGCTTGGAACGGCGGAAAACTTCCCGAGAGCGGTCTTGACAGCAGAAACTAAAATCGGCCATATCTGCTGTTCATATTCAAACTTAATCTCGTTCTTTGTCGGATGGATATTGACATCAATCGAAGCCGGATCCACAGTGAAGCGAAGGAAATAATTAGGCTGCGTATCGGATGCAATCAATCCATCAAAGCAGCTTAGGACAGCCTTATGAAAATAGGGATGGCGCATATTCCGCCCGTTCACAAAAAGGAACTGCAGAGGATTCCTCCGCCTTGCAAATTCGGGACGCGATACAAAGCCCTCAATTTTTACAAGAGACGTATCGACATCAACCGGAATAAGATGGTCTGACTTTAAATTATTCTTCCATATATCTTCAATGCGAAGACGAAGCGATGCCTGCCGAAGGTCAAGAGATCTTACGCCCGTATCAATCCTCATCCTGATATTATTATTGACCAGGGCCAACCGCTCGAATTCGCGCATGATATTCGCGAGCTCCACGCTACCGCTCTTTAGGAATTTTCTTCTTGCCGGAACGTTGAAAAAAATCTTTCTTACAGTCATAGAGGTGCCGACATCACATACGACAGGTTCCTGAACGGTCACTTTCGACCCGACGATGACCAGCCGCGTTCCCATTGGGCTCTCAGCTTTGCGAGTTTTTATCTCCACTTCTGAAATTGCACAAATCGAAGGGAGAGCCTCCCCACGGAATCCCATGGTGGAGAGCTTGAATAAATCATCAGCCTCCTTAATTTTGGAAGTCGCATGGCGTTCAAAGGCCATTCTCGCATCAATCTCCGACATTCCCACCCCATTATCGATGACCTGAATCAGAGTTTTACCGGCATCCTTTATCACAATTCTGATATCCGATGCACCCGCATCCACTGCGTTTTCCACCAGCTCCTTAATTACAGAGGCAGGCCTTTGGACCACTTCCCCGGCGGCTATCTGGTTAGCGACTGAGTCGGGTAAAAGACGAATCACATCACTCATTGCTCTGCGGTGTTGCGACAGGTTGTGCGCCTGTCTTGTTTCTAAGGACATCGCGCGCTGATTTGGGCATGGTCTTGAACAATGGGGGGGCCTTGAAATATTCGTCCATCTCATCCGAAACCTCCCCGAGGTCATCAAGCCAGCGGGCCCTCGACCCATACCAGTCTCTGACAGGGCGCAGGGATTCAAGCCATACGAAACCTTCTATAAACTGGTCAGCGGTCTTCACCTCAAAAAGAGGCTTGACGTTGCCTGTCACTTCTGGCCACATCTTTAGAAATTTCACATCCTTTCCATCCATCTCCATATGCAGATAAGAACTCTCTGCATGGACTAATTTATTATATGAAGAATCCTGCTCCTGAGGAAGAAGTTTGGCTATAACATTTCCCTTTACATCAAGACTATCGAGCGCCTGATTGCTGAAGTAAGCCATCATATAGGTCCCCGTTAACTGATTATAAAAATTCTCAGCCACATGCTCGGCGAGCATTCCGGATTCGGGGAGTTCAGCCCAATCCGCTGTTGAATCGTTAAGATGGACGTTGATAAGATTCCCATAAACTTGCCTTTCACCGCTCCAAACCACGGGCTTTTTTATCATGTACAGAATCGAGTCCTGCTCTTTGAAAAGGAGTGTATCGGCAATTCCCTGAATGTCCTGGCTGAAAAAACGGGCCCTACCTATAGCGCGCGCCACATTGAAATCCTTTGTTTCCAAGCCGACAGTATCGACCGGGACCTTCTCGATAAACGACAGCACGGTATCGGCCCGGAGGAACAAAGTATCAGGTCTGGAATATTCAATTAAAAGAGGGTAGTCAGTAGAGAATGCGGATCTGGTGGAATCATTATACTCGCCATATCCTCCTATGAGAGTCACTTTACGGGCCGTATCGTTGATTACCATCGGAGCCGGGAGCTTCGAGGAATCACGGAACATATATGCCCGGCTTATTCTGGTGGCCTTATCGTATATTATCGAGTCTCCCTCCAAAGTAGTCACATTAGCAGCAGAATCCCGGTGGGTTATCAGAGACCTTGACGTAAGAACTGCATAATCGGTCGCGGTATTGTAATTTCCTGCGGAAGTAACAATTGTATCGGTTGCGCCCTCGATTCTTGTCAAAGTGTTGATGTCCGCTATATGAGTGGCAGTATTATACCTCAACTCTTCCGTAAACATCTTGTAACCATCCTTGCGATTCACAAGAACCACATCATATCTAAAATCTGCTATCTTGGTTGCAGGAGAATACTCGCCATATTGCGAAGTAAGCGTGTTGACATCATCCTCAAGAGTTCCACCAAGTGTATACCATCCTCTTTCACCGGCAAGATCATAATCAAGACTATCTGTTGTGAGGGTAACGGACCTGTTTTTTAATTGCACGTTACTGCGCGACGGGCCGTGAGTAAGAATTGCATGTCGAGAAAGACCGTCGTAATATACCTTGTCGGCGTAGACAAATAGAGTATCCCCCTGGCGCATCTCAACATGCCCGAATGCATCCATAGAATTGCGCTGAGGGAAATAATAAGCTGAATCACAAAAAAGCCACATTCCCCCTTGTCTGAACTTGACCGAGCCCTTAACTATCTGAAATTCCTCAGACTCATTGACGGGACGATATAAAGAATCTGCATTTTCAAGGAAGACTTTATCCTGCTGAAACCGGTTGGCGTCAGGGATTGTTGGTTTTATCGTTTTTTTCGGATCAGGCCTTGTGAAGGACTCCTTTTCTCGTGCCTGCTTAATGTTCTGAGATTGCGCGTTAGCCCGGTTTATGAGCGATAGCGAACCAGCAAAAACGATAGCCGACAATACCAGGAGTATGAATGATGGTATTCTTTTTCTTCGTTCTGACATCTTGCGAAAGAATCAACGGGCGTTTTTGTTCCAACCCTTGTATTTAAAGTCGCAGGCATCCCAGCCTTCCGCTATCTTTGTATAAGTGTCTTTGATCTTATTCTCTATCCAGGCGGTTATGATTTTTTCCCTCACATGATTCTCATACATTTCCTTTATCATATTGAAATCTTCACTGAGGGTGGCTTTATGGCCGGGTATGCGTGCAGTCAGCTTGACAATGGCAATTACATCACGGTTTTTACTGCGGTCTTTCATTATAAAAGCATCAGAGATATCTCCGGGCTGCATCAGTTCGACCTTTTTAGCCACTTCCGGCGGGAGATCCTGCATTTCAAAACGTGTCGAACCGTTGGACTGATTCATCATCACGCCTTTGTTATTGCGCGTGTTTTTATCCTGGGAATAATATTTAGCCGCATCTTCAAATGTGAATTTACCGGCTACAATTTCCTTGCGCATGGAGTCAAGCTTCACGACCCCGTCAGCAAGATCTTTCGAACTGACTTTCGGAGTTAACAGAATATGTCGCACATTTATTTGTTCTCCGCGTTTTTCTATAAGCTGGATAATATGGTAACCATATTCGGTCTCCACTATTCTTGAGACACGTTTGGGATCGTTAAGATTGAAGGCAACCTGCGAGAACTCCGGCACCCAATCGGCGCGTCCGTGAAATCCGAGCTCGCCACCTTGCATGGCTGAGCCATCTTCCGAATACATAATGGCGAGAGTGGAGAATTCAGCCTCACCCCTATTTACACGATCAGCATAATCACGGAGTCGAGCCTTGACATCCTCAACTTCCTGATCCGGAATTCGGGGATTGATTTCTATGATTTGCGTTTCCACCTGCATCGGGACATATGGTATTGAATCAACGGAAAGGCCGGAGAAATACTTACGTATATCTTTAGGGGTGGCTTTGACATCCTTAGTCAAGTTTCGCTGCACCTGCTCAATGATGTAATTATTGCGCATGAAGTCCATCAGTTGCTCACGGAGAGCAGGAAGAGGTTTGCGGAAATATTCCTCGACTTTCTCCTTTGATCCTAAATTGGCAATGAAATAATTGATACGTTTATCAACTCCGGCAGCCACCTGCGCTTCAGGAGCAGTTATCGTATCCAACTTCGCCTGATGCAGATATAATTTCTCCACAGCCAGTTTCTCGGGAATCACGCAATAAGGATCCCCTCCGAAAGATATGTTTTCCTGCCGCGACTGCAGATATTGCTCTTCGATCTCAGAACGGAAAATAGGTTCGTCACCTACTATCCATGCCACTTCGTCAATCACATTCTTCTTGATTGGCGCCGCGACAGCACAAACGGCGGCAAGCGCACCCAATGACATTATGACGTTACGTAGTCTCACTGTATTTTCGTTTATATGTTTATTTTCTGTTCTTTTTATTGAGGAGAAGCAGGAAGACATTACCTTACTGCCGGACCTGCGTCTGAATGCTATGCTCTATCGGGTTATAAAGTCCCGGTTTGAGAACACCCTCTTCCATCTCTCTCTTATAGATGTCGGAAATTAGCTGCTCCCGACGTTTTGCGAAATCCGCGCTACTCAATATTTCCTTAATTTTTATCCTCGCATATTCATAAGGCATTTCCGAACCTGACGGAATGTAATCTGAAATATGCAGAAGATATATCGAGCCCCCATCGGCAGTCTCGAAATTCTTAGTGCTTCTCACAAAAGCATCGGCATCGAAAAACCTATAAGGAATCTGAGATGCCACATCGCCCCATGATTGCCAGGAGTCCTTAAAGTATTTATAATTGGATGCATGCCTAAGACCTGCTTCCTCAATCCTGTCAATACTTGATTCACTGAATTCCGCCATCCAATCCCTAAGTTTGTCAAGAGACTGGTCAGATTGACTCACTTTTAAAAAAGCTCCCTTGACGATAGGTTCTTCAAGCACCATATTTGCTTTATTGGCCTCGTAAAACTGCTTAATCCGACTCTCACCTACCTCCGATTGATTGCTTTCAGACATCGATTGGAGATAACTTGTGACTATGAGATTATTACGATAGGCTTCGACCATACGCTCGATACGCTCCATATCAGGAATATTTTTTTTTGCGAAATCCACGAGCACAAGTTCTCTAACCCATTCATCCACAATTCTATTGAACATGGCGGCACTGTCCTCGGGAGCCAGGCCCCTCGGAATGCGCAAAAGCACTTCCTCCATGGACAGACAGGAGTCTCCAACTGCCACCAATATTTCATTATCGGTTGAAACATCCTGCGCTGGAGATGAGCAAGACGCCGTGGCCAAAGTTAACCAACTAAGGCTTACAACCATAATAGAATTGACAAGTGATATGCGCATATAAAATGTTGCATTATATCCCGACGTTCTTAGTAATGAGGTCTCAATAGATTTAATGCAACTGCAAAGATAGCTATTTTTATCGAAATTTATGATATCTAAATGTGAAAACTTGTGAATGAAAAGGGGCTGAGCCGAATTGATTATGGCTCAACCCCAAGATTAGGCCTTGTTATTAAATTTAGAGAATTTTTTCTTTGAAGATAGCCGCTCTGGAATTAACAGATTTTATTGAATGAGGTCTTATTCATGAAGCGTATAAGTGCCGTCAGCATGATACGTGGCCTTGTTCACGAATTTAAGGTCTTTTCCCCCCGCGCGATCTCTATCATTACCGGAACTCCAACTGATGATGACATCGGTAGGGAACTCCTTCCCTTCCGGAAGGGCCCAATAATATTTACCATCTTTCTGAGTCATTCTGTCGCCGGGCCAGCTGCCTGATTGCGTACAATTGGTATTTCCTTTCCACGCCCATACGGCAACATCGGTTTTAGACATATCATCGAAATAGATATAGCAGGAAGCTTCGGGCTCAATATTTCCCTGACTCTTTGTATATACAAAGGTCTGTGTGTTTGAACCATTCGCGTTCTCAACGAAAGTTGATAATGTGGTAGTTTCCGTGAAAGTGAGCGGAGAATTATAAATAGGAGAGGAAGCGTTAGCGACACCGGTTGTTGAATAGTGGATTGCGACATCTGCAGGGGTGGCAGAAAGAGTCACCGTAACGTTATCCGTGAACTGGCCACCGGCCGGAGAAGCAGTCACTCTCGGTTTGGAGGGAGTGGGGGGCACGGGATCATCACTAATAGTGCCATACTCCTCTATGAGGATAACCGGACCAGAAGCCGTAATGGTAACTTTTCCACCTGACACGGTCGCCGTGCTTTCCGTGTTATATCCGTCCATCACCCTTGTACCATCGGGGAATGCATCTCCGGTGCTGATGGTATAAGATTGCCCTGACTGAGTGTCAAGCTTAATGGCCACTGCATTGGAATATCCGTTTTCCGAGAATTTTCTGACATAGCATCCGTTGATTACCGATTGAGTACCTGCTCCGACCGCCGGATTGCGACGGCGGAACTGGCCGACTTTTTGCCAGTGCTTATTGACGTCATTGTCAACAGCGTTCCAATTGAAGTCGCCTCGCGTAACCATTCCGGCATCGCCATATCCATTGACCGCGGGCCGGGAAGTCTCATCGCCGTAATATATTTGGGCACCACCGGGACAAAGCAACAGCATTGTTCCTACTTTTTTCTGGTCGCCGGGGCGGTGAAGGCCGGTGTCGTGGCTCGACACATAGTTCAACACCTGCCGGCCATTTGTACCGTTGCAGAAATTTGCGTAATATTCCCAGTCGCCGGCTCCAGGAGTTCTGCCTGAACCACCTTCCGTGCCATTGAAGGCAAAATTAATCATGGAGTCAAAGCCACCCTGTGAGAAATAACCTGTGTCACCATGATCCCAACCCCAGGCCTCTCCTGTCATCCAGAAATCATCAGTCCAATTCTTGGCATATTCATCTGCCCTGTCACTTGCCCGCCATCTTGCGAGAGCTTGTTTACAGGTATTCTTAAGCTGGTTCCAGCGATTGAATTCCACATGCTTCGCAGTATCGCAGCGGAAACCGTCAATTCCGAAATATTCTACCCAACCGGCAAGCCAGTTGATAATATAGTCAGCAGGAGCCCCTTTTCCTCCGACACGCCAGCCATCGAGATTCGGGAGCCGGTAATTATCCCAATCACCTCCTTTTTCTGCATTCCACTTCGTGGCGAGGAAAGCCGGAATCTCTACTGATGCGCTCCGCTCGGTGACAACGTCAGGAAGTCCGGCGAGCGACATCGTCTTATCATCACCTCCGGGCTTTACGAAACCGGCGGATGTACCCCAGTCGCGATCCCCGAAAGCTCTGACCCACGGACCCCACCATTTACCCCAGTTACCTTGAGTTACTGCATTAAATGATACAGAACCACTACCCCACATAGTGAAAGGTCCTGAACTCGGAACATATCCCGCCGTGGGAGTTCCATTGAAGTTTCCAAAGCCATAATCGACACAATCATCAAGAGTGGCGTATGCGGTATGATTGAGCACTATATCCATCACGACACGTATGCCACGACGGTGGGCTTCTGTCACAAATTCGCGCATATCATCTATAGTTCCCATATTCCGGTCCATAAAGGTCCAGTCGAGGGTGTAATATCCATGGAATGCATAATGCGGGAAAGCATCATCCTTACCCCCGGTCCAACCGTGCATCTGCTCATAAGGTGCAGTTATCCATATGGCATTCACACCGAGATTGTTCAGATAGTCGAGTTTCTGGGTGAGACCCTTAATATCTCCTCCATGGAACGTAGCCACATCAATGCCTGCTGCAATCTTATGACGGTGATAGCTTTCATCATTCGATGAGTCGCCATTATAAAATCTGTCAGTGAGGACGAAATAAATATTGGCATTCTTCCATGTGAAATAACTTTGACGGACCACCTGTGGGGTCTTGATATTAATTGTATATACTTCAGTGGAGGAACCGCTTTTAATTGTATATGTTACCACATTATCACCCGCTATTAGGCTGCCGAGCGAATGATTAGTGTAAAGCTTGCCGTTGATTGAAATGTCCACTGTGGCATCATCTGAAGAGGGAGCGGCGGAGAATGTGGCCAAAGATGCCGAACCTTCCTCCAGCTCTACGTCATAAGTCTTGGTATTCTTATTGAATCCGGTGAGGATATTTTCACCTCCTACTTTTATTTCTAATCGGTTCAATGTGGCATCTCCGGCAGCCAAGGCTGTCAGGGTTCCGGAAATGACAAGCGCACCGGCGCATAAAAGCTGCGAGGCAGCCTTAATATATCTTGAAAAATTCATGACAAAGATTACTTTTTGAAAATTTTATGAACGGAAACCGATCCTTCGGTAGTTATAATCCTCAGGATATAGAGGCCGCAATCAAGACCGGACATGTCAATATCAAGAGAGCATACAGCTCCCTGAAAGCCTTTTAAGGCTACGCTTCCATTGAGAGATGTCACCATATATGACTCAACCGGCACTGAGGAAGACACATTAATGATGCCATAAGTCGGATTCGGGCCGACTACCATGGTATTGTCGTTAACGATTTCATTAACGGAAACCTCAAAAAACAGATATGCATCAGGCACCACACATCTCTGGTTGTTAAGATTACGAAGCAAGGGGTATCCACGTCTGTCATCAGCAGCCCATTTCCACTCCCAGACATTGTTGAAGTCCCAATGCAACAGTGATTTAAACGAATCTTCCATTCCCAGGACAGACGCGTCTTTCGTTGTGGCATGATCACCATAACCGGACCAGCTGTCCTGAATAGCGGGAATATCACTCCAACAATAATTATTTTGAGAAACATTCCTCTGATTATTGTTTCCACCGAGACGCGCTGTAAAGTCATTGTTGCAAAGCACTCCTGCATTCAGAGCCACGGAATTGCTTACAGTGCCATAGTTGGCTCCAACGAGACCGCCTACATAGTCATGTCCGGCTACCTCACCTGCAGCATAAGTGTTTTTGATAATGCCACTGTTTTTGCCTACAAGACCACCGGATGCATGGTCATTCATATTATTTACCGAGGCTCCGGAATAGCAATTGAGGATTTCCCCCGCGACATTCTCACCGACGAGTCCTCCGGCACATATAGAACTGCTTGACACTGTTCCGGTTGAGAAGCAGCGTTCGATTGTACCGCTTTGAAGTATACCGGCAATAATACCAGTGTAAGTAAGACCGGAGACTTCAGCCCCAGTCACGCCTAAATTTTGTATATAGCCACCATCAATGACTCCAAATAACCCTGTGGCAGTCCCTATTTTATCAGTATCAATGGTAAGATTTTTCAAGGAAAAGCCATTACCGTCAAAAGATGCTTTGAATGGGGAGGCAGCGGACCCAATCGGTGCGGACAGACCTGAGGCATCGATATCCGCTTCCAATTTAAGATAGCAATCGGGACCCCAATCGCCTGAAGTGCGCGAAAGCTCGTTGAGGTCGGCAACTGTTTTAAGTATGAAAGGTGAATCGCTTGTCCCTTCGCCACCGGAATAAGCTTCTCTGAGACCCTGCACTACATCACAAAACAGGTCGACAGTCTGCCGTCCGGAAGGAGTCTTGGCTATAAAACCGAGTGTGGTTAGTTTTTCGAGTTGAGCGTCAGAGAGTTTGTAAAAAGCTTTGATATCAGCAACTGAAAAGGTATATACACCTCCGCTTCCGCTCATACGGAATTCTGCTGTATTTACGGAATTCCAATCATAGGGATTGATTTCGGTATTATCCGAGAATTTACACCATGTGTAACAATAAACCTCGGAGCCGAAATCACCGGTCCTAACAGTTACTTCAAACGCCTTATTGCTCACAATTGGCGCCGGTGTTGACGTTATTGACCCATCTTCTGCAGCCGCAAAGATTGGAAGAGCAATTACTAACGTCAACAAGGAAAAGCATAATTTCCTCATTCTGATAGATGTATAAGGTTAATATTGGGGATGCTTTACGTGCATCCGTTTATGCAAGAGTTTCACAATGCAAAGATAGCTGAAAATGAAGTAATATAAAAATTAAAATACCAAAACATGTTGCAGAACATATTTATCCGACAGATACTTATACCAAATAATACACCCGTTTCATATTAAAGAATGCACAAAGGTCATTTTCCCGATAACATTATTCTTATGTCCTTTCCATCAGACCGTGTGCACTAATAAAATCAGTATATGAGACATATACTAAATAACGAAAGGGCCCTTCGAAATTAGAAGAGACCCTTGCGGTAATAAGTATTATATGAGATATCAGTTGTTCTTTTTAACTTGCCGGAGCACTTTTTCATTTACAGTGACCGGATATTTGGCTCTAAGCTCCTTTTCCCATGCATCTTGGAACTCATTCTGATAGTCGGATGTCACGAGGCCTTTCACGTCACTCACTTCCTCAGGTTCGGAAATGATTCTCGGATTTACCATGAATGCCACCGTGAATCGATTATTAGCCGGAGCTGTTTCGGGGCCTCCGAAAAGAAGATAGTCAACAAGCTGATTTGTTCCCTTTGAAACGAGCACTTTATCAAATGAAGCCTCACCTTTGAATTCTTTTCTGAGGGTGTTAACAAGCTCCGCTTCCGGAATCTCTGCAGCACGTGCCCGAATTAACGAAGCTACCGAGTCATTGGTGGCCTGAACGAGAAATCCTTTGGCGTGAGGGTCTGTCCATTTATAATTTTCCCGATTGGCTTCAAAGAATTTGTTGAGACCCTCGGTATCTTTTGCAGCCTTATCCCAGACTTTCCTTACGCTCACCTCGTATAGCAACGAGCCATCAACATATTCTTTCAGGAGATTTCGGTAATCAGGCTGAGATTTCAAGAGGTCAGCTTCCTCGGCGCTATTGAGAGCATCGATATAGAGCGCATCCACTCTTGTATCAAGGAAATCAAGGGCATCCTGCGATGCCGGAATCCGAACCTGGCCAAAAGAACTGACGAGGTCGGCAGCTGAACGGGTCTTTCCGTTGACAGAAAGCACAGGCATCCCCGCACGTGGCATAGTGGTCCAGTCGGCAAAAAGCGCAGAATCCACTCCTTCCTTAGCAATCGCGGCGCGCAACTCTGCGAGCGTCTTCTGGTTCAGAGAGCCCTTGTGTTTCTTTTCAAACCTCTTGATCTGATGCTGGCGAATCAATTTGGCACGCGGGTCCTGAGCACTTGTCATTTTCTGCAGTTGCGCGGCCTTGACCTCTTGATAAGAAGCCGTGGGTTGCGTTCCGGTAACCTTTATGATATGATAGCCGAATGGAGAGACAACAACGTCACTGATTTCACCGATACCGAGGGCGAAAGCTGCTGAATCGAAAGGCTCCACCATCTCACCGGCACCAAACAGAGGAAGCGCCCCTCCCTGACGGGCAGAATTGCGGTCATCACTATTAGCGGTTGCCAATCTGGAGAAATCATCCGGTCTGGTCTTTATCAGAGTAAGTAGACTGTCAATTTCTTTTCGAGCCTGAGCTATCTCTGCGTCTGACTTACCTTTAGTCAATTTCAAGATATGGCTTGTCTGGCGTTTTCCTCGTGCCGCACGATGCTTGCCTCCCTTAAGGATATGATAACCTACCGGAGATTCGATTATTTCTTTTGACACTTCTCCTTCAGGAAGTTTCCAGGCCTCAAGTTCGAAAGCGAGCGGATACATACCGGATGAAATCCAACCCATACGACCGCCTTTATTGTTGCTGCCCTTATCCTGTGAATACTGGGCCGCCAAAGTAGCGAAATCCTGTCCTTTCTTTAAAACGGAAAGTATACTGTCGGCTTTCTGACGCAAAGCAATATTCTGCGCCATATCCCTGGTTTTGAAAAGCATAATGTGGTAGGCCTCCACTTCCTGCTGACTTCGGTCATAGGCCTCGCGCACAAGATTTTCCAGGAACAATGAATCTGCAAGATAGGGAGCCGCAAGATCATGGCGATACTGCTCCGTTTCATGTATAAAAGTTGCGGTCGTGTCGATTCCTTCAGCCTTCGCATCCTCTACCTTCATCTTATAGAGTTTGAACATCTCGACATATTCATCGAGCGTCTGAGGATTGATCTGTTGCTGACTGTTCTTGTTGTAGAGATACTCAAATTCTGATTTGGGCACATCGACACCGTTTACTGTCATAATCACCGGATCCTTTGCTGCAAAAGCAAGTGCAAGAGCACAAGCACTCAGTCCGGCTAAAGCTAATTTTTTCATTCCTTTGTTATGGGGTATTGTTCTAATTCTCTAAACGAACGCTTTCTCAAAAAATTGCATTCATCAGAGCGCATCGTTCCTTAATTTCCAAACTTGGAAATAAACGCTATGCGAAGGAGCCTGATGTCTTCCTCTTCATAATCAAACCCAAGCTCCT
This sequence comes from Muribaculaceae bacterium, assembly GCA_029055345.1. GTDB lineage: Bacteria > Bacteroidota > Bacteroidia > Bacteroidales > Muribaculaceae > Lepagella. The sequence goes on along the minus strand of JAIDDJ010000033.1, from coordinate 20,175 downwards.
GAATGGCTGATTCAAGGTCGCCATCCTCGCTCGTTTTGAAATAATCAAACACTTCTTCTATTTGATCTTCCTCGAATATATCCTTTATATAATAGTCTATATTGATTTTGGTTCCCGCTTCTACGATTGATTCCAATTCCGTGAGAAAATCTTCGAAATCGAGTCCGAGACTCTCGCATACCTCTTCAAGATCAATCTTTCTGTCGATCGCCTGAATAATGGAAATTTTCGGATTTGATTTTTTTGCCATGAATTTCACACGAATATCCGATGGCCGTTCAATCTCATTTTCTTCAACATATTTTTTGATTACCTCAATAAATTCCTGACCGAATTTTGAGGCCTTTCCTGAGCCTACCCCCGGGACCATCATAAGCTCCTCGATAGTGGTGGGATAAAGAGTAGCCATACCTTCGAGTGACGGTTCGAGGAACACGAGATAAGGGGCTATTCCACGCCGGCGCGCAACATCTTTTCTCAGTCCTGTCAGGATTGAATAGAGTGCCGGATCCAAAGCTCCGGCGGCCTCCCCTCGCATCTGAAAGTCGGAAGCTGTATCTGCATAATCCACATCCTGCACGATTGTAAAGGACGTGGGGCTATCAGCAAATATTTTACCCTCGTCAGTCACTTTGAGGATTCCGTAATTATCAAGGTCTTTCGACAAATAACCTGCGATAAAGAGCTGTCTGACAAGCATGGAAACAATTTTCTCTTCCATATCGACAAGCACCCCGAAGCATTCAATTTTGTCATGACCGTTATTTCGGATTTCATCGGTGGCCCGTCCTATCAAAAGGTTGACGATATATTCCGCTCTATACGCCTCTCCAACAGCAATGACGGTCTTGATTGCCTCGGCTGCTTCTTCGGTGGCCTCTATTCGTTTACGTGGATTAAGGCAGTTATCGCAATTGCCACAATTTTCTACATCATATTTTTCACCGAAGTAGTGAAGAAGTATTTTTCGCCTGCATACTGAAGACTCGGCATAATCGGCGGTCTCGGCGAGAAGCTGTCGGCTTATTTCCTGCTCTTGCACGGATTTGCTTTGTATGAGCTTCTCGAGTTTCTGGAGGTCCTTCCTGGAATAGAATGTAATACACCGTCCTTCTCCCCCATCGCGACCGGCACGCCCGGTCTCCTGATAATAACCTTCGAGACTTTTGGGGATATCGGAATGCAACACATATCTTACATCCGGCTTATCAATTCCCATACCGAATGCGATAGTGGCCACGATGACATCAATTTCCTCTTTTAGAAATGCATCCTGATTGGCTGACCTTGTCGCCACATCCATTCCGGCATGATAATGCAGAGCCTTTACGCCATTTATCCTTAATGTCTCAGCAAGCTCTTCAACGCGCTTGCGGCTCAGACAGTATATGATTCCTGATTTCCCTGCGTTACTTTTGGCAAACCGGATTATATCGCGGTCAACATCCTTGGTCTTGGGACGCACTTCGTAATACAGGTTCTTGCGGTTAAAACTTGACTTGAAAACTTTTGCATCAAGTATTCCGAGATTTTTCTGAATATCATGCTGGACTTTAGGAGTGGCTGTAGCCGTGAGAGCGATGACAGGATATTTGCCTATGGTTGAAATCATGGGACGTATCTTCCGGTATTCAGGACGGAAATCATGGCCCCACTCCGATATGCAATGGGCTTCATCAACTGCAAAAAAAGAAATCTTTATCGATTTGAGAAATTCCACATTCTCACCCTTGGCCAATGATTCGGGGGCAACATATAAAAGTTTTGTACGCCCTTCTCTGACATCTCTCTTTACAGCAGCAGATGCAGACTTGGTAAGTGACGAATTCAGGAAATGCGCCACTTTCTCTTCATCTTCGAAATTCCTTACGGCGTCAACCTGATTCTTCATCAAGGCTATGAGCGGAGATATGATGACGGCAGTACCTTCAAGCATAAGCGCCGGAAGCTGGTAACAAAGAGATTTGCCTCCACCCGTGGGCATGAGTACAAACACATCGTGGCCATCAAGAAGAGTCTTGATGATTTCAAGTTGATTTCCTTTGAAAGAATCAAACCCGAAGTGGGTTTTCAGTGCATGGCGGATTTGATTTTCGTCAGCCATATAATGAGGAGAATTATGGTAAGAGATAGGTTTTAAATATGCTATAACAAAATTAAACAAAAATTTTTAAAAGTGCAATACCCTACATCAAAAAAACGATATTTAGGCCCAATCTCACAAAAAATGAGGGCCTGAGAGCGCGCCCCTTAAAATTTCGGGGTCGTCTTACATGTCACTATTTTAAAAAAGTCAACTTTATTCAGACTCAGGGCGTTTTAATATAAAAGATTAATTTATCTTCCATTATGCCCGAATCATAATGGTAATAATGACACGAAGGAGGAAGATGAATTAAGGAAAAATGGGCTGAAAAGCGGCATCACATTATAAATCAATAAAAAATAAACATTTAATATTATGGAAGCATTTGACACATTGAAGCCTCAAGACTCGGTCTCCGTAACAATCTGGGGTCCCGAAAATTCACGTCTATATCAATCGACCAATACGGGATATCATTCTATTGAAGAAGCCGTAAAAATTGCAGTCGAAAATGCAGGGCTGATTTTACCTCCTGAAGATTGCGAATTCGAAGTCACCAATCAGGAGACGCTCGTATCGCATTACTATCGTTACAATGCGGACGGCAATCTTGTATTAATCCCTCAGCAAGAGTGATTATGACATGAATAAAAAAACGCGGCTTCCAGCCGCGTTTTTTTATTCAGATAATGATGTTTTATCGAAATGCGCTTTATCGAGTTGTTCCTCCACATATTTGGCATCGATTGTAATAGTTTTCTTCTTCGAAGAGGGGGCCTCATACATCGCGTCAACCATGACGGTCTCGACAATCGAACGGAGCCCTCTTGCTCCGAGTTTATATTCGATCGCCTTATCCACTATCATATCGAGGGCGTCATCGGTGAAAACAAGTTCCTTTCCATCAAGCTCCATCATTTTCTTATATTGACGGACGATAGCGTTCTTAGGCTCGGTGAGAATACGCCGCAGGGCGTTCCTGTCGAGCGGATCAAGGCTTGTCAGGATGGGAAGACGCCCGATAATTTCCGGGATAAGACCGAAAGACTTCAAATCTTGAGGAAGGACGTATCTCATGAGGTTTTCCCGCTGACGCTTACGCGTTTTCTCATCGTGGCCATAGCCCACCATATGCGTGTTCAGGCGAGATGCAATCTTCCGTTCAATCCCATCAAACGCTCCTCCGCAGATAAAGAGGATATTCTTAGTATCGACCGCGATGAGCTTCTGCTCAGGATGCTTGCGTCCACCGTTAGGAGGAACAAGAACCGTGCTTCCTTCAAGAAGTTTAAGAAGTCCTTGCTGCACACCCTCGCCACTGACATCACGAGTGATGGATGGGTTATCGCTCTTTCGTGCAATCTTATCAATCTCATCTATGAAGACGATGCCACGCTGAGCCCTCTCCACATCATAATCACAAGTCTGCAGAAGACGGGTAAGCAATGATTCGATATCTTCTCCAACGTAGCCGGCTTCCGTCAAAACCGTGGCATCGACAATAGTAAAAGGAACGTCGAGTAATTTGGCGATGGACTTTGCAAGCAGAGTCTTTCCCGTACCGGTAGGACCTACGAGAATTATATTAGACTTCTCGATATCGACATCGTCATCCTCTTTCTGTTGATTGATACGCTTATAATGGTTGTAGACGGCGACAGATAGATACTTCTTTGCTTCTTCCTGTCCTATCACATACTGATCAAGGAACTCATGGATTTTCTTCGGTGTCGGTATTGATTTACCCCCCTTATCCTTATTTTGTGCGTTCTGTCGGTCACGACGTTCGGCATCGCGCATGCTGTCGATGAAATCAATGCATTCTTCGCAGATTGTAAGTTCGTCATAAACCGAGACAACGGGGTTGGCAGGGGTTTCTGTCCTACCGCACATCACACACCTTTTTCCGGAAGATTTCTTAGCCATTATTTATCTTCTTTTCTTGGATTGACGAGCACTTTATCAATCATACCATAATTCTGAGCTTCGGCAGCGGTCATCCAGTAGTCTCTGTCGGAATCAGCTTCAACCTTATTGAAAGGCTGGCCTGAATGATTGGAAATGATATTATAAAGTTCTTCCTTGAGTTTCAGGATTTCGCGAGCAGTAATCTCAATATCGGAGGCCTGACCCTGAATCCCCCCCATCGGTTGATGAATCATCACACGCGAATGCGGAAGGGCAAAACGCTTACCTTTTTCACCGGCAACAAGAAGCACAGCGGCCATGGAAGCGGCCATACCTGTGCAGATAGTGGAGACATCCGAATTGATATATTGCATGGTATCGTATATGCCGAGACCTGCATAGACCGAACCGCCGGGAGAGTTGATATAAAGGCTGATATCCTTGTCGGGGTCAACTGAATCGAGATAAAGGAGTTGTGCCTGAATGATATTGGCGCTCTGGTCAGACACCTGAGTGCCGAGGAAAATAATCCGGTCCATCATAAGGCGAGAGAATACATCCATCTGAGTGACATTGAGCTGACGCTCCTCAAGAATGTATGGATTCATATAATCAGCAGTAGGGGCTACTGAACTACCCATCGCACGCGCGTAGGAATCGAGCGTATTGGAACTCATGCCGAGATGATTTACGGCAAAATTTCTAAAATCATTTTTCATATTTCTTCAATTACGGGATTAATCTTAAGCGATATACCCCATTTATCAATTAATCTGACAACTTCGTGATTTGCATCACGAAGTCGCCAGATAATATTGCAAATAACGTGCCAATTTTAGCACCTTGTAACGTCTCCTAATCAGGCCTGAGTGAAGAGTTTGTTGAACTCATCGACAGAAACAGCCTTTTCATCAAGCGTTACGGCCTGACGCAGAGCTTCGAAGAGCTTCATCTCCGCAGTTTGGTTGTATACCGAATTGCGTGCTTTCTCATCCTTCAGAATTTCTCCGGCATAATGCTCAAGGGCATCATCGGGAACGTTTTCCATCCCATACTGGGCAAACTGATTGCGTGCCATCAGTCGGGCGGTGTTGACAAGATCCTGCTCCTCCACTTTTACACCAAGTTCCTGGGCAACCTTGTCTTTGACGAGATCCCATACAAGCTGACCACGGATACCGGAATATTCTTCGTCAATATTCTCCGGAGTCAGTTTATCATTCTGGCTGATAAGAAATTCCTTGAGCATCTCATCAGGAAGTTCGATCTCTCCTACTTTGTCAAGAAGCACGTTCTTGGCATCGATAGAGAAACGATAGTTCTGGTCTCCCTTCAATGAAGTCTCAATCATCTTTTTGACAGCATCGCGATATTGATCGGCATCCTTTACATTATCACCGAAAACGCTCTTGAAATATTCTTCATCGAGTTCCGCAGGTTTGAGGACGATTATTTCCTTGATGTCGAATTTGAAGTCGCCCTTATGCTGTTCGGCCTCTTCTTTGGGAAGATTAAGCATTGAGCTGAGTTCTGTAGGATTGGCTTCGCAAGTCTCGGCAGGATTGAATACGAGAGAATCACCCACTTTCTTGCCGATGAACAGATTGCGTTGCTCTTCCGATTTAAAATAAGCCGGACCAACGATGCCGTTTTCCACCACTACACCATCTTCCTTAACGGAACCGTCCTCGTTGAGCTCGGTAATCACGCCTTTCACGAGCGCAGTGGCGTCAACCTCTTCACCCGGAACCTGCTTGCCGAAACGGCGGCGCAACGATTCGTCCTGACGGTCAACCATCTCATCCGTAACCTGAATGTTATAGTAAGGAATCGTAACATCCTTGTCAGCTTTAACCTCTATTTCAGGAGCCACACCGACTTTGAACTTCAAGGTAAATTCCTTGGCGTCATCATTGATGGCATTGGCTTTGTCGGGAATAGGATTTCCCAGCACATTAAGGTTGTTTGACTTGATATATTCAAACAAGGCATCACCGACGAGTTTGTTGATTTCATCGTATTTCACCGCATTGCCATATTTCTTAGCGATGAGACCGGCAGGAACTTTACCCGGACGAAATCCCGGTTCAGCATGCCTCTTGCCGATTTCCTTGAGTTGCTTCTTTACCTTTTCTGCGTAATCACTTTCCTCAACGACCATAGTGATTTCACCTGTTACGTCGTTGATTTTTGAATAATCTATTTTCATCTGGTCAGATATGATGTATTTATATAATATTATCTTTTCTATGTTTGCAAGGTCGACTTCAGTCGTGAACTACTGCACTTGTTACCATATTAATAACGCGAATAACAGATATCTGTCGCAGCAGATTAGCAAACGAAATGCAAAATTAACAAAAATTTAGTTTATTTCAAGAATTGCCTGAAAACTTTTATCATGTCGATATGGTCGGAAACCGCCGCAGTTTCACGGGCGGAATGCATGGCCCATATCGCGCATCCGACATCCACGCCCTCGATATCGAGCTGAGAAGATGAGATATTACCGAGCGTGCTACCTCCGGCCACATCGCCATGATTTACAAAGTATTGCATCTTTACCCCGGCCTCTTCGCAAAGAGCGTGGAAGACAGCCGCTCCACGGCCGTCAGTCATATACTTGCAGTTGGCATTTATCTTAACCACAGGTCCACCTCCAAGCACAGGATGATTCGTCGGGTCATATTTATCGTTATAGTTCGGATGCCATCCATGAGCATCGTCAGCTGAAATCATGAATGACCTTGATAGCGATCTGTAGATACACTGTGATGAATCAGAAAGCGAAATACATATTCTTTCAGCTATATGACGCAGGACCGGAGAGGCAGCTCCCTGCTTGGTTCCGGAGCCGGTCTCTTCATTATCAAACAGGGCTATAATGCGAGTGCAATCAGTGTCATACGATGCATCCTTTAAGAGGGCTGCCAATCCGCAATAGGCCATCGAAAGGTCGTCTATACGCGCTGACTGGATAAATTCATCGTTGATTCCACAAAGAGCTGCTTTTTCAGCAGGATACAGACATAATTCATAATCAAGAATATCGGATGGAGAAATCTTCTTTTCAGCCGGGCTATTGTCGTTGATATGGTTGCATAGCATGGCTGCGATGAGGCCCCCGTTCTTTTTATATTCGTCAATCCGGTCAGGCGAGAAATACCCGATCACCGGCTTCATATCCTTTTGAACTGACAATTTATAACCATCGTTGACCTGTCGGTTGAAATGAATAGCCAAATTCGGGATGGTGGCAACCGGAGAATGCAGGTCAATAATCATTTGTGTCGGTTTTAGCGCATTGCCTGAACGAAGCAATACTCTTCCTGCTATGGAGAGGGGGCGATCAAACCACGTTGACATAATGCCTCCACCATATTTCTCTACATTGAGTGACACTACCCCTCCATCACCATATATCTCGCAGTGAGGCTTGAGTTTGAAGCAAGGGCTATCGGTATGAGCTGATATTATCTTGAACCCGGAATTTTCCACTTCCTTCTCTCCAATGATAAAAGCAAATATCGCCGTATCATTTTTTACCACAAAATATTTGCCGCCTTTTTTTAATTTCCATTCTTCAGATTCACGGATACGAGTGAACCCCGATGACTCAAGCATGTCGATTGCAGACAATACTGCCGTAAAATTACATGTTGAATTATTTAGAAAATTCAGTAAGTCTTGTGTAACCCCAGAGTTATCAAGAGCCTTAATTTGGGAAACCATATTCTTGAATTATAAACTATTTATTTGCTTTGCTATTATCAGATCAGTCAGGAATGTCACTTATACCGTAAATGGTTTAGGGCCCTCATCACATTGCAAAGAATCTGCGCCCAGTATGAGATGAAATTTTCCTGACATTCCGCATAGGCGCCATGGAGCTGCTCTCCGTCACTTTCCTTAACCACTGATACAAAATTATAAAGCGGTTGAAAGATATCCGCAAGGCATTCCGAAATACTTGAAGCTATCGGAGTATCACTATATTTCATATCCTCCTCAAAGGTCTCCAGAAAAACATCATCTTCCCCAAGTACTGCTTCCACGTTACGTCGGACGGCATCATAGAAATCCTCGTCCACATAAGAAGGATAATATTCAAAATCAATATCATTTACGGAATCTTCCACTATGATATCAGAAAATTGAATATAAAGTTTAGGGAGATAACCGAGCATCTCGATAATAAAATCCATTTTTTCGGTCTCCCGGGCATTTTCAAGGGCCGAGCAATAATCGGTGGCAATAGATGTCACATTCAAAAGACGGGAGTGGAGTTCAGATTCATTCATATAGACTGTGATTTTTTATATATGCCATAACTTCCGGGTCAAGGAAAAAGTTCATATTCTTCCCCTCACGAAGGCCTTTACGGATAAAAGTTGACGACAGTAAAACCTGCGGCGCATCTTTCAGCAAACGGACTGTTGACGGCAATTCAGATTGAATGTCAAAGCCGGGACGCGGATAAATCAATATTTCAAATTCTTTGATTATCTCCGCGTGATTTTTCCATTTATCGAAAAGGAGCCAATTGTCGGAACCTATGACCGGGAAAAACGAATGTTCCGGAAATTTATCTTTCAAAAGAGATAGCGTGCGATATGTAAAAGATGGTCTGGGCAAAGAAAACTCAAAATCGGAGACTTCCACACCTGTGCATTTCCCTGCGATAATCCTGCACATTTCGAGACGGTCTTCTTCATCAGCGGGCTTTGTTCCGGCTTTAAGCGGGTTCAATGGACTTGGCATAAGCCAGACCTGATCTATACCACAATATTGCGATATATAATTCGCAACCATTGCATGGCCGGTGTGAATCGGATCAAAACTACCGCTGAATAGTGCTATCTTCATGATGCATCTGCTCTGTCTCAGACCTCATTCAATAAAACCGGATATTATGTTTTTCACATCAGAAACGGCCTTATCAAGTTCTGCGTTGACAACATTTTTATCAAATTGAGGGGAATAGCTGATTTCCTGCTCAGCCTTTTCTATCCGCTTTCTTATAGACTCCTCAGAATCAGTGTTGCGTCCGCGCAAACGTTTCTCAAGCACCTCAAGACTGGGAGGAAGAATGAAAATCGACAAAGCGTCTTCGCCATATTTCCGCTTTACATTAAGCGCACCTTTTACATCTATATCCATGATAAGGTTATGTCCCGAACCGGTGACGCGTTCCACTTCTTCTACAAGAGTTCCATATTTAGTTCCTGCGTATACCTCCTCCCATTCCACAAACCGGTTATCCTCTATTCTACGGTCAAATTCTTCGGGAGTAAGGAAATAATACTCCCGGCCGTTTTGCTCCTTCCCACGGGGAGGACGGCTCGTGGCCGAAATCGAGAATCCGAGCCGAAGTTCGGGCATCTCCATCAGTTTTCCGATTATAGTAGACTTTCCGGTTCCCGAAGGTGCGGAAAGAATGATAATCTTACCCTTCTCTGCCATTTATTAAATTTACAATACATTGAGCACCTGCTCCTTTATTTGCTCCAGTTCATCTTTCATTTTCACCACTATTTTCTGCATCGCCGCATGGTTAGATTTAGAACCGAGCGTATTGATTTCGCGACCCATTTCCTGAGCGATAAAGCCGAGTTTTTTCCCTTGGCCCTGCTTCGGAATTTCACCATCGGCATCCCCCATTGTTTCCAGAAAATAATTAAGATGAGCGCGAAGACGCGTCTTCTCTTCAGTCACATCCAGTTTCTCAAGATAAAAAATCAACTCTTGCTCAAGTCGCCCTCTATCGTATTCCATTGAAGACAATCTCGAAAGCTGCTCTTCAAGTCTGGCTTTGATTTTGGGAACACGTTCTTCCTCATAAGGTGTAACCTCTTCAAGCAAGGAGAATATATTTTCTATTTTGGATATGAAGAAAGAATATAATTTTCTACCCTCCGCTATTCTGAAAAGAATAAGTTGGTCAAGGGCATCATCAATTGCCTCTTTAAAAGCATTGACATCTTCATCGGAAAGTTCTGCGGAATCTGCTTTGAGAGCATCAGGCAACCGAAGCAACGTACTGAACCAATCTGCCGGAGTCTCAATACCCAATTGCACCGCAAGATTATCAAGCTGAGCCTTATATCCGGCAAGCACCGAAGTATTGATCTTAACCGGAGCCTCATCAGAAATTTGCTCGGTGAAAGCATTAAGCTCGACTTTCCCACGCTCCACACGCGGCGTAATCCTCGCTCTCGATTCCAATTCCACTTCCTTAAAACATGAAGGAACCCGCATGGAGAGATCGAGTTGCTTTGAATTCAATGACTTGATATCGACAATTATTTTTTTATTAGACGATATCGCACTTCCCCGGCCGAAACCGGTCATAGATAGTATCATGGTCTAATTATAGGTTTTTCACTTACGCTGATTTGCAAATTTAATAAAAATTCCTCATTCTCCCAAAATTCACCAAATTGCATTCTTGTTTGCATTCTTGTTCAGTCTGAAAATAACAAGCGTTGCCCGATGAAAATTCAGGCAACGCTCTATGAAATTTTCTCTTAATTAATGGCCCATCACACAAGAATCAGGGCCTTTTACCTAATTATTTCACTCCGAGATCAGCGAGAACTGCATCTATGTGCTTTTCAGCTGCAGCGACCACTTCCTCATACTTTTCTTTGTCGGGCATCTGCTCGCGAACTTCGACATAGAACTTGATTTTTGGCTCAGTTCCCGAAGGACGTACGGACACTTTATCACCGGCTTCGGTAAAGAACTGAAGTACGTTAGAAGTGGTCGGGAAATCCATTTTTTCAACGGTTCCGGTCTTTAGATTTCTGCAATTAAGGTCAGCATAATCCTTTATGCAGGTTACCGGGCTGCCTGCCAAAGTCTTGGGAGGATTGGAACGGAAATTCTTCATCATCTCCACAATTTCCTCGGCGCCAGACTTTCCGGGACGGACAACACTCACGCCTCTTTCGCGGGAGAATCCATATTTAGCATATATATCAACAAGCAGTTCATAAAGGTTCATGCCCTTTTCTGCAGCCCATGCCGCACACTCGGCAATGAGCGAATTTGTTGAGATTGAATCCTTATCGCGCACAAATGTTTCGGGGAGATATCCGTAACTTTCCTCACCGCCGCCAAGATAGCGTCCCGTGGCTTCTTCATCACGCATCACGTTGGCAATCCATTTGAAGCCGGTGAAGCAATCGAAGCAGCGGACCTTGTTCGCATCGGCAATGCGCTTGATTGTCTCGGTAGTGACAATGGTCTTCACCACATATTCATTACCTGTAAGGAGTTTCTGCTCAACATTCTGAGTGATGAGGTAATATGTCAGCAACATGCATATCTGATTGCCGTTGACGAGCTGATAATTTCCTTTCTTATCGCGAACTACAAGACCAACACGGTCTGCATCAGGGTCGGAGGCGAGCACAAGGCTTGCTCCGGTCTCCTTAGCTTTGGCAATTCCGAGAGTCATAGCCTCGGAATTCTCCGGGTTGGGAGAAACTACTGTCGGGAAATCACCACTCTGCACATCCTGCTCCGGAACATGGATAACATTGTCGAATCCCCATAGCTTGAGAGAATCAAACACAAGGCGGAGTCCTGTGCCATGAATTGGAGTATAAACAATCTTCATGTCATGGTGTTTCTTATCAATCTCCGGACAGAGGCTCAGCTTATGAATATCAGCAAGATACTGGTCATCAATATCTTTCCCGATTGGCTGAATGAGCGATTCATCGCCATCAAACTTAATCTGATCTACGGAAGTAATGGCATTGACATATTCGATTGTCTTCACGTCATGGGGGGCAATCATCTGAGCTCCATCGCTCCAATAAGCCTTGTAGCCGTTATATTCCTTTGGATTATGGCTTGCAGTGACCATCACACCGCTTTGACAACCGAGTTTACGGATAGCATAAGATACCTCCGGAGTCGGACATGGACCATCGAACAGGTATACCTTAATGTCGTTAGCCGCAAACACTTTAGCAGTAAGTTCGGCAAATTTCCTTGAATTATTACGCACGTCATGTCCGACGGCCACACTTATCTGAGGCAATTCGGGGAATGCATCTTTAAGGTAATTTGCCAGACCTTGAGTAGCTGCCCCCACAGTATAGATATTCATGCGGTTAGTGCCTGCCCCCATAATTCCACGGAGACCACCCGTACCGAATTCAAGATCTTTATAGAAAGCTTCTATCAAGGGCGTCTTGTCGTCTGCTTCGAGTAAAGACTTCACTTCAGCGCGGGTTTCCGCGTCATACTGTTCACCAAGCCATTTTTCTGCTTTCGCAGTGACTTCTTTAATCAATTCGTCGTTGTTCATATCGATATGGTTATAGATTTTTATTAAATATTTCCAATTTCGAGACTTAAATAATTCTATTCGTCCAAAATGAGGGAAAAATCTTCCATCGAGTAAGTCACAATCCCACTATCACCTTTTTACTTTCTCGAATCTAATTCCTCCTAAAATAATAACACAGAACCAATAAAAATTACTTTCTTTATAACCTATTTTATTACAATTTTATCACAGCAAAGACACACCTTTATATATTCCCGTATATGTTAGCGCCGAACCTATGGATGACAAAGAACTCATCTTCCTCTCGGGAAAAAACAAATTTTTGTAAATGGTACTTTAAATAATTTTCTTATACCTAATTTAAATAGCCAATATTTTGAAATTAAAAGTTAAATTAATATCTTTGCAAAGAGAACCAAAATTTTGATTAAATCGCAATTAATGATTTGCGGAATATAATAAAAACAATAAAAAATTAGATGAAAAAATTAATAGTAATAATTATATTAGGGTATTTAGCGAATTTTGTGGATGCATATGGTTGGGAAAGGATCAAATATGAATATAAGGGTCATAGCCTCCATTATGTCATCGATGAAACTACTAAAACTGCAGCCACGCGCAGCCCAGGAACCGATAAATATGGAAATTTAGTGTCTTGGGGCTATAAAGGCAAAATAGAGATTCCATCCAAGATTAAATTTGCTAATGAAGAATACACTGTCGAGTGTATAAGTAGTAAAACTTTTTACTATTGTTCAGACCTAACTGAAATTATTATTCCTCCAACGGTTAAAAAGATAGAAAGCTATGCTTTTCAGTATTGTTATCATCTTACTTCAGTTGTTATACCTAATGGTGTAAGTATAATCGAAGAGGGAGTTTTCCTGGGATGTAATCAACTCAAATCTGTCAGTATTCCTCCAACGGTTAAAAAGATAGAAAGCTATGCTTTTCAGAATTGTAATCATCTTACTTCAGTTGCTATACCTAATGGTGTAAGTATAATCGAAGAGAGAGTTTTCCAAGGATGTAATCAACTCAAATCTGTTATAATACCCGAATCTGTTACAAAGATAGAGAAACTTGCGTTTTATTGCTGTACGAATTTAACCTCTATTCACATTCCAGACGCTGTTTATGAGATTGGTATCAAGGCGTTCGGAGGTTGTACAAATTTGCGCGACGTAAATTTTCCCTCATCCTTAACTACGATTGCTCCGGGGACTTTTTATTTTTGTAGTAATTTACAGAATATAGAGATTCCCAATACAGTCATTTCAATCGGTTCTAATGCTTTCGGCGAATGTGGCGCCTTGACCTCTGTATCTATCCCGGAGTCTATTTCTTCTATAGACAAATACGCATTTGAACGCAGCTATTACATAAAAGATGTATATTACGGAGCCTGGCATCCAATTACATGCGATTCCCAAATATTTGAAAATTCAGTATATTCAGAGGCCACATTACATATTCCATCATTAGCTATAGCTAATTACATGAAGACAGAGCCATGGAAAAATTTTAAGAAATTCAAGATTCATTATTTTGCAGGCATGGATGAAAACTCTGTTTTTGATGACCCCATTGATCAAAAATGTGCAGTATTCAACCTAAATGGAATGTACGTATCAGATTCATTAGAGAATCTTGCCCCCGGATTATATATTATTCGGGAAAATGGGAAAATACAGAAAATTGTAGTGAAATAAAATAACAAGAACACAAACTTTTAAGTCAATTAAAAACATCTTAAAGCATAATTTTCATTAATTTAATCATAAAAAACAGCAATCATTTGAGTAAAGAATCATGGAGACCGGGAACGATGATTTATCCTTTACCGGCGGTTATAGTTACAGTTGGATCAACTCCTGATGAATGGAATCCCATTACGATAGCCTGGACCGGCACGATCTGCAGTGACCCGGCTATGTGTTATATATCAGTACGCAAAGAACGATATTCGTATGATATACTAATGCGGAACATGGAATTTACGATAAACCTGACCACAGCTGCTATGGCGAGAGCCACAGACTGGATAGGAGTACGTTCGGGACGCGATTATGACAAATGGAAAGAAACCGGTCTTACTCCCATACCGGGAGAAAAGGTCGCATCGCCCACCATCGAAGAATCACCGCTGAGCATCGAATGCCGCGTGAAGAGCGCTACCGACCTTGGTTCTCACACCATGTTTGTGGCCGAAGTAGTTAATGTCAGAGCCGACACCCGTTGGATTGACCCGGAAACCGGGCGATTCCAACTTGATAAATCCGGAATCATGGCATACTGCCACGGTCATTATTTCGAATTGGGAGAAATGATAGGTAAATTCGGATTTTCAGTGAAGAAATCAAGCACGAATTGAAAAAATTTTACTATATTTGCAAAGTTCCCCCATTACACTCAAAACCGGAATGCGGAGGTAAACAAGCAATATGGATAATAAAGATTACTACGATAATCCCGAGAACGAAGTTTTCGACTCCAAAGCGGCAAAGAAATACCGCCGCAACCGTCTGATAGTGAAATGGCTTTGGATATCCTTTCTCAGCATAGGATTTACAATTGCGCTTTTCCTACTGTTAATATATAACGGTGTGATCGGATATATGCCTCCGATCGAGGAATTGGAAGACCCCCATGACAAGCTTGCCTCATTAGTATATGCCTCTGACGGCACCACAGAGCTTGGACGATATTATTATGGAGCCGGGAATAGGGTTTATACCGATTTCAATGGGATTTCTCCTCATGTAATCAATGCCCTGATAGCCACTGAGGATGTCCGCTTTCTCGAACATTCGGGAATTGATTTCAAGGCACTCGGACGCACGGGTATCAAAACATTATTGATGGGCGACAAGTCATCGGGAGGAGCATCCACAATCACCCAGCAGCTTGCCAAGCAATTATATTCCCAGCCATCGAGCAACCTCTTCAAGCGTGCAATTCAGAAGCCCATCGAATGGATGATCGCAATGAAACTCGAACGGTTCTACACAAAGGACGAAATTATAAATATGTACTTGAACCGGTTCGACTTTCTTAATAATGCCGTGGGTATAAAGACCGCGGCCAACGTCTACTTCGGTAAGGAACCCCGAGATTTAAAGATTGAAGAAGCGGCAATGCTTGTCGGGATGCTTAAAAACCCGAGTTACTATAATCCTCTGCGCCATGAGGAACGGACTCGAGAACGAAGAAACGTGGTTTTCGAGCAGATGGTCAAAGCCGGATTTCTCAGTTATGCGGATGCCGACTCCTTAAAGCGTCTTCCCATTTCATTGGATTATCATAAAGTTGACCACAAGGAGGGAGGGGCTCCATATCTGCGTGAGGAAATAAGAAGACTTATGACTGCCAAAAAGCCCGAACGGCCGAAACGCAGTGATTATAATTCAAGCATGGCTTATAAGATTGCTTTGGGCAATTATAATACAGATTCACTTCATTGGGAGGAAAATCCGCTCTATGGGTGGATTCTGAAAAATCCAAAGCCCGATGGCAGCTATTACAATCTATACACGGATGGGTTACGGATATATACTACTATCGATGTTCGAATGCAGGAATATGCCGAGGAGGCTGTAAACGAGCATCTTGGAGGTTATCTGCAGCCCGCATTTGAAAATGAGAAGAGGGGTTCGAAGAATGGTCCATACACATCAAATCCGAATGAGCTTAGCCCGGCTAACGTGCAAAAGCTGATAAAGAATGCCATAAAGCAAAGCGAACGCTACCGCATAATGAAGGAGGGAGGCCACAGCGAAGATGAAATTGACCGAGCGTTCCATACTCCAATGGAAATGGATGTATTCGCTTATGTGAAAGAAACTAAGAATGGGAAGACACGCATAGTGCCCGGCACAAAAAGCGTCACCATGACTCCTTATGACTCCCTGATTTATATGAAGACCATTCTCCGAACGGGCCTTATGAGTATGGATCCGGTGACCGGTTATGTCAAAGCATATGTTGGAGGTCCGGACTTTACCCATTTCCAGTACGATATGGTGTCACGAGGGAAACGTCAGATCGGTTCGACAGCCAAGCCCTTCCTATACACACTCGCTATGGAGCAGGAATTCACTCCCTGCTCACAGTTCTCCAACACCCAACCGGTATTTAACGGTTGGGCACCAAGAAACTCCGGACGCAGCAGAATAGGAGAAATGGTTGATCTGAGATGGGCATTGACTAACTCCAACAACTGGATTTCAGCTCGACTCGTGGATGCATTGACGCCCGGTGCTCTTGCAAAAAAGATGAGGATGTTCGGACTTTCCGGTTACATTGAACCAACGATGCCACTTTGTCTCGGAACCGTGGACGTGTCGGTCGGAGATATGGTGGCAGCTTACACCACGTTCGCAAATAAGGGTATCCGTGTGAATCCAATATTCGTCACTCGCATAGAAGACAACCAGGGGAATCTGATATATTCAGCAGTGCCACACCGCACCGAGGTCACTTCTGAAGACGCCTATTACAAGATTGTATCTATTCTTCTGAACGTGGTCGATTCCGGAACCGGTTCAAGCCTCCGTAGTCGCTATGGCATCCGGGCCCAGATGGGTGGCAAGACCGGTACGACAAACGCAAATTCAGATACATGGTTCATGGGCTTCACTCCAGAGCTGGTGACCGGAGTATGGGTCGGGGGCGAGGAAAGGTACATCCACTTCAACTCCATGGCCTTTGGACAAGGCGCAAAGGCCGCCCTGCCTATATATGGGCTGTATATGAAAAAGGTATATTCGGACCCCAAACTTAAATACTCGCAGGATACAAAGTTTGAATTTCCTGAAGGACTTAGCCTATGCGGCGATGAAAGCATCAGTTATGAGGAGTATGATTCTGCCGATGTCCCGGAAGAAAAAGTCGAGGGAATATTTGATTAAGACCTCATTCAATAAAATATGTTAATGCCAGAGCGGCTATCTTCGAGCTAAAATATTCTTTTTCAGAAGGAGCAACCTTTGAGTTGCGACTGAGGAAAAAGGATATTTGAGCCGAAGAGAGCCGGACGGATGGTAACTTAAAAACATTTGATTAAGGGATTTATTAAAATATTAAAATTTAATGATAATTAGAAATACCTTATTCTCGCAGATGCACCTCGTCTATCGCTTTTTGATTCAGTCACATAGCCCGCTATGCTCCTGAATCTGCAAAGCGATATCCGAGGCACATCTGCGACTCTGACATTAACAGATTTTATTGAATGAGGTCTAAAAGTTTATTTCAATGAACTCCCCGCTACTTTAAAAATTTGTATTCTAATCAGTGTTTAATAGTATAATTACCTTCATATGAATAGAATAATTTTGATTTGCGTCTTATGTATATCATTTTTTAGAATGCATGCATCCGAAAGGTCAGCATATGAAAACCCGACGGGTGACGAATTTCCAATCATTGGTCATCATGCATTCTTTGAGAAGATGAATACTTTGGAGAATTATATCGTTCTAAAACAATGTGGATTCAATATTGCTAATTGTTGGAATTCAGACACTACCTATATCTCAAAAATATTGACCCTTGCAGAAAAAGCCGGAATAAAGGCCTGGGTAAATTGTCCGGAAATAAAGAATGAGACCAATATCCCGCTTTTTGCGCAGCGGTATAATGGTTATCCGGCAAATGTCGGGTATTTACTTTGGGATGAGCCAAACGCAAATATATTCAATAAGATGAAAGCTCTTATTGAAGCAGTAAAAATATACGCTCCCGGAAAATTAGGATATGTAAACCTTTACCCGAATTATGCGTCCCCCAATCAATTAAAAGCTGATACTTACAACGATTACGTTGAGTTATTCGTAAAAACAGCTAATCCACAATTCTTATCATTCGACAATTATTGTATATATAGAGAGGATGGTCAACTAACGCTTCGTCCGGGATATTTCGAAAATCTTGAGATTGTGAGAAGAATATGCAATAATCATGGCATTCCCTTTTGGACTTATGTATTGTCAACTGCACATTTTGATTATCCTATTCCAACTGAAGGACAATTGCTTTTCGAGGCCTTCACTTCATTAGCCTATGGTTCAAAAGCAATTCAGTATTTCGGCTATGCCACTGATAATATCGATGGCAAGAAGGTTTATACCGCACCTGTCGATCAGGAAGGCCGACGCCGGAAGGTTTGGTATACAATTCGCAATGTAAATGCACAGATTCAAAGAGTTGGGCAGTTGCTTCTTCCTTGCAAGTCAATCGGAGTGTGGCACACTGGAGCAGAAATACCGAAAGGGACTCAGTCACTGAAAGCATCTGATTTACCGGGACCATTCAGAAGAATTGTCTCCGGAGCCGACGGAGTTGTAATCAGTCATCTTGCCTCCGGAGACATCAATTATCTACTCATAGTGAATAAGGATTTCAGTCGCAGTCAAAAGGTTAGCGTTGAGATCGACAGTCCTGTCACTCGGATCACACAATCAGGCCGAGATATAATAACGAAGAATTCAAAGATTACGCTCAAGGCGGGAGGCTGGGCTCTTTTCTCTTTTTAGGCTTCTTCCACTAAATTTTATTGATCCAGGTCGATGAAGTGCTTTGGATATCGCTCTATGCAAATTCAATTGTCTACTATTGATTAAGGCACGCTCAACTATTCCTGACAATTGAGAATCTGACATCTATGCGGCCCGCAGTCTTTTTATCTCAGCGTAACGCTAATTGAATTTTATTGGAACGTGAGAAACTCAAATTGACAAATTTTAGCTAATTTTGCACTGAATTTAAGTATCAAGGTTGATGAAGAAATGCCGGAAATATGAAAGACAAGGCATATCTTCATGATAGTAAAGCTAATGTGTCAAAATGGAATGGTTAATTGATCTATTCACGCCTCACAATGTATCACTGGCAAACACGATACTTCTCTACTCATTCGTGATTTTTGCCGGTATATATCTTGGAAAAATCAAATTTTTCGGGGTATCACTCGGTGTCACGTTCGTACTTTTCGTTGGAATCCTCATGGGACATTTCGGATATGAAGTCGATGCGAACGTACTTCACTTTTTACGGGAGTTCGGCCTTATTCTGTTTATCTTCTCAATAGGTATGCAGGTCGGGCCCGGATTTTTTTCATCTTTCAAAGAAGGTGGAATCCAGATGAATATGCTTGCCATGTTCGGAATCGCTCTAAATGTAGGGATAATGCTGATAATTTATTTCGTACAAGGAGGATCGGAAGGTGAAACCAATATTTCACAAATGGTTGGTATCATGAGCGGTGCAGTAACCAACACGCCCGGGCTTGGAGCTGCCCAGCAAACATTTCTTCAGGTGAATCCAGATGGTTATGGCACGAGCCAACAGATGTCGATGGGTTATGCCGCGGCATATCCTCTCGGTGTAGTGGGCATTATTCTTACAATGATTTTACTAAAAGTAATTTTTAAAATTAACCCCGAGAAGGAAGTGGCTGAGATAGAGACCGATGAGAAGGCATCCATGCTTGCACCCCATAAGGCTACTTTTCGCGTCACAAATGAAATGATCAATGGATTGAACATGCAGAAAATGCATATGCTCATTTCCATCAATTACGTAATATCTCGAATTGAGAAACCGGATGGAAGAATCATTATTCCGACATCAAAGGATGAATTGGAGGTAGGAGATCTTGCGCTTGTGATATGCTCGGTACAGGACGAGGAAATCTTCGAGCGCTTTTTAGGCCCAAAAGTGGAAAAAACATGGGAAATGGAGAAAGGACCGGTTGTATCACGGAGGATACTGGTGACAAGGACAGAGTATAATGGCGTCAAGTTAGGGTCATTGCGACTTCATTCGGCCTACCAGCTCAATGTAACGCGAGTAAACCGGGCAGGTGTGGATC
>JAIDDJ010000032.1 GCA_029055345.1 Muribaculaceae bacterium | reverse complement strand
ATTTTGCGTTATATAATTGGGGGGATTGGATTCGGGGGGAATGGTGCTTGTTTTAATCCGGAATTATTAATTACTTACCCAATATTTTTTAAAATGGTAGACTATAAAAGCTTAGGCCTCGTGAACACTAAGGAGATGTTCGCCAAGGCAGTGCATGGCGGTTATGCAATTCCCGCTTTCAACTTCAATAACATGGAGCAGCTTCAGGCTATTATCAAGGCTGCAGCTGACACTAAGTCGCCCGTGATTCTTCAGGTATCGAAGGGAGCCCGCAATTATGCGAATCCTATCCTTCTCCGTTATATGGCTCAGGGTGCGGTTGAGTATGCCAAGTCGCTGGGCTGGGAGCATCCTCAGATCGTTCTTCATCTTGACCACGGCGATACTTTCGAACTCTGCAAGGATTGTATCGACAATGGTTTCTCTTCGGTGATGATCGATGGCAGCCACCTTCCCTATGAGGAGAATGTGGAGCTGACCAAGAAGGTCTGTGATTATGCTCACAAGTATGATGTGACAGTGGAAGGTGAGCTCGGCGTATTGGCCGGTGTTGAGGATGAAGTATCTTCCGACCACCACACTTATACCGACCCTGAGGAGGTAGTGGACTTTGTAACCCGTACGGGTGTTGATAGCCTGGCAATTTCAATCGGTACGTCGCACGGAGCATACAAGTTTACTCCGGAGCAGTGCACACGCGACCCGAAGACCGGCCGTCTCGTTCCCCCGCCGTTGGCATTCGACGTGCTTGAGGGCGTAGAGGCAAAGATTCCGGGATTCCCCATCGTGCTCCACGGTTCATCATCAGTTCCGCAGGAATATGTAGACATCATCAACGCCAATGGCGGTAAGCTTCCCGATGCAATCGGTATCCCCGAGGAGGAACTCCGCAAGGCAGCGAAGATGGATGTATGCAAGATCAATATCGACTCCGACAGCCGTCTGGCTATGACCGCAGCTGTGCGCAAGGTATTCAACGAGAAGCCGGGTGAGTTTGACCCGCGTAAATATCTCGGTCCGGCTCGCGACGAGATGGAGAAGCTCTACAAGCACAAGATTGTGGCTGTGTTGGGTTCAGATGGCAAAGCCGAGTAAATCGGCGTGTCATAACGAAAAAAAGGCGGCTAAATGGCCGCCTTTCCTTATTGGAATATCAGAGATTAATAAGATTAATAAGATTAATAATTATTATAATTTAGATTTCTGAAAATCTTATTAATCTGATAATTCTGATAATACCGGTAATTCTGAGGGCCTGATAACAAATAAAATTATGGATGCTATTATCTCTGAAATTGTGGGGTGTGTCGGTGGGGAATCGAGGCTGTCGGAACCGAATGCCGTAATCCGGCATCTGCTGACTGATTCTCGTTCGCTGGAGTCGGCGGCTGACACTCTCTTTTTTGCCATTGCCACTCGCGGCAATGACGGCCATCGTTATATTCGGCAGTTGTATGACCGGGGTGTGCGGAATTTCGTGGTGAATCGCATTCCTGCAGATATGGCAGATGTGTCTGATGCCAATTTTATCATAACCGATGATACTATAGTTGCTCTGCAAAGGATTGCGCGGCGCCGTGAGACCTTCAAGGGAGAATTGCTTGCGATAACCGGTTCGCGGGGGAAAACCACGCTAAAGGAATGGATATTTCAGCTGATGGAGCCTTTGGCCGATATCTCGCGTTCGCCGCGTAGTTATAATTCGCAGATAGGCGTGCCGCTATCGATGTGGGAGATAGATCCGGGGGCGCGACTGGCGGTGATAGAGGCGGGAGTGTCGCGTCGCGGGGAGATGGCTCCGTTGGCGGAGTGCATCGCTCCCGACACGGTGATAATCACCAACATCGGTAATGCTCATGCCGAGGGATTTTCTTCGCGCGCGGAGAAGGCCCGCGAGAAGGCCCGACTGGCGGTCGGAGCGCGGACCGTGATATACCGGGCCGATTATAAGGAGATAGCCGAGGCCGTGGCGCTCGAGGCACCTGAAGCCAATACCCTCACATGGGCCATGGAGGCACCGGCCGATATCAAGGTTAGCGCCGAGGATAAGCCCGAAGGGACTGAGATAAGCTATACATACAAAGGAGCGACCCACCGTTTTATTGCACCGCTGCGTGGCGCCGAGGACCTCGAAAATGCGGGAAACGCACTTGCTTTCCTTCTTCACAGCGGGGTGAGCCCGGACATAATCGCCGACCGGTTTGCAGACCTGCACAAAATAGGCACACGCCTTAATGTTTCGGAGGGAGTGAACGGCTGCGCCGTGATTCACGATTCCTACACGGCAGATTTCTCATCGCTTCGGCCGGCCCTTGACTTTCTGCGCCGTCGCACCACCCCGCAGCAATCGATGACGCTGATACTGAGCGACATCCATCACGAATCGGCCACTCCGGAGAGTCTCTATGCCGAAATTGCGGCTTTAGCTCATCGCGCCGGCGTAAGCCGCGTGATAGGCGTCGGACCGGCGATTTCAATATTTGCCACTCTTTTCGGCGCCGATGCCCGCTTCTTCGCAGATACCGCCTCGCTGCTCGATTCGCTGTCGCCCTCCGACTTCAGCAATGAGGCCATCCTGCTCAAAGGTTCGCCCGAATTCCGGTTCGAGCGCATAGCCGAGATGCTCGAAGCCCGCAAGCATGAGACCGTATTGGAGGTGAATCTTGACGCGTTGGTGCGCAACTTCAATTACTTCCGCGAGCAACTGCCGGCCGGGACCGGGATCGTCTGCATGGTCAAGGCTTCGGGCTATGGAGCCGGAAGTTACGAGATAGCCAAGACCCTTCAGGATGCCGGAGCGGCTTATCTTGCGGTTGCCGTTCTTGACGAAGGCATAGAATTGCGCGAGCGGGGCATTACCATGCCAATAATGGTGATGAACCCGAAAGTGGCCAATTACAGTGCGATGTTTGCCAACCGGCTCGAGCCGGAAGTCTATACATTCGGGATGCTCCGCGATGTGATCCGCGAAGCGCGAAAGAGCGGCATAACCGGTTATCCGATACATATAAAGCTTGATACGGGTATGCATAGGATGGGCTTCATCGAGACTGAACTTCCCGAATTGATGGATATACTGGCCGAGTCGCCCGAGGTGGAGGCGAGGTCCGTATTCTCGCATCTCGCCACGGCTGACTGCATCGACATGGACGATTACACGGAGCTTCAGCTCAGCCGATTCCGGAAATATACCGACTATATGCTGAGCAGGTCGAAGAAGCCGTTTCTGCGACACATATTGAACACTGCGGGGATTCTCCGCTACCCGGAGCATCATTACGACATGGCGCGTCTGGGAATCGGTCTTTACGGTGCGAATACGTTGCCGGCGGATGTAGAGAAGCCGTTGGAACCTGTTTCGACGCTGCGGACCGTAATCATCAATATTCGGGAGTATGAAGCCGGGGAGACAGTAGGATATTCGCGGAAGGGAGTATTGGAGCGGCCATCGCGGGTTGCCACAATACCGATAGGCTATGCCGACGGGATGAACCGTCATTTCGGGCGAGGAGCGGTGAGCGTGCTTGTAAATGGCAAAGAAGCTCCGACAGTGGGGAATATCTGCATGGATGCCTGCATGATAGATGTTACCGGGATTGACTGCGAGATAGGGGATGCCGTGGAGATTTTCGGTCCGGGAGCCCCGCTGCAGCGTTTGGCAGATGTTCTGGATACGATACCATACGAGGTTCTGACATCCGTTTCACCACGAGTGAAGAGGACATATTATAGGGAATAGGGTATAGGGGAAAGGGGATAGGTAATAGGGGATTTACAAACAAAGGCGCATCACTGCGCCTTTGTTTGTCCGACTGACCTCGAAATCCTTCGTGAGCAGCCGTAAGTCCTAATTCTAATAAACTATTAATCCATAACTTTACTAATGCAACAATAAAATTGTCAATGAAACGATATATGCGATATTTTTCAGCCAAAGCCGGCCTAATGCACGACTAAGGATAATGCGGTGGTTTTATTGCTGGGAGGATTCCATTTTTCCGGGGAAAGCAGTCAGAAAGACAGATGCCGGAAATTGGTCTGAAAGCTACAGACTAAATCGTTTAAATTGTTGGGTTATATATTCGGTTGCAAAGTTATAAATAAGAAATGGAAGGCGCAAATTTTGAGCAACAATAATTAACATATGTATATAGAATAATTGTTAATTTTATAAAAAACTGTTAAAATCGTTTAAAAAATCACGGTAAGCTCCCTCGGGATTTTGGGTTGAAGGGAAGCTCAACGGGGGATATCAGGGGGTAAGGGAGCGACGTCGGAGGAGATGGCGCGCGATTACGGCATGTCGGCGTGCGCCCGGGAGCGTGGCGAGGATGTCGCGATCGGGGAAGGTGTTGTAGAGACGGCGCATACGGCGGAAGTCGCGATGCGCCCGGAGCACGGCGCTTGCATTCGCCATGTCGCCCTTGAGCAGAAACATTCCGAATGCGAGAGTATCGGCCAGTCGTCGCCTGAACAAGACATTGCGCCCCCTTTTCCGCGGCAGATTCTTATGCAGAAGCAGGAGATTATTGCGGAAATTGAGATAAGTTTTCTGCGGGTTTCCCTGATTGAGTGATGCGCCTCCAACATGATAGACCGCTGAATCCGAAATGGCGCAAACCCGGTATCCGGCCAACCAAACGCGGCAACAGAGGTCGATTTCCTCCATATGGGCAAAAAATCGGGCATCCAGTCCGCCGAGAGCCAGATAGATACTGCGAGGCATGGTGATGCAAGCCCCCGACGCCCAGGCCACATCGACCGCCGGGCCGTCATACTGGCCGCGGTCCTCCTCCACAACGTCAAAAAGGCGACCGCGGCAGAAAGGGTAGCCTAACGCATCAAGGTATCCGCCCGCTGCGCCGGCATATTCGAACATTTTTTTATTCTTATAGCTCAATATTTTAGGCTGCACGGCCCCGACATCCGGGTTCTTCTCAAGAAATTCGAGGATAGGCTTCCACCAGTCGGGAGTGACCTCCACATCAGAATTGAGCAGCGTGACATAAGGGTAATCGAGTCGGGCAATCGCGCGGTTATATCCCTCCGCGAAACCATAATTTTTACCTAACTCAATGACCTTCACTTCCGGGAAATTGGAGCGCAGCCATTCGATGGAGCCGTCATCCGAGCCGTTGTCGGCCACGATAAGGTCGGCGTCCGGGCTGATGGTGAAATCGGCGGCCGCAGGGATAAATTTCTGCAGAAGGCTCAAGCCGTTCCAATTGAGTATGATCACTCCGAGGCGTTTTGAGGAAGATTGGCTCATTGTTGGTCAGAAATATTTGAATCAGAGAGAATAATTTCAGAGAGGGTATTAACGAGAGCTGAGTCAAAAGGGGCATCCACGCGGATATAATTGTCGGTGAAGCCATGCATCATGCGAGCACCCGGGCGAGGAGCTTCCCAAAGCACCGAGGCCCGGCGTCCGAGATTATCAGCTACGAACCTCCGGAGTTTTTCTTCCGAGAGTTTCATCAGCATAGCCACGCGGCGATGTTTCTCCTCCTGGTCAACCGGGTCGGCCAGATGCAAGGCGGCCGTGCCGGGGCGTTCGCTATAAGGGAAGCAATGAAGACGGGTTATCGGAAGCGACTCGATGAATCTGAAACCGCGTTCCCATTCGTCGGGAGTCTCACCGCGGGCACCCGCGATCACATCCACGCCGATGAAAGCATGAGGGATAAGTTCACGGACAGTGTTTATGCGCGAGGCGAACAGAGCGGTGTCATATCGGCGGTTCATCAGGCGGAGCACGCGGTCGGAGCCGGCCTGGAGAGGGATATGGAAATGGGGCATGAAAGCTCTCGCATCGCGTGCAATCCATTCGATGATCTCCTCGGTCAGCAGGTTAGGTTCTATTGAAGAAATGCGGTAGCGAGCGATACCCTCCACATCATCGAGGGCACGGAGGAGGTCGAAAAAAGACTCGCCCGTGTTTCGGCCGAAATCGCCGATATTGACGCCAGTGATCACCATTTCTCGGGCCCCCTCGCCGGCGGCCTTGCGGGCTATGCCGACAATATCGTCGATGCGTCCCGAGCGGGAGCGTCCCCGGGCGTAAGGGATGGTGCAATAAGTGCAGAAATAATCGCAACCATCCTGCACCTTAAGGAAATATCGCGTCCGGTCGCCTCGTTCGCAAGAGGGCATGAACGCGGTCATATCTGCCGGGGGAGTGACAGCGAGTTGAGGGGCACGGGTTTCGAGCCAGCGGTCGAGATACTGCGCGATGCGGAGTTTTTCATCAGAGCCGAGCACCACGGCCACCCCCGGCAGGGATGCAACCTGCTCCGGTTTCAGCTGGGCGTAGCAACCTGTCACGACGATAGTGGCGTCGGGCCACTGCTTGGCAAGGCGGCGGATAAGATGGCGCCCCTTCTTGTCGGCCATTTCAGTGACCGAGCAGGTGTTGACCACAACAATATCGGGGGCTTCGCCATCGGAGGCGCGGATGATTCCGCGGTCGGCAAGCATTCGGCCGATAGTGGAGGTCTCCGAGAAATTAAGTTTGCAGCCCAGAGTATGATAAGCGGCCTTCAAAGGGCCCCTGGATTGTGCCATACGAAAATATTTGACTGCAAAATTAGCTAAAAAAATCAAAAAAATAGGGTAAACTATTGACAAAAGGGGTGTAAATATATTAACTTTGCGGATGAAAAGGAATGCGCGCGGGCTCGGGGAGCCTATCAGAGCATATCCGAAGACAATATGAAAGGAATCAAAGAGGTCAAACTGTCCTACTGGGCCCATCATCTCACCACGATAATCTCCGTGACTCTCGTGCTGTTGCTGATGGGCATAATTGCGTTGGTATGGATCAGCGCGGACACAGAGACGCGGCGTCTGAAAGAGCGCATAGAGATAAGCGTGATAATGGGGGATTCGATACCGGACCAGGCCACCCGCGAGCTGGCGGGGAAGTTGAAATCGGCGCCCTACGCCAGGACTGTAAGCGTCATCACCCGACAGGAGGCGCTCGACAACTGGACCCGCGACACGGGGGAGAATCTCGAGGAGCTGTTCGGCGTGAACCCGCTGAGTCCGGAAATCACCATATCGCTGCGTGCCGATCATGCCTCGCAAGGGCGGATTTCCGTCATCAGCAAAGAGCTGTCGGCGATGCCCGGAGTAGAATCGGTGTCACAGCCCGACTCTGCCATGCTTGAGGCGATGAACGACAATCTCGGGCGGCTCACGCTCATATTGGGCGTGATAGCCGTGATAATGCTCGTCATTTCATTCGTGCTTATCAACAATACCGTCCATCTGACGATACATTCGCGCCGATTCCTTATCCACACGATGAAACTTGTCGGAGCGACCAACGGGTTTATCCGGCGCCCGATAGTTCTGGACAATATGCTTGCCGGGCTGCTCGCCGGCCTGATAGCGACCGCTATCATCGCCATACCGATGGCCGGTTCGCGCGAGGTGGGTCTTCCGGATATGTCAGATTATGTGACATGGGTTCAGTTCGCCCCCGTGGCCGGAGGAATGATACTTACCGGCGCCCTGCTCTGCAGCATCGCCGCTTGGTGCTCGGCAACCGTCTATCTCCGGAAGGATTATGACAGCCTTTTCCATTAAGGAGCGGCTAAGAGAAATTCCATCAAAAGAAAAAACACATGGAAAAAGAGAAGCATACAGAGGCCCCTGCCGAGGGGAAGCAGCGGTCGGAGATAATGCCCTTCGGGAAGACCAACTTCCTGATGATGGGAGGCTGCGTGCTGTTGATCATCATAGGATTTGCGTTGATGAGCGGGGGAGGCTCCGCGACCGAGACGGAATTTAATCCGGAAATCTTCAGCACTCGACGGCTTGTGATAGGGCCGACGATAGCGTTCCTCGGCTTTCTGTGCATGGCGTTTGCAATCATCTGGACGCCTCGAAAAAAGAAACAATAACAACACCCGAACACGACACATATGGAATGGTTAGACGCCCTGATATTAGGCATAGTGCAGGGGCTTACGGAATACCTGCCGGTAAGCTCCAGCGGGCATCTGGAGATATTCAAGAAAATCCTGGGAGTGGATCTTCCCGAAGATGAGAACCTGCAGTTCAGTGTGATAGTCCACGCAGCCACGGTGCTGTCAACGATAGTGGTACTATGGCCGATGTTCTCGCGCCTATGCAAGAGCTTCTTTACCTTCAAGAGGGGTTATGACTTCGACTATGTATGCAAAATCCTGTTATCATGCATTCCGGTAGGAATCGTAGGAGTCTTCTTCAAGGAACAGGTAGAGGAGATCTTCGGATCGGGACTTCTTGTGGTCGGAATCTGCCTGTGTGTGACGGCGGCGTTGCTCTTTTTCGCTCACATCTCCGACCTTCGGGCTGCCAACGGTTTGCCACGGCGTGGCGAGAGACGGGGTATGGAATCGGCATCGCGCGGGCGGAACATCGGTTGGTGGGACGCCTTTGTGATAGGTTGCGCCCAGGCCGTGGCCGTTCTTCCGGGACTTAGCCGTTCGGGCACCACGATAGCCACGGGAATCCTTCTCGGCGACAAACGGACGGAAGTGGCCCAGTTCTCCTTCCTGATGGTAATTCTGCCAATTCTTGGAGAGTGCCTTCTTGATGTCAAAGATATGCTTGCTCCCGGAGCGCCGGTGAGCGAAACCGGTGCCGGAGCGCTGCTGATAGGTTTCTTTGCGGCATTCATTGTGGGCTGCGCAGCCTGCAAATGGATGGTGGAGCTTGTCAAGAAAGGGAAGCTGGTATGGTTCGCGCTCTATTGCGTTGCCATGGGTATCCTCTGCATATTGTGGCCGGCGGCCTAAACGGATAGTGAGATGGATTTCATCACCGGAGAGATTATAGGTATCGACAAGCCTTTGGGCTGGACATCATTTGACGCGGTGAAGCGTATACGCGGGGGTATTCAGCGTCGGCTGGGCGTAAAGAAATTCAAGGTCGGTCATGCCGGCACACTTGACCCGTTGGCGACCGGCGTGCTGATAATCTGCACCGGGAGGGCCACGCGCCAGATCACCGAATTGCAGGAGGGTACGAAAGAATATGTGGCCGAGTTGAAGCTCGGCGCGACGACACCGAGTTTCGACCTTGAGACGGAGATAGATGCCACATTTCCCTATGAGCATATCACGGAGGATCTCATTCTTGAGACACTTCCGCGGTTCACCGGGAAAGTGATGCAGGTTCCGCCTGTATTCTCGGCTGTCAAGGTCGATGGCAAACGGGCCTATTCCTATGCGCGCAAAGGACGCGAAGTGGAGCTGAAGGCGAAGCCATTGGAAATCAGTGAGCTGGAGCTGCTATCGTATGAAGCTCCGAAACTGACGCTGAGGGTGGTCTGCTCCAAAGGGACCTATATCCGCGCATTGGCCAGGGATATTGGAGAGGCATTAGGCTCCGGGGCTCATCTGACCGGGTTAAGGCGCACTCGTGTAGGAGACATAAAGGTAGATGAATGCCTGAGCATAGACCGGGCCCTCGACGTAATCGCCAACGCTCCGCTGACCTTCCCCGAATCCTGAGGAGATTTGTGAGACATTCCAAGAAGGCCGGCTCTTGAAAATATAACCTTTATAATATTCTTTTCTCAAACCAAATACGAACAAGCATGAAGCTTTCACAGTTCAAATTCAAATTACCGGAAAATCTGATAGCGCAATATCCGTCGGAGAACCGCGATGAATGCCGTCTGATGGTAGTAAACGCTCAGACCGGAGAAATCGAGCATAAGATATTTAAGGAAATCATCAACTATTTTGACGAGGGAGATGTCTTCGTCTTCAACAATACGAAGGTATTCCCTGCGCGACTATACGGCAACAAGGAGAAGACGGGCGCCTGCATAGAAGTTTTCCTACTTCGCGAGCTTAACGAGTCGAACAAGCTGTGGGATGTTCTTGTGGAGCCGGCGCGGAAAATCCGCATCGGCAACAAGCTCTATTTTGGGGAGGATGACTCGATGGTTGCGGAGGTAATAGACAATACGACTTCTCGCGGCCGTACGCTTCGATTCCTATACGATGGTCCTCACGATGAATTCAAGGAGGCCTTGTATGCCTTGGGCGAGATGCCGCTGCCGGAGTATATCACGCGCAAGGTTGAGGAGATGGATGCCGACAGGTATCAGTGCATCTATGCCGAGAACGAGGGGGCAGTGATGGCACCGGCAGCCGGGCTTCATTTCAGCCGGGAGCTTCTGAAACGCTTTGAAATCAAGGGAATTGAGCGGGGATTCATCACATTGCATTCCGGACGCGGCAACTATAAGGATATAGATGTGGAGGATCTGACCAAGCATCGTATGGACTCGGAGGAGATGTATGTGGATGAAGAGCTTGTCGAGATGGTAAACAACGCCAAAGACAATGACAAGCACGTTTGCGCAGTAGGGACCTCGACAATGCGCGCATTGGCGAGCGCGGTGTGCATGAACGGCCACCTGATGACATTCGGGGGCTGGACCAACAAATTCATCTTCCCGCCCTACGACTTCACGGTCTGCGATGCGATGGTCTCGAATTTCCATCTGCCCTACAGCACGATGCTGATGATGGTGGCGGCGTTCGGCGGCTATGACACGGTGATGAAGGCTTATGAAGTGGCTGTCAAAGATGGCTATCAGTTCGGGGCTTACGGCGATGCCATGCTGATATTGCGCTGATTAAGACTTTGATAATATTAATGAAAGGGATGTGCCAAAATGCAAATTTTGATGCATCCCTTTCATTAGGAATGGATTCGTAGGGCCGAGCGCCCCTCACGTCAGCATAATTGCGAGTGCGGACCGACCCTAATTCCTTAATATCCTCTCAACCTCTTCTTCAGTCAGTTGCACGGTTTGGGCTATTAGACTTAGCGGCATGTGTAATGCCGCCATATTGCGCACAATCAAAATCTTCTCTTCTTGCCGCCCCTGTTGCATACCTTCTTTGCGGCCTTCTTTGCGGCCTTCTTTGCGACCTTCTTTGCGACCGCTTTCCCAGCTTTTCTCCCGCGCTGTCTTCAACTGCGCATTATAATCGCGGGCCCGCATCAGCGCCGCCTCATACGTATTCCGCTCCGATGGCGACAGTGCCGCTACGTTCGCAACGCTGTCAAGATAGGCAAATATCTCCCGCTGTTCCTTAAAAGCTACATTCTGCATCTGTCCCATATTTTTTATGTTATAAATCCATTGTTCTATCAATGTGGCGCACTCTTTCTCCCCTTTCTTGAAGCAGGGTAACTGAATAAATACATAACGAACGTAATCCCCTATTGGTTGATGATCTTCCACATCCAAAAGCCGGGCTTGCACTACCGGTTTTGCCGAGAGCTCCCTCACCGGAAAATTACAGAAGAATACCCCCACCACGGGCATCAATGAAAAATCCCAGTGCTTGTTCGTCTTATCCTTTCCTTTGTAGCCCTGCTCCGCGAAGTCCCGACTCAGATAATAGATACACCGCTCCAGAAAGTGTCGCTGCTCAGCCTTCTGCATTTCTACTATGAAGTGATGACCAGTCGACGTTACGCACCGTATATCATAACGCAGGCCACGCCCTCCGGCATTCTCGTGTGGCTTCTCGGTATTGATGAAGGTTACTTCAGCGATGTTGCTCAACAATGGATCGTTGGCAAATATACTGTTCAGAAGATCCTTGATCAGTTCTTCAGAAACAGTTTCCCGCCCGAAGATAAGTTTGAAACCGGCATCCTCGATGGGATCTACCAATTTACCGAAAAGGAATGGTTCTTCCATGGGTGGAGATTATGTAGAGGTAACAAATAGAGTTCTAAGCAAAGAAAACAAATTTTTAATTAATCTGCAAATATTTAACAAGATTTTTAATTAATCTCCTCTCTATATTGAAATCCTGTCGCTATGGATAGGCGGCTTCCCAGGCGCCATCGAGAAGGGGCGAACGCAGAAGGACGCAGAAATTTTTATGAACGGAGGGGAAATACGGGGCCGTGCGGCTCGCACGTCCGTGTGCTTGGCAAGGACAAACGTGGAAATGGCGCGGGAAGGGATTATTTACGGTTGATAAGTTCGGAGCGGACGGCCTGAGCGCGGTCTTCATCGTTGTCGTAGTCGCGTTCGAGAAGATTCGGAAAGAAGAATAGTTTGAAGACAAGGAAAAGAATCACCAGCTTGGCAAGGATTATGGCCCAAAGGTAGCGGCCGATGGTCATATTTCGGAATCCATCGGCATAAAGATGCCAGAAGCGATGCCAGAAAGAGGGTTTAGATTCATCGTAGGCCATAATTATACTTAAAAAATTTTAATGCAAATATAGAAAAGAATAAGAATTATACCAAGTAATGTTAAAAATTTTTGACAAAAATACACATATAAATAAAATTTAATGCTGAAAAACATATAAAAATAGATAAATAATACACAAAAATTTGCATATGTGAAAAAGTAAAGGTAAATTTGCAAGTGAAAATTGCGGTCTCAAAGCCGTAATAATTAAATTGAAAACAATAATCAACTCAAAATTAAATTGCTATGAAGAAGTTTTTAACTCTCGCAGTATTAGCAGTCGCCAGCGTATTCGGCGCAAACGCAGGTAACCTTTATCTTGGTGGTAATGTAGGCTTTATGCACAAAGAATCAGCAAGCGGTGAAGGTAATCCACTTAACTTTGACAAAGTTAATGAATTCACTATCCTTCCGGAAATCGGATACAATGTAAACAAGAGCTGGTCTTTCGGTACAACTATCGGTTACAGCCTTACAGGTTTCTGCAACACAGGCGTTTCATATCACTCATTTGAATTCAACCCTTATGCGCGTTGGACATACCTCCGCACAAGCAACAACCTCGTGCAGCTTTTCGTGGATGGCACAGCAGGTTTTGGTATCGGCCGTTTTGATGATGGTGGCGACAGCGAGTCAGCAATCACTTATCAGATTGGTTTAAAGCCGGGCGTAGCTTTCAACCTGTCAGAGCATTTCTCAATTGTAGCTCACGTAGGTTTCTTAGGTTACAAGGGTGCTGACGACAATGCTTATGCAGCAGGTAAGCCTCGTCAGGGTGGTCTTTTCGTAAACGGTAACGACCTCACTCTCGGTTTCTACTACAACTTCTAAGATTTTCATCCCGGTAAAGCCGGAGACAATAACAGATATAAAGGCGACATCCCCGCGATGCCGCCTTTATTATGTGTTGTAAGAGTGCGTTCCTTAAAATCTTCACTTCGGGGAATATTCACTTCCGGGCAAAATGTGGGTGATGATTCTCGAGTTCGGCGCGAAGCCTGCGACGGTCAAGGTGAAGATAAATCTCGGTGGTGGCGATAGATTCGTGGCCGAGCATTTCCTGAATGGCGCGCAGGTTCGCTCCCCCTTCGAGCAGGTGGGTGGCGAAAGAATGCCGCAGAGTGTGTGGGGAAACTTTCTTTGCGATACCGGCAAGAGCAGCGGCATCGCGAATGATATAGAACACCATTACCCGGGTAAGGGGGGCACCCCGGCGATTCAGAAATAGGATATCTTCTCCTTCGCGTTTTATCGGGCCTTCGTTGCGGCGGGGCAGATACTCGGAGATGAGTTCTACGGAGGCCGGAGAGAGCGGCACGAGGCGTTGTTTGCTTCCTTTTCCCTCCACTATGACATATCCTTCATCGAGAGCGAGTCGCGATATGCGCAAGTCCGTAAGTTCGGAGACACGCAGCCCGCTGCCATACAGCGTCTCGATAATTGCATGGTTGCGCAGAGTTTCCTCCTTGTCGGGCGGGAGAGTGGCAATCATGGCATCGATTTCCTCTACTGTGAGAACGTCCGGAAGGTGACGACCGATCGAAGGCGACTCAATCAGTTGGGTGGGATCGTCGGAGATGATTGATTCGATTTTCAGGAACTTGAAGAAGCTTCGTATTCCGGCAATCATGCGGGCTTGCGTGCGGGGAGATATGCCCATATCATGCAGGCAACAGATGAAAGACTCTATGTCGGCCCGCGACATATTTTCGACAGCGATATCATGCTCCTCGGCGAAAGCGGCAAGATGGCCCACATCAGTGAGGTATCCCTCGACAGTATGGTCGGCAAGTCCACGTTCGAGGCGCAGATGGCGCCCGAAATCGCGCCGGGCTTTATCGATATTCACCTTATTGATATTCATATGCAGACAGAATAGGCCACCTTCTGCATTCCCGGGTGAGGAATGACAAGGATGGCGTTTTTCCCGATGAACAGAACTCCCTCAGAAAGGGCATTAAAGAGAGCCGGGGCATGGCCGGCGGGCGGATTTTTAATCCAGAGCGCTTTCAATGAAGGAGAATTAAGGATACGGGTGCAAACTTCCGTCGGCCAAAGGTCAGCATAGCCTATGATCAATTGATGGCCAGATGGATGTCCGGTTAATACGTCAGTCGACATATCGGAACGGACTTCATGCAGAGCCTTAGCGTACGACTCGGGCAATTGGGGAGCAATTGCAGCCGAACGGATGTCAAGTTCGGCAGCGAGCCTGATAAGCTGCCGGACTTCGCGTCTTTCTGCCCGACTCATTTCAGGCAGGTCAGACTCGATATAATACCGATAACCGGGCGATTGGCGCACGACACGGCGCACAATCCGATAAGCGAAAGGGGAGTGGACGCCATAGCCACGCGTGTGGCGCCAGCGCTTATAAGCCTCTGCAAACCCCATGAATCATTCCTTTCCGGCCTTCTTCACTCCCGCACCCTTCACGAGGCTCAATATCCACAATGTGAGAGCCCCGAGGCAGAGGATGTAAATGGCGATTACAGAAGTGACTCCGAGAGTGTTCGTGACTTTGAGCGATTTAGGATCGAATTTAAATTCGATTGTATGTTCGCCCGGACCGAGCCGGAGGGCGCGAAGCGTATAGTTCGCACGTCCGATTTCAGCAGGTTTTCCATCGACGAGAGCCTCCCAACCCCATGGGAAGAAGACTTCACTGAAGACAGCGACACCACCACGGGCAGTTCGGGCCTTATAAGAAAGCCGGTTGGGAGCGTAGGAAGTCTCATAGATAGTATCACCCGGGGCCGTCGGTGAGGCCGAGCCTAATACAGACTTGAACTTTGAATCGGCCACGGCCATATGGCGGGTATCGAGCGAATCGAGAGCCGCCATTTCGCTGTTGGCATCAGGAACGTAAGAGATATTATCGACCAGCCATGCGTTGCCGAGTGCATCCGGATTGTATTGCACGCTGTCGCCGACAAGGAAATACTTGGCGTTGAGCATATTGAGAACAGCCATATTGCCCTTTGAAATCTGATGCTCAAGAAGGTCGTTATAGCGGGTAAGTTTTGCGGCGTGATAGCCACCGATAGTCTTATGGAAATAAGATGATCTGGCCCCGCCCATGTCGTTAACGTCCAGGACGCGGTAATTTGACGTGTCGTGAAGAATCTGACGGTCGGCGTCAGTCATGCTGAATGCCTCTTCATTAGAAACCGGTTCGGTGAAATTGTCATGGTTGACATATCTCGTAGCGACCGGATACATATCGATAAGCGTAAGGAGGGTGAGCGAAGAGGCGAACATCCAGGGCTTTTGGAAGTATCCCTTTAAGTACACCCAAAGGATGGCGGAGCCGAGGATAATAAAAATCAGAGAGCGACCGCAGTCGGCGGCAACGAGACCGAGTCGTCCGGCACGAAGGGCGTTTAGCACATTGGCGTAAAGCGGATTGGCAAAGGCACCGGCCTCCTGCAGCGAAGCGATCTCCTGGGCAGAGAAAGGCTCGCCGAACACCGATGGAGCGAGCCATCCTATAAGGCATACAAGTGCGCCGCCTCCGAATATGACATAAAACAGCCAGGGGTTGCGTTTGAATTCATCCGGCCTCCTGATCATATCCCTGACGCATAGGGCGGCCAGCAGAGGAATCGTGAATTCCACGATAACGAGGATAGAGGAAACGGCCCGGAACTTATTATAACCGGGGAAAGAATCGATGAAGAAATTCGTGAAAGCATCGAAATTATGGCCCCAAGAAAGTAGAATCGCAAGGATACTGACAGCAAAAAGGGCCCATTTCATTGGCGTTCTGACAATGAACAGGGAGAGGATTGCAAGAAGCAAGACGAAAGCACCGACATAAACGGGTCCGTTGGTCATTGGCTGGTCACCGAAATACTGTGGGAACTGAGCGACAAACTGCATTTCCTCCGGGGAAAGGTTGGTCTCGGCTGCCCCGTCGGTTTCGGCAACAGATTTGAGCTGGTTACGTCCGGCGACAGGCTGGATGGTTGCGCCCCCTTTCACGTTAGGGATAAGGAGGGTGAATGTCTCGTCGATGCCGTAGCTCCAAGCCGTGATAGCCGCGCGGTCCATACCACCGGTAGAATTTTTAGCGGGATTGGATAGGTCGGTGGCGCGCCCACGGACAGTTTCTTTTGAATATTCGTAAGAATTATAAAGGCTGGCAGAATTCGCGCCAACCGCACAGATGCCGGCGAGCAGAGCGCAGGCCGTAGCGATGAGCCATGACTTGAATTCCTTTTTCTTGAGGGCGACTATGAGCCATGCTATCAGCATCGCGGCCACCACGAAAAGGAAATAGTAAGTCATCTGGGGGTGATTGCTTTGCAGCTGCAGAGCTGCAAAAAGGGCTGTCAAGGCCGTGCCCGCAAGATATTTCTTCCGGTAGAGGAGGGCGAGACCTCCGATTGTGGGCGGAATATAGGCGAGAGTGACGAATTTCCATATATGTCCGGCGCCAATCAGGATGATGAAATAAGAAGAGAAGCCCCAGGCGACCGAAGCGAAAAGAGATACATACCATTTCATCTTCATGCACATACACATGATGAAGAACCCGGCCATCATCGCAAACAGGATGTTTGCCGGAGAGGGGAGTCCGAGCATATAGGCATTCCCTATCCAGGAGAGGAGATTATTTGCCGGATAGGTGGGAGAGATCTGGAAATTGGGCATTCCACCGAAGAGGGAGTTAGTCCAGCGGGTAGTTTCGCCGGTGGCTTCGGTGAATGCTTTCCCCTCCTGACCGTTGGCTATACCCTGCATCGTATCATGCTGTTGCAGGACGTTGCCTTCGACATCATCGGGGAAGAAATACCAGAGTGCCACGAGGGCGAGGAAAGCGAGGGAGAGGACGAAAAATAGATAATTCTTGCGTTTCATGGTGAGTGCGGGTAGATAAAAGGCCCTATAGAGGGGAATAAAACTTATTTCCTTGATTTATCGAGGGGAATATGGATCTGTCGGTTCATGCTCTGTTCGAGCGAGATAAGGGTTTCTGTTTCCGTAACGCCGGGCACGTGCTGAATGCGGTCGTTAAGGATCTGCATCAGGTGCTGGTTGTCGTGGGCATAGACCTTAATCAGCATAGAGTATGGTCCGGTTGTGAAATGACACTCGACAACTTCAGGAATTTTAGCGAGCTCGGAAGCAGCCTCGCGGTAGAGGGAGCCCTTTTCGAGCTTCACGCCGATATAAGTGCAGGTGTTGTAACCGAGTTTATGAGGGTCGATATTATAGCCCGACCCTATGATTACGTTCATATCGATAAGACGCTGAATCCGCTGATGGATTGCAGCTCTGGAGACACCGCATTGCTCCGCAATATCCTTCGAGGGGATTCTGGCATTCTCCATGACGATATTGAGGATTTTCTTGTCAAGATTGTCTATTTTGTCCATTTGATTTTCAAAATGATTAAATTTTGTGCAAAATTACAAAATTTTTTTCATATAAGATAATAAACAGCACCAAAATGTCAATCGCAGAAAAGGAGAGAAATATATCGTGGTTGAAGCCTTGTTGGATAAAGCTTTGTTGGATAAAGCTTATGATACACTGTTGATGCGAGATCGCGCAAATCGGGCAGTAAGGAATGCCGTGATTAAGCCAATGATGATGACTGGGGCGAGCGTCAGCAGGATGTCGGGCCATTCAAGCCTGACGGGATAGGCTGAAATGACGGCGGCGGAGGGGTCTGATGCAATTTTAATAAGTCCGAAATTCTGTTGGAGCAGACATAGAATCACCCCTAAGATGAGTCCGGAGACTCCCCCGGCCAAAGCCACATAAATACTTTCCCAGGCGAATATTCGCCCGATGCGTCGGGCTGTCATTCCGAGAGCCGAGAATGTAGACAATGCATTTTCCTTGTCGATAACAAGCATCGAAAGGGATGATATGCAGTTGAAACTTGCGATAATGAGGATGAAGCCGAGGATAAGGTAAGAGACCCATTTTTCTATGGAAACCATACGGAAATTCATTTCCTGCTGGCGGAGTCGGTCCTTGACAATGAAGCGGTCGCCGAAGTGATTAGCCAGCCGCTCGGCGAGGCTTGAGGCATCTGTGGAGGATTCAGCTTGTATTTCAATAGCCGAAGCCTCATCTTCATATTGCAGGAGGTCGCGGACCATGGAAATCGGAGCCAGAAGACCATCCTCGTCATATTCCTGCTGATCAGAGCGATAAATTCCCTTAACATTGAGCGAATCCGTCAGGAAGGAGGCGAGCGGGTTGGCCATATTTACACGTCCATGGCGTTTGGGGGCGAAAATCAGGATAGGAGTGTCGGGAGTCAGCCGAAGTCGGGATGCGGCGCCGACAGAAGCCACAGCCTGCGGCAGCCCGGTGGTCGGAGAGTTCTCGTCCGTATCTGCCTGAAGGGTGAAATAAGAGCCGTAATTCTCCCTGATCAGAGATTTTATATCCGTTACCTTTGCATACGGGCCCGGATAGACTCCCTTGAGAGAAACGGGCATTTCCTGACCGTTTGCTATGATGAGGGCATTGTCGGTAAGGGTCGGGGTAGCAATAGCCACACCGGGGAACTTGGAAATTTCGGATGCGAGACTGTCGGCGGATGCGAATACTTTGCCTCGAGCCGGAGTGAGCAGGACATCGGGGGAAAGAGTGTCGAGGCGCGAGCCGATAATCTCATGGAAGCCGTTGAACACAGAAAGGACGCAAAGGATAGCGGCGGTGGCAATGGCCATCGCACACACCGAAACCGTCGAGATAGTCCCGACGGCTCCATGTTTTTTCTTTGTGAGCATATATCGCCACGCGATAGTGGCGGTAAGCGGCTTCGGCATTTATTATTCTGTTTCGGCCTCGCTTTCAGCTTCTCCGGCCTCTTCGTCATGGAGATGCGGGTCGGCGGCGAGGAGACGGTCGATATTCTCCACATAATCGAGGGAGTCATCGAGATAGAATGCCAGGTCAGGACACTTGCGGAGCGTTTCCTTTACGGCCTGAGCAAGTTCGTAACGGCAGGTCTTGGTCTGGCGCTTGATATTTTCGAGTATTTCCTGAGATTTAGCCGGCGGGAAAATGCTCAGATAGACTTTCGCGATGCTCAGGTCGGGCGATACGCGAACGGTGCTTACCGATACGAGCGTATTGCCGAGTGCGGCGGTCTGCCGACGGAAAATCTCACTTAATTCCTTCTGTATGAGTCGTGCTATCTTGGCTTGTCTTTTTCCTTCCATAGTATTTTAATTTTGCGTGTAATATTGATCAGTCAAAGGTTGAATCGTCAACGTCTGACTAAAGAATTAACATCCATGGGAGGCGTTTGGTTTGCGGATAAGGGTGAGTCCGTCGCGGAGCGGGATAATAACTTTCTGCACTCGCGGATCAGCGGCCACGATGTCGTTGAACAGCATGATTCCTGCGGTCTGAGGGTCGCGGGCATGGTCCGGCTCGATGACGTGGCCGTCCCAGAGAGTATTGTCGGCCAGAATATATCCTCCGGGGCGGAGGAGCGGAAAAGCGACTTCGTAATAGCGCGGGTAATCCCTTTTGTCGGCATCCATAAAAATCATATCGTAAGATTCCGGTTTGCATCCCTTCATGAATTCGAGCGCGTCAGAGATGTGGAGCCTTACCTTTTCACCGGCTGGAGAAGAGCTTAGGGCGGTTCGGATGAAGTCTTCAAGTTCATCGTCAGCCTCCACGGTGTCGATGAAAGCTCCATCATCGAGCCCTTCGGCGATGCAGAGGGCCGAATATCCGGAAAAGGTTCCGAGCTCAAGAACGCGTTTGGGCCTGATCATTTCTGTGAGCATACGGAGCAGGCGCCCCTGAAGGTGGCCGGAGCACATACGCCCGTTGATGAGGTGGATGTTGGTGGCGCGTTCAAGCCGGTGGAGGTAGTCGGGTTCCGGATCTATGTGCTTGTCGATGTAGTCTTGGAGTTCTGGACTCATGTGGTGGTTTTAAAAAGGAAAGGATTCGCTCTCCTTTTGCTTTTCATATTCAATCAAATCGAGGATCTGCATGACTCCATAAAGATAGCCCTTGCGTTTGCATCCTGCTATAAGAGCGTTTGCGCCTTGGGCCGTCACGGAAGTGTGGCGGAAATCTTCCCTTTCGAAAATGTTGGAGATATGGACTTCAATCACCGGGCTATAACAATCGGCCATCGCATCGGCAATGGCATATGAATAATGTGCATATGCACCGGGATTGATTACGATTCCGAGACAATCATTATCGCTGTCTGACTTTTGGATTATGTCAATGATTGCGCCTTCGGAGTTCGATTGGAAATATTTGATTTTGCAGACCTCTCCGAGATAATCCTTGATTTCTTGCAGAGTATTTTCAAATGGGGCTTTGTCGTAATGGTATGCATCCCGCAGGCCGAGCCGATTAAGGTTCGGGCCGTTAATGATTGCAATATATTTATTTTTCATGCTGAAAATAAAGGAATTGATTGAACTGGGGAAATGCGAAAAAGAGCAACAGGAAACCTAAGTTTACGCTGTTGCTCTTCCTCTCTCCTCGGCGGTGCGGACGGGACTCGAACCCGCGACCCCATGCGTGACAGGCATGTATTCTAACCAGGCTGAACTACCGCACCATTAGAAGGTCTTTTGTTTGCATCGGGGGTTGATTCCCGTTTGCGAGTGCAAAGTTATAGCTTTTTTCTGAAACCACCAAATTTTTTTGAACAAAAAAAGATGAAAAATTTTCAGGAAATTACTAAGTTGTTTAAAAACAGAGAAATAAAAATTGATAAATTTTCATTCACATTTAAATATTCCTCTTTCCCTGAATTTTAAACATATACTTCGGTCGAAAATTTTAATTTTGCAACCAGGTTTTTACAATGACCCAGGAAATGAAAAGGCCGGCAGCGCAATGCTGTCGGCCTTTGGCAACCTCAGTCGGGGTGACAAGATTCGAACTTGCGACCACACGCCCCCCAGACGCGTACTCTAAACCGGGCTGAGCTACACCCCGAGGTCCGCTCGCGGGGATTATTGTTCTCCCCTGAAAGCGTTTGCAAAGTTAATGCCTTTTTTTGAATTATCCAAATTTTTATGAATCTTATTTGTCGCGTTTAATGAAAATTGCTAATTTTGCCATGAAAATTGCGCTGTTTCCAGGGAAATGATGCCGTCAGCGGTGTCTCAAAGGCGCGCAAAAACAAGATTGTTTTCCATATGTTTCTGAAAATTCTTAAGATTTCGGGCAAGGTATTAGGGATGCTGATCCTGATATTCCTGTTCGCGGTGGTTGTGACCGGTGTGAGTCCGGTCTATGATTATCCCGAGCAGAAGCCCTTCAGCGGGCCGGATATATTTAATCCCTATGCAGACCTTGACTCCGTTCCGGATTGGAAACGCGCCAATTTCCACACGCATACCCGAGTGGAGGGACCGCTGAACGAGTGCGAATATGATGCGGCATATACCGATTCGGTCTATCGTCGCCTTGATTATGATATAGTCACGTTCTCGAACCACAATGAATTGACAAAGCATCCTTATGATCCGTCGTTGCAGGTCAACGTCTATGAACACGGCTATAATCTCTTTAAATATCATAAGTTGGTATTTAATTCCGATGGAGTGGATTATTTCGATAATCTACTGCCGGTGTTCACTTTCCAGAAGCAATATCAGCTTGACCGGCTCTCGGAGGGGTCTGATTTCATCCAGCTCAATCATCCGTTCCGGACGAATTTTTTCTCCGAGCCCCAACTGC
The DNA here is from genome assembly GCA_029055345.1 of Muribaculaceae bacterium. GTDB lineage: Bacteria > Bacteroidota > Bacteroidia > Bacteroidales > Muribaculaceae > Lepagella. The sequence goes on along the minus strand of JAIDDJ010000032.1, from coordinate 128,769 downwards.
GTCAGCTTGAGGGCTTCCGGATTATGGAACTCGACAGCGGGGTTTCCACCGAGAATGAATATTGGGACTGGTCGCTAAGCTCGGGCCATTATAGTTTCGGTCTTGCCAATGATGATTTGCATTACCCTGACCGGTCATATAGAATTGGCGTAAGATGTAATTTCCTGGAGACGCCATCGGCGCGGTATTCGGATTTGAAGGAGGTGCTTCTGTCGGGCTGTTACTATTCTATGCGTGTTCCTGACTACGGGGATGGCGATTGGACTGTGAAATTGGCGCGTCAGGATTCCATTCCTAAGATCGTCACCATCGGAGTCAATCGGGCCGACAGCGTGTATGTGTCATTCACGGCTCCGGCAGACAGTATCAAGTTTATCGGTCAGGATGCCACGTTATTGGCTATTGCAGCAGACACAACCGCTACATCCTACAAGATGCAGTCGACCGATCCGTATACGCGCATAATAGCATATTTCCCCGCCGGGGAAGTGATATATTCCAATCCGTTTGCCCGTTATGATGCCTCGGTTGCCGATAGTCCATACCGAGAGCCCTCTCATACGGTAAATATTCCTCTAACGATTCTCTATAATTTCATCCTGCTACTTCTGGCGGCAGGCGTGGTTTTTCTTGCAATACTTCTGATAAGGTGGTGAAATATTTAAAATATTCAGGTTTCCTGCAAAGGAAAATGAAACTGACCCTGGTGTCGTTGATACTGAGTGTTTTTACACTCATCGCATATCATGTTCCCTTCTTCAGTTACGCTCTTGGCATTATGGAGGGGGGATTCAACAAGGTGATAATATTTATCAGCCTGAGTCTTCTGATGCTTGCGGCCAATTACTTTTTCTATTATCTCGTGCTTTATCTGGCGAGGGCTGTAGGAAAGGGCTTGCTGGCGGTGCTGTTCGTGCTTGACTCGGTGACGTTCTATTTTATCGTCACCTACGATGTGCTTATCAATGCGAGCATGATGGGCAACGTCTTCAATACGCGGTATTCGGAATCATCGGGATTTTTTTCCTGGACCATGATTCTCTATCTTATCGTCATCGGGCTGGTGCCGGCTGTGTATGTATGCGTGCAGAAGATAGATTACGGTAAGTGGAAGCGTTTCTTTGCCAATATAGGAATCGCATTGGGAGTATGTCTGGCGGTCGGCCTCGGCAACATGAGCAATTGGCCCTGGATTGACAAGAATGCATCTGAATTGGGAAGTTTGCTGATGCCCTGGTCATATACTATCAATTCCATCCGGTTCTGGAACAGCGAGCGTGAGAAAAACCGTCAGGAGATTCTGCTCCCTGACGCCAAGATCGCAACCGGTGGAAAAGATGTCTGTGTTCTTATAATAGGAGAGTCTGCACGGCGTGCCAACTTTTCGCTTTATGGTTATGGCCGAGAGACGAATCCAATGCTCAGGGCAGACAGTGTGACAGCGCTAAAGGCCAATTCCGACGCAACCTATACCACAGCAGGAGTTAAAGCCATGCTCGACCACAAACCGACAGGCGACCTTTATGAGATTCTGCCCAATTACCTGACGCGGAGCGGGGTCTATGTAGACTGGAGGTCGAACAACTGGGGGCAGCCGCCACTTCATGTCACAAAATATGAGGAAATACCCGACTTGAAGAAGAAATTTCCACAGGCGGATGATCGTTTTGACGGTATTCTCACGGAAGGACTCGAGAAAGAAATCCGCGAATCGGGAAAGGATAAAGTATTTATCGTGCTGCATACCACGACCAGTCACGGGCCGGCCTATTACCAGCATTATCCGGCGGAATTCGAGAAATTCAAGCCCGTGTGCACCACTGTGGAAATGTCAAAGGCTGACCATAACGAACTCATTAATGCCTACGACAATACCATACTTTATACCGACCGTCTTGTTCACAATGTGATTTCGGCGCTCAAGGGAATGCCCGACTGGAGAAGTATGGTTCTCTTTGTCAGCGACCATGGTGAATCGTTGGGCGAGAAGAATCTGTACATGCATGGCGTGCCGATGGCAATGGCTCCCAAAGAGCAGATAGAGATTCCTTTCCTGGTCTGGACGTCAGACAAAGGGATGACAATAGATCCCAATCAGGAGGCGACGCAGTATCATGTGTTTCATAGTGTGCTACGCTTCCTGGGCATAGAGAGTCCGGTCTACGATGCTGAAAAGGATATCTTCAGGACCACAATCGACAACGGGCGTTAAGAGCGCGCTCCCCTTAAAATTTTAAGTGGGACACTATCTCACACGATTAATTATGAGAGCAGCGGGACGAGGTATCTTGCCAGCAGATAGCCGCCTCCCATAAGCCATGCGAAAAGGCAAGCCGCCAGAACAAAGGGCTTTGCTCCCGCTTTCTTGAATTTGTCGAAGCTTGTTTCCGCTCCCAGAGCGCACATGGCCATAGTGAGAAGGAACGTGTCGAATTCGTTTATCCAGTTCACCAGGCCGACCGGCAGAAGATTGAAAGAATTGAATGCAATCACAGCAAGGAATCCGAACGCGAACCAAGGCACAGCCACTTTCCTTTTACCTCCCTTGTCAGTTTTGCCGGTTTTGGAGGCTGCCCACCATCCGAGGATAATAAGCACCGGGACGAGAAGCATTACCCGAATCATTTTTACGATAATGGCCACACCTGCAATTTCTTCGCCCATTGCATTGCCTGCTCCGACAGCGTGAGCCACTTCATGCAGCGTCGAACCGGAGTAAATTCCCATAGCCCTCGGTTCGAGCCCGAGAGCGCCGGAACGGTATAAAACGGGATAAATAAACATCGCTATAGTGCCGAAAATAACTACAGTGGCTACAGCCACAGCCGTCTTGTAAGGTTTGGTCGAGAGAGTAGCCTCAGCTCCGAGCACCGCCGCCGCTCCGCATATACCGCTGCCGACCGAAGTAAGCATCGCTATATCCCGGTCCATCTTCATGGCTCGTCCAAGCCAATAGCCCCCTATGATTGTAACAGTCACAATTATCAGATCGACCACTATCGCTGCCATACCGACGGCCATAACATCCTGAAAAGTGAGCCGGAAACCGTAGAGGATGATACCGAGACGCAAGATTCGCTTCGAGCAGTATTGGATTCCCGGAGTCCATTCCGACGGAAGGTGTGAGCGCAGAGTGTTGGCATAGGCCATACCCAGAACGATACCGATGATCAGAGGAGAAAATGAAAGCTCCCGCATAATTTGCGCCTGTCCAATGAAAAATGCGGCGCAAGCGAACAGAGCCATGAACAGTATGCCGTGATATTTATCTGCTTTTTTCTTAAGTCCCATTTTAGTATGCAATGTTGTTTTCCTAATTTCATAACGAATTCTTATAGCTGAAATTCTATAATGTCCGGTAATTATGACTTCAGTTTTTGAAGAGTGTGCAGGAGAGCGGGAGTGGATAAGGATAAGACCCAATCCCACAAAAATCAAAATAAAGGTAAGAATAGGTGGCGTAAGGTCAAAATTGTATAGTCCGGCGAATTTTTGTAATTTTGCAGTCGAAAAAAATTAAAAATAATACGGACATGCTTGAAATTGGGTCCCCTTACGCGCCGAGAGGCAAGAAAGCGCTTTTGCTCGGCAGCGGAGAGTTAGGAAAGGAAGTGACGATAGAATTGCAGCGTTACGGAGTTGAAGTCGTGGCGCTTGATAAATATGCGGATGCCCCGGCCATGCATGTTGCCAATCGTTCGATAGTAGTATCGATGCTCGATGGTGAGGCCATACGCCGTATAGTGGAGGAGGAGAAGCCGGATTATATTATCCCCGAAATTGAAGCGATAGCTACCGGCACGCTCATAGAACTTGAAAATGAGGGATGGAATGTGGTGCCGACAGCCCGGGCCACGTTCATCACTATGAACCGGCGAGAGATTCGCTCATTGGCAGCCAACGTATTAGGGGTTCCGACATCGCCTTTCGAATTTGCAGATACGAAGGAGGAGTTTCTGGCTGCCGTGGAGAGAATCGGACTTCCATGTGTGGTTAAACCCGTGATGAGTTCATCGGGTCATGGCCAGAGTCTCGTTAGCAATCCGGAAGAAATAGAGGATGCGTGGAGGGAGGCGCAGGAGGGCGGAAGAGCCGGTGGCGGCGCCGTAATAGTCGAGGGTTTCGTGGATTTCGATTATGAAATCACACTTCTTACCATTCGCCACATTGGCGGAACATCCTTCTGTCAGCCTATAGGCCATTATCAGAAGAACGGAGACTACCAGCGGAGCTGGCAGCCCCAGGCTATGTCAACAGCTGCTCTTGAAAAGGCCCAGGAAATTGCCCGCAAGGTTACGGGTGCACTCGGTGGACGCGGTATTTTCGGAGTGGAGTTCTTTATTAAGGGAGACGATGTGATTTTCTCGGAGTTATCTCCCCGTCCACATGACACGGGTATGGTGACACTTATCTCACAGCATCTTTCAGAGTTTGCGCTTCATGTGCGCGCACTTCTCGGTCTGCCCATCCCTGAAATTAGATTCTATGGTCCTTCAGCGAGCCGCGCACTTCTTGCCGAGGGTGACTCCAGAGATATAGCCTTCTCGGGTCTGGAGGATGCCTTGGCACTCCCGGGCACGGATATGCGAATTTTCGGAAAACCGGAAGTAAAAGGGCACCGTCGCATGGGAGTGATGCTTGCAACGGCTGATACTGTTGAAAATGCCTGCGATAAAGTAGAAAAGGCAGCTTCCCTTATCCGAATTGACGTAAGATAGTCTCCGGCTTACCGGAGCTTCATACGGGAAGTACTGATTTCAAGACCACAGGTTTTACATCTTTCGAGAAGAAATACAATAGCCTCAGCGGTGATAGACGCGCTGAGGCTATTTTATGGGGTATTGTGAAGCGGAATCGGAATATCAATCGAGGGGTTTGAGCTGAACCGTGAAGTGGCGCATAAGCTCGGCTTCCCAGGTGATTTCAACACCGCGAGTGATTTCATGACGGCGGTCGTAGACGTTCTTGAGAGCCGCTGCGATGACGTCCATATGATTGTCAGTATAAGTGCGACGGCAGATGCAGAGGCGGAGGAAGTCGTTTCCGCCGAAGCGGTTCTCCCGGGTTACGGGGTCGCGGTCGGCGAGAAGGTAACCGATTTCGCAGCCTCGAACGCCTGCTTCGAGGTAAAGTTCGATAGTAAGACGCTGCGCGGGAAATTCCTCTTTAGGAACTCGGTCGAGCACACGGTCAGCATCAATAAAGAGCGCATGCCCGCCTACCGGGCGCTGATACGGTATGCCATATTCATCAAGTTTCTTTGCCAGATACTCCACCTGATGGATACGGGTCTGGAGCATATCGAACTCAGTGTTCTCATCAAGACCGACAGCGAGGGCGGCCATATCACGGCCATTCATACCGCCATATGTGAGAAATCCTTCGAATGGGATTTCATATTTCTTGGCTCCCTCATAAATATCTTCCCAGCGGGTTGCGATAAAGCCGCCCATATTCACGAGACCATCCTTTTTTGATGACATCGTCATGGCATCGGCGAGGTCGAACATCTCGCGGCAAATCTCCTTGATTGTCTTATCCTTGAATTCCGGTTCGCGGACCTTAATAAAATAAGCGTTTTCAGCGAAGCGGGCCGAGTCGAATATGACGCGTTTGCCATATTTGTCGGCAATGCGGCGCACGCCCCTGAGATTTTCCATAGAAACAGGTTGTCCGCCGGCAGTATTGTTGGTGATTGTGACGATGATGAAAGGCACCTTGTCGGCATTCTCGGCAAGACACTTTTCAAGTTTCTCAAGGTCAACGTTGCCTTTGAACGGGACTTCAAGCTGAGTGTCCTTGGCTTCATCCACGGTGCAGTCGACAGCGAAAGCCTTTCGTGCCTCGATGTGCCCTTTTGTGGTATCGAAATGGGAGTTGCCCGGCACGATATCCCCGGCTTTCACGAGATGAGAAAACAGCACGTTTTCCGCCGCACGTCCCTGATGGGTGGGAATGACATATTGGAAACCGGTAATACGTTCGATAGTATCCTTAAGTTCGTAGAAAGAGCGCGCTCCGGCATAGGATTCATCACCGGTCATCATTGCGGCCCATTGGCGGTCGGACATTGCTCCGGTGCCGGAATCAGTCAGACAGTCGATATAGACCATGTCAGACTTGAGCATAAAAACATTGTAGTGAGCCTCCTTGAGCCAGCGTTCGCGTTCTTCCCGCGTGCTCTTATGGATAGGCTCGACCATCTTGATTTTCCAGGATTCAGCAAATGGAAGTTTCATGGATATATGGTTTAGATTTTTTGGTTTGAAGGTTTAAATGGAATCCTCCGATTCCGGCTCAAAATTAATTAATCTCCCCCATATATGCAAGCAATATAGAAAAAATATTTAAGGCTTCATCCGCTTATAAATATTAGTGGATGGAGCCTTAGAAATATGGAGGGGCTGAAGGAAATTAGGCTCGTGGGGGGAATAAGAGAATAGACTGACTGTAGATTCAATGGTCACTTTGATTTGGAAGTGAAAGTATAATCTACTTTGGGCTCGTTGTTTTTATAGATCGGCATAACCATTCCGGTGCGGGAGCCAATAAATGTCGGATCGGATATATAGAATGTCTTTCCGGAGAAATTATATGAAGTGCCGTCAACCGGTCTATCAAGCTTGACAGTGGCCGCTTCATGACCCGGGAAAGTTATGAGTTGCGCTTCCTTTCCAAGTGCGTTCCATAGTAGATATGTATAGAAGATAGCCCTGTCTTCGCAGTCGTTTTTCGGGTAATATAAAGTTTCTTCGAGGAAATATGGTTTTTCGAATCCATGGAATTCTTCATCGGTGGCATAATCGAAAACGTGGTGCATAAAACCGAGAAGCTGCTCCACAGCTTCATCTCCATCGAGGTGTCCAAGTTGCGATTTCACTTGGTTCACAAGCTTTTGCCGTAATATCGGGTCAGGCTGCGAGATAGCATAATCTGCTATTGGCATCTGAGGGTAATGATAGAGGATAGGCATCAGGTTTTCATTCACCTCTCCGGTAAGCTTGAGAGGACCATATGCCAGATTAAAACTTTTGGGTTTGAAAGGAATATTAAGTTGGCCGAGCACGAGGTCGAATTTCTCACCCAAGTCGGCATCTTTAGGCAGAGTGCAGGTGCGGAGTCTTTCCTTAGTGAGTCTGGAATAGTCATAACCTTCGGGAGCGAATACATAATATTTTCCATCGGCCATCATCATGTAATTGCGGGCATATATTGTCTGCTTAAAAGGAAGGAGCAGCAAAGGCGTTCCAGAGCCGGCCACTGCGATTCGGGCATCGTAACCGAGATTTGCAAGAAGATAATGGAGCGCAGAGAATCGGGAAGTGACATCTGCCTGCGGGAATTTTGCATCCACATACGCCTTAAGCAATTCATAGATGAGATAGTCGTTCAGCCCCATATCCTGAGCCGTGGTCTTAATCACGGGGACCAAATACCGGGCAACTTTTGCGCGGTCAAGTTCTTTCCACTGGGTGGCATAGTCGGCTGGAGCTGTCAGTCGGTAAGTAATGTTGTATTCAATACCGGGGAGGCTGACCGGAATACCGAAGAAATAGAAATCATCGGTTGGTGTGCCCGGGTGAGAATCGGCCCGTGGGGTTGTGTTTCTTTTAGAGGAGGGAGTAGTAGGGAGAGGACTCCGGTCGGTTTTTGGGGTCGCCGGAGTCTCTCTTATCGGTTTTTTATGGGAGGGAGAAGAGTCCTCTTGAGAGTCAGCTTGAGGTGCTTTTGAGGGCTTCGGGGTGCGGTCACGACGTTCACCGTTAAGGCTTTCATACTCGTGCCACTCACCGTTGAGAAAGTCAGCATAATGGTCAAGGATAGTTTTTCGGAAATCCGAATAACTGTTTAAAATTCCCTTTCTGAATTCCTCAAACGATTTCTTTTTATCCTGTGCCATCATAGATGATGCTGTCAAAGCAGCCACCAGCATCCCAATCAGGAATCTTCCTCTCTTCATATATTAAATATTAAACTGACTTAAAAATTATTCAAATCCCTGCTTTACGAATTCAGTGATTTTGTCACCGTATTTCTGGGCTGCTTCCGAATTCTTCAGGGCTTCCTCAAGGGCACGCATTCGCGCTTTGCTTGCTGCGCTTTCGGCTATTATAAAATAAGTTCGAATTTCATAAGTGCCGTCGGGATTGGTGCGGATTATGGAATATGATGGTTCCATCTCGCTTCTTATTTCCTTTTCCACGAGACGTTCGTAAGCTCCATAGAAATTGTCGAACTCACCGGCGGGGTCCGCTCCATTGGCATTCATATCGCTTACGATCCGCCCCTGAAGCGTGCTGCCCGCTTCCTGCGCATATGTAACTACGGCATTGTTGATTGCGGCCTGCTTGCCTGTGTTCTTGGATTTTGTTTTTGTTGAAATTCCCTCCACTTCATGTCCGTCTTCTCCAAGAGTGTTAAGGCGGTCGAAATGCTTGGCAAGCGCAAATTCGAGAGTATGGCTACCCATAATTTCCCATTTGCCTTTCTTGTACTCCTTGAGTTTCTTGCTCAATTCCTGTTTGCGAGCTTTTTCGAGTTGCTTGTTAGCGGCTTCTCCGTATGCAGGAAGAAGAAGGACCAGGGCCAGAAGCCCAAAAAGAATCTTTTTCATCTGTTCTGAGTTTAATTTATTGTTTTCATTATTACTATCCAAATTTATATTTTATTTCCGGATTGCATGTGGCCCGTCTGTCAGTAGCAGGAAAGCAATATCCCATAATGACGGGTCTGAAGATCCGAATAAAATCAGCGGGGAGAAATTTGAAGATTCATAGCTTTGACGCCCATCCGGGAGTCATTGCGTCGGTTCTTGATAAGCCATTTATTGAACTCCGCACTCTTCATCACAGGTAATCCGGCAGCCGAATCCATGACCGGACGAGAGAATTGCTCAGGAGAGAATACGACATAGACCCTGTTATATTCAAGATTGTCAGGTGCCGTCATGACCATTTCTTCAACCATAGCCCCATTCTCCTTATCTCTGTCTCGACTGAAGAAAACATAGTCCTTGTCTTTAATGACAGGCAATCGGGACTTCGGGTCGCGTGGATAAGGCAATAGCAGGTAAACGTCTTTGGCTTCGTCCTCCAGAAAAACTGCAAGATATCCATCAGCAGACGCCCGGAAGTGGAGAAACATATCATCGCCATCGCGGAATATGTTATCCGCATTACGCAGGTCAGTGCCGTTGCGAAGCACGTTTGCCTCAAAAGGGGTAGCGGAATTGGTGATTTCCGTTGCTTTCCCGCTTATTTTGCAATGGACAATCAAATTGGATTTAGAGTCGTGGCTGAATTCATATTCAGGTTCACCCACATCGGCAATCCATTCGCCACGGACTTCCGACGAAGTAAGGGCGAGGAAATCATTCTGCTCGCGGTTACCTGCAATGCGGTCAGTCTGGAGAATGTCTTGCGAAACAATAGTTCCGAATTTTCGGGCGAGGGCATCAATTCTGGCCTGTTCGGCAGCGAGCCGCATGCATTCTGATTTTGATTTAGTGCCGTCATCGTAATACGTTGATTCTCCGGAGACACTTACTATATCCGAGGCCGAGCACATGAGTGCATGAACTAATAAAAAAAGGCTTATCAGTCGTTTCATACAATTCATAGTTTATGGGCGCAGGCGCTTGCTTTCCCATGAGTCGCGCATTCGTCCGGAAACGCTTGTGCGCGGATTCTGGAGTTTACCATTGACTGTTACAGAATTTTTCTTCACGTTCTCTTCCACATATTTACTGAGGTCCTTAAGAGACACATTTCCCTTGCTTTCCTGAAGTTTTTTGAGTAGAAAATAAGTGAAAAGGCCATGATTTTTCTCTTTATAAGGAAGCGCGGTTTCCTGATCACTTGCGGCACTGAGCACGAACATACTTCCCTCGGGGTCAGCGATTCGTGGCTTGAGGGCGACACCTCTTGCTTCTGCAAGCATACCTCCGTCACGGGTTGCACCACTAAAGCAAGCGTCAAGGAATACCATCACGTTATCGGCACCTGTGGCCGAAAGGTCGTGGTAAAGTTTCTTAAGAGGATATGAAGTGGCGGTAGTGAATCCGTCGCCATCCACCGGAAGGAGGTAGGCATCCTTATTGCTCTCGTCAGGAAAACCATGACCGGCGTAGTAAACCACTACATCCACACCGTCACCAAGAGCTCCAACAAGCTGCTTTAGTTTTCTTACTGCTCCGAGCATTTCGGCATACGTCATATTTTCATAAGACAGCACCTGATTGGCAGGGATTCCGAGGGTCATAGTGCAGTAGCGAGCCATTGTCTCTCCATCATTGAGAGCAGATTCCACATTTGTCACCTGCTTATAGTTCTCATTGGCCATAATAAGCGCGACTGTTTTTTCTGCTTTCCGGTTCGTAAGCGGAATATTCTCGTCAACATCGCTCTTTGCGCGAATCACTTTCGGTCTGGAAGAAGCGGAGAGTCCTTTATCGGTGCGGTCGCGCTTTGAATTACCTTGGGCAATGAACGAATTCATATCCAAACTAACATCCGTGAAGTCATAATCAGCAGCCTGACTCGAATCATAGCGATAGCTCTTTCCTCCCGAAGTTACCAATTCCACCGAAGCAATGGCCACGCGGTTATCCTTTATAAAATATTTAGGGTTGCGTAGCTGAATCGAGTTCCAAGAAGCCTTGAATGCTTCGGCCTCCTTATTCTTCAGAGGAACATTCACAATGATAGGACCCATTGCGGAATTGATCTTATAGCTTTCATTATCCACGTCATAAGGCTCAAGAGAGAGGTCGGAGATGCGTAGGCGGCCGGCATACTTCTGAAGATAGTCAGCTTCGGCTTTCTTGCAGAGTGCTTGATATTTCTGATATACCTTTTCTTGATTTACACGCTTCTCATAATCTTCGGTTTTCTCGAATTCACCTCGTTTAGACCATTGAGCGAGTTCCTTTTCTACAAAACCACGGGCAAATTCCTGAAAATCGGGCACTACGGCAGCTGAAGATGCAAGGTTTGACGTCTGTTCGCTGAAAGCTATTGATTCCGGCATACCATTCATGGGCATGGGCTTTAGCCCCAGCGCCTGCAACCTTACATTCACTTCATCGAGTCGAGTCTTATTGCCAAGGCAGCCGTAAGTGATGGCAAGAGCGCGAAGATATTTGGTGTTGGTCGGATCATTTTCAACAATGGTTTCCAGTTTCCCGACGGCACTGCTGAAGTATGCTTGAGCTTGCCGGGAGTAGCGTTTGGCGGTCTTCTCCTCACTTTCCATTAATGCTTTGTTATAGTAATCAGCACCAAGATTATAGTAACATAGGGCCAAATGCTGGTTTACCTGAAGACTATTAGGCTTGAGCTCATATAACTTTTGAAAAAGATCAATTGCGGAGGAATAATTCCCTTCATTTTCAAAGAGCTTAGCCTGGGCTAAGATAAGCTGTTCATCATCTGGCTTCATAGCAAGGGCCTTCGTCAGAAGAGGCTGAATGCGGTCGGTCTGACCGGCCTCAATACAGTTCTGCAACGCGAGCATAAGTATATTGAAATTGGCGGGATAGCGCTCGCTGGCCATAATCATGCGATTCACGGCTCTATCGGGACACTTGGCATTGATTGCAGCCTGACCGAGGAAAAGGCTCACTTGTTCGGCGCGGTCAGCATCTCCTGTAGTGAGATATTCCTCAAGGTAGTCAACGGCCTTCCCAAATTCTCCACCATTGTAAGCAGAAGAAGCGGCGCAGTACACGAGAGCCGGATAAAGATCGGTCTTAGGCCCGAAATTAATATCTGCCATTTCAGGATTAAGTCGCATATCAACATAAGCCTGAGCGAATCGCGACATATCCGCCGTAAGTCCCTGGTTGGAGTAATAAATTGAACCTCTTTTCAACAAGTCGCTTATATCAAGCAAGATACCTTTGAATCTCGTTTTGTCTTCATTCGAAAGTCGTGGAGCCTTCATGGCTGCGCAAACCTTGCCGTAAGTATCCATAACAGTAGGATAAAGTTCGGCTTCAGTAACCCCATCGTATTGAATAAATTTAAGGTTCTTATAACCCTCGGATGCTTCCTCAACGAGTCGAGCTGTTTCAACGAGTTGTAATGAATCAAGATTGAGTGCATTTAGATCAGCTACAGGGGCCTCAGCGGGGGCTGCATCAATCTGAGATGAAGGGAAAGAAGAGGCTATGGAAAAGGGCAGCCAGGCTGCCGAAAGCATAACCATTCCCATTAAAAACTTATTTCTTTTATTTCTGGTCATGATTAATGGCGTTCAATAAGAGTACATATCAGCCAAAAGGTTCAATAAGCATTGATAAAAGTGAGGTCAAGAGTGATTCGGCGATGCTCGCTACCTTTATCCTTGCTGACGTTGACCTCATAGCGGTAGTCAGTTTCCATATCCTTGAATCCATGCACGTTGCGGTTGAGGAAATCCTTAACGCCCAGAGCGCGGAGGAAAGCGAGTTGTTCGTTTTCCTTGATTCCTTCCTTTGCATTTATAGATATAGTCTTGAGTATGTCGTCAATGTAGACAGGTTCCTCCTCGAACTCCCCGTATGCATTGTCGTAAGCGATACCGTGGACTATTGGAGTAGCATCGGCGGTCCCAAGCAGTCGCACTTTAATCTTCTTCCCCGGAACGAGATATTGCTTGAAGTCGCCTTCGAACGCTTCCTTGACTATGTTGAGCATAGAAGATGCAGCACCTGATTCCTCAATGCGGTATTTACCCGGGCCGAAGTCTTCGGAAACAGAGAATTCAGGATCTACCGTATAGGTCACGCAGACATTATAATTTAGAATCTTATTGCCATTTGCATCATATTCCGGCACAACTTTTGAGTCGACAGATATTTGGGTATGGTCTGAAATGACATTCATCTTTTTCGCTTCGTCAACGACTTTCCGGCGGAGTTCCTGCAGTTTGAGTTCTTCCATCTGTTGCTGCTGGAGCATTTCGATAGAAATGGCGTCATCGGCAGCCATATATTGGAGATCGGCACGCATAAGGTTGTCATAAACATAACTTTTCCCATCAGCTTTGTTTGTAACTTTCGCGTAAACGATTTCAAAGCTGTCATCCGGTAGTATACCATACATCACGTCTGATAGCGACAGATCTCCTGCATTATGAAATGATGTTACATCCGCTTCCGGCACCGGCAGAAAAATTGTGGGCATCGTATCGAAGTTCAGAGCCAGAACACCGTTTGCTCTGTCGTAAGACCCGAGGCTCATTGTGGCACCTGCGAGCAGGTCGCCGGCGAAACCGGTAGCGATTTGGTCTTCAAAAAGGCGGCGCTGACGCATACGGCTCTCATCAGTGACACGAGCGCGATATTGCTCCATCGTCTCTCCGGGCATCATCTTAAGCCACTCATCCATCTTACGTTCAACCTCATCAGCTATCAGCTTATTATAGAAAGGTTTAAGATGTGGCAATCGCTTGGCTACGATGAAATCGGCCTCAGGTATGATCAGAAGCGTATTGCCGTAAGCATCGCTGACAAAACCGACATCTTTTAGTGAACCGGTCTCGGCTACGTAATTCTCGCGGTCGGAATCACGAAGCAGATTGACAAGAGTCACGGTATTGTCGCCACTGACAACCGCCATGTATTTGCCATCTAAATTATAAGCCATGGCGCGGGCATCTCCAAGATCGTCAATCATCTTACGCAGTTCGAAAGATCGTGTGTTATACAGGGAAAGCAACCCGTCATCGGTCAGGACAGCGAAGTCACTGTTATCAGGGCTGAACGCCAAATCGTTTACTTTCTCACCAACATCCATTTGTTTACGAATCTTTTTCTCTTCGAGATTATAGACTATGATTTTATCTCCGTTGACGGCGGCCAGATAGTATCCGTTGGGACTGAGGATCATTTTCTGTACCTCAAAGGGGACGCTCTGGATCTTAGCGACCGGCTGGAATTTACGAGGTTCAAGGAAAAAAATATTATTCCCGAGAACAGGACTGTTGGCTGCCACAACGATCATACGGGCGTCAGGAGTATAACCTATAGCCGTAGGGTAGCCATAATGCTTTGAATCGAATTTGTTTAGATGCTTGGTCTGGAATTCATTCTTAGAAAAAACTCCTTGAATGGTGTGATAGACATCGGCTGCGCGTAGGCCCTTCTTATTCTTAGTAATAATTCCGTAATTAACACCGGAAGGGTTAACCCGCATGGTCAGTATCGTATCCTTGTCATGATGAAGACGATCCCCACTCATAGTATGAACATTGAATTTATCTGCCGAATAGATAGTGACCCCATATGGATCGATTATCTCCGTTGGCATCTGGCGCTTGAAATAATATGAGGTCTTTTGTTCTGTTTTCGGAGTGGAATCCTCTTTTTTCTTTTTCTTTGCAATAGCATCCGAGGGCATACCGGAAATGACTGCGAACACCAAAGCAAAAACCGAAAGCTGATTAAATTTCATGATAAAATGAGAATATTATTGGATAGGCAGGTTTGATTATAGAATACATCAGAAAGAAGCTACATATACAGGGAGGTCTTTGTCAATGCTGTCGGATTCAGATGAATCCTTCATATTTTTATTTATTACCTCAATCACCTTATCGACATCAAACTGGCAGTTAGTCATTACGATAAAATGCGACTCATCTTTGGGCACCGGCGGGAAGTGCTCCCTTACTAAGGACTGCTGTGGAAGCACAACGTAGGTTCCGGTCGGCTGACCGACCTGTGATATTTCCACAACCGGAGATTGACCACCCGAAACACGCAACACGTTTAAATATATCGGGAATTGCATCGTGTTCTCAAGTTTAAATCCTATACCTCCGTTCTCTAAACGACCACAATTGAATTTTACCGGAGATTCTTCAGAGAAGTCGTGAGGGTCAGCGAGTATCCGTGCCGCCAGGAAACGGCCCAGAGTCTCTGCATCCAACTCCATAGTGTCGCCATCGGGGTCATATACGGCAAGTGAACGACGAACCATACCTTTTTCCACATACACGTTCTTGTTGTCGGCACCCCCTTTGCGCCCCAGAGTCATCCGTGATGCTACACTGGAGGTGTTGTCGGCAGCAGAACCGCGGGCAGCTATCATCAGTTTTGTAACGGAGGTGCGTCCCGGCGTGATGCAAGTGTAAATTCTCTTGTCCAGGTCATTAAGGATTTCAACCTTGGCTCCCTTTGCAATCACGATATAGTCAATGGCATTGACTGTCATACCTTTTGTTGCGGGAAGAGTTTTCCCTCCGCTCTCCACCTTGACATCACCGCTCACCGAGTGAATGGTGTAATGGGCACTGACCGAGAGTGAAAGTGTCAATAGACAAAAGAAAAATAGAAGTCTTTGTTTCATTTCTATATTAGATCTTAATGTTTGGTTCTATAGTTATTAATTTTTTTCTTTGACCATTTGACTATGACCTCCGAACCGGTCCATAAATCAAAGGCGAAAAGCCCGAAAGTCACCATCAGTATTGCTTGAGAGAAGTCACTTACAATTTCATAGTCGACGAGCAATGAATATCCTATCCACACTAAGAGGTAAAGAATCACCACCTGGGCGAATCTGAGCAGAAGGCCCCGTGTGCCCCATTTGATTCCGACCGCCCCCCAGACAATCAGGAAGCACGACAGGACTGCAATCAGGTCTGCAATTATTTTCGGAAGCCGTTCTATCCGTGAGCCATCAAGTATGGTGCTCAATGCATAAGAGTGTATCTCAAGACCTGACAGAGAGCTATGAATAGGAGTGGGATACACATCCCCGGCATCTGTAGTGGTGCCGACGAGCACTGTTTTATTAAAAATTTGTTCTGCCCGCTCTTCGAGTTCTTCGTAATGAATCAAGGGTATTTCTTTTGAATGATATCGGATGAAGCCTGTCTCCACATTATCAGGGTTCTCTTTCAAATCAGTTTTTAATCCGGATGCCAAAGCCGTGGCTTTCGGGAAAGAGGGAAGGACAGAGCCATCGGTCAGTGGAAAAGATTCAGCATACTCCCTTACTGTGGCACCCACTCGCGAAGTAGGGAAATTTGCCGCCCCATATTTCACGTTATTAAATTTCCCGTAGAAAAATGGCTTCTCTGATATTTCAAATTTATTGCCTTTCTGCCGCAAGCCCAAAGGTAAAATCACGTTTGGGAGAGCCGATAAGGCAGCGAGGAGCGTGGAATCGTTGTCGGAAGGGACTTCAAAGTTAATATCTATGGCTACTGCAGCAGGCTCGCAAAGTGCGAGAATCGAGAACACTTCGGCAATCCCGGGACGGTCGAGATTCCCTATGTCAAGAATTACTATGCGATCATCGAAGTCGCGCACCGGCCTGTCGTCGGCAATCTGGCATAGGAGATCTGACATTTTAAAGTCATTTTTCTCCGGCGAGGAGAAGAGGGCGGATAGGGTAGCCGTGAAAGGAGATGTCAGCAGGTAAGACAGCAGAAAAGCGAGGGCTGTAATGCCTGAAGCCTTCAATAAGAGGAACACTCGTTGTCTTCGAGGTCCGGTATTTTCAGGGACGCCATTGTCCGGATTGACCGGCGTCCCTGTTTTGACGGTTTCTGTGTGTGGCCTTGAGTGTTCTTCCATTCGGCTCTTCCTGATTTTTCTGCCTGAAGATTCCCGGCTATTGTCAGAAGGGGAAATTTATACCGAAATTCACCTCAAGATTGCTGTTCAGAGGGACACCCTGCTTGGCGAGCTTGCCGGGCGTGTGGTCCATTCCGAGGAACAGGCTGAAGTATTTGGGATGTACGCTCAGCATCCAGCCGAAAGAGGCTCCATAAGTTCCGAGAGCGAAATTCGCATTAGCGGAGAAGACTTTCACCGGAGCAACGTTGGCCGACAGGCGGAACTGAGTGCAGGTGAAGGGGCCGGCAATTCGTGTTGAATTGACGAGACCGAACTTGAGGTTGCGGTAAAGCGGGAAAGTGTATTGCGCCGCGAAGTTGAGGGTAGTGCGGAGTGAATAGGTCTGAGCACCCACTTTGCCGACATTGTCAAGCTGATAGAGCTCGAGCATATCATCGCGCATTTTCTTCCATTCCTTAGAGAATGAGTTGTCGGCGTCATCATTTGGATTGAAGATATATTTATTGGTCTCCACAATGCGGTCGCCCTGAGTTGAAGCGAGCTGGGTGTCGCCATAGCTGATAAAGCCGATATCGAGGATTGCAGCAGAGAACTCCCAGTCATCGTTTAGCTTATAGCTTGCTCCGAGGTCGAGTCCGAGGCCGAAGCCGTTCACTCCGAAGCTGTTCATATCGATACCGCTGACATAGTCGCGACCGGTCTTGTCGGAATATTCTGTCTTAAATTTCAGATCTGGCACCGAGGCATATATATCTGCGTTAGTGACAGCCGTCCATCCATCTTCGCCGAGAGTAAGATGAGCTTTATTGAAACGGGCATCGAGGCTTCCCATACCGAGAAGGAACTTCAGGGTAGCGCCGGCGCGCAGACCGGGCACCCATTTGCTGAGGTCGCGGGAGTGGCCGAAAGCCATTTCAACGTAACCTCTTGCACTTGCACGCAGGTCGGATATATCATATGTCTTATTGCTTATTCCCTCTTTCAGAAGGCTGAACAGACTGCCCGGAAGGTCCACATGAGCGGAGGCTACCGCATTAATAGAGACGGTGTTATATCCGCCCCAGGCTTTGAAGCCACCTGACAATACTCCGATTTTTGTGTCGAATCCGAGTTTATTGTGGGAGCTTACGTTGTCCATCACGCTACCTACCGACACATCCGGATTTGTGAACAGACAGGTCTTTCCATCCACATTGTAAAGCAGGGTGGTGAGATGGAGATTTCCCTGAACGCCGATATTGAGATTTCCGAGAGCCGGAAGAGCCACGAAATTATTTTCGTTGGCGAAGGCCGGGTTCATCTGGTAACGATAGTCATAACCCTCGAGGAAATAGCCGGAATAAGTGTTCTGAGCGGAAGCTCCGCAGAAAGCGCATGCCGCGAGAAGGGCAGCGCCGGTATATTTTATATAAGTTTTCATTGATCAATTACGGTTTAGTGACATATTTGCCGGTTGCATAAGCTCGAATGTTAGTCAGTTTGATTTGCTGGTCCGGGCCGAGTGCGTCGGCATTTTCACCATCCGGGGCAGCAATCCTGACCGTATAAAGGAATCCGTCGATTCCCTTTATATCTCCGGTGACATTTATTTCTATCGGGTAATCCTTAGCATTAGCCGGAACCGTGACAGAAGATACATTAACGTTGGCCATAGGCAATTCCTGCTTGTCAAGGGGCGAGCCTGAGGCTATTACCTCTGCATTGACATCGGTGGTGACGTTAGCGGTAATCCTGATATTCTCGATAGTCAGGTCATCGAGGTCATCGGACGCCCAGCCGGTGTCTGAGTCGCTGTAAGTAATTGTTGAGCCGGCATCGAGGGCAAGCGGAGCGTAGAAATTATATTTTCCGCTGATACTGCCGTAGTCATACCCGATTTTGAGGTCGGTGACATCCTGCGCGGGGAAAGAAGGATCGTCAGCGATGATATGGATTGCCTCGGGGAGACCATCACCTTCAACAATGTGCCCCAATGTCTTGAAATTCACATATTCAGCATTTTCAAATCCTGCAAGGAAATCAGGTTTATAAGGCGAGAGACAGAAGTTGTAGGGTCCGACACCTTTATCCGACCCCACTTTGACCGGCTCGGAAAGTGAGCATACGTTCGTGGGACGTCCGTCACGGATTGCAGTAAGTGTGAGCCCGGTTGATGCCGAGAGATGAGTCGCGTATAACGGATTATCGAGTGAGAGATATATCTGAGGATTATTCAGGATGATGTTCGTACCCTTCTGACGCAGGAAATCAGGCAGATTCGTCAAGTCGACATCAGGAATTACAAAATCGGGGACATCATACTGAAGGCGCCCGCAGATTGAATTGACATCGAGAGCGCTCATGTTATAGTCAACGCGTAAATCGATTGTGGTTGGCACAGAAGTCGGATTTGACAATCGGGTCGGGTCTACTCCAATTTCACCATCTGTGATTTTAATTTCGCCCTGAAAGTCGAAAGTATGTGTTTCGGAATCAAAAATCGCCCCGGCTGCGTCAAGATCAATCTCCGAAATGGGGAGGGAGATATTGAGACCGGCGGGTGAAGTCTTAACATTATTGATTGTAAGAAGGCCCTTGGAAGAATCGTAGGAGCCCATGGAGGGGGTACCGGAAAGACCTTTTGGCAGGTCGAAAGTAAGATGATTTATAATCACTTCATCAATCACAGATGTGAGCTCCGGAAGCGAAAGCTTGATAGCCAGCACCATATCTGAGACTTTGGCGGAAGTAATGTCTACAACTGCCGGGTCTACCTCGTCATCGTAATAAGAGAAAGAGGTGGTGACTTCAGGGACAGCGAAATTCACGGATGGAGCCTTCAGCATCGAAGATTGTGCTCCGGCCTGATTCAGGGTTGTGATCGTCGGGGCGATAGATGGTGATGCGATATGGATGTTTTTTATCTTTATGGGGTCAGAAGAGAAAGAGCCATCCACAGACACTGCATATTTCCCATTGACAACCTTAAGACTCTCGCCTTCCTTGACATCAATTATCTGGTCAAGAGTAATAGCCTCCATATTAATTGGAATGGCGAGATTATTAATTTTGATTTCGGTGGTAGAATCGATATCCGACAGGTCATAAGCCGAATCCGTACACCCCGTCACCAAAGCGACTGCTGCAACACAGCCAAGCAAAAGAGTAGATTTTTTCATACGCGTGGTATAAGTTAGAAATAGTATTTTCTGAAAATAGGAAAATTTTGTTATGCAATTTATTAATGAAATTCGCAACAAAGTGCAAAATTAACTAAAATTTTGAAATTCTAATCATTAAGACCGATAATATTAATTGAATATTGCTGATATCCGTAAAAATTTTCTGTCCGTCAAAAATATAAATACTTTGGCGGACAGAAATTGTAGAGAAAGCTTATTATAGAAATTCGCTTTTATTCCCACTCGATTGTGGCCGGTGGTTTGGAGGAAATGTCGTAGACAACGCGGTTGATTCCACGAACCTTGTTGATGATTTCGTTGCTTACTTTAGCGAGCAGTTCGTAAGGCAGGTGAACCCAATCGGCGGTCATGCCATCGGTGGAAATTACAGCGCGCAGCGCGCAACAGCTTTCGTAGGTCCGTTCATCGCCCATTACTCCGACACTCTGCACAGGAAGGAGCATTACGCCGGCCTGCCACACTTTATCATACCATCCGGATTCGCGCAAGTTGTCAATGAAAATCTTGTCGGCCTGTTGAAGAATCCTAACCTTCTCACCGGTGACTTCACCGAGAATACGGATTCCCAGACCGGGCCCCGGGAAAGGATGACGTCCAAGAAGATTCTGATCGATTCCGAGAGCCCGGCCTACGCGGCGCACTTCATCTTTGAAAAGCAAACGCAGGGGCTCGACCACCTTAAGGTTCATCTCCTCGGGTAGTCCTCCGACGTTATGGTGCGATTTAATAGTAGCCGACGGGCCCTTTACCGAGCAGCTTTCTATCACATCCGGATATATAGTGCCCTGGCCCAACCAACGAGCACCTTCCACCTTCCGGGCTTCCTCATTGAACACCTCCACGAAGTCGCGTCCGATAATCTTACGTTTTTTCTCCGGGTCGGTCACGCCCTTGAGGTCGGCATAGAAACGTTCACTTGCATCGACGCCTCTGACATTTAATCCCATTCCTTTGTAAGAGGCGAGAACGTCTTCAAATTCATTTGCGCGGAGAAGACCGTTATTTACGAAAATGCAGTATAGATTTTTCCCGATAGCTTTATTGAGCAGAACGGCTGCAACTGTGGAGTCAACTCCGCCGGAGAGTCCGAGAATCACCTTGTCGTCACCGATTTTGGCTTTGAGTTCAGCCACGGTTGAGTCGATAAAAGAGGCCGGACTCCATGTGCCGGAGCATCCGCAGATGTCGAGCACAAAATTAGAGAGCAGTTTCGGGCCATCGGTCGAATGGAACACTTCTGGGTGGAACTGAATGCCCCAGGTCAATTCGCCACCGATATGATATGCAGCCACACGCACATTCGATGTAGAGCCGATAATCTCGTAGTTGGCCGGTACGCGGGTGATAGTGTCACCATGCGACATCCATACTTGAGTAGGGGAGGGAAGCCCTTTCATCAGTGGGTCTTCCGGTGCAGTTACAGTAAGCATGGCTCTGCCGTACTCACGACTGGGAGCGCCTTCCACCTCGCCTCCATATGCCATTGCTAAATACTGCGCGCCATAGCATACGCCGAGAAGCGGAAGGTTTCCCTTAATTGCAGAAAGGTCCGGCTTGGGAGCCTCTTCATCGCGCACTGAAGCAGGACTTCCTGAAAGAATCACGCCCTTGACATCCGGGTCAATCTCAGGCATTTTGTTGAAAGGATGAATTTCGCAATAGACATTCAGTTCACGCACGCGACGGGCAATAAGCTGAGTATATTGCGACCCGAAATCCAGAATAAGAATTTTTTCCATTAGAGTCTTAGTTTCCGGGTGAATAGTTGGGCGCCTCTTTAGTGATAGTCACATCGTGAGGATGGTTTTCCTTTACACCCGCAGAAGTGATACGGACGAATTTAGCGTTATGGAGCGTTTCGATATCCGGTGCGCCGCAATAACCCATACCGGAACGCAGGCCTCCGATAAGCTGGTATATTGTCTCGCCGGCAGTTCCCTTATAAGGCACGCGGGCCACGATTCCCTCCGGCACGAGTTTGTTGGTATCCATCTGCTCGCCCTGGAAATATCTATCCTTAGAGCCTGCCTGCATGGCCTCGACTGAGCCCATTCCCCGGTAAGACTTGAATTTACGGCCATTGTAAATGATTGTTTCGCCCGGAGATTCCTCGCATCCGGCCAGCATCGAGCCCATCATGACGCAATCGCCGCCGGCGGCAATAGCCTTCACTACATCGCCCGAATAGCGCAGCCCACCATCTGCGATTACTGGCACTCCATGCTTATGAGCGGCTTGAGCGGCATCATAAATCGCAGTAAGCTGAGGCACACCTACACCGGCTACGATTCTGGTAGTGCATATCGAGCCGGGACCGATACCGACTTTTATGCCGTCAGCTCCTGCTTCCACGAGGAATTCGGCAGCCTCGGCAGTGGCTATATTGCCTACAACCACGTCAATTTGCGGGAAAGCCTCCTTGACCGCTTTCAGAGTGCGGACCACGTTGGCCGAATGGCCATGGGCCGTGTCGATTACAACAGCATCCACACCATTCTCAACAAGAGCCTTCACACGCTCGAGAGTGTCTTTTGTGACACCCACTCCTGCAGCAACGCGCAGACGGCCTTTAGAATCCTTGCAGGCATTGGGATACTCCGTGATTTTAGTAATATCGCGATAGGTGATGAGACCTATGAGATGGTTCTCGTCATCTACAACGGGGAGTTTCTCAATCTTGTTTTCAAGCAGAATCTGAGATGCTTCCGCGAGGTCAGCATTCCGGGTGGTCACTAAATTTTCAGAAGTCATCACCTCGCTGACTGGTAGCGACATATCCTTCTGGAAGCGGAGATCGCGGTTAGTCAGGATACCGATCAGATGGCGCTCATCGTCAATGACAGGAATTCCACCGATTTTATTCTCCTTCATGAGTCGGAGAGCATCGGCTACAGTCTGATCCTTAGTAATGGTAACGGGATCATAAATCATACCCGAATCAGCGCGCTTCACCTTACGGACCTGAGCCGCCTGAGCTGCTATCGACATATTTTTATGAATTACGCCGATACCTCCTTCACGGGCAATGGCGATTGCCATCGGGGCTTCCGTGACAGTATCCATAGCGGCGGAAATCACCGGAATGTTGAGTTTTATATTTCTGGAAAAGCGGGTTCCGAGAGTCACTTTATCGGGAGTAACGCTTGAAAACGCCGGAATCAGAAGCACATCATCGAATGTGATACCCTCCTGTGCTATTTTATCTTCAATAAATGACATATGCGATTGGATGAGAGGTTTAGAATTCTTTTAATTCGGGAGAAATCATGATAGTCTGTTCGCGGTCGGGTCCGACTGAAATCATGCCGACCGGAGTGCCTGTGACTACCTCAAGCTTGCGGATATATGCCTTGGCGTTTTCCGGGAGGTCCTCGAAATTACGGACACCGCTTATATCCTCTTTCCAGCCCGGCATTTCTATGTAGACCGGTTTGCATCTTGAGAGAGAAGCGATTGTGGAAGGAGGGCTTTGGATTTCCTTTCCATCAAGATCATAGGCCACGCAAATCTTGATAGTGTCGAGGCCCGACAGGACGTCAAGGAGCATCACAGCCCAGTTGGTAATGCCGGCAAGTTCGGCAGTATATCTGCCGACCACGGCATCAAACCATCCGATTCGGCGGGGTCGTCCGGTAACGGTTCCGTATTCATGACCACGTTCGCGGATGCCATCTCCGATTTCATCGAAAAGTTCTGTGGGGAATGGTCCTGAGCCGACACGGGTGCAATATGCCTTGGCGACGCCCACTACTTCATTTATCCATTTGGGAGCGATGCCTGCCCCAACGGGTACGGATGCAGCCGAAGGAGTCGAGGAAGTGACGAAAGGGTAGGTTCCATGGTCGATACAAAGCATCATGCCTTGCGCGCCCTCAAAGAGTATGCGTTTGTCGGCAGAGCGTAAAGCATCGTTGATCATGCGGGAAGTATCCGTAATCATGGGGCCGAGCTTTTCGGCGAGCACCATGTACTCGTCGTAAACAGCATCCAAATCGAGAGGCTCGAGTCCGAGCATACGGAGTTCCATATTTTTCACCTCGAGAGCAGCCTGAAGTCTTTCCTTAAAATATTCCGGCTCGAGCAGGTCGCCCATCCGAAGGCCTGTACGGCTGTATTTGTCAGCGTAAGCGGGCCCGATACCTTTTTTTGTCGTTCCGATCAGGTCCTTCCCTTTCTTGGCTTCATAGGCTCCATCAAGCATAGGATGCCAGGGCATAACCATAGCGGCGCGCGTTGAGATATAGAGTTGGTAATCGGTGATTCCGCGGTCGTGCAACTTCTGAAGTTCGGCCACCACCGAGACGGGGTTGACAACCATGCCGTTCCCCATAATATTGATGGTATTCGGATTAAAAATTCCCGACGGGATGCTCTGAAGCGAATATTTATTGCCTCCAAACACCACCGTATGACCGGCGTTGTTGCCTCCCTGATATCTTACCACCATATCGGCGCGGGTGGCGAAATAATCCGTAATTTTACCTTTGCCTTCGTCGCCCCATTGTGAGCCGACCACTACGAGTGTTTCTGACATATTGAATCGTATGATGTTGTTTCTTAATTATTTAATTCCGTTGCGGTCGAAGATGTAATCCACGTTCTTCATATAATAGTCGAGAGTGAAGCAGTCTTCGAGTTCCTTTTCGGAAAGATTCTCCTTAATCACTGGGTTTTCACGCAGCAGATCGATATAAGGAAGCCCCTGAGCCATTGCCGCCATAGCAACCGGCTGCACCGTATCATAAGCTTTTTCACGGGCGAAACCTTTGGCTATCAGAGCGTTCATTACACGCTGAGCGAAGATTACTCCATTGGTCAGATAGATGTCAGCTTTCATTTTATCCTCGAACACAGTTAGGTTTCCAAGGATATTGCCCATTCGGTTGAGCATATAGTCGAGCAGCATGGTCGCATCGGGCAGGATTATCCTCTCGGTTGCGGAATGCGAAATGTCGCGTTCGTGCCATAGAGCCACGTTCTCATAAGCAGTAGCCATGTATCCGCGCAGCACGCGGGCGCAGCCGCACATATTTTCCGAGCCAATAGGATTACGCTTGTGAGGCATTGCGCTCGAGCCCTTCTGTCCTTTACCGAAGGCTTCTTCCACTTCATGGACCTCGGTCCGTTGCAGACCTCTGATTTCAGTGGCCATCTGTTCGATTGATGCGCCTATCAGAGCGATTGTGGCGAGATAATAAGCATGTCGGTCGCGCTGGATAACCTGTGTAGAGACATCGGCACTCGAAATACCGAGTTTCTCACACACATAATCCTGTACGAAAGGAGGAATGTTTGCGAAGTTGCCGACCGCTCCCGAAATCTTGCCGACTTCCACGCCTCTTGCAGCTTCATCGAAACGCTTGATGTTGCGCAGCATCTCGGCGAGCCAGAGCACCCATTTCAATCCGAAAGAAGTGATATCGGCGTGAATGCCATGCGTGCGGCCTATGCAGGGTGTATATTTATATTTAAGCGCTTGCCTCCGAAGCATTTCAGTGAATTCCAAGAGATCGGCGCGTAGAATGTCATTTGCCTGCTTGAGCAGATAGCCGTTGGCCGTATCGACAACATCGGTCGAAGTGAGACCGTAATGCACCCATTTGCGTTCTTCTCCGAGCGATTCGCTGACGGCGCGGGTGAATGCCACAATGTCATGGCGGGTCTGCAGCTCTATTTCCTTTATCCTGTCGATATTGAAAGTGGCGTTGGCCCATAGCTTTTCAATATCTTCGGGGGGAACCACTCCCAGTTCACGCCATGCCTCGGCGGCGAGAATCTCTACCTTGAGATAAGCGTTGAATTTATTTTCCTCTGTCCAGATGGCTCGCATCTGCGGGCGGGAATATCTATCAATCATAATAAATATTTGAAGGTAACTGATATAAACTAATTAAGAATGCTTTTCCATAGCCTTAAGGTAGCACTCGAGGGTGTTCTCCATCAGGCAAGCGCGCGTCATAGGACCGACACCGCCCGGAACCGGAGTAATCACTGATGCAATGCGGCTCACGGGCTCATAATCGACATCGCCGGCGAGTTTACCGGTTTCAGGGTCTCTGTTTACACCGACATCAATCACGACAGCACCTGGGGCGACCATATCTGCGGTCACCATTCTCAGCTTCCCTACAGCGGCCACAAGAATATCCGCCTCGCGTGTCACTTCGGGGAGATTTTTCGTGCGGCTATGAGCTACTGTCACAGTTGCATTGCGGTCCAGAAGCATCTTTGCCATGGGAAGACCGACAATATTGCTGCGGCCAATCACCACGGCGCGTTTACCCTGGATATCCACGCCGGCCTCATCGAGCATCCTGATAACACCCTTGGGCGTGCAGGGATACGCGCAAGGTCTTTTCTGCCAAAGAGCGGCCACATTGGCCGGATGGAAGCCATCGACATCCTTTTCATGAGAAATAGCCTCAATCACGCGGTCTTCATCAATATGCGCGGGCACCGGGAGCTGCACGAGAATGCCGTCTACATCATCATCAGCGTTAAGGCCGGCTATTATATCGAGAAGTTTCTCTTCGCTTGTCTCTTCGGGAAGCCGGATGGTCGTGCTCTTGAAGCCGACCTGCTCGGCATCCTTGCCTTTGGATTTTACATATGACTGACTGGCCGGATCCTCTCCTACGAGTATTACTGCCAGATGAGGGGCGCGTCCATATTTTTCCACGAGAGCCGGAACGCGAGCCGCAATATCTTCCTTGATTTTACGGGCGAGATCTTTGCCACTGATTATTGTTGCTTCTGCCATAAGAAATAGTTTTCACACCGGTTTTAAAGGTTGCCGATATCGTTACGGTTGAAAAGTCCGTCACAATCGATTTTTATCACATCAGTATAGGCTGATTTCTGAGCCTCGGCAAGGTCATTCCCTTCACCAAGAACCATCAGCACGCGACCTCCGACACTGAGTGTCTTTCCATCACGGATGGAAGTGCCCATATGATAGACTTTATTAGACACTTTGTCGAGACCATGAATCACGTGTCCCTTCTCATATTTGCCGGGATATCCCTTTGCAGCCATCACCACTCCGAGCACAGTCTCCGGACGCCATTCGGGGTTAAACTCCTTCCCCTCCACAGCGGCATCAATGAGTTCGTAGAGGTCACTTTTGAGTCGTGGAAGCACCACTTCCGTTTCAGGGTCGCCGAACCGGGCATTGAATTCAATAACTTTAGGTTCGCCTTTATGAAGAATAAGGCCACCATAAAGGACGCCAGTGAAGGGCACTCCTTCATCGACCATGGCATCCGCCACGGGCTGCAGGATAGTTTCCAGGGCGCGATTCTTTATTTCCTCAGTAACAAAAGGCACAGGCGAAAAGGCTCCCATACCACCGGTATTGGGGCCCATATCATGGTTATATGCCCGCTTGTGGTCGCGCGCGATGGCCAGAGGATAGAGTTTGCGACCGTTGACCAGACACATGAAAGAAAATTCGGGTCCGTCAAGGAATTCCTCGATAACCACACGTCCTTTGCCGAACGCTTCGTTAAGCAGCATATCCTTGAGCGCATCCTCGGCTTCCTTAAGTGTAAGGGCCACTACAACGCCTTTTCCGGCTGCCAGACCGTCATATTTGATTACTACCGGAATGGGACCTGCCTTAACGTATGCAAGTGCCTCATCGAAATTGTCAAAAGTGCGGTAAGCGGCTGTAGGCACGCCATGGCGCGCCATCAGGTCTTTTGCATATTCCTTGGAGCTTTCGATTTTAGCAGCGGCTTTCGTAGGGCCGAAAATCTTCAATCCGGCTTTGCGGAAAGTATCCACGATTCCGAGAGCCAAAGATGCCTCCGGGCCGACAATGGTCAGATCTATGCCCTCTGATTTAGCAAATTCAAGAAGGCCGTCAATGTCTGATACGGGAATAGGCACGCATTCAGCCTGTGCGGAAATTCCTCCATTCCCGGGAGCACAAAATATTTTTGAAACGTGGGGCGAGCGCGACAGGCTGTCGACCATAGCATGACAACGGCCCCCGCCACCGATTACAAGAACTTTCTTTGACATCTTCATTAGTGTTTGAAATGACGCATTCCGGTGAAGAGCATCGTGATGCCCTTTTCATTTGCTTTCTTAATCGAATCCTCATCGCGGATACTTCCGCCCGGCTGCACAATTGCAGAGACTCCATAGCGTGAAGCCTGCTCCACAGTATCGTCAAAAGGCAGGAATCCATCTGAGCAAAGCACGAGCCCTTCTGTTGCTCCGGCCGCCTTAGCTTCCTCAAGGGCGATAGTGGCCGAGCCCACACGATTCATCTGTCCGGCACCGACTCCGAGTGTAGCGCCGTCCTTGACCACGACAATGGCATTAGATTTAACGTGTTTCACTATTTTCCAGCCGAAGTCCATATCAGCGAGTTCGCGAGCATCCGGCTTGCGTTCGGTGACACACATAGCTTCCGTGATTTCAACGCATTCAGTGTCTGCATCCTGCACGAGCATACCTCCGGTTACGCCGACATATGCCGGACGCTTTTCTCCGCGCACGTCCATTTTAACTTCAAGCACGCGCAGATTCTTTTTCTTCGAAAACACTTCCATAGCTTCAGGAGTGAATTCCGGAGCCATTACTATTTCAAGGAAAATAGGCTTCATCTGCAGCGCAACCTCACCTGTAACAGGGCGATTGAACGCCACGATACCGCCGTAAATGCTTACCTTGTCGGCTTCATAAGCGCGAGTCCAGGCATCGAGCACATCCGCTCCAACGGCAGCTCCGCAAGGATTCATATGCTTGAGACCTACACAGAAAGGAGCCTCAAATTCGCTGACAATCTCCAAAGCCGCATTGGCATCCTGGATATTATTGTAGGAGAGCTCTTTTCCCTGAAGTTGGCGTGCAGTAGCGACGCTATAGGAATACTCCTTATCGGTGCGATAGAATTTTGCCTGCTGGTGCGGATTCTCCCCGTACCTGAGGGCCTGAACTTCATCGAAAGCGAGAAACAATTTCTCCGGCAACCCTGCAACCCGACGCATATATTCGGCGATGTGGCTGTCATAAAGCGCGGTGTGGGTGTATGCTTTTGCTGAAAGACGAAGACGAGTCTGCTCCGTGGTATTGCCATGAGCGCGAATTTCATCAATGACTTTAGCATAGTCCTGAGGTTCGCACACCACGGTTACGCTTTTACAGTTTTTAGCCGCAGACCGGAGCATTGAAGGTCCCCCTATATCGATATGTTCGATAGCGTCCTCGAGTGTCACGTCTGGTTTTGCCACAGTGGCTTCAAAAGGATAAAGGTTGACACAAACGAGGTCGATGAGTCCGATTCCGTTCTCGGCGAGCTGGGCCATATCGCTCTCCACGTCACGACGCCCCAGCAGCGCTCCATGAACTTTGGGGTGTAACGTCTTGACACGTCCCCCGCATATTTCAGGGAATCCTGTGATTTCACTGATACCGGTCACTTCAAGGCCACTCTCTATCAGGAGTTTTTTCGTGCCACCGGTAGCGATGATTTCCCACCCTAATTCTTTCAATGCTTTGGCGAATTCCACCACGCCGTTTTTATCGCTTACGCTTATTAATGCCTTCATTATATGGATTTGATTCTACTTTTATTATTTGGTGGCTCACGGTCAGATTAATTTCACACCGTCACCATTAACTACTTTTCCAATCTCTACAGCCTCAATTCCGGATCCACGCAGAGACTCGATAGTCGCTGCGGCGTTCTCAGGAGCCACGGCTATAACCATGCCGATACCCATGTTGAAGATATTGAACATTTCGCGGCGTGGCAGATTACCATATTTGCGAAGGAGTTCAAACACGGGAAGAATCTTCCATGAGCCATCTTTGATCTCGACTCCCAAACCTTCACCCAGAATGCGCGGTATGTTTTCATCGAAACCGCCTCCGGTAATGTGTGCCACACCATGGACATCCACTTTCTTCATAAGTTCGAGTACGGGGCGGACATATATCTTGGTCGGAGTAAGCAGCATCTCTCCGAGAGTAGAGTCTCCGGTCTCCGGATATTTCTTATTGAGGTCAAGTCCTGCATCCTTCACAATTTTCCTGACGAGCGAGAAGCCGTTGGAATGGACACCGGTAGAGGGCAACCCTATAAGAACATCTCCGGCCGCAACCTTCGAGCCATCGATAAGATTATCCCTTTCCACTGCGCCGACCGTAAATCCGGCGATGTCATAATCCTCGGGAGCATACATGCCTGGCATCTCGGCGGTTTCGCCACCGACAAGGGCGCAGCCTGCCTGGCGGCAGCCTTCGGCCACGCCCGATACTATCGCTTCCACTATTTCCGGACGGTTATGGCCGACGGCCACATAGTCGAGGAAGAGGAGCGGTTCGGCGCCTTGTGCCAGAACATCGTTGACGCACATTGCAACTGCATCGATACCGATAGTATCGTGCTTGTCAAGCTCGAATGCAATCTTGAGCTTGGTGCCCACACCATCGGTCCCGCTCACCAATATCGGGTGACGATAACCAAGGGAGCCAAGGTCAAACATACCGCCGAAGGCTCCTATGCCTCCCATGCAACCGGGGCGTTTTGTCGATGTCACATGCTTTTTAATGCGGCTTACTACTTCATATCCTGCTTCAAGGTTCACCCCGGAAGCCTCATAACTTTTTGCCATTGCTTTATGACGTTAATTTTTTCTAAGCAATTAAAAATTCGCAATTTATATATTTTCTTCTCGTTGAATAACTCACGTTCAACATTCAATGAAGGCGAAGATGAATTATTTGCGGAAGTATCTGACAGCATTTCCGAAAATATCCTGTTGCTTATTCCCGGCCACATTTTTGAGCAGGCCTTCGCGGAAGCGTTCGGAATGTCCCATTTTGCCGAGTATAAGGCCATCGGGAGAAATGATGCCTTCAATAGCCAGAGTTGAACCGTTGGGATTGGCAGGAGAATCCATAGTGGCATGTCCTGAGACGGGGTCGGCATATTGGAATGCGATCTGACCATTCTCCATTAACCGAGCCGCCATATCGGCATCAGCCACAAACTTTCCTTCGCCATGAGACATGGCGATCGAATGGAGTTCGCCGACTTGGAAAGAGTCAAGCCACGGGGAGGCAGTGGTGCCTACGCGGGTGACGGCTATCTGCGATATGTGGCGGTTGATATCGTTGCGGAAAAGAGTCGGGGAATCGGGGGTGACTTCGCCGATTTTACCGAATGGCAGCAGACCAGACTTCACAAGTGCTTGGAAACCATTGCATATACCGAGAATCAAGCCGCCACGAGCCTGTAGTCGTTCAATAGCTGCACGCACATCGGCGTTGAGCAGTACGGTGGCAATGAATTTTCCCGAACCGTCTGGTTCATCCGCTGCGGAAAATCCTCCACTGATGGCGAAGATATGACAGGCATCGATATTATCTGCCATTTCTCGGCAAGAGTCGTTGATGTCAACAGCTGAAAGATTCCGGAGCACGCTCATACGCACTTCGGCACCGGCAGCCGTGAAGGCCGCCTCCATATCGTAATCACAGTTGGTCCCCGGGAATACCGGTAAGTATACGACCGGCGTCTCCACCGGCTCGCCCGGATATACGGGAGCCTTCCGCGTGCAGTCGGCATCCGGAACTTCTCCTGTAATAGCGGTTGCGTCCGGATAAATCTCTATGAAGCGTTCGCGAACTTTATCCGCAAGCAATTCAATCGGGAAAGAATGATGATTTATCATGATTTTGGGCTCAGAGACTGTTGAGCCTATGAACTCTGCGCCCGGGATTTCCACCGGAGTCTTGGCTTCAATTATTATGGAGCCATATGCGGAGTCAAAAATTTTCTTCTCATCATAAGACACATCTGCGCCGATGAGGTTGCCGAGCGACATTTTCACGAGGGCTTCCGCCAGGCCTCCCAAACCAATGGCATAAGCGCTGACCACGTTCCCATCCTTAATTTCCCGGTGGAGGGCATTGTAGGAATCCATCAGCGAGGCGCTATCCGGCATATGTGTGGGCAGAGGAGTATGGTGAATCATGAACAGACCATGGCCGGCAGTCTTGAATTCGGGGCTGATTACGTCGCGTGCGTCAACCGGACCTGCGCTGAAGGCTATCAATGTCGGAGGAACATTATATTCTCCGAATGTGCCGCTCATGGAGTCCTTACCGCCGATCGAGCCCAGACCGAATTCTTTCTGCATTCTAAGAGTGCCGAGGAGAGCCGCCATGGGTTTACCCCATGCCTTGTCCGAACTCATACGTTCGAAGTATTCCTGATAAGAGAAACGGAGGCGGTTAAAATCGGCGCCGGCCGCCACTGATTTTGCTATCGCGTCTACAACCGCATATGCCGCTCCGTGATAAGGGCTCCAGCTTGAGATGAAAGGATTGAAACCCCAAGCCATCATGCTCGCGGTGTTGGTGAAGTGCGGGCCAACAGGGAATTTCTGAACGCTGACCTGAGTCTCGGTTCCGTTCGTAGCCCCTCCAAACGGCATCAGCACCGTTGATGCGCCTATTGTAGAGTCGAACATCTCGATAAGTCCACGCTGGGATGTGACATTCGGATCAAGCAGATTATTGATGAACTTTTCGTCGAAGCTTTCACCGGAGATTTCACGTTCAAAAGGATTTTTCTCTTCAACCGCCTGCACCCTTACCTTTGCGAAATGGGGAGCCCCGGCGGAATCAATGAATTCTCGTTTAAGATCAGCGACAAGTTGACCGTTACGGAAAAGACGCATGCGGCCCGAATCGGTAACATCGGCAACGTGGCGCACTTCGATGTTCTCTTCGTGGCAGTATTTCATGAATTCCGTCATATCCTTAGCCTCAACAACAGCCGACATGCGTTCCTGACTCTCGGAAATTGCGAGTTCAGTTGCATTCAGACCGTCATATTTGGTAGTGACGCGGTCAAGATATATGTCAAGGCCGTCAGTCAGTTCTCCAATAGCGACGCTGACACCTCCGGCTCCAAAATCGTTGGATTTTTTAATCAAGCGGGTTACTTCCGGGCGTCGGAAAAGGCGGGAAAGTTTCCTTTCCTCGGGGGCGTTACCTTTCTGGACCTCCGAGCCGCACATTTCGAGCGATGTTTCGGTATGTTCCTTCGACGATCCGGTTGCTCCGCCGATACCATCGCGTCCTGTTCGACCTCCGAACATAAGGACTACGTCTCCGGGAACGGGTCGCTCACGGCGGACATCAGCAGCGCGGACAGCACCGGCCACGGCGCCGACTTCAAGGCGTTTTGCTACGTATCCGGGATGATAAATCTCCCGTACATGGGTTGTAGCCAGACCTATCTGGTTTCCATACGAAGAATAACCTTGGGCCGCTCCACGCGAAATAACTCGCTGTGGCAGTTTCCCGGGTAATGTTTCGCTGACAGGTTTATATATATCACCGGCACCGGTCACGCGCATTGCCTGGTATACATAGCTGCGCCCGCTCAGCGGGTCGCGGATGGCTCCTCCCAGACATGTGGATGCGCCTCCGAAAGGCTCGATTTCAGTAGGATGATTATGAGTCTCATTCTTGAATTGAAGCAGCCATTTTTCAGGCTTTCCATCCACATCTACATCTACATAAATACTGCATGCATTGTTCTCCTCACTTTGCTCGAGGTCATCGAGTTTTCCGTTGGCGCGAAGCCATCGGGCGCCGATAGTGGCGAGATCCATAAGGCACAAAGGCTTTTCACCGCGTCCTAATTCGGCACGCATCTTATTCCAAAGGCCAAGGGTCTCGCGAATGTCGGGGGCAATGAAGGATTCCTCCACATCAATATCCGTGATTCGTGAAGTGAACGTGGTGTGTCGGCAATGGTCGCTCCAATATGTATCAAGTATGCGGAGTTCCGTCTCATTGGGGTCCCTGCCCTCGGCGGTAAAATATCTGACCACTTCCATTAAGTCATCGGCATTCATCGCCAGGCCCATGTTTTTCACAAATTCAGGAGCGTCAAGAGCAGTTATATCGCGAAACCCGGCAAGTGTTTCCACAGGAAGGGCATGGGCTCTTTCGGGCAAAGCGAGGATATCCATGTTTTTTTCTCTCGACTCCACAGCATTGATGAGATAGCGGGCAATACGTTCCATTTGCTCCGGAGTCACGCTATCATCAAAAACATACAGTTTCGCAGAAAGAATCTCGACATCGGCTTCCGGGTCAACGAGCCGAACACACTCTCGGGCCGCGGAGGCGCGCTGGTCGAATTGACCGGGTAGAGCTTCAATGGCCAGATACGGGTGGCCGGCGTAGTCAAGAGTGTCGGTTACGGTGTCGGTCACGGTCTCTCCGAAAACTCCATAACGGGTTTTATCGAGAAGTTCGTCGGAAAATCCGAACAGGTCGTAAACGCAAACCAGACGGAGAGAAGTTATATCGAGGCCGAGTGCGGAGTTAAGCTCACGCCTGAGGCTTTCTGCCTCCACCCTGAATTCGGGGCGTTTCTCGGCGAAAATTCTTTTGGATGTCATATCTCAGTGTCAAGTATTTTACGCGCCTGCTCATCGCGGAACGCACGGAGTTTTTCTTGTAAATTACGGTCAGTTACGGCCATAATTTCAATGGCGAGAAGAGCCGCGTTTTTACTTCCGTCGATAGCGACAGTGGCCACGGGAATTCCGGAAGGCATCTGGACCATAGCCAGAAGCGAGTCAAGTCCCCGTAGAGCCTTCGACATTATCGGCACTCCAATTACGGGGAGCGTGGTCAGTGCAGCCACCACACCGGCAAGATGGGCAGCGCCTCCCGCAGCGGCGATAAAGGCTGCGATGCCGCGTTCCCGACCATCTTTTACCCAGGCTTCGAGGGCGGCCGGGGTGCGATGAGCGCTCAGCACTTTTTTCTCATATTCAATTCCAAACTGATCAAGGACTTCGAAGGTGCCTTTCATCACTTCGAGGTCGCTTGCAGAGCCCATCACAACTCCAACTTTCATATTCATAATTCTAATAAGATATTAATAATGAGGTCTTAAACAAGGTAATACATAAGGAAGACAGCGAGTGTAAAAAACGCCGCAGGCGCACGCTCCTTTACATAAGAGTGTGCGCCTGAATATGCGTCCGACTTGAGGCCGAATGTGACCTGTTGCCGCAGCGTATGGGAAATTTATGACTACGTGAAATCGCTTCTTTCATTTCCATGTGCAAAATTACGAATTTTTTTTCAATTGGCAAAATTCCCGGCTCTCATTGCGCTTTATTTGGAGGAATTGGGATTTGTTATTAAATTTGAAGCATGAAACGGAAATTTTGTGCAGGGCTCGCCTTGATCGCAGTGATTTGTTTTAATTGCTTCAATTCCCGGATATGTGCCCAATCCGGAAGTGCTGTGGATCAACATCTATCGGATGTAATCGAAAACACAAAGGTGATTCACATTGACGGAAAACCGGCGGAATCAGAAAAGATGCAGCAGGATCTTGATTCGGTCAGGAGGCTGATACTTACGTTTTATTATGACCAGTTCAGACATTCTCAGGATCCGGATGCGCCTTATTTCCTGTTTATGAGTAAAGACGCGAAGCTTGCGATGGGTATAGGCGGCTGTGTCCGTATGAGAGGATATTATGATTGGGGAGGGGCGATTCCTGCATCGGGTTTTGCGCCTTATCTTATACCCATGACGCCGGATCCGGCCAATGACCGGGCATTCGGTACGACGCCGGCGGGTACTTCTTTGTTTTTCCGAGTAATCGGTCGTTACAAACATATCGGCCAGTATCAGCTCTATATAGAAGGAAATTTCAATGGTTATAATGGCCGCGACTTTCATTTGAAGAAAGCCTACGCTATAGTAAATGACTGGACTATCGGTTATGCAGCTTCTACATTTTCTGATCCTGCCGCCACTCCTCCGACAGTAGATGCGCAGGGCCCGTCGAACAAGATATCACCTACTTCCGTGTTGGTGAGATGGATGCCGGTGGTAAAAGAAAAATGGATATTCGCATTGTCTGCTGAGACACCCGCCACAGCCATAGGAGCGGACGGCACAGATACTAAAGTCGTGACGTCCTGGTTGCCCGATTTTGCAGCCTTTGCAGAATACCAATGGGCTCCCGGACAGCACGTCAGACTGTCCGGAATAGTAAGAACCCTATCTTACCGGGATTTGGTGGCTCAGAAAAATTACAATCCGGTAGGATGGGGCATACAATTGAGTTCGGTAGCTCATCCGGCATATGATTGGACTACTTATGCGAATATCTCCTATGGTCACGGAGAGGCTTCATTGGGAGGAGACTTGCAAATTGGGAAATATGACCTTGTGGCAGATCCGGAAACTGCCGGTAGACTTTATGCTCCTGCATCATTGGGATGGTGTGTGGGACTTCAGTATAATATCCGTCCGAATCTTTTTGTGAGCGCAAGTGCAAGTATGAGTCATTACATGCCGCGGTCAGGCGCATTGCCGACCGAATATAAAAACGGACTTTTCACAGATGTGAATGTATTCTGGAATCTCACACCGCGGATACAGGTCGGAGCCGAATATGATTTGGGGCGGCGGCAGAACGTTTCGGGAGAAACGCGCTGGGCCCAGCGCATCGGCGCCATGGCCCAGTTCAGTTTCTGATCTTAGACCCGGTTCCCCAATATTTGTTAATGCTGAGGCGGTCAAGCGTTATGCGGATGTGTTCGCGCAGTGAGAGAGCAATGCGGTTGCATTGTGACCGAAACAAGCGGGCGCAGATGCATGATGATTGGCCGTGGCAATGGTAACTTATGCCACGAAAATGTTCGTTCTTACTATCATGGACATTTGCTGCCGAGCTGACAGTAATCAACGGAAATCCATTTGAATCAACGGCCCAATGTCTTATATCCCAATTTATCCTAAGATGTTATAAATGATTAAAATCATATAACCGAATTTTGGAACTTGTAATTGTGTACTGTGGCATAAAGTTACCTTACCACCGCATCTCACCGGCGCTTTTTGGCTTGTTCTTCAGTCACGTAGCTACGGCTACGCTCCTTCATCACAAACCCAAAATCTCTCGGCGATATGCGTCCTCAGCATTAACAAATATTGGGGAATCGGGTCTTATTTTACGGGGCGGTGTTCGCAGTATACGCAGCGAAGGCCATTTCCATCGGCCGAAGGCCGGAACATCGGCTCTACCGCATGGGCTTCCGTGTTGGAAATACATTTGGGATTCGAGCATCTATGCTCTCCTTTGATTACGTCTTTGGAAATCAGTTCGCGATGGTGAGATGGTTTGTCAGCCCATTCAAGCAACTTGAGAATAAGCGCCATTCTCACAAATTTTCCATTTTCAACCTGACGGAAGTATGCCGCCCTCGGGTCATTATCAACATCTACAGAAATTTCGTTTACTCGCGGAAGCGGATGAAGGATGCGCATTTCCGGTTTGGCGTCTTTTAGCTTGTCGGCTGTGAGTACAAAGCAATCCTTTACACGGTCATATTCCTCTTCATCGAGGAAACGCTCTTTCTGGACACGTGTCATATACAACACATCCAGGTCGCCGATCACCTCTTCGAGCGATTCTACCTCGCGATATGGTATTCCGAGTTTGTCGCAGACTTCATGCTTCATGTAACCGGGCAGTTTCAATTCCTCGGGAGCGATAAGCACCACGTTGACACCTTGGAATTTAGAAAGAGCCTTGATGAGGGAATGGACGGTTCTGCCGAATTTAAGGTCGCCGCAGAAACCAATCGTGATATTATCGAAGCGTCCTATCTCGCGCTTGATTGTGAGCAGGTCCGTCAGAGTCTGAGTCGGGTGAGCGTGCGAGCCATCCCCTGCATTTATCACTGGGGTGCGAGAATTCATAGCAGAAACAAGCGGAGCGCCCTCCACCGAATGACGCATGGCGATTATATCGGCAAAGCAATTTATGACTCTGGTAGTATCGGCCACGGTCTCTCCTTTACTCACAGATGAACTCATTGCATCAGAGAAACCGAGCACGTTGCCTCCAAGTTCCATCATGGCTGCTGTAAAGCTCAGTCTTGTCCGTGTGGATGGTTCGTAGAATAGAGTTGCAAGTTTCTTTCCCTTGCATACTTCGGAATATTTTTTGCGGTCAGCAATAATATCTTCAGCGAGGGCAATTATCTCTTTGATTTCTTCTTTCGAAAGATCTGTGGGATCAATTAGATGTCGCATAATAATAGTTATTGGCTTCCGGAGAGAATCAGGCATTCATCCAGGATTCATCGGAGGGGTTAGACATAAATTTTCGGAGACGTTTCACATCTTCGGGTGCAATATAATTTTCATCAGCTGCCACCTCAACGAGAGTGTCGAAATTCGATAACGAGTGATTCTCCACCTTTGCTGCATCGAGGCGTTCGAGCCCCTTTTTCATCCCGTAAGTAAAGATTGAAATCACTCCGAGCACGTCAGCGCCGGCTTCACGGAGAGCTTCGACCACTTCTATACAACTTCCACCGGTAGAAATAAGATCTTCGATGACTACCACTTTCTGGCCAGGTTCAAGCCGGCCTTCGATACGGTTGTTTCTGCCATGATCTTTAGCTGAGCCTCTAACGTATCCCATGGGCATTCCCAGAAGATGGGCGGCGATTGCTGCATGGGCAATTCCTGCCGTACTTGTACCCATAAGCACTTCCGCCTCAGGGTAATATTTCTTTACAGAAGCCGCTATTGCCTTTTCCACTTTGTCGCGAACTTCCGGCGAGGTAAGAATAAGACGATTGTCACAATAGATAGGGCTTTTGATACCGCTCGCCCAGGTGAATGGCTCATCGGGGCTAAGGAACACGGCTTTAATACCGAGAAGTTCTTTTGCAATTTCTTTTTCCATAATAGGCACTGAGAAGTATTTGTAGAATTATTTACCCAGGAAATCCTTGCAGCAACGGCGATATGCGGCAACAGGATCAGGAGCTGCGGTGATCGGACGTCCCACCACAATGAAGTCGGAGCCAATTTCGCGTGCACGTTCAGGAGATGTAATCCGGCTTTGATCATCTTTTGCTGCATCGGGATATCGTATTCCCGGAGTAACGGTTATAAAGTCTTGGCCGCAGGCATCCTTTACTATTGCAGCCTCCAGAGGTGAGCAAACAACGCCATCAAGTCCCGCTTCTTTTGCATTCTGAGCATATTTGATGATTGTGTCGTTGATGCTTGCGGGTATGAGGAGCTGTTCGTGCAGTGCTTTTTCCGATGTGCTGGTAAGTTGTGTTACTGCGATAATCAGGGGGCGGTTGCCATCCGGACGTCCATCCTGAAGCCCTTCAAGAGCCGCACGCATCATTTCTACGGTGCCCCCCGCATGGACATTGACCATATCCACATCAAGAGAGGCAAGCACTTTCATAGCCTTCTTCACAGTGTTGGGAATGTCATGGAGCTTGAGGTCGAGAAAAATTTTATGGCCGCGTTTACGCAATTCACGAACTATCTCCGGCCCTCCGGCATAAAAAAGTTCCATTCCGATTTTGACAAAAGGCTTTTCATCCTTGAAAAGGTCGAGGAACTTTATTGTGGCTTCAGGGGTTGCGAAGTCGCAGGCAATAATTACGTCTTTATTCATGATTGCAATTGGTTAGAGGGCATTGAAGATATTTTATATGTTTATTTTCTTAATCTATTTGCAAATGCTGTCCAGACTTGAAATTCCATATCGGTCCATGGCGTCCGGGAGGTTATCTATGATATCGCGACAAGCCCATGGATTTATAAGATTGGCGGTTCCAACTTCC
This sequence comes from Muribaculaceae bacterium, assembly GCA_029055345.1. Taxonomy (GTDB): domain Bacteria; phylum Bacteroidota; class Bacteroidia; order Bacteroidales; family Muribaculaceae; genus Lepagella. The sequence goes on along the minus strand of JAIDDJ010000032.1, from coordinate 89,341 downwards.
ACGGCCTTAGCGCCGGCCATCATCATCTCAAGAACGTCTTCGGCTGTAGAAACTCCTCCGCAGCCGATAACAGGGATTGAACAGGCGTTTGCGACCTGATAAATCATCCTGAGTGCTACAGGGAATACCGCAGGACCGGAAAATCCGCCCATAACGTTGGCTACTACCGGTTTTCGGGTCCGCAAATCAATGCGCATTCCCAAGAGAGTATTTATTAGGCACAGACCATCGGCCCCCGCATGTTCGGCAGCGAGGGCTATCGTGACTATATCTGTCACGTTGGGTGATAGCTTCACGAAGACCGGAATTGAAGTCACCCCTTTCACAGCCTTCACAACTTCAGCCACTGATTCCGGACATGTGCCAAAGCTCATCCCTCCTCCATGCACGTTTGGACAGCTCACGTTAAGTTCAATTATCTCCACCTGCGGCTGACCGTCTATACGATGACAGCATTCACGGTATTCATCCACAGAGAAACCGCTGATGTTGGCTATTATCGGGCCATGGAATGCTTCGCGCATCTTAGGAAGTTCGTCGCTGATAACCGCATCAATTCCGGGATTCTGAAGTCCGACGGAATTTATCATTCCCGAAGTGCATTCCGCGACTCGTGGAAGAGGATTGCCATAACGAGGATTTAGTGTCGTGCCTTTGAAAGATATCGATCCGAGAATGTCTATATCGTAGTAATCGGTCATGCCGTAGCCATAGCCAAAGCAGCCGCTTGCCGGAATCACGGGATTCTTAAGCCGGACATCATTCAATCGGACACTGAGGTCGAATTCTTTTCCTTCTATTTCCATATTAACTCCTCTTTGTCGAATACAGGGCCTTCCTTGCAGATTCGTTTAGGCCCGGATTTTGTTTCGAGCGAACAGCACATACATGCACCGAAGCCACATGCCATGCGGGCTTCCAGACTTACCTGGCCGGGAATTGTCAGCCCCAAGCATAATGCCCGAAGCATCGGCAACGGGCCACATGCGTAAAAATAATCCGGATTGAGCCCTTCTTCCTTAATAACGTCAGTGACGAATCCTTTCGTGCCATACGACCCGTCAACTGTAGCCACATAGAAAGGAATATCGAGATTCTCGAATTGTTCAATCATTATCATCCGTTCATCCGAATTGAACCCCAGAATGACAGTAGGGAGGATTTCCCGTGATATCATATTTTTGGCGAGACTATAAATCGGCGGACATCCGACACCGCCACCGAGAAGTACAGGCCGGTCACCGCATTTAGAGATATCAAACCCCCTTCCGAGAGCAGGGAGGATATCAAGACGCGTTCCGGGTTTCATAATAGATAATGCCTCAGTGCCATGCCCTACCACATCATATACTATAGTCAGCAGGTCTCCCTCAATGTCGCACACTGAAATCGGGCGTCTAAGCGTGAATCCCGGAATTGCGATATTGATAAACTGCCCGGGCATTGTGAATTCATCCGTGGGGCCTTCCAGAACCATCAGCATCGTGTTCGTACCTATCCAGCGGTTGTCGACAATGGTATAATTTGTATCGTTATTTCGTTTCATCTTTCAAATATGCCGGGACTCCGGCGGCTATAGTGGCAATTACAACTCCCTTAAGATTATGTCCTTCAAAAGGAGACACTTTCCCTTTTGATAAGAAGCACGAACGGCTCACCATGAACTCCGCGTTGAAATCAACCACGGTGATATCCGCCCGGCATCCGGGCATTATTCCACCTTCTATACCGAAAATTCTGCGGGGATTATCAGCCATAAGCCGAATCATCTGCCCGAATGATATATGTCCGGGGAGAACCGCATAAGTGTAAACAGCAGGAAGCGAAAGTTCTATCCCTGTCACACCCATGGCGCTTTTTTCAAGTCCGCGACTTTTTTCTTCGCAAGAATGAGGTGCATGGTCGGAAGCAATGCAGTCGATGGTCCCGTCAGCGATACCTTTAAGCAAGGCATCCCTGTCGGAAGCGGAACGGAGGGGTGGATTCATCTTGAAGCGTCCGTCTTCCTGAAGGTCTGATTCGCAAAATGCAAGATAGTGGGCAGCCGTCTCGCAGGTCACGGGAAGACCTTCGGCTTTTGCCTGCCTTACGAGTTCAACGCTTTGACTTGTTGAGACATGGCATATATGGAGAGGGCATCCGGTCTCTTCGCAAAGGCGTATATCGCGTTCCACTTCTTTCCATTCGCTTTCCGAAGAAATTCCCCGATGGCCATGTTCACGTGCATATTCACCATCATGGATATAGCCTTTATTAAGAAGGGCTTCAACTTCACAATGAGCTGCCAGCACTTTGCCTGTCGGAGCTATACCCATCATCGCGCGACGCATAATGTCTTCTGACTGCACTCCGGAGCCGTCATCGGAAAATCCGGCAACGAGCGGTGCGAGTGCCTCATAATCAATCAGTTCTCCACCCAGACGACTGCGAGTGATGGTAGCATATGGCTTAACTTCTATACATGCGTCCCTCCGGATGATGCGTGTCTGTTCTTCCAGATTTTCAAGGGAATCGGGGGCTGGTTTTAAATTCGGCATCGTGCAAACCGTAGTGAAACCGCCGTGGGCGGCAGCCTTCGATCCGGCTTCAATAGTCTCCTTATAGCTAAAACCGGGTTCACGAAAATGAACGTGAACATCAACCAGGCCCGGCAGCACGGAAGCGCCTCCCGCATTTATATGCCGGCAACCGGGAGCACAATCAACATCGGCACCTACAGCACTTATCAACCCATCAATAATGAGAACGTTACCTTCCGTAAAGTCAGTTCCGTTCCAGATGCGGCCGTTTTCTATCAGAATTTCCATAAGATTAGAATTCTTGCCAGGATTTGATTTCAAGTTCGTCAGGACTCATCGCGCAGAAAGCCTTGATGAAAGCGGATGCGAGTCGGGCATTGGTAATCAAAGGTATATTTCTGTCGATAGCTGTGCGCCGAATCCGGTATCCGTTGGTCACCTCTTTCACCGAATGGTTGCGAGGGATATTGATCACGAGGTCAATCTCATGATCATTCAGCATATCGATAGCCTGAGGCTTTCCCTGCTCATCCGGCCAATACACACGGACATTAGGTATGTTGTTTTCCGTAAGATGGCGGCTCGTTCCCTCGGTTGCATACAGAGTATACCCATTTTGAACGAGAAGTTTAGCCGCGCCGAGGAGATCTCCTTTCTGCTTGCCATCGCCGGTGGAGAGAAGGATATTTTTTTTCGGAACACGTTGACCGACCGACAACATGGCATTCAGGAGTGCGGAGCGGGCATCTTCACCCAGACAGCCGACTTCGCCGGTAGAGACCATATCGACACCGAGTTTAGGGTCGGCTTTCTGCAGCCGGTTGAAAGAGAACTGGCTTGCCTTGACCCCCACGTAGTCGAGATCAAACACACTCTTGTCAGGCTTGCTCACAGGGAGGCCGAGCATGATGCGTGTGGCCAATTCTATAAAATTAATCTTCAATACCTTGCTTACAAACGGGAAACTACGGGAGGCTCTCAGGTTACATTCAATCACCTTTATATCATTATCCCTTGCAAGGAACTGGATATTAAACGGACCGCTTATATTAAGCTGCCGTGCGATTTTTTTCGAAATTTTTTTGATTCTGCGCGCCGTTTCCACATATAATTTCTGAGGCGGGAACTGAATTGTGGCATCACCCGAATGGACTCCGGCGAACTCGACGTGTTCAGATATTGCATAAGCGATAATCTCTCCGTTACGGGCCACCGCATCCATTTCCACCTCCTTGGCATGCTCGAGGAATTGACTGACCACCACCGGGTGGCGTTTAGATACGTTGGCGGCAAGAGTAAGGAACCGTTCGAGCTGGTCGCGGTCATAGCATACATTCATAGCTGCGCCTGACAGTACGTAAGACGGACGCACCAAAACCGGGAATCCAACTTTGTCGACGAAGGCATTGATGTCTTCCATCGATGACAGAGCGCTCCATTCAGGCTGGTCAACTCCGATTCGGCCCAGCATGGCGGAGAATTTCTCCCGGTCTTCTGCATTGTCGATGCTCTGGGCCGAAGTGCCAAGAAGAGGGACTCCTTGTTCATCAAGCTTTAATGCGAGATTGTTAGGAATCTGACCTCCGGTCGAGACAATCACGCCATGAGGCGTTTCGAAATCGATTATATCAAGAACACGCTCAAAAGTCAGTTCGTCAAAATAGAGTCGGTCGCACACATCGTAATCAGTCGACACAGTTTCAGGATTATAATTTATCATAACCGATCTGTATCCTTCCTTACGAATAGTGTTCAGGGCCTGCACTCCACACCAGTCGAATTCTACCGAAGACCCAATTCTGTAAGCTCCCGATCCAAGCACAATGACTGATCTGTGATCATGCTCATAGGTGATATCATTATGTTCTCCGCCATATGTGAGATACAAGTAATTGGTTGCCGCGGGGAATTCTCCGGCAAGAGTGTCGATCTGCTTCACGGCGGGGATTATGCCGAGGGCTTTCCTTCGATCGCGGACACGAATACAAGCTTTCTCGATATCCATCTCCTTCTCCATACCGATGGCCCTTGCGATCTGAAAATCAGAAAATCCGGCTTTCTTGGCTTTACGGAAAAGTCGATGGGGGAGCGCTTCCAATCCGGGAGTGGAGCGAAGCTCGCTGTCGATATCATGGATTTTTTTAAGTTTTTCGAGGAACCAGGGGTCAATTTTTGTGAGCTCGTGAATTTGCTCAACGGTATATCCCTTGTCGAAGGCTTTCTCGATAACGAAAATTCGTTTGTCGGTTGGAGCGTGGAGCGCGCCATCAATGTCGGGAATTTCCAGTTCCTTGTTCTCCACGAATCCATGCATGCCCTGACCTATCATACGCAGACCCTTTTGAATAGCCTCTTCAAAAGAGCGCCCGATAGCCATCACTTCGCCCACGGATTTCATAGATGACTCAAGTTCGCGGTTGACACGATGGAATTTACCGAGGTCCCACCGCGGTATTTTGCAAACGCAATAGTCAAGGGCGGGCTCAAAGAAAGCGGAGGTGGTTTTAGTAACGGAGTTGTTAAGGTCAAACAGACCATACCCGAGTCCCAATTTCGCGGCAACGAAAGCGAGCGGATAGCCTGTAGCTTTGGATGCCAGAGCTGAAGAACGCGACAAGCGAGCATTAACCTCAATCACCCTATAGTCTTCTGAATCGGGGCAAAGTGCAAACTGCACATTGCATTCTCCAATGATACCTATATGGCGTGCGATGCGGATTGACAGTTCACGAAGCTTATGGTATTCAGAATTTGAAAGCGTTTGGGAAGGAGCCACCACAATACTCTCTCCGGTATGAATTCCCAGAGGATCGAAGTTCTCCATATTGCAGACCGTAATGCAGTTGTCAAATGCATCCCGTACCACCTCATATTCTACCTCCTTCCAGCCTTTGAGACTTTTCTCCACGAGCACCTGAGGAGAAAAAGAGAAAGCTTTTTCAGCCAGAGAAGCTAATTCCTCAGCATTGTCGCAGAATCCGGAACCGAGGCCGCCAAGCGCGTATGCTGCTCTTAGAATCACCGGATATCCGAGTTCATCGGCAGCCTTGAGGGCCTGCTCTTTATTATCGCAAGCGACCGAACTGATGGTCCGGACATCGATTTCGTTAAGTTTCTCTACGAAAATCTCGCGGTCTTCAGTGTTGATGATTGCCTGCACGGGGGTTCCGAGCACCTTGACACCATATTTGTCGAGCACCCCGCGATGGAACAGTTCGACTCCGCAGTTAAGGGCTGTCTGGCCCCCGAACGCGAGCATGATTCCTTGCGGCCTTTCCCGGGCGATTACCTTTTCGACAAATTCAGGAGTAACCGGCAAGAAATATATATGATCTGCCACCCCTTCCGATGTCTGGACAGTGGCTATATTAGGGTTGATAAGCACAGTCTCGATCCCTTCTTCACGAAGTGCTTTCAAGGCTTGGCTTCCGGAATAGTCGAATTCGCCGGCCTCGCCGATCTTGAGTGCTCCCGAACCGAGCACGAGTACTTTCTTTATTTCCTTGTCCTTTAACATTTTTATTCTTTTGTTTGGGGTGGTCTCAGAGTAGATTGATGAAGTCGTCAAAGAGGAACTCGGTGTCTACCGGCCCTCCGGAAGCTTCCGGGTGGAATTGTGAAGAGAACCATGGCCGGCTTTCGTGCCTGATACCTTCGTTTGAGCCATCGTTCATATTTGTAAAATATGGCTTCCAGCCCTCTTTAAGTGTCGAAGGGTCAACGGCGAAGCCATGGTTCTGGCTTGTGATGAAACAACGGTCGGAGCCTTCCATACGGACCGGCTGATTATGGGAACGATGGCCATATTTCAACTTGTAAATCGTGGCTCCCGCAGCCTTCGAGAGGAGTTGATTGCCCATGCATATACCCATCAGTGGGCGCTTTTCATCCGGATTTGAAATAAATTTGCGGATATTATTTACCGCGGCATCGCAAGCTTCCGGGTTGCCGGGCCCATTTGAGATAAATAGCCCGTCGAATTCCATGTCATTGAAATCATGATTCCAAGGCACGCGGACCACTTCGACTCCGCGGCGGGTAAGACAACGGATAATATTATTTTTTGCTCCGCAATCCACGAGGACGACGCGTTTCGGAGCGCCTTCATTGTAAACTTTGATTCCAGGAGTAGAAACTATATCAACATAATTGATATCGTTATAGTCAGGCATTGCCGGCACTGATGAATCGCCTTCAACGATGATTCTACCCATCATTACGCCATGTTCTCTAAGAATCTGGGTGAGCCAACGGGTGTCAACGCCGGTGATACCGGGCACCTTTTCACGCTTCAACCAGTCAGATAGGCTTTCGTGGGCGTTCCAATGGCTGTAGCACTCGGAATAATCGCTCACTATGATACCGGACGCATAGATACGGTCGCTTTCCATGAATCTTTCAAGGCCATCTTCGGTATCCTCAGTCGATGGCACTCCATAGTTGCCTATCAGAGGGTAGGTCAACACCATCAGCTGACCGGCATAAGAGGGGTCGGTCAGGCTTTCCGGATAGCCGGTCATTGCTGTGTTGAATACGACTTCACCGGCTACATTACCTTCATAGCCGAACGATTCGCCTTCGAACCGCGTGCCGTCGTCAAGTATCAGTGTGGCTTTTTTCATTTCTGATTATATATTTCTTCGATATAATTAATATATGCTTCGTTGATTCTTTTAATTCCGCCGGGGGTGGGATAGTTTCCTGAGAAATACCAGTCACCCGGATGATTTGGACAAGAGTGGTGAAGGCCATCGATGCTTTGATATACGATTTTTACATCAGCCTCAATGTCTCCAGGCTTGAGCATTTCGACTATCTTATCAGATATCTCATCGTCCGTAAACAGGTCATATAGCTCGGTCACATAGTTGGCCATCTGTTCTTTAGGCAGATTCCTCTGTTCGAGACATTTTCTGTAAATGTCGAGTATTACATTTTTTTTGCCGCGTTCCTCGGCGAGTGCAATTGCGGCCCTAAAGGCGATAAATTCGTCCATGCGCGACATATCTATGCCGTAATAATCCGGATATCTTACCTGCGGACTTGAACTGACTATTACGATCCTGCGGGGGTGAAGCCTGTCGAGAATCCGGATGATGCTTTCCCGCAGAGTCGTTCCCCTCACGATGCTGTCATCAATTATCACGAGGTTGTCCTGGCCTGGCCGAATACTTCCGTAAGTCACGTCATATACATGAGCTGCCAGGTCATTGCGGCTTGAATCATCGGAAATGAATGTGCGCAGTTTTATATCCTTTATCGCTACTTTCTCGGTTCTTATTCTCCGAGAAAGTATTTCCCTTATTCTCTCTGCGGGAAGATAGCTTCCCCATCGGGCCATTTCCTCCACTTTCTGTCCGTTCAGGTATTCATTGAAGCCCTGGACCATGCCATAGAATGCGGCCTCGGCTGTGTTAGGAATATATGAAAATACGGTATTGTCGATGTCGTTATCGATAGCTTTCAGGATAGGCTCGACAAGTGTCCGTCCGAGTTCTTTACGTTCCTTGTAGATGTCACGGTCGGAACCGCGACTGAAATAGACACGCTCGAAAGAGCATGGAGCGTATCTGGCCGGAGCGAGAATAGTGCTGAGACGCAGATTCCCGTCGCGCGACACGATTACAGCCTGGCCGGGTGCGAGTTCGTGTATGCGGTCTGTCTCAACATTGAATGATGTCTGGATGACCGGACGCTCGGAAGTAAGCACGAAAACCTCATCATCCATATACCAGAATGCCGGGCGGATTCCCCATGGATCGCGCATAGCGAGCATCTCTCCTGACCCGGTTACGCCGCAAAGCACGTATCCTCCGTCCCAAATAGGGGCGCAGTCACGGAGAAGTGTGGAAACATCGATGTGTTCTTCAATATAGTCTGTGATCTGCTTATCTTTGAGCCCGTCGGATATAGCTTCATTAAAGCATCGTTCGCTTTCGCGGTCAAGGCGATGGCCGAGTTGCTCGAGAAGCAGATAGGTATCGGATACCATTCTGGGGTGTTGACCCTTGACTGCAATGCTGTCGAAGATTTCATCCACATTGGTGAGATTGAAATTGGCGCAAATGCAAAGATTTCGTGCGCGCCAATTATTGCGGCGCAGGAAAGGGTGGACAAAAGAAATGCCGCTTTTCCCTGTTGTGGAATAGCGGAGATGGCCCATGTAAAGTTCTCCGGCAAAGGGAATAAAGCGGCTTGCAAAGTCGGCATCATTAAGCTCGGCGTGAGAGAATTTGTCAAGCTGAAGATGGACTGCATTAAATATTTCCTGAATGGCATTCGAGCCTTCCGCTCGTTCACGAAACATGAATTCTTCGCCCGGAGCGGCCCTCATCTTTACACAAGCGAGGCCGGCCCCTTCCTGGCCCCTGTTATGCTGCTTTTCCATGAGGAGATAAAGCTTGTTAAGCCCATACATCCATGAGCCGTATTTCTCCTGGTAATAGGCAAGGGGCTTGAGCAGACGCACCATCGCGACGCCGCACTCATGTTTCAGTGGTTCCATATTCCGGTTTTGCTTCGCAAAATTACTAAAAAAATGTCAATCTCTCAAATATTGCTTCTTCAAGCTATTAAAAAAGCGCCTGAACTCGATGAACAATCAAAGGTTTAGCGCTTTTCAATATCAGTAAGATTCGTCAGGTGAGGGGAAATCTCCGCTTTTTACATCTTCGACATATCTCCCCACGGCATCGTGCATAATAGTGGCGAGGTCGGCATATCTTCGCAGAAAACGAGGAGAAAACCCCTGATTTATACCGAGCATATCATGCATCACGAGCACTTGGCCGTCTGTCCCTCCGCCGGCTCCTATTCCTATGATGGGGATAGTTAGCTCACTTGCAACTTTTTCAGCAAGTTCGGCGGGAATTTTCTCCAATACTATAGCGAAGCAGCCCAGCTCCTCAAGAAGTTTTGCATCGGCAATCAGTTTGTCGGCTTCTTCCTTCTCGCGGGCTCTCACATTATAAGTGCCGAATTTATTGATGCTCTGTGGAGTGAGGCCGAGATGTCCCATCACCGGTATGCCTGCCGAAAGAATTCTCTCCACGGATTCCTTGATTTCGGCGCCTCCTTCGAGCTTGACAGCTTCGGCATGGCTCTCCTTCATGATTCTTATGGCCGATGCGAGTGCTTCCTTGGAATTTCCCTGATATGAGCCAAACGGAAGATCTACTACTACAAGAGCCCGCTTTGTGCCCTTCATCACGGATTTGGCATGATAGATCATCTGATCAAGCGTGATAGGAAGTGTGGTTACATTTCCAGCCATCACATTTGATGCAGAATCGCCCACAAGAATCACATCAATGCCTGCGCCATCTATAATTTTAGCTGATGAATAATCATAGGCGGTCAACATGGAAATTTTCTCACCGCGTTGTTTCATTTCAACAAGTCGGCGGGTTGTGACCTTACGCTTGTCGTCGATTGTGTTGGTTGACATTGCGTTTCTTATTTTGGGGTAATTGAATAAAAAATTGTGCCTTAACGAGGCGACAATAATCGGGATTAACCTCATTTGCGCTGCAAAATTACTCAATAAAATCCAAATGGGCAAAATTAAGGGCAATATCCCTCCGTCAAATTGAGTTTTAAAAGGAAATAGTCAACTTTTTTGTCGAATGATTATTTTTTTATAATTTTGCAATTATATTCGGAAAAGACCACTTGACCAACCTATAATGAAACTTTCAAGAATACTTCTCGTGTGTGCAGGGACAGCTTTGTTGATGCTTTCCTCTTGCAAAGCACCGCAAAACATAGCATATTTTCAAAATGAGGAAATGATATTTCCCATCGCCCAGCAAGAACAATTCAAGCTTCAGCCGGGCGACAAGCTCAATATAATAGTGAAGGCTAAGGACCCGATGGTCTCTGAACTGTTTAACCTTCCGACATATTCTCAAAGGTTAGGCGCTTCGTCATCGACGAGTTCGGCATCCGGCGCTACCTCTCAGGTATACAGAGGGGCTATGGCTGATGGCGTAAGTTCATATACAGTAACTCCGCAAGGTATGATAGACTTTCCGGTTCTCGGCATGCTTAAAGTGGCAGGGATGACACGTGCGGAACTTGCCGGTTTTATCAAGGGAGAACTTGTGGGACGCGATCTTGTCAAGGATCCTACGGTAATAGTAGAGTTCCTTAATACAGGTATCAATGTGCTTGGAGCGGTAAATACTCCCGGGCGGTATGAGGTGAATGCCGACTCCTATACCCTTCTTGAAGCGTTGGCAGTTGCAGGAGACCTCCAGATAGGCGGTCAGCGAGAAAATATAAAGGTGCTTCGCGAAGAGGATGGCTCGATTCGCGTATATACAATCGATATAACCGACCTTAAAAAGGCTGCCGGGTCTCCGGCTTTCTATCTGCGACCCAACGATGTGGTTTATGTAGAGCCTAATGATATGATGAAGCGGTCATCCACGATCAACGGAAACAACGCGCTCAGCACATCGTTCTGGATATCGGTAGCATCGCTTGTCACGACAGCCGTCACCACCATCGGAGTGTTCGTGAAATAATAAATTTAATTAATGCGCTTGATACTCAAATGAGTCAGAATAAACAATTGGCCGAGACCACAACCGCCGATGCGGAATCAAGTTTTTCGTTAAAGAACTTCCTTAAGGCCTGCGGGGCGAAATGGAAATGGTTCTTAATATCGATACTCTTTTTTACATGTGCAGGAGTCTATTATGCCTACCGCACGCCTCCGCGTTACAAACGGAGTATGCAGGTTCTGATTAAGGATCAGGATGGCGGAGGCGGAGTAGGTGATATAGCCAGTTCGTTTTCATCATTGGGACTTGTATCTACGAATACGAATGTGTATAATGAACTGATATCCCTGATGTCTCCGGCAGTCATGGCAGAAGTGGTGCAACGACTTAATCTGGATGTTGAATATACCGAACGGGCTTTACCCTATAATAAGACACTGTACGGCACGAATCTGCCGTTTAATATTGTCATTCCGGATTTGCCGGCGAATGAGGCAGGTTCATTCCGCATGGATTTGAATCCTGATGGCTCGGCTCGGCTTTATAAATTTGTAAAACTGGTGCCGGGACAAAAAATCAAATTCGATAAGGAAGTGAAAATGCCGGCCGGGGCCACAGCGGTAAAGACACCTATCGGCACGCTTCAAATTACACCGAATCAGCGCTATGCCGGTCCCGGAATTACGGAGCCTGTTACAATCAATATTGTCCGCAGTTCATTTCTGCCGACTGTTGAAAAATATACCACAAAGCTTAAGGGGGACCTGGTCGATAAGGATGCGGATGTCCTTGATCTTAACATAGAAGATACATCCGTGGAGCGCGCCGATGATATCCTAAACACCGTGCTTGACGTGTACACCTCAAAATGGATATCTGACAAGAACAGGATATCTACGGCCACATCGCAGTTTATCGATGACCGTCTGGCAGTGATTGAGAAAGAACTTGGTTCTGTAGATTCAGACATAATGAAATATAAGGCGCAGACGCTTGTTCCGGATCTTGAAGAGGCTGCGAAGCTTAATATGAAGACCACGCACGACCTTCAGCAGGAAATGCTGACAGCGAGCACACAGCTGAGCATGGCGCGTTATGTGTATGACTATGTCCAGAATCCTGCAAACAAGAACAATGTGATACCTGTCAATACCGGCGGCGTATCGCTTCCGATAGAGAGCCAGATAAGCACTTACAATACAACGCTTCTTACAAGGAATAATCTTGCCGCTACATCTTCTGCGACAAACCCGATAGTTAAAGATTATGACACTCAGCTTGCCGGAATGCGCGAAGCTATAGAGCGAGCGTTAAAAACCAATGTCATAGGTTACGAAAATCAATTGAAGAGTCTACAGCGTGCAGAGGGAGGCATTAAAGGTCAACTCGCATCTGCGCCTAATCAGGCCAAGTACTTGCTCAGTGTGGAAAGGCAGCAGAAAGTTAAGGAGCAACTTTATCTTTATCTTCTCCAGAAGCGTGAGGAAAATGAACTGACCCAGACTTTTACAGCCGACAATACGAGAGTAATCACACCTCCTTACGGACCTTTAAAGCCTGTAGCTCCCAAAAAATTGCTTCTTATAAGCATCGCCTTCCTTATTGGTCTCGGACTTCCGGCCGGCCTCGTATATGTGATTGAATCCTCTAACACTACAGTGAGGTCGCGGAGAGATCTTGACCGCATGGCAACGCCATTCATGGGAGAAATTCCACTCGGAGGTCGAAGAAAGAGATTCGCAAAACTGCGCGGATTATTCAAATCAAAGACCACGAAGGAACTCGAGACACTTCCGGCACGAGTTACCGCCGGCAGCCGTGATGTAATTAACGAATCGTTCAGAATCGTGCGAGGCAATATTGACTTCATGAATCATGGCTCGGGTTCATCGGTGCTGATGGTGACATCTTTCAATCCTGGAAGCGGGAAATCGTTTGTGACTTACAATCTCGGTTGTTCGTTTGCCATCAAGGGCAAGAAGGTGCTTATAATTGACTGTGACCTTCGACATGGTTCTTCATCACAGTTTGTAGGCATGCCACCGAAAGGTATTTCAGCATATCTCACCGGGAACACATCCGATTGGAAACATCTCGTAGTGGCAGATCAAGAAGAGCCCAATCTATTTGTTCTACCTATCGGACACAGGCCCCCTAATCCGGCTGAGTTGCTCGAAACTTCGAATATGAAGACGCTTATTGAAGAGGCGCGAAAAGAATATGACTATATAATTCTCGACTGTCCGCCGGTGGATATAGTGGTTGATACTCAAGTTCTGGCCCCGTTAGCCGACAGAACCATCTTCATAGTTCGTGCCGGCCTTCTGGAAAAGAAGTCAATCAAAGATATCGACGAGCTTTACAAATCTTATCGGTTCAAGCAGATGTCGGTCCTTCTCAATGGAACAGAGAAAGCCCACAGCCGTTACGGAGCGGATGGTTATGGTTATTACCATTCGGCATACGCTGTGCAAGAGTAATTCAAAGGTTAAGCTGATTTTTATGTGGCCTTTTAAAACTGTATCAAAATTAAGTAAGTCCGGGCTTCTCGGAGGTTTCACAGACTGGCATTCGCATATTCTTCCCGGTGTAGATGATGGCATTCGCACCATGCATGAGTCTCTCGACACATTGGCTGCTTTCGAGGCTGCCGGTATAAAGAAGGTGTGGCTGACCCCACATGTGATGGAAGACTGCCCGAACCCCACGGAGAAGCTGCGTGAACGATTCGCCGAGCTTAAAAATGAATATAAAGGAGGTCTGGAGCTTAGGCTTGCATCCGAAAATATGCTTGATTCTCTTTTTGAAGAGCGCTTGCAAAATAAGGACTTCCTGCCCATTGGAGAAGATGGCGATCATCTCCTGATCGAGACTTCCTATGTAAATCCTCCTTTCGGCATGGAGTCAATGATAGAAGGCGTCTTCAAGGCCGGCTTCACGCCAATTCTGGCTCATCCGGAGAGATACCGATATATGAATGAAGATGACTATAGGCGTTGGAAAGAAAGGGGGCTTTTATTTCAAGCAAATTATATATCACTTACCGGTGGATATGGCGAAACAGCAAGAAAAAAACTCGAATGGCTTCTGAAAGAGGGAATGATTGATCTGACCGGTTCGGATGTTCATCGTAAGTTCGTGTTTGACCATGTCATTGAGAAGAGCCCTAAGCATTCCGAGCCACTTCGTTTATTGGTAGAAGTGGCCAATAATCCGAAAGTCAATTAAAGTAGTCTTTGTTATACAAAATAGCATACAAAAATGCGTCGCACCAATTACGATGTGACGCATTTTTTGTATGAATTAATTTGTATTAATCAAAGTTTCTCAAGCGCATTCGATACATTTTCCTCAATACGATGAGTTAGATTGGATTCATCAGCACGAACGAAAGTCTTTCCGGTGATGTGCTCATACAGCTCAATATACCGCTTGCTGACTTCCTCACAATATTCATCAGTCATCTCCGGCACCTTTTGTCCTGCTTTCCCCATGAACCCGTTGGAAATGAGCCATTGGCGAACAAATTCCTTAGATAGCTGGCGCTGTTCTTCTCCCTTTTCAAATCTTTCCTGATATCCGTCGGCATAGAAATATCGAGAAGAATCGGGAGTATGAATTTCGTCAATTAGAATTACTTTGCCATCCTTTAATCCGAATTCATACTTAGTGTCGACAAGGATAAGGCCTCTTTCTGCCGCCATTTCTGAGCCCCTTTTGAATAGGGCCAAAGCATATTTCTCAACTTGGCTGTATATATCCTCAGGAACTATTCCGCGCGCGATAATCTCTTCACGCGAGATATTTTCATCATGACCGGCATCAGCCTTGGTGGTGGGAGTCAGAATGGGCGAATCAAATTTTTGATTTTCTTTCATGCCGTCAGGCAGCTTCACACCGCATATCTCCCGGCAACCGGATTTATAATCCCTCCATGCCGAACCTGCGAGATAGCCTCTGACAATCATTTCGATCTTCAGAGGTTCGCATTTATGGCCGATGGTGACCATCGGGTCGGGCACACAAATTTTCCAATTTGGTACGATATCGGCAGTGGCATCAAGAAAATAGGCGGCAATCTGATTGAGGACCTGACCTTTGAAAGGTATCCCTTTTGGCAGGACAACGTCAAATGCAGAAATTCGGTCTGTTGCTACCATCACCATGTATCTGTTGTTGATGTCATAAACGTCACGGACCTTTCCGTGATATACCGATTCCTGACCTTTGAAATCGAAATCGGTGCGTGTCAGTGTTTCTGTCATATTTCTAAGAGTCACTTTATTTTGCTAACACAATGTATTGCCAAGGCTCAAGTTCAGCGGGTAATACGGCCTTCTCGCCTGAAAAAATATTGGTCAAATCATTGACGTCAATACCTTTTGCCTTAAAAATCAAAGGAGTTTTCTCATTGGAAAGATTAGCGATGACCATGACCTTATTGTCTGTGCCATCTGGATTCGCAACTTCACGAACGAAGCATAGAATGTCAGGATTGGTCGCTGAATAGAAATCAGCGGGAACGCTGGCATCAAGTGCGCGATTGTTGTGCTTGAGCGAGTTGAGCCTCTCATAGAAGGCTGTGAATTCGTTGGCTTCATAGACGGGTTGAATAGAATCCTGTTCGAAGAATTCGAAAGGATGATTGAATCCAACTTCTTGCCCCGTGTACATCATCGGGACGCCAGGGAGAGTATAGCTGAGGGTGGCAAAGGCGCCCGTAGCAGGGCCAAAACGGTCGAATTCCGTGCCTTCCCATGAATTCAGGTCATGATTAGTCACCATATTCATATGTCGCGAGTCGGCAGGAAATTCTTTTTTCTGCCGCTCAATAAGAGCGGGAATGTCAGAGGCCGACATTTTCGGTCGGTTCTCCTTATGCTCGGCAGCCCATTTATTAATGCCCTTGGTGGCCGCAATGGCGTTAAATACATCTTTCATCGGCCATGCGTAGTCCACATCAAAAGCCTTTACGAGCAGTGAGGGCGTGGAAGATTCCGCAAGCATAAGAATGGGCTTGATGGCCTGAAGCTGCGGGCGGGCTTCTTCCCAGTAATCAGTAGGCACTTCTCCTGCCACATCACAGCGGTATCCATCAATATCGGCTTCTTCAATCCAGAATTTCAGAGCGTCTGTCATCGCCGCGCGTGTCGCCGGATTGGAGTAATCGAGTTTGTAGACGTCTGTCCAATCGTAAGGCCCATATTTCTCCCCCTTTTCGTTGAGGGCATAATACTCGGGATGCTCGGTTACCCATTTGTGATCTGCTCCGGTATGATTGCAGACCTCATCGAGAATGACCTTCATACCATGTGCATGAGCTGTCCTGACGAATTCCTTAAGGTCTTCCATCGTGCCGAATTCAGGGTTTACGGCCTTGTAATCCTGAACTGCATAGTATGAGCCGAACGTACCTTTTCTTTGCTCTTGGCTGATTGGATGAATTGGCATGAGCCAAATTACATCCACTCCGAGATCTTTGAGTCGGGGCAGCTCTCTCTGCAATCCTTTTAAATCGCGTGAAGTCGTGCCCTGACGAAGGTTGGCTTCATATATCACTGCGCTCTCAAGCCATTCCGGAGAAGGGGAGTCCGCTTTCACCAAGCAGAAATCCTGTTGCTTCTTGGCGCACAAGGGCAACAACAATGCTCCAGCTATCATTAAGGCTATTAATCTTCTAATTTCCATAGGTTTATATATTATTAGATTACAATATTAACTATCCTTCCCGGCACCACGATGACCTTCTTGGGTTGCTTGCCCCCAAGCCATTTTTCTGCATTCGGGTCAGAAAGAGCCAACTTCTCCACTTCTTCTTTCGTGGCATTGGAAGGTGCTTCCACCATATAGCGGGTCTTGCCGTTGAATGATACGGGATATTTCTTAGTATCTTCAGTCAGCGCACTTTCATCATATTCGGGCCAAGAAGCATCCACCACACTGCCGCTATGTCCGAGCCTATGCCAGAAATCTTCAGCTATATGCGGGGCAAAAGGTGCTATCAGACGGGTGATAATGTCCATAGCCTTCCGGCTGCGTGATTTCATGGAGGAAAGCTCGTTGACCGCTATCATGAATGCGGAAACAGAAGTGTTGAAAGAGAAGTTCTCAATATCATGCGTGACCTTCTTAATGAGTTTGTGGACGCACTTCTTTTCCTCCTTCGACATTTCAGCATCGCTGTCGCATTTTTCAAATAGGCCCCATAGTTTTTTGAGGAACCGGTTTACTCCATCGATACCATTGGTATCCCATGGCTTGGATTGCTCTACCGGACCGAGGAACATCTCGTATAACCGAAGGGTGTCAGCACCGTAGCGTTCCACGATATCGTCAGGATTTACCACATTGAACATTGACTTCGACATCTTTTCCACGGCCCAACCGCAAATGTACTTGCCATCTTCAAGAATAAATTCCGCATCGGAGTATTCAGGGCGCCATTTACGGAAGCCCTCTGTATCGAGCACATCATTGCTGACCAAAGATATATCCACACGTATTGGAGTGGTATCATATTGGTCGCGCAGACCATGACTTACAAAGGTGTTGGTGTTTTTAATCCTATAGACGAAATTGCTGCGTCCCTGGATCATGCCCTGATTGACCAGTTTGCGGAAGGGTTCCGGTTCCACAACGAGTCCCAGGTCATATAGGAATTTATTCCAAAAGCGGGAATAGATTAAATGGCCTGTGGCGTGTTCCGCGCCTCCAACATAAAGGTCGACATCTCTCCAATAATTGTCAGCTTCCCTGCTCACGAGGGCCTTGTCGTTATGAGGATCCATATATCGGAGATAATATGCCGATGAACCCGCGAATCCCGGCATTGTGCATACTTCAATGGGATATCCTTCTGAAGTGGTCCATCCTTCTGCACGTGCTAAAGGTGGTTGGCCGCTTTCGGTAGGCAGGTAAGATGAGACTGCGGGCAGACGAAGCGGGAGTTTGCTTTCATCCATGAGATACGCAATGCCATCTTTATAATAAACAGGGAAAGGTTCGCCCCAATATCTCTGACGAGAGAATATTGCATCGCGAAGACGATAATTTGTCTTCACTTTTCCAAGCCCGCTTTCTTCTATATACTTTTTGGTGCGCGCGATTGCCTCCTTTACCTCAAGCCCGTTCAGATTCAGGTTAGGCCCTTGGGAATTAATCATTTTGCCTTCCTTGGCATCAAAACTCTGCTCTGACACATCCGCCCCATCAATCAGAGGAATGACAGGTAAGTTGAAGTGGCGGGCGAAAGCGTAGTCTCGTGAATCATGAGCAGGGACGGCCATAATAGCCCCGGTTCCATATCCGGCGAGCACATAATCACTCACCCACACGGGGATTTTTTCACCGGTTAGCGGATTGACGGCATAACTGCCGGTAAAGACTCCGGATACCTTTTTCTCAATCTGTCGCTCACGTTCGGTCTTGTGCTTGACTTCATTGAGATAATTTTCGACTTCTGCCTTATGCTCCGGAGTAGTAAGCATCCCGACATATTTCGATTCGGGAGCAAGCACCATAAAAGTAACGCCGAACACAGTATCGGCACGGGTCGTGAAGATTTCAAGAAAAATATCTGAATCGGCGATATCGAAACGCATCTCAGCCCCTTCCGACTTCCCGATCCAGTTCCGTTGAGTTTCCTTTAGAGAATCGCTCCATTTCAGAGAGTCAAGGTCAGAGAGGAGGCGAGGTGCGTAGGCAGAAACCCGGAGACACCACTGGTTCATCAATTTTTGCTCCACCGGGTGGCCGCCTCTTACGCTTAGGCCCTCGCTAACTTCATCATTGGCAAGAACAGTTCCGAGGGCCGGGCACCAGTTGACCATTGTTTCGCCTTGATATGCAATACGGTAATTCATGAGGATGTCGCGTTGTTCACGCTCGCTCATGGCATTCCATTCTTCAGCGGTAAATGACAAAGTCTTCCCGCAAGCAGCGTTGACACCCTCAGTGCCTGTTTTGGAGAAGCGGCTGACCAATTCGGAGATGGGAAGGGCTTTGTCTGCATCAAGGTCGTAATACGAGTTAAACATCTGCATGAATGCCCATTGAGTCCATTTGTAATAGTCGGGGTCGCATGTGCGGACCTCGCGGCTCCAGTCGAAAGAAAACCCGATTTTGTCAAGTTGCTCCCTGTAGCGGGCGATATTGTCATTAGTGGTTTTTTCAGGATGCTGACCTGTCTGAATTGCATATTGCTCGGCGGGAAGGCCATATGCGTCATATCCCATCGGATGAAGCACATTGAATCCCTGCTGGCGTTTATATCGGGCGTAAATATCACTGGCTATATAACCGAGAGGGTGGCCTACATGAAGTCCGGCTCCCGATGGGTAAGGGAACATATCCAGAACATAGAATTTCTTTCTTGTCGGATCTTCAGCGACTTTATAGATATTATTGTCGCGCCAGAACTTCTGCCAGCGCTTCTCGAGTTCAAGATGATTGTATTCCATTATCTTATTGAAATTTATTTACTTGCGTAATGCGGGGAGCGATGTGTATTCTGATTTACACTATATTTATGCAAAATTACAAAAAAAATGATTAATTTTGCAGTCGCCGGAAAGATAAAGTAACCTGCATCTTGAAAATAAAGATAATTCATGGTTGAAGCCTATTATGCAATAGTACTACTGATATTAGCACTTACGTTACCCCTCGGGTCGCGCAAGCTGGTATATTCCGCTTCACCCGAAGTTAGGGGTTACAGCCCGTTAAACGGGATGTCGGGATCAGCTCACAAAGCCGCCATTGTAGGTGCCGTGCTTATATCCATCGGTTTAATTGTCATCTGTATTTTTAAGCCTGAAACATTGCCCGACAGAGCAATGTATGAGCAATATTATGATATGGGAGGTGGCGATAAGATGAACAGGGAGCTTGAACCCACCTTTACAATTCTTGTCAGAATGGCGCCGTCTTTTATGGTGCTTCTGGGTCTGTATGCAGTACTTTCGGTAAGTGGGCACATAGTGGCGATCTTCAGTAACTCTCCGAATATATGGCTCTCTTTGTTAATATATCTGTCGTATACTTTTATCCTTCACGACATGATTCAGATGCGGGCCGGTGTGGCAATCGGTCTGTTGCTGATAGCAGTGAGGTTCATTCGTGAAAGAAAATGGATTGTTTATTTTTTATTTGTCGCTCTTGCATATACCTTTCATTACTCGGCACTTATTTTTGTTTTTTTCTATTTTATCCCGACTAAGCATCTGAATAAATGGATATGGTCGGCCATTCTGATATTGTGTACGATAGCAGGATTATTAAATACACAGCTCGGATATGTGGCCAAATTTCTCCCGGTAGGAGTCGTCCAGACATATCTGGAGAATTACATGGGGAGTAAAACGTACATAGCTTCGGAAATCGGGCCTGCGCGTCTTTTCAAAATATTTTGCGCCATTATCATGCTTTTCAATCAGAAATCGATACTTAGGAGTTACCCATATACCATTCCGGTGCTCATATTTTATATGTGTTCACAGATGTCATATTTGCTCTTGAGCGATATCCCTGTCCTTCAGGGGCGATTCGGAGAAATGTTTGCGGCATTCGATATTTTCGCATTAGCGATGTTCCCATTGATAAGCAAAAAACATTACTATTTATGGTGGATTGTACCGATAGCTCTCGTGGTCTATCAGCACATAGAGGCTAACCGCCTACTGACATATGTCGTAAATTAGAAAAAAACGGCGAGTTGCTTTCAGAATTTTGCCAAAATGTTTATCTTTGCATTTAATTTTAAAAAATCGTAAAAACAACATATTCAGAATGAATATACTCGTTACCGGTGCCGCAGGCTTTATAGGAGCTGCACTCGTAGGGCGTTTGCTCAAGGATGGTAATACAGTGACCGGTATAGACAATATAAATACTTATTATGATCCGGAGTTAAAGCTTGCGCGTCTCAGGTCGCTTGGAATCGGGCGTGAAGCAGAGGAATGGGATCGCCCTGTTACGGATAACCAGACAGGACGCTTCACATTTATCCGTTTGAATCTTGAGGAGGAAGAAAAGGTAGACAGACTTTTTTCGGATAATAAATTTGAAGTTGTGATAAATCTCGCTGCCCAGGCGGGAGTAAGGTATTCTATCGAAAATCCCCGGAGCTACGTAAAGAGCAATGTAATGGGTTTTATCAATGTTCTCGAAGGCTGCCGTCATTCAGGGGTAAAGCATTTAATATATGCGTCGTCATCGAGCGTTTATGGGTTAAATTCGAAGGTGCCGTTTTCCGAGCATGATTCTATAGCTCATCCGGTAAGCATATATGCCGCCACCAAGAAGTCTGATGAGCTTATGGCCCATGTTTACAGCTATCTCTATAATCTGCCGACCACCGGACTACGTTTCTTTACGGTCTATGGGCCATGGGGACGCCCCGATATGTCTCCATTTCTGTTTATGGATGCAATCCTTCGGGATAAGTCCATCAAAGTATTCAATAACGGGGATATGTGGCGTGATTTCACATATATTGATGATGTAGTTGAAGGAATCGTACGGACTATTCGTTTTGCTCCGGTAAGCAGTCCTGTATGGGATAAGAACGCGCCTGATCCGGCCTCTTCTTCCGCACCTTACAGAGTATTCAATATAGGTCATCAATCACCTGTAAATCTACTCGATTATATTTCATGCATTGAGAAAACGATAGGAAAATCAGTTGATAAGCAATTGATGCCTATGCAGCCAGGAGATGTGTACCGCACATGGGCAGACAGTTCCGATCTGGCAGCTCTGACCGGATTCTGCCCGGAAGTCGATCTTAACGATGGCATTGTCGAGACTGTCAAATGGTTCAGGGAATATTATAATCTGTAATCCGATTTTCACATATTATTAAGTAACGCACTCTTATGCTTCAGGGCATATATCGTGCAGGCGTGCCTATGCAATATGGAGCGCCTGTGAATCGTTATAAATTAGATGAAAACTATAAGTAGACTTGTTTTTGCAACAAATAATCCCCATAAATTAGAGGAAGCGCGACAAATACTCTCCGATAAATACGAAATAATATCATTAGGAGAGATTGGTTGTCATGACGATATAGAAGAAACCTCAGAAACACTTGAAGGTAACGCATTGATAAAGGCTCGATACATACACGACCGATATGGATGCGACTGCTTCGCCGATGATACCGGTTTGATGGTTGATTCTCTGAATGGAGCCCCCGGAGTATATAGTGCGAGATACGCCGGAGAAAACTGCACTCCGGCTGATAACGTGGCCAAGTTGCTTGAAGAAATGAATGGTCAGGTCAATCGCGAGGCGCACTTCAGCACCGTGGTGGCATTGATTCTTGACGGGAAGCCCCATACTTTCGAGGGAAGGGTAGAGGGACGCATAGCCCGGCACCCTTCCGGAAAGGATGGATTCGGATATGATCCGGTCTTTATTGAGAAAGAATCCGGTAAAACGTTCGCGGAGATGACTTCTGCTGAGAAAAATGCTGTTTCTCACCGTGGACGCGCATTACGAAAGTTATCGGAATTTCTTGGCATTATAATGTTGATGATATGGTCTTTATTAGGATACACATCAGTCGCGACAGCCGAAGAATGGAGGCTTGTCCCTTCCTACGATGGTCAGATGGTGAATATTGTGGTGTCTCCTGATTATGTCTATTTTCTTGGAGCAGCTCAGGAATATAATCGCAATAGCAGCAATTCCGGAATTCTGTATGGAAATTTGTTCAGATATGATATTGCTTCAGGGGAATTGAATTATCTGAACAGTCAGAATTTACTGACCGGCAATATCGTCAAGGCAATTGGATATAATTATCAATCGCGCTATCTGGCAGTAGCGCTTGATGATGGGGTGATTAACCTTCTTTATGACAATGGCGACAGAGCATATATACCGGGGTTAAGTATAGCAGACGCCTCGCTTGACAAGACCATCAATGATATTACGTTCTCTCCTGACCGACATGAAATATATGCCGCTACAAATTTCGGGTATATAGTAATTGATGATAAACTTAAAGAAATAAAGTCGTCCCGAATCCTGAATAAGGAAATATTGACGTGCGCTCGTTTTAAGGATAGAATATGGCTCGGTAATAAAAGCGGCCTATATTACGGGACTCCGGACGCATATACCTTCACGGATTTTTCTTCAGTTCCGAAATCGGCATTTATCAACAAGATTCATATTCCGGGTGAAGAATCCATGATTGTGGAGTATGGCGACAGTTGGAATCTAAGATATGCAGCAATCCGGGAGGCCGGCAGTTCGCCGGTTTTTTGGTCATTGGCATTGAACCCGATTTATGGGTCAACGTGCTCGAAGGATTATTTTGTTGCCACATCCGAGAAGGGAGTGACAGTCGTCAATAGTAAGCTTGAATCAAGGGCTTTGCCTTTACCTTCCGGCTATACAGGATCTCTGGCAGCTACATTCAATGGTTCCGATTTTTGGTTTTCCTCGGGAAGACAAGGGATCTCTTGCCTGAAAGCCCCCTCCTCCGAAACCGGCAATTGGACAGTCAAGTCCGACCGTTGGTTCCCGGATGCTTCCAATGTGTTCATGAGTATGTCAATGGCTTATCACCCCGATTACGGAATGCTTGTCCGCAACCACGGGTATGAGTTCCCCTTTGCAGATCACATATTCAATTCCTATGATGTGATTTGCGGGGAAAAGAATCTTTCCTGGACTCCATTGTCAACCACTTACCG
This sequence comes from Muribaculaceae bacterium, assembly GCA_029055345.1. Classification (GTDB taxonomy): domain Bacteria; phylum Bacteroidota; class Bacteroidia; order Bacteroidales; family Muribaculaceae; genus Lepagella. The sequence goes on along the minus strand of JAIDDJ010000032.1, from coordinate 65,608 downwards.
CGTTAAAGATGGCCTGTTGATTGACAATCCCTGGGGAGTAGCTATTGACCCCGTAAATAAGGACCATATATATAGCGGTTCCGTGCGCTCCGGTCTTTTTAGACTTGATTTGAAAAATCCGGAAAACTCATTGCAATTTTCAAAACCTGCCGATCTTTATGGGAATGAAAAGAAAAAAGGATACATTGAGGTTGTGCCGGCTAACCCGCAGGGCACATGGCAGGATCAATGCGTTTTTGCAGCGCCCTCCTTTGACAATTCTTCCAATCTCTGGACTATTTATGTCGATCCCAAACCATCATTAAAAGAGGGCGTGAGCGATAGAATCATATTATGTGCGTGGACGCCTGAAGCCCGCACAGCTACCCGCTCTGCAGAAACTTTCCAGCCTTGGAAAAAGATTGAAATCCGCGATGTGCCTGTAGGAAATAATTCAATAGTTCTTCCCTTAAAATCTTCTGCCTCTAAGAATATAGTGTTGGCATATGGAAATATCAATGCTTCTCCCCTTCTGTTGGTTGACCACCGAGGGACCTTGGATAACACATCTGATGACCGCGTCGTAAAAATGAAGAATATTTATGATCAGGATGGGGAGATGCTCACTTTGAATATTATTTACAGCTGGCATGAAGATTTGTCGACCGGCTTGGTCTGGGTAGGATACAATGATGGAATCTTTACTTTCGATCCGAAGGAGGCTTTTGAAAATCCCTCTGCGGTGCGTCGAATCAAGGTCCCCCGTAATGACGGTACGAATCTTGCGGACTATCTTCTGTCAGGTGTCAAAGTGAATAGCATTACTACGGATGGCTCCGGAAGGAAATGGTTCGGAACTCAGGGCGCGGGTCTTGTATGCACATCTGCTGATGGTAAAACCATTTATAACACCTATACGACGGATAACTCTCAAATGCCCGGAAATCTGGTTTTTGCAGTAGAATATAATCCATCTTCAAACTCAATGATGGTTTCGACCGACAATGGATTGTGTGAATTGTTCATATCTTCAGGTAGTGCGTCTTCTGAAGAAGGAGATATCCGCTGTTTCCCGAATCCCGTTCGCCCGGACTATTATGGGCTTGTGACAATAGATGGTCTGGCTGATGATGCTATGGTGAAAATTGTTGATACGGCCGGAAATCTAATCAAGGAATGCGGACAGGCCACAGCCGGTTCAATAACCTGGAATATTACTGATATTTATTCCCGGCGTGTTCCAGGTGGTGTCTATTTTGTGATGGCCGGAGCAGGTCCATCTTCCGACAGTTATAATAAAGTCGGGAAAATTCTTGTGGTTGAATAATAAATTTGCAGAACACTTTCAGAACATATGAAACGCATTATTTATACTCTCCTTGTTTGTTTAATGGTATATGGCTCTGCCGATGCTCTTCGGGTTCAAGTTAATACCGGGAAATTATATGAACAAATGCCTGCTATTGAAAATACTTCGGATGATCTGCTGGAGCTACGAGGAAGTGCCAATGCCGCCGACCTTCTGATGCTTAGGAAAATGTCCGGATCAATTGAAACCCTCGATATGTCGGAACTCATTGTGGAGGCATCCTCATTTCCGGATGAATCAACCACCGGTCAGAAAATCTATGCGGAAGGAGAGTTGCCGGCTTATATGCTCGCGGGTTCGGCAGTCAAGAATGTGATGTTTCCCAAGAATGTGAAAATAATCGGGGAAGGAACTTTTTCATCGTCAGGCCTCCGGTCTGTCAATGTCCCTCCAACGGTAAATAAAATAGGGAATTATGCTTTTGCATCTTGTCCGGAATTGGCTAACGCATCCTTATCATCTGAAGCTCAGCTTGGTATCGGAATGTTTAAGGATTGCCGCAAGTTAAAAGCGGTAAGGTTCGAATTCCCGGTCACCTATATACCGGTCGGGATGTTCGATGGGTGTGTGATATATTCCGAAAAAATTCCCTCTTCTGTTAAGACTGTAGATGATTATGCTTTTAGAAAGACGGCTTTGAAAAGCCTGAATCTTTCCAATATTTCTTCAATAGGGGAATATGCATTTGCCGATATGCCGGAACTTTCTTCGGTGACATTTTCAGAAGCGGGAGCCATTAATCTGGGTGTTGGAGCTTTCTTTAACGATAAGGGATTGGAGAGTCTGCCGGCATTTATGTCAGAATTGCCGAAATTGGCTCTTGCCCAGAATATAGGTAAAAGCCAGGTTGTGATTCGGTCCTCCCGTATCGGCGAGGCTGCTTATGCTAACAATCCTAATATAGATACTATTACACTTGGCCCTGAAGTCCGCATAATCAACAAGAATGCATTCAGGAATCTGAAAGGGCTAAAGCTTGTTGATGCTTGCAGATTGAAATCAAATGTTCCGGAAGTTGATGAGGAAGCATTCTCAGGACTGCTTACGGACACCGGAACCTATGAAATAGAGCTTAATGTGGCAAAAGGCAGTGAGCCGGCATGGAAAGCCCATCCCGTCTGGAGCCTTTTTAAAATCGGTCAGTACGAAACCGGAGTGGATATAATGTCGGATTCTTCAGATGTGGAAATTATTGTCAACAGAGATGGCCCGACCATTTATGTCTCGGCTTCGACCGACATCGATTTCATGGGAATTTATTCTATGGATGGAACATGTTTGTATGAGAATACGCCCTCCTCGGAAATGATAACTGTAAATAATCTGCCCTCATCCGATATTCTGGTAATAAAAGTCAAGGCCGGGCAGACGGTAAAGATTGTCAAACTCAGATAACAGATAAATTGATACAGTCACGTAGCGAGCTATGTGACAGCATCTGAAAGCGAAATCCGAGGCGCATCTGCGACCCTGGCATTAAGAAATTTCAGTGGATGGAGCCTTAGAAATTTTCGTGGATGAAACCATCGGATTATCCATTATAGTCTTATCTATATCGTGCAATTCCGAGTCAGAGCTTGAGAATGGCATCGGCAATGTGGCGGTCGTTGGAAAGCCTCGGGATTTTTCGCTGGCCGCCAAGTTTTCCGCTTCCGACAGTTTTAAGCCATTTGTCGAAAGTCCCTGATGGTAAAGTTATAATCTCTGGCGGATCCAGAAAAATTGTGTGTGCCCGTTTGGCGTCGTAATCAGAATTGAGTTTGCGTAACTCATTGTCAAGGGCTGTTGCGAATAAATTCAAATCGTCGGGCTCTTTGGCCCATTCCATAAGCCATTGATGCTTGCCCCGTTTATTACCGGTAGCGAATATAGGCGCACCGGTATAATTTTTTATTTCAGCGCCCGTAAGCCTGCAAGCTTCTGCCATTGCCCGCTCTGCATTGTCTTCCATCAATTCTTCACCAAATGCGTTAATGAATGTCTTTGTTCTGCCGGCGATGCGGATTTTTACAGGATTTATTGATTCAATCCTTACAGTGTCTCCTATCCGATATCGCCATAAACCATTGCTGGAGGTGATTAGCAACTCATATGTATGTCCCGGTTTAATTTCCCATATCGGTAACGGGCGTTCGGTCTCATCAAAAATATCGATGAACTCATAGAATACATCATTGTCGATTATCAAGAGCATCGATGTGTCGTCAAGATTATTTTGCACTGCAAAGAAGCCTTCAGAAGCGTTATATGTTTCCATAAAATGCATCTTCGAACTATCCGTCAGTTCGTGATAGATTTCCCTATAGGGCTCGAATGAAATGCCTCCGTGGAAGAATACTTCAAGATTAGTCCAGACGTCGCTGATTTTCTTTGCACCGCGCGCCTTGAGAACTTCCTTTATTACGGTTAGGAACCAGGACGGGACCCCCGATATATTGGTAATATTCTGATTCATGGATGCCTTTACAAGAGCTGGGAGTTTCTCTTCCCAATCCGGCATTAAAGCGGTGGTCTTATCAGGGACTCTGAACAGATTGGCGAGTGGATTTATTTTGTTGATGAGAGTGGCGCTCAGATCGCCTATTCGGACTCCGCGAACGGTGGGATGCAAATCTGTGGCGAAAGAGCCGCCGAGCACAAAAGCTTTGCCCGAGAAGATTCGTGAATCAGGTATTTGTCTTAGGTAATGCGCCACGCAGTCGGAGGCTCCCTTATAATGGCATTTTTCAAGACTTTCCCGAGTTATCGGAATATATTTTGAGCGCCCCCCCGATGTTCCGGAAGATTGGGCGAAATCCCTACAGAAACCGGGCCATAATACATCGCGCTCACCATTTATCATCCTCATCACATCTTCACGTATGTCTTCATATACAACCGTCGGCACTTCCCTATAAAAGGAAGAATAGATATCTTTATCATTTGAAATATCCTGATATCCATGACGGCGACCGAAATCGGTATGTAGCGCACGCGTTATAAGCTTCTCAAGCTGTTTTCTCTGAATTAATTCGGAATAAGTAGCCCAGCAGTCGGTACGCCGAGCTTGTTTCTGCATAAATAGTCGCGCAACGGGGGTAAAATTCATAAGGATGTATAAGGTTTTAATATGTTAACGTATAAAAGGGAGTACCTTATTAGACCTCCCCATAAAAAAGTTAATGCAGGGATCATAGCTTACGGCATTAACTTTTTTTATTTTTTTATTGGATGGGGTCTTAGCGGTTAATATTGAAATTTCAGCTTTTTTTCGTAATTTTGCGTTCTAATCCCGACTTTAGATTTAATCGGGAAACAGGTATAGCTATTATATATGATAGATCTTAGTCTGAGTTTTCCGGAATTATTACTCCTTTTGACCTCGTTTATCTCACTGCTTGTCTCCATAGGTTATGGGCTTAACGCTTATCGGCGCGCAGCTGTTTTCAGAGATATCCCGGTTGCCCGGCCGGAGGAGTACCATCCAAAGGCCTCTGTGCTGATATATTGTCAAAGTGAAGAAGAAGTTCTTGATGCAACGCTTGAACAGATTTCGCGTCAGGATTATCCTGACTTTGAAGTCATAGTGGTCTGTGATGCAGCTTCCGAGTATTCGGAAATGTTGAATGAGAAATATGGGTCTATGTATTCAAATGTATATGTGACGTTTGTTCAGCCCGGTTCTCATAATCTGAGCCGTCGCAAACTTGCCATCACTATAGGGGCAAAGGCCGCCAAAGGTGAAGTTCTCGTGACGACGGTGGCGAATATCTGGATCTCATCGGAGCAATGGCTGAGTCAATTGCTGGCTCCGTTTTGTGGCGAACGGGGACGTCACATAGATGTGTCATTGGGTTATTCACGGATAAACTTCGCCAACCTACATGGTATCGGCAAGTGGTATCGGCAGTTTGATGCTCTTCTTACGGATGCATTATGGATAGGATATGCAGCCGATTACAAGCCCTACCGAGGCGATGGTTTCAATCTTGCATTCCGCAGAGAAGTCTTTTTCAAGCATAAAGGGTTTGCAAAGACGATCAACCTTCATTATGGTGACGATGATCTGTTCATACATGAGATTTCCACACCTTCGAATACCTCTGTGGTAGTCAGTCCGGAAAGTATTATCGAAACGCAATGGGATGAATCCGGCAACCGGATATGGACTATCCAGAAAGAGCGTTATAGTTTTACTTCACGTTGGTTGCCGAAAGCGCCTTTTGTGAGATCTTCCATTCAAATGCTGATGCAGTGGTTGGTGCCCGGCTCATCAATAGCTGCTGCCTTAATAGGATTGCCCAATCTTTTATCTGTGATTCTTGGGGGCTTAATAATTCTGTGTTTCTGGCTGGTGGAAATTATCTTTTATCGACGTCTTGCGCAGAGATTCGAGGCTATAAGATTATGGTGGGCTGTATGGCCATTCTGGTTATGGCGCCCTCTGGCTGATTTGTTGTTCAGGTATGATCACAGATATACCCGTAAGAAAAACTTTACTTGGCAACGTTAACAGATATTTTATGGGAAAGAATAAGTTAAAGAAATTTGCTGATATGAGGGAATACGAATGTGTCCTTCAATATCCTCGCGAGGAGTTGCTTCGTGAGGGATTCCCTTTCTCCGGCAAATGGAATTCTGAAGTTTTCAACAGGCCCAATCCCATTGTTCTGGAACTGGGTTGCGGCAGAGGTGAATATACCGTAGGACTTGCCAAAGCTGATAAAAACGGGAATCATATAGGCGTAGATATCAAGGGCGCACGAATGTGGGCAGGTGCTTCTGAAGTTGAACGTGATAAAATTGACAATGCAAAGTTCCTACGATGCGAGATTGAGAATATCGACCATTTTTTCGCTCCCGGAGAAGTAGACCGCATTTGGATCACTTTCCCTGACCCACAGATGAAAAAGGCTCGTAAGCGCCTGACCTCAACGCGTTTTCTGAATTTATACAGAAAAATTCTGAAGTCGGGAGGCATAATAAATCTCAAGACGGATTCACCCTTTTTATATGAATACACCCGAAGACTCGTTGAACTTAATCACCTGCCGTTGATTGTCAAGACCGATGACCTGTATGCATCAGGTCAGGTCGACCGGATTTCATCCATCAAGACCTATTATGAACAGCAATGGCTGTCACGCGGAAAGAAAATCAAACTGATATCATTTCAGCTTCCTGCCGAGGGAGAATTGCTTGAGCCCCGCGAAGATGATATCGAACGCGATGATTATCGCGCAATACCAAGACCAAATATTTCACCTGAATTCAATACCGTAGAATCATGACTCTCTATCCAAATCTTATACTTGACGCACTAAGCGGAGTGCGCTATCCGGGCAATGGCAAGAGCCTCGCCGAGAATGAAATGATTGAAGATGATATCCGTATTGACGGCAATAAAGTCTCGTTCTCCCTTATTTTCGACAAGCCGACTGATCCCTTCATCAAAAGCGTGATACGTTCTGCAGAGGCTGCGATTAATTCAAAAATTTCGCCTGAAGTTGAAATCAAAGGTAACATTGCAGCGAAATTCAGGAAGCCACTTCCGGATAAAAAGCCGGAACTTCTCCCCGGTGTAAAAAATATCATCGGAATCTCAAGCGGAAAGGGAGGAGTAGGGAAATCAACAGTATCGGCTAATCTCGCAGTCGCATTGGCAGCAAAAGGATATAAAGTCGGGTTGCTCGATGCTGATATCTTCGGCCCATCCATGCCTAAAATGTTCGGTGTGGAAGATGAGCAGATTTATATGATCAATAAGGATGGACGGGATTGGATCGAGCCCATAGAAAAATATGGTGTGAAAATGCTTTCGATCGGGTTCCTCGTTGATAAGGAGAAGCCGGTGCTCTGGCGGGGTGGCATGGCGAGCAATGCTTTGAAGCAGCTTATTTCCGATGCGTGGTGGGGCGAACTGGATTATTTCCTTATAGATATGCCTCCGGGAACCAGCGACATACATCTGACGCTTGTGCAGACTCTTCCTATAACAGGTGTTATAGTAGTAAGTACGCCGCAGGAAGTTGCCCTCGCTGATGCCCGTAAAGGACTTGCGATGTTTACTGACACTAAAGTCAATGTCCCGGTATTGGGAATAGTCGAGAATATGGCCTGGTTCACCCCGGCTCAGCATCCAGATGAAAAATATTATATTTTCGGTGAGGGCGGAGCTGTTAGACTGGCCGAACAGTCGGGCGTTCCCCTCCTTGCGCAGATTCCCTTAGTCATGGACATCCGTGCTCATGCGGACGATGGTCGCCCCGTTGCCGTGATCCTTGAAAACGATTCGGCGGCCGCAAATGCTGAGGCAAGGGCATTTGCCACTCTGGCTGAGAATGTGGTTGAAGCTGTAGAACGACGTAACCGGGAACTGCCTGCAACTCATAAAGTTGAAATGCAGCGTTAATAAGCCCCCCCATCTTCGGCTTTCTGGTTCAGTCGAATAGTCCGTTATTCTCCCTCACTCTGCAAGGCCTAATCAGGAGCATATCTACAGCCCAGGCATTAACATTTTTGTAGGATAGGTCTAAGACCCGACTTATTATATAGAGACATGATGCTTTCGTTTAGATTAATGGAGCATCCTGTCTCTTGACTTATATTGTCATTTAAAAATTTTTTTAAATATCTTTGATGTCGATTGCTTGAGAAATTCGCTGAAACTTATTTTTCCGTAAGATTCGCGGACATAGGTGTCATGGTTTTCTTTATAGTAGGCCTTGCCGTTACCGCAGAATTCAAAATCCTTGTCGTTTGAGATGATCTGGTTGGTGTGCATTTGCGCAATATTCCCATTATCATCATTGCAATGCTCCCCGGAGTTATCCCAGCCCATATTCCTGACCATTGAAACTATTGGCATAACAACATTGAGGGAGTTGATACCCATATTTATACTGATGGCATTATCTGTAAGCGACATACCGGTATAAAGCCCGTGTAAGAACTGCTTGAGTCGATTAAAACCATTTCCGCCAATACGAATCCAGGTAATAGGATTCAGGGCTTTTTTTCTTAGATATGCTGCGCCAATTTGGTTCTCAATCATCTTGAAACGATCTTTCCACATACCGAATCCCCAAGCTGAAAAGTCAATATTTTGCAGAAAATAGGAATTATCTTCAAATTGTAAATTGTAAAAATGTCGATAGCCATTTATCCCGACTATAGTCGGATCATTTTTGAACAATTCGAGTCCTTTATTGATGAATTGCAGAAAAGCAGGGGCAAATAAGTTGTCATCTTCAGAAAATATGAATCTATCGTATGTCTTTAAAACAAGCCTGACGAGATCCCAATGATTACCATTAAATCCAAGCCCGAGGTTTCGGTCTCTTCTGATCACGGTCAATTCCTTGAATGGATGATTGTCCTCAAGTCTGGTCAGGTATTCCTTGCACTTTTCCCAGCCTTCAATATGAGACTCTTTTGCCGGGTAATCTAATGCCACATAAACATGGGTCTTCTCTGCTCCTGTACAGGCTCCTAACGAGTCAAGGCATGCTTTAAGATGGTTATATCTGCATAGAGTCGGTATTAGAACCGGGGCATATGTGAATGATTCCGAGCTGCTGTCAGTTTCAATCGAACGACTCATAATCAAATGAATTTTAGAAGGTTTTTTTTTCTTTCCTTAAGCAGCCGTACCGGAATCCCGGCAAATATTCCCCACGGCTCTAAAGATTTATTGACCAAACTCATCGATCCCACGACACTCCCTTCTCCAATTTTTAAATTCGGAAAAATAATTGATCCGGCCCCAATTTGGCAGTATCGTTCAATTACAACCTTTCCACCTGTAACGTTGATGGTTTCCGGCGAATGAATAGGTCCAATCAGATACTCGCCCGAAAAATCATCCATGGCGCTGAATATCGTTGAACGCGGTGACAGCCCGGAATAATCATGAATCTCAATTCCTTTTGCACCATATAGTGCGCTGTAGGCCGATATATGGATATTATCTCCCAGCGTTATTTGGCCCGAAAGAATACAGAAATCATCAATGCGGACATTATGTCCGATACGAATTCTCGTGATATCATAGAAGCTGGCTTTGCGACTTATTTTTACGTTATTGCCAACAGATTGGAAGCCTAAAATCTCCAACTCGCTCTGAGAATAAAAAGAATTCATTTTTTCAGAATCTCAATTATGCGATACACATCATTGTCAGAAAGGTCATGATGCAGGGGGAGACAAATGACTTCGTCAGCCATCTTTGTAGCGACCGGAAGGTTGGTCGGCGTGGCGGAGGGAAGTCCCCTGTACGTGGAGAATGCAGATATCAAAGGATAGAAGTATCTTCTGCCAAGAATATTCTGCTCCTTCATTTTATAATATAAATTATCTCTGCTTATACCATACTTCTCTTTATCAATAAAGATAGGGAAATACGAATAATTATATGTAACATTTTTTTGTTCCGGAAGTATTCTCAGGCCCTTAATGTCAGATAGCTCTCTGCGGTATGTGTCAGCAACGCGTTTGCGAGCAAGAATCGAGGCGTCAATATTTTTTAGGTTAAGGATACCATAGGCAGCCCTGATCTCGTCCATTTTAGAATTAATGCCGGGAGCGACAACCTCGGTTTCACCCGCGAATCCAAAATTTTTCAGGTAATCAATTCTTTGCTTTGTTTTAGCATCTTTACAAATGAGAGCTCCACCTTCTATTGTATTGTAAGTCTTTGTGGCATGGAACGATAGGGTTGACATATCACCCCATTTTAGAACCGATTCGCCGTCAATTTTCACGCCGAAAGCGTGGGCTGCATCATATATTACTTTCAGTCCGTATTTATCGGCAATATTTTGTATTGCTTCAACATCGCAGGGATTACCATATACGTGAACGGGCATAATAGCAGTGGTTCGAGGGGTGATTGCGCCTTCAATCTTTTGAGGATCCAGATTTCCTGTGGATGCTTCTATATCGACAAAAACCGGTTTGATTCCGTTCCACCATAATGAATGAGTCGTTGCCACGAAGCTGTAAGGAGTAGTTATGACTTCTCCCGTTATGCGCAAAGCCTGCAAGGCGGTGATTAACGGCAGCGTGCCGTTTGTAAACAGACTTATATATTCCACCCCCAAATATTCACAAAGGAGTTTCTCTAATTTCTGATGATAGTAACCGTTGTTAGTAATCCATTTACGATTCCAGATATCCTTAACGCTTTCCATGAACTCTTCGATTGGAGGAAGTAAGGGTGAGGTAACCGTTATTTGTTGATGGCTCATATTTTATGTTCTTAATTATCGTCTAAATATTCGAATACATTTTGAAAGATCCAATGGATTCAAAGTCTAAAGATCTTTCTCAATTTGAAGAGGTGTTTCCAATGGTTTTTCTTTTGCTTTATTCTTAATCGCTTTCATCTGAGTGACAAGAAGAATTGCGGCCACGACAGTGGCTACAGTATCACTTATGGGAAAAGCGCTCCACACTCCATCAAGCCCCATGAATGGGGGGAGAATGAAAAGCAAGGGAATCATAAAAATCACCTGACGGGTAAGAGAGAGGAAGACTGCCCGCCCGGCTAATCCTAATGACTGGAAGAAATTAGTGGTAACAATCTGGAATCCGACCATCCAGAAGGAAAGGAGCGCAATCTTCAGGCAGTTTATCGCACATTCTATTTGAGTCGGATCTGTCATGAACATTGAGGCGATGGGCCGAGGGTTAAAAATTCCCCCGAGTGCTCCGAGCGTTGAGATTATTACTGCCGAAATGGCTGCGGTCCAGAATGTACGGAATAGTCTTCCGTAACGTCCCGAACCGTAGTTATAACCGACAATCGGTTGCATCCCCTGACAGATACCGATTATTATGAACACGAATATTGTGACATATCGGTTGAACACCACCACCGCTGCTACTGCATTGTCGCCTCCATAATCCACAAGTGTGTTATTGATGATGGCATTCACTCCCGAACCGGCTACATTAATCAGGAAAGGAGCCATACCGATGTATAGAACTCCGCGTACTAACGGCCAATTGATTTTCAATGTCCCTTTTGCGAAATGCAGAGTATTTTTCGTATTGAAGAAATGGCTCATTACCCAAGTGGCAGTAACAAGCATCGATATATCCGTTGCGATAGCAGCCCCACGGATTCCCCAATGGAACACGAAAAGAAATATTGGTGCCAGAATCGAGTTTAAGATTGCTCCTATGATGTTGGTATACATGGCCTTGCCGGGATACCCGGAGGCGCGCATCACATTATTGTAAGAGAAAGTAAGGTTCATCAGCACCATCCCCGGAAGGACCCACATAAGAAATTCGTGGGCATAGGGTAAAGAATTGTCGGTGGCGCCAAATGCCTTCAGAAGCGGATTAAGGAAAAATATAAAACCGGTAACATAGAGCAGGCCGAATAGAATTGTAAGCTGGACACAATTCCCCAATATTATTTCTGCCACTCGCTTATCGTTCTGCCCCATCACTATTGATACTCTCGTAGCTGCTCCGGCTCCTACCAACATTCCAAGCGCAGTCACAATATTCATTACCGGGAACGTGATAGCCATCCCCGCCACTACATTGGGGTCATCTATTGCATGACCAATCACAATGGAGTCAATGATATTATATACGGCACTTACTACTGTGCCGACAACTGCCGGTAGGCTATACTTAAAAAGTATCTTGCCGATCGGAGCTTCCCCAAGCTCCTTTAGCCTGTCGGGAGATGCAATTTCTTCTTTATTTTCTTTCATGAATTCAGACTTGCACCAATAAATTTTTAATTTACAAATTTACTTTTTTTTGAGAACTTATGCTAAAATTTATGGCAGTTTATTCCTATTTTATTTTCATATTCTTGATTATTCCTTAATAATTTGTAACTTTGCGGCATAAAACATGGTCATTCTTTTATTTGACGGGTTATTTGAAACCATATGAATCCATATTCTAAGATCAACGCATTTCTTAACAAAGGAAGTCAGCGCTCCTCGCGTGCTCTTAAGAATATCTTGGCAATGAGTGGATTGAAAACCATAAGCATTTTATGTTCTCTTATAGTTGTTCCGCTCACTATAGATTATCTTTCAAAATATGAATATGGAATATGGCTGACAATATTCTCAATGGTTTCGTGGTTAAGTTTCTTTGATCTTGGGATTGGAAATGGATTACGAAATAAATTTATTGAGGCTAAGGAGCGTGGAAAGAATAAATTAGCGCGTATCTATGTCAGTACGTCTTATGTATTGATCGGTATTATAATATTATTTGTATGGTCAATAGGTTCGATTGCTGCATTCTCTGTGGATTGGACAAAGCTTCTCAATACAGATCCTTCCCTTGCTCCGGTTTTGGCATGGACTATCGAGATTGCATTGACTAACTTTGCTGGGCAATTTGTTTTCAGTCTTGGAAAAGTGTTATTGCTTGCAGTGCAGAAACCGGCTTTGGCTTCCAGTTTTGATACAGTCATTCAGATTGCAATAAATTGTGTGATTTTAATTTTGATACATACGACGAAAGGTTCACTTATATGGCTTGCCCTCGCTGTTACATGTACGTCTACGGTCATATACTTTATTACAAATATCTGGTGCTTTCAGACTATTCTTAAAGATTACAGGCCATCTTGGAAATATGTAAGGTTCAGATTAGTTCGCGGTGTAATGTCAATGGGCTTTATATTCTTTTTCATCCAGATCATCAATATTGCCTATTATCAGACCACCAATATCATTATCTCACATTTTGTGGGTCCTGATGAAGTCACAGTTTACAATATTGCGTATAAGTATATGTTTGTGCTGACGATGGCATTTAATATATTAATTACGCCTTTCTGGAGCGCTTATGCGGAGGCTCGTGTAAATGGCGATTATTTATGGATGAAAGCAACAACGAGACGTCTTGTCAAAATCACAGGATTGATAGTATTAGGTGGAATTGGAATGGTTTTGGTATCTCCCTGGGTATACAAATTATGGATTGGTGATAAAGTCCAGATTCCAATGATTATTACGATTCTGGTCTGTTTGTTCCAATTATTCTATATTTGGTCTTTGCTTTGGTCAAATATTCTTTTCGGATTTGGTAAAATCAAGCTCCAAACAATTATGACGGGTCTTTGTGTTCTTTTTTATCTTCCAATAGGAATAATTGTGTGCAGTCATTATGGAGTAGTCGGGCTGCTGAGTGTTGCGCTCATTACATTTTTGATTTTCAATTCTTGGTTTGGTATTATTCAAGTAAGGAAATTAATTAATGGAACCGCGCGAGGAATCTGGAATAAGTAACCCGATATTGTATTAACGTGTTCAGTAAGTCTTTATTCTATATGAATGTTGATGTTTCTATTATAATAGTTAATTATCATACTTCATGTCAAGTTCGTGATTGTGTTGAATCCGTACATAAGTACAGTTCCGGATTTTCATATGAACTTATTATAGTCGACAATGCATCTGAACCGGAATTGAAAGAACTGTACGCTACGGATCCGGAAGTCAAAGTGGTTTGTCTTGATGAGAACGTAGGCTTCGGCAGGGCTAATAACGCTGGATTTGAAGTGGCACGAGGAAGATATCTTTTTTGCCTGAATCCTGACACAATCCTCCTCAATAATGCTATTGGCATATTGGTCCGTTTTATGGATGAGCACCCCGAGGTTTCCGCCTGCGGCGGTAATCTGTTTAATACCGATATGCAACCGACACTCAGTTTCAGACGTCAACTTCCCGGATTTAAGTGGGAAATAAATGAGTTTTTAAACCTTAAACCTGAGAAGCGTAAATATGGATCGAATCGGATTTTTAATAATTCCGGAAGGCCTTTTGAGGTCGGCTATATCACCGGGGCCGATCTAATGCTCCGTCGAGATGTTGTTGAGAAGGTAGGAGGGTTTGATCCGCATTTCTTTATGTATTACGAGGAAACAGACCTTTGTTCCAGAATCCGAAAAGCCGGAGGGAAGATTTTTTCTGTACCAGAAGCCCGCATTCAGCATCTGGAAGGAGGCAGCTTTGAAAAGGGCGAGAGTATAAGTCTGTCTCGTGTGGAGCGCTCCGAAGCAGGTAGGAGGGTGTATTATCAACTTAATTTCAATTGGCTATACAGACAGTTTCTAAATTTAATCTACCTTGCCACATTGGCCTCAAGATCGTTGCTGCTTCCGCAATGTCCGCGGCGTCAAGGATGGCGTCGGCGCCTGAAGGTATTCTTCAGTCATTAGAACGCAGTTATCGGCGCTTTAGTGGATGGAGCCTTAGTGGAGTGAGCTTAAGATAGAATTGATCTGGGTGAGATAGGCATCAATCACGATCTGACGGTCAAATTCGCGCTCCATTTTCATACGGCCTTTGAGCCCCATATTCTCTTTTTCAGCCGGATGTAATGCTATAAACCTTTCCATGGCATCGGCCACACTTTTGCTATCGCGAGGTTTCACTATAAAGCCTGTAACGCCATCTTCCACAGTCTCAACACACCCGGGGCAGTCGGTCGTAATTATCGGTCGACCGGCAGCCGCACTTTCCAACAGGACGTTGGCCATCCCTTCCGGATAATATGAGGGGAACACGGTGCAATGCATTTCTTTAAGAATAGGGCGCACGTCTATCACCTTTCCGTGGACCACGAAATGAGGATTTGTCTTTATTGATTCAACAATTGGACCGGCTATCCCTTCGACAGGCCCTACAATGTGGAATTCAGTTTCAGGATATCTTCTGATTATGCTTTTCGCAGCTTCAATAAATTCGCCGATCCCTTTCTGAGCGATAACCCTGCCGATGAAAACGAATTTTATTTTCGAGTTGTCAGCCGGATAGGGGAGCAGTCTATGTCTGTCCAAGGCCACTCCTGAACCCGGAAGCATCTGGAAGGCATTGATGCCGAAATGATTGTCCCGGAAATAATTACGGTTAGATTTGTTTTGGAAATATACAAGGTTGGCATCTTTTACCGCGGCCTTGTATAAGGTAGAGACCAATTTCTGTTTAAGGCCGCCGCTAACCATGGCGGATCCAAGTCCGGTTATATTGACTATATATGGTGTCGACGTAATCCGGCAAGCTATACCACCATAAATATTTGTCTTCGTATAAAAAGTCAGCACAAGATCCGGCTTTACGCGGCGGATAGTCGCAACAATGCTGCTGAGCAGTTTCATATCGGCAAAGGGATTAGTGCCTCGTGTTTCCATGTTGATTTGGATGTAATTGCATCCAAGATCCTGGATTAGAGAGGCCTCGTCGCCGTCAGGAGCTATCACTGATACTTCCAGATCATGCGAGATGAGCTGGCTAATCAGTTCCTTCCGGTGTTGATAAAGGCTCATGGTACCGGAGCCTATAAGCATCACTTTCTTTTTTTGTTTGTTCATGGCTCGAGAAAGCGCGACTGAAGTTTGCCCGATGGTTAGTTCTAAATTGTTAACGAAAGAATTATCCCGCTTATTATAATAAAAACACGGGGAGATAAAATTGCTTCACTCCCCGTGTTCGTACCCTGAGCCGGGGTCGAACCGGCACGGATTGCTCCACTGGTGTTTGAGACCAGCGCGTCTACCGATTCCGCCATCAGGGCCTTTGCATTGCAAAGTTAATATCTTTTCATCTATTTTCCAAATCAAAATGTATTTTCCGGCCTGTTTAAGTCAACTCATCCCTGATTCTCGACTCCGGTTTAGGAACGCGTTCTAAGACTCAATCCAATAAAAAATATTAATGCAGGGTCGCATCTCAGGGAGCATATATCGTCTTGCAGACGAAGGAGCATAGCGTGCTATGTGACTGAGGCAAAAGGCGATATATGCCCCTGAGATGCGATGAATGGAGTAATTTAAAAACTTTAATTTTAATCAATTTAAATATAATGGCTCGTACTAATAAAATAAAGTTACCTGCGTCCGGCCTCTTTTTGGCTTAAATCTCGAATCTCTTCGGTCACAGCTCGAAGGCTGCTCCCTCAGAGATTCAAGATTTTAGCTCAAAAAGAGCCCGCCCTGCATTTAACATTTTTTATTGGATGGAGTCTAAGCCTTTTCTCTAAATCCCGGCCGGAATATTCCCCTTAAAATCGGGGTTTACTCGTAGCGGATTCGGGATTTGCGAAGCACTTTCCAATATCCGTTCTCGAAAATTGCTGTGCCGGCACTTTGGGTTGTGATCCGGGTCACTCCCGCTGTGTCGAGGAGGTCTTCACCGGCGCAGCCGTTAGCAAGGAATTCTGCTGGATCAGTCAGTGCAAGATCCACTACCTCTGGTTCGTCCACCACATGGAACGTTCCCACGAGCCCGTCATTAGTGTCAAGACGGTAGATTGTGCTTCCTTCGGTGATGCGTCGGTCGGCACGCACAAAAATTCCTCTCTTATTGGCTCTTCCGAGGTAAATCACTTTGAGTAGCTGTTGCTTCGGGACCGGTTTTGGTTCGGGTTTTGGTTCAGGCTTTGGCTCCGGCTCAATGTGTCGGTGCGCACGTCTCTCAGCCTCCAGTTCGGCAGCCAGAGCTGCAGCTCGTCTTTCGGCCTCTTCAAGGGCACGGCGCATCTGTTCGAGCTCCTGATTCTTTGCGGCAATAGCTTTACGGGTTTGTTCGCGGAGTTCATTTTCTGAAGTTGAGGGCTCGTCATCATCGTCCCGTCTTCCATCGGGCTGACGTTTCATAAGGTTGGCGGCATATATCACAAGCCATATCACCACACCTATCAGAATGGCGAGCACAAGCACATAGACCCATGTGCGATTCTGCTCTTCGGGACGGTCTTCGCGGCTCTCCTCCGCAGCTTTTTCTATATCCTTTTGGTCCGCAAGGATATCGGCCTGATCCTGCGGTGTCACATCATCCGGTGCAAGTTGACCATCTTCCGGAATGCCGGTCTCGGCAGTCGGGGCATTCCGGGGCGCTTCCGGTTCGGCAGGTGTCTCTGCCGGTTGAGCTGCAGCTGATTTAGGAGATGCGACGGTCATCTCTTCTATATATTTGCGTACACGTTGACGCGCCCCCTTCCCATTAGGGTCCAGACCGGGCGATGTAAAGAACGTGGCCGCCCAATACTCCACAAGTTGTTTTTTATCCCATGCGGCATAGTCCTGAGGCACCTTAACAGCATTGAACGCCGCGATATTCTCCTTCTCCTTGGCCTTTAGCTTGGAATTGAGTTCCGACATTGTCTTCACGTTGACTTCGTCAAGATATCCCGAACCGTTGTTTACGTAGCGTAAATAAGATTTGGCCGTATAGGTGCGGGCCTCCTCCATTTCCTTATCGGTCACTGCAAGAAGAGACTGAGCCGGCAGTACCAGTGCCGTCAAGGCCAGCATCATAGTTTTTATATATCTCATTTTTCTCATTTTATAGTGTCAATAATTTGTTATTTCATTTCCTTACGCAGCCGGGCCACGGGGATTCCGAGTTTGTCCCGATATTTGGCGACGGTTCGTCTTGACAGATCGAAACCCTCCTGAATCATTGCTTCCATGATTTTCTGGTCCGACAGGGGATGCAATTTGTCTTCAGCCTCTACCAGAGATGAGATGCGGGCTTCCAGTTTGCGGTTGGTCGTGGCCTCAGTCCCCTCCCTGTCCTCGCTTTTTGAGTCACTGAAGAAAAACCGAAGCGGGAATATTCCCCAGGGCAATGCCACATATTTATTAGACGTCACCCGAGAAATTACCGACATGTCGAGTTCTGTCAGTTCTGCCACATCCTTAATTTTCATTGGTTTCAGCAGATACACATCTTCAGTGTGCAGATATTCCTCCTGAATTTTTGCGATTGCCGTCATCACTCTCATCATTGTTTCCTGTCTCTGTCGGAGTATGCGTATGAAATCGCGCGCGTCATTATATCGGCTGACAATGAATTCCGATCCCTTCCGGAGTCGGCCGCGAGTTGCAGGCCTGAGATTTTTAACGGCCGTTTCAAAGCTCTCTTCTATTCTCAGCTCCGGGATACTGTTGTTGAGTGCGATTCTTAAAGTCCCGTCTTCCTCGGAAATTGTAAAGTCTGGTATGATTACGTTTGCACCTCGGACCGGGTCATTGCCAAGTGCAGCTCCGGGCTTAGGGTTGAGGGTCAGAATAAGACCGAGGGCTTCCGAGATATCCTCAGAAGAAATATGCAATATGCTTACGATTCTGTGGCGGTGTTTCATAGTAAAGGCATCGTAAGCTTCATTGATGATTCTCAAGGCGTTGTCGCGTGGGACGCTTTTAGGCATTCTCTCAAGTTGCAATCTGAGACAGTCGCGTAGGTCGGTGGCGGCAATACCGGGAGGATCAAGACTTTGCACGGCTCTGAGAGCTTCGCGGGCTTCTTCTTCTGTCACCTCCACGCCGGGACCGAAAGCGAGATCATCGACGATCTCGCGCAGACTTCGGTTCAGATATCCGTTGCTGTCGAGACTGCCGATTATGAATCTGGCAGCTGTCTCGATGCGCACACTCAGTTTTTTTTCTGAAAGCTCGGTCAGAAGCCTGTCATAGAGTGACTCCGAATCATCGACAGGTGTAAATTGAGGTTCATCGCGCCGACTCTCTTTGCTGACGGCATAGAGCGGGTACCTCCTAATATCTTCATCGGTGGTCTCTTCCTTTATTCCGAGTGCCGGGTTATCTTCGAGCTCGCGTTCCACAGCCTCTTCCAGTTCCGGAGTGTTCATTTCCAAAAGACGCACGAGTCTTAGCTGCTGCTGAGTGAGCCGCATCCCTATTTTCTGGGTGAGTTCAAGATTCTGTGCGGATGGCATGTCGGTTGGATGTGGATGTCAATTATAAAGCGTCCCCGCGACCTTTTCGGGCCCGGGGACGCAGATTGTGTTTGTACAGAAAGTGGGACTCGAACCCACACGCCCTCATCGGGCAAGGGATTTTAAGTCCCTCGTGTCTACCATTCCACCATTTCTGCAGCCTTCAAAGCCCCTTTCCCCGGCGGCTGCCGCAGCTGGGCCTGTTCGCTGCGCAAAGTTAATCATTATTGCCGGATTTATCGCCTCCTACCTGGTCTTTCCAACAATATTTTACATTTATTCACATATTTTTTGCAACGAGTGCAAATCATATGCAGTGATGCGCCCTACATTTGCACTATGAAAACCTTAAGAACAATATCGATAAGTGATCCGGGACGCTCCATCAGTTATGGTGACCGGATCCATGTGCAGCTTGTGCGCATTCAGGCGGGTCGCCGCGTTATAGCAGACTTCGTGCTTACCGATGTCAAGGATCTCTGCGAAGTCTATGGCGAATTGCGATACCATACCCGAGGTGTGGCCGGCCTTGCCACTCTTTATGTCCGCAACATTACTCGAGGATGGTCATTTTCGCGGCCCTTTATGCTTTACGCGGAGTCTGCGCGTCCGGCTGCTTCCCTTACGCGGCCAATCATGCAGCCTTCACGGGCGCGGCATATACCTTCTGAGTCCGTGAAGTCAGGCAGGAAAATCCCCGAAAGCGTCCGCCTTCTTTTCGGTGAGCATTAATTTTTTATGGGAAGGGGGCTGAGCACTAATTGGCTTGTGGCCTCGTGGGTCAGGGATTATAGAGGTCCTTATTTCTGTAATCAAGAATTTCATTGGCAGCCTTGAGAGCCTCGGCAGCGGTGCTGTCAGGATTGATTCTGACTGCCGCCAGATAATCTCCGATGGCGAGGCTTCTTTGTCCGGCCCCCCAATATTTCATCCCGCGAAGCGTATATGCCCGGTCATCATCGGGGTGTGCAGTGATATATTCGGTTATTTCGATCACGGCATTATCATAGTCCAATCCCTTTAACTTATTTCTTAATTCTGTATAGTCCATAACAGCGTTTTGTGGTATCTAACTGAGAGTGATGCGGGAGGCTGCCACATCATCGCCGGTGAAAAGTGAGGCGAGTCGATTGAATATATCCGCGTTTTCGGTGGTGAAATAAGATGTGACACCCCCTTTTGTGCATTTTGCCTCCATTTCAGGGTGGCGCCGCAAGTAATCGGCAAGGCTGCGTCCGACAATGTCTCCCTGCGCGAGAACTTTCACACCCTCCGGTGCGTAAGCCTTGATTTTAGGGAGCAGGATAGGGTAGTGGGTGCAGCCGAGAAGAAGCGTGTCAATCTGAGGATCGGCTGCCATAGTCCGGTCTATATATTTTTTTACGAAATAATCAGCGCCGGGCCCCATGGCCTCTCCGGTCTCAATAAGTGGCACCCACATCGGGCATTCCGTTTCTGTGAGTTGCATGTCAGGATGGAGTTTGGCTATCTCAAGCATATAGGAATGACTGCGCACGGTGCCCGGTGTCGCCAGGAGACCAAGATGGCCGCTGCGACTTATTTCGCCAACCTTTTCCACCGTGGGGCGAATCACGCCCAACACACGTCTTTCCGGATATAGTGTTGGAAGTACCTGTTGCTGAATGCTCCGTAGAGCCTTTGCCGATGCTGTATTGCAGGCCAGGATTACGAGATGGCAGCCCCGACTGAAAAGTTCCTCTACGGCCTGACGCGTGAAATCGAACACGATATCGAAGCTGCGTGTGCCGTAGGGAGCACGTGCGTTATCACCTAAATAAAGATAATCATACTCGGGAAGAGCCCTCCGAATGCCATCAAGGATGGTGAGGCCCCCGTAGCCGGAATCGAAGATACCTATCGGCCCCGGTGTGTATTTATTTCCGGATTTCTCACATTTGTCTGCTTTCATGCTCATCTTTGAAGGTGTCATCTTATATAAAGCATGGAACCTGCCCGGAAATTCATCGGTCCGCTACCGGGAATGCCATAGCTTATGCAAAATTACAAAAAAATAGCCGGATTCCATGCGGAAACCGGCTTATTTTTAACTGTGGTACGTCAACTAATAATAGCTGTTTTATTTGATGCCAAGTTTGGATTTGACAAGAGTGGTAACATCTTCCACGGGCGAAGTGAAGAAAAGTGTCTGCTGAGGATTGTAATCCTGCACCAGAGAGAAACCGCCTTCTTTGCCGACGGATTCCACGGCATCCTTGATTTTCTGGAAAATGGGGCTGAGGAGCTCGGCCTGCATGCGCTGAAGGTCCTGCTGAGCGCTCTGCTCGAAATTCTGAACCTTGAGCTGATAATCCTGGAATTCACGGGTCTTGCGTTCCTTGATAGCCGGGAGTTCGTCATCCTTCATATTAGCCAGTTCGTCATACATGCGTTTCATTTCAGCGCCGAGACGTGTATATTCATCCTCGTATTTTTTGGAAGCCTCCTGAAGTTTTTTCTGAGCTTCCTGAGTGTCGGGATGTGCCTGCACCAAAGCCTGAGTATCCACTAATCCGATTTTCAATGTGGACTGCGCCGAAGCGCCGAACATGGGCAGCATAATTGCTACCGCCAAAAGAATTTTCTTAATCATTTTTATTTGAAAGTTTTATTTATTGTTGTCACTTTGAATATCCCAATTTGGCGAGTACCTCATTGCTGACATCGATTCTCGGAGAGGCGAACACGATGCTCTGCGAGGATGCGCGGTCGAATATCGTCTGATATCCTTTCTCTTCGGCCACTGCCTTGACGGCATTATAAACGTCTTCCTGAATCGGCTTCATGAGCGACTGGCGCTTCTTGTAGAGTTCTCCCTCCGGGCCGAAATATTTATAACGCATGTCGGTCACTTCCTTTTCCTTAGCAACGATCTCGGACTCACGCTTTTTCTGCTGTTCATCGGTCAGGAACACTTTGTCCGACTGGTAATTCTTGAACATAGTCTCTGCCTCTTTCGAGAGCTCGTTGACTTCCTTTTCCCAGCGGAGACTTACCTGATTGAGCTGTTCGTTGGCCATCTCGTAAGCCGGCACATTGCGAAGGATATATTCCATATCGACAAGCGCGAATTTTTGCGCTCCCGCTGTAAAGCCCAGACCGATTATTGCAATCAGAGCGATAAGATATTTTTTCATAGGTCGTGTTTTTGAGGTTATTTATGTCATTTGATGATTTTTCATTATGACATATTAATTCACCCGAAGTTTATATGTTATGTATCAATAAACGTTAAAATCGTGTCAAGCAATATAATTCGGTTAGAATTCCTGACCGAGCACGAAGTGAATCTGGCTTCCACCCCGGCGTCCCCACACCTTATCGAAGCCATATGCCCAGTCGATTCCGAGGAATCCGAGGATAGACAGATACACGCGGGCACCCACGCCGGCGCTTCTCTTGAGATTGAAGGGAGAGAAGTCCCCGACACTCGTCCAGCAGTTGCCGGCCTCAGCGAAGGCAATTGCATAGATAGTTGTGGAAGGTTGCAGAAGGAACGGGAAGTGAAGCTCAAGAGTGAATTTACCATAGGCGTAACCCTCGTAGCCACTGGGGGTGAACTGTCCGTTTTCATATCCTCGCATGGAGATTGTCTCCGTGGCATAAGTATATGAGCCGGTCATTCCGTCGCCTCCGAAATAGAATGTCTCGAACGGCGTTTTGATATATTTATTCCAGCTTCCGAGCAGACCGAAGTCAGCGCGCGTCATGAGCACGAGTGTCCATTTGCCATCGGGGTCGGTGAGCGGAGTGAACGTCTTGCTCTTCCATCTGAGTTTCCAATATTCTATCCATTTATAGAGAGAGGTGCGGGCTGCCTCGCGAGATTCGGAATCCGGATTGCTGTATGAAGCCTGCTCTGAAAGTTTCTTCCAGTCCTTGCTCCCGAAAAGGTTAGCCGGTGGCGTCATTGTCAGGTCGATGGAGAATTGTGAGCCGCGCCGAGTATAAATAGGATTGTCGATGCTCGTTCGCGAAAGCGTAAGGCCGAGGGTAAGTGAGTTCGATGTTCCGTTACGCATATAATACAGATAATCCCAGTCGCGCAGATAATACCAGCGGTATCCGAGAGTGGCCTGGAACTGGAAATAGTCGTCGGGCCAGCTCAGGCGCGTACCGAAGCCTACTGTGGCGCCGGCGAGTTGAAGCACCTTGTTCGGGTCATACGCGTTCTGTAGCGCGTAACTCGAATAGTTGGTGTTATATGAGTATGAATTATACAGGGCCGTCTGATAAGCATTCTGCCACTGGTCATTATAGAACTGGGAGTTGATACCGGTCGAACGGCTGAAGTCGAGCGACACTGCAAGCGAGTTGGGGCGGCTTCCTCCTATCCAGGGGTCAAAGAAAGAGAGCTGATAACTCTGATAATATTGTGCGTTTGTCTGTGCGGCTATGGAGAATGTCTGCCCGTCGCCACGCGGAATGATGCCCTTATAACTGTTCGGATTGAAAAGGTTCTTTATCGAGAAATTGGAGAAAGAAAGCTGAAGCTGTCCGGTAAGACCGGTTTGTCCCCAACCGAATGAAAGCTGGATTTTATCGTTGGCTTTAGAAGTCAGGTTGAAAAGTATGTCGACTGTTCCGTCGTTTTCGTTCGGTTCAGGACGGATATCGAGGTTTTCCGGGTCGAAGTGACCGGTGGCAGCGATTTCGCGAGCCGAACGCATAAGGTCGCTCTTTGAGAAAAGCTCTCCCGGACGCACGCGTAGCTCCCGGCGGATCACTTTCTCGTAAAGCTGGTCGTTACCATTGATTACCACTCGGTTCACCTTTGCCTGAGGGCCTTCTATGACACGCATCTGAAGGGCGATGCTGTCGCCATCGATTCTCTCCTCGATCGGCACCAGATTGAAGAACAGATAGCCGTTGTCAAGGTATAGGTTTGAAACGGCATCGTCATCCTCCTGTGTGCGCTTGTTGAGATATTTCTGATTATAGACGTCGCCGGGGTATATCCCCAGAACGTTGTTGAGTACATCCGTGCTGTAAACCGTGTTGCCGACCCAGGAGATGTCGGAGATGTAATACTTCTTTCCCTCATCGACTGTCAGGAATACGTCAACGGATTTATCATTGAATTTGGCCACCGAGTCGTGCACGATTTTCGCATCCCTGTATCCGAGCTCATTGTATTTCTCGATGATTCGGTTAAGGTCATCCTCAAAATCGCGTTCTACGAATTTCTTCTGGCTGAAGATTTTGAGCAGGTCGCCACCCTCGTTGGTTTTCTTCATCGTGCGCTTGATCTTTCGGTCAGAGAGCACTTCATTCCCATCTATATATATCTTGTGGACTTTGACCTTGTTGTTGCGGTTTATGACCACATCGAGAATCACTTGATTCTCCTTGGAGAGATCCGGTTGCTGAAGTATTTTGACCTCGGCGTTCTTGAATCCCTTCTTTGAATAATAATCTTCAATAATGCGTTTTGCCTGAGCTATGATGTTGGGAGTAAGTTGCTGGCCGGGGACCATTCCCAGGCGCTCCGTAAGGTCTTTCTTCTCGCCTCCCTTTGCTCCTTCGAATCTCATTTCCGACATTCTGGGCTGTCGTTGCAGTGCGATTTCAAGCCAGGCCTTGTCTCCTACAGTCTTTTCTACGTTGATTTCAACTTTTGAATAGAGACCCTGGCGCCAGAACCGCTTCACGGCGTCAGTGATTGCAGACCCCGGGATATCGATTCGGTCACCGATTGAAAGGCCGGAGAAGCCTATAACCAGATATTCGTCGGCTTCCGGAATACCGGTGACTTTTATGCCGGCTATTTCATACGACTTGGGTATCGGTGAGTATATCACATCGGGAGCCAATATGGTGTCGGCCGGTATGCCGGGATTATTTAGCTTTATGTCGAGCGCTATGGAATTTGTGGCTGACAGGAGAGCGATGGAGATGAGGAGTAAGATCCTTATATGTTTCATATCTGCGTAGGTGCGTTAACTTGATCGGAGGTCTTGCCGAAGCGGCGTTCGCGATGACTGAAGTCCTCGAGGATTCCAAAGAACTCCTCTTTAGAGAAGTCGGGCCATAAGGTTGGAGTGAAATACAGTTCGGAATAAGCGGCCTGCCATAACAGGAAATTGCTGAGCCGTTGTTCGCCCCCGGTTCGGATTAGAAGGTCCGGGTCGGGAAATTGGGAAGTGGAGAGGTATTGTTCGAAAGCAGACTCGCTTATATCATCGGGATTGAGGGCTCCCTCGGCGGCGAGCCGGGCGATTTCCCTGACAGCTCGCGTAAGTTCCCAGCGGGACGAATAGCTGAGACAGAGATTGAGATTAAGACCATCACAATCCTTAGTGGCTTCACATCCGGCCCGGAGGTCAGCCTGAACTTGCTCAGGCAGGCGGCTGATATCGCCTATAAGGTTGATGTGGACGTTATTAGCTTTCAGCTCTGGAGTTTCCTTTCTGATAGCCCAGCCTATGAGATGCATAAGAGTGTCGACTTCTTCAGCAGGACGGGCCCAGTTCTCTGTAGAAAAGGCGTAGAGTGTCAGATATTTAATGCCACAGTCAGACGCGGCCTGCGTGATGTTGTGCACGCTGTTCACGCCCTCGGCGTGGCCTTCGCTGCGTCCCTGCATCCTTTGGCGTGCCCAACGACCGTTGCCATCCATTATGATTGCAACATGGCGGGGAACGCTCCCTTTGTTGATTTTAGGTATATTATCTGATTCTGTCATCTTTTCAATCTTTGTAATGGCAAACTGCACACCGCTTGCTGAATTCATAGCTTACAGTAAAGCTTACAGTGGAATACCAGTCGGTATTTTTCATGAAATCGCTCTTGATCCCTAAAGGATCGGCGAGCTGTGGGCCATCAAGCTTGTCGGAAAATGTCTTTTTCATAAGGAACTCAAAGCCAAGATTCCACCTTAATGCCGGCTTGTATTTGAATCCCACTCCCAATGGAATTGTGAAAGCCGCGCCTCCTGTCCCATCCACGCTCCAGGCCGTTATGCCAAGGCCTGCCGTGATATATGGCGTCCACCGCTTCAACTTTCGGTAGCTTTCTCCCATTCCGTAATTGAAGAAATGGAATTCGAACAGTTCGCCGAGCTCGTAAAATGTGGTGGAGAACTTGAAATTTTGCCCCTCCGGGAAGACGTTATCCATTTTTGACGAGTCTCCGCGGAGACTTCCTACATAGAAGTTGGTCTTTAAGTTGATTCGAGGATTTAGAATATATCTGAACAGCACCTCTGCATCCCATCCAGGCATCTGAAATAGGTTCGCCGAATTGGCATCGCCAAGATAGCCGGTCATGCCAAGGCCCCCGCCTATATCAAAGCGGTAATCTTCCTGAGCGTTGGCCGGTGTGCTCACGTAAGTAAGGAAGAGTATGAGTCCGAGAGCTATTTTGCTTAATATCTTCAACGAAATCTTTTTAAAGTATTGGCATAAAAGTCAGTCGGTTGAGGACTCCGCGCCATGGTGTCGGGTTGAGGACGCCATGGCTGTTGTAACCCCCGAACACATAGATGCAGGGGCAATCCCATATTACGAGGTCCCCTTCAACACGGTAGGTTACTTTCCAGCCCTGCGGTTGGCCGGTCCATGAGGCACTCAGATTCCCCTCCATTCTGACATCTCCCACAAGAGCATCGAAATCTCTGAGCGACGGCATATCCGCCGGAAGTTGCATGCCGATTGCCCCGGGGCCCCAGTTGACGCCGTTGTCATACGACACATATACCATTCGGTTGATTTCCCCCTTCTCGTTTTCACCCCCCATTAGCATCCATACCGGGTATTCAACCATCGATTTGGAATCGGCCGAGGGCCGATAATGGTAATAAGACACTATTTCAGCATCCCTCAATGCAGGAATGCCTCCTTTGCACAACTGAATCCATTCTGCCCCATCGAATGCCCAAGTTATCTTTGACAGACTTCCGTCCGCTTTTATGCCTCCTGAGAAGAATGCCACGGGTGATTGGGTCCATTTGTTTGCAAGAGTCACCAGATTAGTGATGCCGTCAATGGGAAAATCTGAAGGTATTTCTTTGACATTTAGTTCATTGAGGGGGAACTGGGCGAAATATCTCATTCCATTGTTATTCCGGATGCCGACAACCGTAGATACATAGGCGCCAATCATGCTTTCCCAGATCTCGCCTGTATCTGTCCAATTGCTCAGGTCGGAGGAACCTTCCCAGAGATGCCCGTCTTCGGCAAGCACCCAGGCGTGGTCATCTGTAAGACTGAATGTCCGCACGCGTGGCGTGAAAGGAAGCTGTATGGCCTTTACGCTTTTTTCCATCGTGGTCATGGAAAGGATTTGCGAAGCGGAATAGCTGCCATCGTTCTCCTCAATCAGGGCGATGATCGAGCTGTGGTTCTTCGCCCATTTCATTGCCTTCGGATCTGAAAAACGGGTTGCCGGAGCAGCGGAACTCTCTTCTCTCCAGATCAGGGTATCGGGATTCTCCTTGTGCACGTTGACCTTGATGCGGTAGCGGGCCGAGATATCTCCATCATTGGCTTTTATGCGTAGGAACACGTCTCCGGTGAAGTCAATAGAGTCAGTGGGATTTTTTTGGAAATCCACTTCTCCTTCCCGCGTCGTCCCCCCGGACATTTCTATGATTGCTTCCGAAACGGCGCTACCGAATGTGATCTGAGGAACAACTTTATCAACCTTCGTCCCTTTACGGAGCGAATCTGCGTTAAAGATTACGCCATGTTGAAGGTCTATGGAAAAATAGGCTGAGTCAAGCCCCGGATTTTTGCTGTCGGCACTCAGCGAGAATTCAGTAATTGTCAGGTTGGCCGGATATATGAATTTCTCGCTGTCGGAGTGGCCGTTACAGCCTGAGGTTATACAGAGGCTAAGCAACGAGGCCACCCATAGAAGTGAAAAGATAATTTGTTTGTTCACGTGTTCAATATGTTCTGGTTCAGTTAGTTGACGCATATTCTGCTTTAAACTGAGAGTATGCTTCAAACGGCTTTGCCGCCATGTTTAGACTGCAAAGCAGAGTTTCAACTTACAAAATTAGCATTTCTCGGCGATATTCTTACTAATTTTGTTGCAGATTTTTAATTTTAAGGAATTTTAAGTAAAAAAGTAAGTAGCCGGTTGGCGCCACATAGCTCTATGTTCCCTTTGAAGATATAATTATGGAATCTTAATTAAAACGGAGTCTGAGTCGGGTTCGCCCCTAATGCTCAAATTGATTCATTTCGTTCGGTTCGAATCCTGTCATAAAGCCCTGCGTCAATGAACGACTTGATAAGTGTAGGCCCTCCTTCCACCATCAATGAGGTGATTCCATGATGCTCGAATAGGATTTTCATATTTTCTTCAAGGGGGATATCTGCATCCAGTATGATTGGCCGACGGTTGAATATTTTCAAATTGGCTCTAACTTCCGGATTTTCTATTCTCTCCGAACTGAATATAACCGGAATAGGGCTTTTCCCGGGCCAATGGCGGGTGGTGAGTGATGGATTATCGGAGAGAAGCGTGCCCGTGCCGACCATAATGGCATCGCAAAGCGACCTTTCCCTATGCATCAACGCTCTTGTAGCAGGTGAGGAAATAGCGATTGGAGAGCCGTCAGGAGCGTTCGTGGATCCATCCGAATTTTCAGCCCATTTTAGCAGTATCCAGGGACGCTTTTGGGTCTGGGCTGTGAAAAATCGTTCGTTTATTGCGAGGCATTCTTCTTTCAATACATTCTCCGTCACTTCGATTCCGGCATCCCGTAGCATCTTTATTCCCCTCCCGGCCACTTTGGGATTAGGGTCGCCTGTGCCTATTACGCACCGCTTCACTCCTTTATCACAAAGCAATTTGGCGCACGGAGGTGTCTTGCCGTAATGCGAACATGGCTCAAGGGTTACGTATATGGTCGATTCCCGGAGAAGAGGAATATCCTCTTCCGCAACCGAAGCAATGGCGTTTACCTCGGCATGTCCCTCTCCATAGCGGCGGTGAAAACCTTCGCCGATAATGCGTCCGTCGGGAGCCACTATTACGGCACCGACCATCGGGTTGGGCGATACATGTCCGGCCCCCGATGATGCAAGGTCAAGAGCCCGGCGCATATATCTCTCGTCCTTCGTGGGCATCGGCGTATTTATATTTTTGTCTGAACTTACCATAATCCCGAATCGGTTATTTCCAATGAACTCTTAGAATCTAACTCCGGTAGAAACCTGGAAATTCTCCGTGGCCGACATAAAAGATATTCTTTTGTGCAGGTAAAAATTGCTGTGAAAAAAGGATGTTGCAGTCACGAAAAACTGCCGGGTGCAATACGTCAGGGAGTTAAGTATTCGTCCGGCTAATGATAGATTGGTATGACGCCCGTTGGTGGCGTCTGAGAATGAGAAACTTAATCCGAGTCCCGGAAGCGCGGTGACGTTGAAGAGCCAATGTTTGCCAAGCACCCAGTTGAATCCATATCCCCCTATTAGATTTACGGCATTATAGTCGAAATGGTAAGAGCTGAACGGGAAGTTGGTCTCTTCCTTAACCTCTTCCGGTAATTGATCGAAATCAAGCGTACAATCGTATAATTGCCCGGTAATCCCGGCTATCCATGACCCGGCGTTCTTTTTCTGGTAAGTAGAGAGGTTGTAGGCTGCCGCGTGGCTGTATTTCTTGTAATTGAAGTAATAGAATCCTCCGATTCCAAGTGACTTTGAATTCAATCCGTCAAATTCCAGATTTTCGATAATTCCCGTCTCCTTATCGCCGAAGGTCCGGATTTTTGTTTGCCCGGTGTTCCGCCAGTAATAAGCTTCAAGGTATAAACGGGCCATGGTTATTCCGAAGTTAGTTTTATGATGTTGGGATTTTTTTCCACTTATCGCTGCGTTCATGTCGACTGAGAATCCTATGCTCAAGATAGAATAGTTGGCCTGTATACCGAGGTTGGAGTAGGGGTCGCTTGCCATAATGAGCGGGAACCCTCTGTTGAATCTGAATGAATGTATATCCGACCAGTTGTCGGAAACAAGCCTGACCTTTCCGTGTTTACCGGTTCCTGTCACATACTCGGTGTCGTAAGTATTGAAATTGCGCTCCACCCAGTTATAGACATTGAGACAGAAACGTATGAATTTAGGATATCTGATAAGGGTATCCTTGAACTCGATCCGCTTGGTTTCCTTGAATGTCTCCCAAGTGTTTTCAATGGCCTCTTTTAGGGTCACCGAGTCGCCGGTGACAGTATCGGCGCGTGCTATCATTGTCATATCGGCCGGTTTGGCGCCTCTCTTTGATTCTGCTATTGTGTCGGAGGGAACAACTGAAGTTCCCTGACCTACATTGGCGTGCAGAAAACTTATAAACGCCATGAGGACGTATATTAATCCCTTCAGCCTCATATGACTCAGCGGGTTATTCCTCGTTGGTCAAGCGCATTCTGATAGCGGGCGGCGTTCCGGAGATGCTCGTCATAGCTGCTTGCGAAATTGTGAGTGCCGGAAAAATCTTCTTTGGCACACATATATAGATAACTGTGAGGCTCGCTTCTAAGAATCTTTTTAAGCGTGGCATAACTCGTGGTGCGTATCGGGCCCGGTGGAAGCCCGTGATGAAGATAGGTGTTATAGGGAGATTCAACTTTCAGGTCGGCTTTCGTGATTCGCTGAATGGTGAAATCACCTATGGCGAATCTTACGGTCGGATCTGCCTGCAGACGCATATTGTTCTGGAGTCTGTTGATGTATAATCTGCCTATTTTCCCCTTTTCCGCCTCATCGTTGGTCTCCTCGTCGGTTATGGAGGCTATAGTCATTACATCGGCGGGTGTCAGACCCAGTTCCTCAGCCTGCCGCTTCCTTGAGTCGCTCCAGAAATATCGGTAGGTCTCGCCGATTTTGTCTACTGTTTCGCGTGCACTGGATGTCCAGTACACCTCATAAGTGTCATCGATGAATAAGGCCAGGGCCTGTTCGGGAGTAAGGCCGTATTGACTCATGTAAATCGGGTCGGAAAGCAGATTCTCAAGGGAATCTGCCGGGAATTCCATTTTTCTGCTTATTCGTTCGATAAGCAGTGGAAGGCTTCTGAATCCGTTCACGGTGATTCGCACCGGGGTTTGGGCTCCCGAAGTCAGTTTGCGCATCGCAGCCAGCGCGTTGCTTCCTTCCGGAATGACATAGCTCCCATGTCGATTTTCGATTTTGACATTTCGGAGCCGGGCCAGCTGCATGACTTTTCCGGCGAAGTCAGGCCCCATGTAACGGTCAAGACTATCTTTTACCATTTCGCGAGTGGCGTTCGCCGGAATGCGAATTGTGGCCTCCCGCTCTGACTTTACCATAACCATCGGATATAGCCATACAAGGAATGCCCCCGCGCTCAGTGTGAGCGCGAGGAGCAATATGAGCATTGTGGTTCGCGAACGAGGTTGTTTGTTCATTAATTATTAAGATGTTAATTCGCTGTTTATCAAGTGTTCTTGTTCTTCTCAAGCTTGCGCTCAAGAGCATCCATGCATAGGTCCACGGCCTCTTCGAAAGTGTCCGCGGTCTTGGATGCAAAAAGCTCGGCTGCCGGAGGGGCTATCATCTTGACAGAGGCTTCCTTATTCATGGCCGTCTCCGGCTTCACTACCTTAAGTGTCACTTCTATCTCTGTGATGGCTTCGAATCTCCTGGCCATCTTTTCTGATTTCTTATTGATAAAGGCCGTCAGACGGTCGCTGACATCAAAATGAATTGCTTTGATCTTTGTTTCCATAGTTTTCGGTTTTAAGTGTTGGTATGTGAAGTCTGAGCTTATGCACGACATATTCATATGTCCTCTTTATATCCTGACATCGGCTCTTTACAAAGGTAACAAAAAAATATGGAACTCGGTTAATTCTAAACGAAAAAAATCCACTTTTATTTGCTCCGTCTCCTCTCTATCTTTGTCACTACTCCTTGTGGGGAAGGAGTATTTCAAGTTTAGACCTCATTCAATAAAATCTGTTAATGCCAGAGTCGCAGATGTGCCTCGGATATCGCTTTGCAGATTCAGGAGCATAGCGGGCTATGTGACTGAATCAAAAAGTGATAGCCGGGGTGCAGCTGCGAGAATAAGGTATTTCTAATTACCATTAAATTTTAATAATTTTAATAAATTCCTCAATCATATGTTTTTAAGTTACCATCCGTCCGGCTCTCTTCGGCTCAAATATCCTTTTTCCTCAGTCACAACTCAAAGGTTGCTCCTTCTGAAAAAGAATATTTTAGCTCGAAGATAGCCGCTCTGGCATTAACATATTTTATTGAATGAGGTCTTAGTGCTCCCGGTTGTCTTTCCTTTTCCGGCTCCGTGGGTGCGCGCCGGCATAGTTCGCCATCAGTTCCTTATAGCTGATATGGGTATAGATCTGGGTGGTCTGCAGCGAAGCATGACCAAGCATTTCTCTGACGGCATCAATATCCGCGCCATGATTGAGCATGGCAGTGGCGAATGAATGGCGCAATGTGTGGGGGCTTCTGCGCCCGGTAGAGACTCCGGCGAGTCCTTGCCGGACTATCTGATACAGCATTTCTTTTGATAGCGCGCCATGTGGCCCGGCTATCAATGAGCGGGGTGCGGGAAGATCCGGAAAGTGCTCGTCACGCCTTTTTTGCCATTGACGGATGATGTCTTTTAGTTGCGGAGGCACCGGAAGAACTCGCTGCTTGTTGCGCTTTCCGGTGACTCGAAGCTCAAGCCCGTCTGCCCGGATATCAGCATCGGTCAGCCCTAAAAGTTCCGCCTGGCGAAGTCCCAGGCTATATAATAGAGTAAGGATGACGTGAGTTCTGGCCGCGCTGAAATCTTCCGGAAGAGTGTCTTCCAAAAGATTTTCCATGTCCCCTTCCTTTATAAAATCAGGGAGTCGGCGTCGTTTCTTGACGAGTGGGGTATCGGCCGCAGGATTACTTTGGAACATATCTCTAATCCGCCCCCACCTGAAGAAAGCTCGCAGGCTCTGAGCTTTCCTACGTAAGGTAGCGGGAGTCATGCCTTCATCGGCAAGTGTCCCTATCCATTCCCTTACATCTGCCGGACGCACATTTTCCCAGGGAACATCCGATTCATTCAGCCATTCAGCAAATTGATGCAGGTCGCGCCCGTAAGCCTCTACCGTATGAACGCTTGCGCGTTCCTCCGACTCGAGATATTTGAGGAACTCTCTTATCCTTTCCATTTTTCTAATGCGCGACAAATCGGTATGACTTGCCTAAGCCGCCACACCGATGTGTCGTTCCCACGATTTATTTTCTAAGTGAAAGAGCCCCGATTACTGCTCAGCCTGACGAAGCTTCTGAACGTAGATGGCCTTCACCATTTTCTTGCGGTTCGTTACCGACGGCTTCTCGAATGCCTGACGGGCACGAAGCTCGCGCACGATGCCGGTTTTCTCGAATTTACGCTTGAATTTCTTTAAAGCCTTCTCGATGTTCTCGTTCTCTTTTACTTGTACGATGATCATTTTTCTTTTTGATTTTATTTTTTTAGTTTGTTTTAGTTTTTTCTCCAGTCAGATATGACTTTCGCGTAAGGCGCGTTATATATGTGGGCCTTGCAGCGTGCAAAATTAGTCAAACTTGGCCGATTGGCAAAATATTTCTTGTAAAAAATTATTTTTTCACCATAAAACTTCCATTTATGCGCAAACATCTGTTGCTTTTTTTGTTACTGAGTGTCCTGCCGGTCACTCTTTTTGCTGATCATCTGACGGCTCCCGACCGATATTTTCTTAATGCCGGGGATGTGCTCGACAGCCGGGCGTTTCTGTCATTGCCACCTGATACTGCTTCGGCTCATTTCGCCTATGACCGGGAGCAATACGACTGGGGCAAGTCAATGCGCGACTCGGAGCGAGGTCAGCAGGCCGTTACGGATGCTTCTTACGCCGACGGCTGGCTTGACAGTGCCTTCAGTGATGCCTTCGGCTTCAAACTCACTCGGGAGAATGCCCCTGCAATCTGCGACCTTATTCTCAATATGAAGGAGGACGCAGGGGATCTGGCTACACGCGCTGCTAAAAATTATTATATGCGGCCGAGACCCTTCATGGTATTCAATGAGCCGTCGGCAACTCCTGATGACGAGCCCGGCTTACGGGTAAATGGCAGTTATCCGTCGGGGCACACTTCCATCGGATGGGCCACAGCGCTCGTTCTGTCTGAAATTAATCCTGATGCTCAGGATGCCATAATGAAGCGTGGATACGACTTCGGTCAGAGCCGCGTGATTTGCGGTGCGCATTTTCAAAGTGATGTCGATGCCGGCCGTTTGGTTGGAGCCGCTGTTGTGGCCCGACTTCATGCCGACAAGAATTTCCAGCGCAAGCTCGCCAAGGCAAAAAAAGAAATGATAAAGCTCGCTAAGAAAAAAGCAGCCAAAAAATAAAAGCAGCTTCGGGGATTCCCCCGAAGCTGTATTTTTATCAGACCTGCCCGAAAGGTCCGTACCGGCGGATAAATGCGCGCCTTTACTCTTCAGTGTACCATTTGGAATACATCAGGTAATTGCGGGCGATTTTCTCATTCATCTCCTTGGCTTTTTCCGGTTCGACCATCTTGACGAACTTTGCCGGTGCGCCTGCCCACATCTCGTGAGGACCGATTTTCGTGCGACTGAGCACCACCGAGCCGGCGGCTACCAATGCTCCTTCGCCCACTTCCGCATCATCCATCACTACAGCTCCCATCCCGATTAGTGCGTAATCACGGATTTTTGCGCCATGAATCACAACGTTATGGCCTATCGAGACATCATTGCCAATCTCTATTGTGGATTTCTGGTATAATGTGTGGAGCACGGACCCGTCCTGAATGTTTACGCGGTCGCCGATTGTGATTTTATTCACATCTCCACGCAGAACGGTGCTGAACCATACGCTGCATTCATCTCCCATCGTCACATCCCCAATGATGGCCGCATTATCGGCGATGAAGCAGTCGCGCCCGATTTTAGGGGTGAAACCTCTTACAGATTTTAGTATCATTGCTGTCTGCTTATTTTAATTCTTTTGTCTTTTCGGCGAGCCATGCTGCTTCCTCATCATTTAGGAGTGGCGTGAGGCGGTCGCGCACGAGTTTATGATAATCATTGACCCACTTTATTTCCTCCTCACTCATGATTTCAGTTTCGAAAAGGCGAAGGTCGAAGGGGAAGAGTGTCATGGGATGAAAATGGAGGAATTCTCCGAACTCGGTAGTCTCATATTTCTCCGTCACCACGAGATTCTCACAGCGTATGCCATATCTGCCCTCAAGGTAGAGTCCCGGCTCATTGCTTGTTATCATACCCGGTTCGAGCGGGGTGGGATTTATATTGAGGCGTATGTTCTGTGGTCCTTCATGGCAATTGATGAAATATCCCACACCGTGTCCGGTGCCGTGATAATAAGCCTTCCCCTCTTTCCAGAGGAACTGACGGGCGAGCACGTCAAGCTGGTGCCCGGTGGTCCCTGCGGGATAGACGGCATTCGACAGCGCGATATGTCCTTTCATCACCAATGTGAAATCGTGACGTTGCTCTGCGGTGGGTGTGCCGAGTGCCACTGTGCGCGTGATATCTGTGGTTCCATATATATATTGGCCTCCGGAATCCACAAGCAGGAGTCCGTCGCCTTCAATAGCAATGTCTGTCTCGGGAGTAGCTTCATAATGCACGATCGCGCCATGCTCGTTCCACCCCAGTATAGGTGAAAAGCTCTCGTCGACACATGTCTTGTCGGCCAGACGGAGTGCGCGGAGTCGTTTGCCGAGCTCTACTTCGGTCAGTTTGCCGGTCGGATATTCCTTTTCCACCATCATGAAGAAGCGTGTGAGTGCCACTCCGTCTTTCTCCATTGCCGTTGCAAGATTGGCAATCATAGTAGCATTCTTGATGCTTTTCAGCTTCGCCACTCCGTCGCCTCCGAACACCGGGGTGCAACCCACATGGTCGTATATACCGCGAGCAGTCTTCTCGGGGTCGAGCAGCAGACGGGTCTCTTTGGGCAGTCCGGCCACAAAATCCTTCACGCTGTCGTATGGCTCCACGGTAATATGATACTTCTCCAGATGGCCCTCTACCTCCTTTGTCAGTTTCTCCTTATCTATAAAGAGAACTCGAGTGCCTTTCTCATCAAGATAGAGGAACCCTACGAACATGGGAGAGAAGTTGATGTCGCCGGCTGCCCGCAGATTGGTGGTCCATGCCACATCATCAAGGGCTGAAATCAGGATGGCATTTGCCAACTCTTCCTTGACTTGTGTCAGCACGTCTGCTATCTTTGAATCGACATCCTGGCCCACGATTTTTTCATCGTGAACGAAAAGCTTGTTCTTCGGTCTTTCGGGGCGGTCGGGATAGATAATGTCGAAGGGGGTGAAATCCGTGTCAAGTTTCACGCCGTTATCATTCAGCTCCTGCTGGATTCTCTGGGCGTAAGCCACAGAGAATGTCATGCCGTCAATGCCTACGGTCTGCCCCGAATTGGTGTGTTCGGTCACCCAGTCGATCAGATCCACGGCTTCCGGACCATCTTCCTTCATCATTTTGAATCCGGTATCTTTCAGTTGCGCTTCGGCCTGGATGAAATATCTGGAGTCGGTCCAACAAAGTGCCTCGTCTGCCGTCACCACCACCGTGCCGTTGGTGCCGTTCTCCGACTCAAAGCCTGTAAGCCATTCGCGCCCGCGCCAATGATGAGGCGGGAGTTCGCTCTGATGCGGGTCTGTGCCCGAGATTATGCAGGCATCAATGCCTTTATCCTTCATCACCTTGCGGAGTGACTGAAGGTAATCATAGTTCTTTTTCATGAAATTTTCTGTTTGGTTGATGCAAAATTAATAATTTAGGACCGAAAAAGAAAAAGAAATTGGCATTCCTGTTGGTCAAATTAGAACAATATTGTTCTATTTGGGATATTTTGAAAATATTATTTGGATTTTGTATTGCAGGTAAAATAAAAGGTATTAATTTTGTAGTCGAATTCAAGCCGGTATAACCGGCAATTAAGATGGCAAGTCAAAATCTTTTAGTAATAGTGATATAAATTGTAAGTTAGTGGTTGAGTAAGATACCCGTTCGGCTTGTGAAAGCAGGCGACTTCTAAAAAATCACAGCATGGCCTCCGATTGTGAAATTGGAGGCCATGCTTGCGTTATATGAAAATTATTATTATTTTTGTAATCCAATATAATCGAGGAGTCGCATAGTGGGGAGGCCCGGCTTCTGAAATTGGCAAGGATATGAAAGTTGTTTTATTCGATACATGGGAATCGCACGAGAATCTGCTTCCATTATCATATACCCGTCCGGTGGCGGCGTTCCGTATCGGCATAGTCACTATAGCCGAAAAATGGATGCATTTCCTTCCGGGCGATTATTCTTATCTTACCGTTGACTATCTCGGGGAAAAATATCCGTTGGATTGCGCTGAGGATGAGGAAGCATTGTTTATAGCCGGGAATAAGTTGCCCGACCAGACCACGGCTTTCGAGGCTGCTCATCTCGGTCCCGGCGATGCGCTTCGCGACAGTTCCGGACTTTGGGCGTTCCGCGGCACTCCGGCCGCTTTCAAAAAGCTTTCAGAGGAAGCCGGACGAGAATCAGCGAATGATTCGCGGCGGATTCGTTACGTTTTTGATATCTTCCTTCTTAATGCGGAAGAGATCGAGCGGGATTATGCTTGGGTCACGCGGGGACGTAAAGGGGAATGTCCCGGAGAGGATGTTGTTATTCTTGGTCCGGCAACCCTGAAATCCGGGGCTTCGGCCCTGTTTATAGAGAAGGGAGCCTCCGTCGAGGGATGTATCATTAATGTAAAGGAGGGACCGGTATATATAGGAAAGAATGCTCAGGTAATGGAGGGGAGTTGCATTCGGGGTCCGCTGGCCTTGTGCGACAATGCCAAAATCCGTATGGGTTCAAAAATTTATGGAGGTTCCACGTTTGGTCCGTTCTGTAAAGTGGGCGGAGAAATAGACAATACCGTGATATTCGGTTACACCAATAAGGCACATGACGGTTATCTCGGAAATGCGGTCCTTGGTGAATGGTGCAATATCGGAGCCGGAACCAATTCCAGCAATCTCAAGAATGATTATAGCAAGATTCGGATATGGAACTATGCCACCCATAGGTTCATGAGGACAGATTTGCAATTCTGCGGCTTGATAATGGGCGACCATTCCAAGGCGGGTATCAACTGTATGTTCAACACCGCTACAGTTGTCGGAGTAGGTGTCAATATCCATGGCAGCGGGTTCCCTCGTCAGTTTATACCCAGTTTTCAGAACGGAAGTCCGGAAGCCGGATATTCGGATATCACAATCGACACCTTCATGCAGGTAGCGTCCCGGGTGATGGGGCGTCGCGGTCTTGAGCTCAATGATCTTGATCGGCATATCTTCGAATGGGTCTATGACTGGTCGTCCCGTTTCAAAAAACAAAACTAAGGCCCCCCGGCCCCATCCCTCAATACTTCAGACTAATTCCTATTTTCTATTTCCTAATTCCTAATTCCAATTCCAAGAAAAGTGTCACCACAGGCGAGCTTCGGCATTGGCCTGTGGTATTTTGTTAATGACATTTTGTCATTTATTAAGAATTCATAACAAATTAATATTATGTTCTCCCTTTTTGCGCGAGAATTTCATGCTTAATGATAAATAAGTGTTAATGTGATGCTTTTCTTTTAAAAATTTTTAATTATGTAATATAACAGAAATATGCAAAATGTAAAAAAATAAATCGTAAAAGTTTCAAAATGTAATCAGAATTAAATAAAAATTTATCAATAAAATTTGGTTGAGTGGCGGGAAATAAGTATCTTTGCAAATCTAAAAAATAAAAATATAGACAATAACAGACTTTTTTGCGCTTTGAGAGGCAATTTCTGTTTAGGCTCTCTCTGTAAAAATAAGTCATCAAATATGCGAGAGACTTTTAAATTAGGTTACAAATCCGAATATTCGTATAAAACTGCAGTATGAAAAGAAATTTCCTTCACATCGGTCTGATTACGGTTGCGGCTGCTTGCGGGTTGCAACTTTCAGCGAAGCCCGCGAAGCAGGGTCTTCTGACAGTGCCGACTTCCGACGGGCAATCCCTTACGGTTCGCCTTGCCGGCGATGAATATTATCATCAGTATTTCACCGAAGATGGCTATCCCCTTGTAGAAAAAGATGGCCTCTTCTATTATTGTGATTTCGACAGAAGCGGTAATCCGATAAATTCCGGAATCAAGGCAGTGGCTCCCGCAGTCCGTACGGCTGCCGCCAAAGCTTTCCTTGCATCTGTTGATAAATCAACTCTTGAGCAGCGTATTGCGGCCCGTGCGGCTGTATCGCCGCGCCGTCTGAGCGTGGCTCAAGCTTCGTCCGGGCAGGCTAAAGCTCCGGCTGCATATAGCGCAGCTGACGACAATCAGGGCCCTCCATACGAGCGCGGCTACGGTCTTTTCCCAGATGAGCGTTTCCCCGCTTATGGCGACCAAAAAGCTATCGTAATCCTGGTGGAATACACTGATGTCAAGTTTAAGACAAACTATCAGGGAGGAGTGTCGGCGATTGATTATTTCACGCGGATGCTCAATGAAGACGGATTCAATGATTATGGTGGTACCGGCTCGGCAGCTCAATACTTCCGTGAGAATTCCGGCAATCATTTCCGCCCTGAATTTGACGTATATGGCCCTATCCAGTTAGCTCATAATCAATCTTATTACGGAGGTAATGACTGGTATGGAAATGATCAGAATCCGGGAGCGATGGTCAAGGAAGCCTGCGACCAGCTCGATGGTACGGTTGACTTCAGGGATTATGACCGCAATAATGACGGCCTCGTTGATAATGTTTTTATCTTCTATGCCGGCATGGGCGAGGCTTCAGGCGGCAGCGCTAATACCGTCTGGCCCCATTCCTGGAATATGACCTCTGCAGGTTACAGTAATTATGAAGTGACATACGATGGAGTCCGCGTGTATACCTATGGCTGTTCGAACGAATGGGAGAGCGGTCGTCCCGACGGTGTCGGGACATTCGTGCACGAGTTCAGCCATGTGATGGGACTTCCTGACCTTTATGCCACTTCCTATACCAGCTCATTCACACCCGGTGCGTGGTCGGCGATGGACTATGGTCCTTATAATAATGAAGGCATGACGCCTCCGAACTATGGCGCTTTCGAACGCTATGCTCTTGGTTGGCTTAAGCCTCGTGAAATTGACCGTGCAATCAATGCAACCCTGCAGCCCGTTTCAGAAAATGTTTGCGGTGTTATCCGCACCCCCAAAGATACCGAGTTCTTCCTTGTTGAAAACCGTCAGCAAGAGGGTTGGGATACCTATATCCCCGGCCATGGTATGCTTATCTGGCACGTTGATTATAATGATGCAGTTTGGAGTTCAAATAAATGTAACAACACTCCATCCCATCAATATGTGGATATAGAGGAGGCCGACGGTACTCAGTCAGAATATTCGCGTGATGGTGATGCATTCCCCGGAGTTTCACATAAGACTTCTTTCACGTCTTCGACCAATCCGGCCATGAAGACCTGGAACGGCACTGCGATCAACTATCCTATCACCGATATAGCTGAGCAGAACGGTCTCATCACCTTTAAGGTTCTCGGTGGCGCCGAGGAAACTGTTGATCCTGTAGAGATACTCAATCCTTCGGATGTGACGATAGATGGCTTTACGCTCAATTGGACTGCGCCGGAGGAAGGCAATGACGTAATCCTCAATGTCTACTATCTCCTGTCGGATAATCCAGACATTAATGGAGAGTCTGTGCGCGGTGCTGTTGAAAGCGAGGGTAAATTCTATCTGCCCGGATATCGCAACTTAAATATGGGTAGTGCCACTTCCGCTACTTTATCAGGTCTTCCGGCTTCAGTAATTTACCGTTACACAGTTCAGCAGTCGAGCGGTTGGACCTTGTCAGAACCCGTGGAAGGAATTGTATCTACCGGCCAATTGACTATAGAATATTCTTCAGTTGTGGCTGAAGAGGCTATGGAGGTCAACAGCAATGGTTTCACGGCCCGCTGGCAAGAACTTGAAAATGCTACCGCATATGATATATCCCTGTTTGAACTCATTGAGGGCGAACCCAACTATGAAGAGAATGGTTTCGACGATGGCTTGACCATGGTCAATGGCTGGAGTTCAAACGCCGGTAACACTTATAGCATGTCATCTTACACAGGTAAGGAAGTTCCTTCTCTCCGTCTTTCAAATGCTCAGTGGCTGAAGACTCCGGTCTATGCTGATGGCATCGCTTCGATTAAGTTCTGGTCGCGTGGTAATTCCACAACAACCGGCGATATGATTAAGGTGTATGCAGTAACTCCCGATGGTCAGCAACTCGTTGAGGAAGTTCCCGTCACCAAGGATGAGGGAGGCACTACCACTGAAATCACTTCATTGCCTGCAGGAACAAATCAGGTGATGCTTCAGTTCGAACGCAACGGCAACAGCGGTGCTCTCGCCCTCGATGATGTAGTGGTTGGTCATGGCATGAATTATGTGTCTACACCGGTTGAGGAATATACCAACTATTCTGTCGGCAACGCGACATCATATGTATTCACAGGCCTTCGTTCTGCAACGCCTTACGGTTATGTGGTGCGCGCAACAGATGGCGAACTCTTCTCACGTCCTTCGAAGATGATGGTTGTCAAGACATCCAATGCAGTCGGAGTTGATCAAGTGGCCTCAAGTTCATTTGCAGTAAACGTAGCCAATCTCGTGGTTACGGCTTCAACCGACGATGAAATAATCGTGTCGGATTATACCGGTTCCATCGTGGCTCGCGGTCATTATAAAGTGACGCTGCCTCGTGCCGGACTCTATATCATCAGCGTTCCCGCACAGAAATATGTGAGGAAAGTTATCGTGAAGTAATAATCAAACGGTCTGCGTGCGTGTCCTTGTGGCTGCGCGCAGACCATCGTTTTATTCAGTATCCTCGCCGGTAAAAGGTTTCACCCGGCGAATAAAGGATCAAACCTTTTGAAACCATTAAATAATTATGAAAAAATTTCTATCACGGATTTTTTCGGTTGTGCTTGTCGCAGCGACTGTAGCAAGTCCATCGATGGCGCAATTAGCAAAGAGGGCCGCAGCTCCCAAGAGTGAGGCCAAGACGACAGCTGTGACGGCAAAGGCTATTCAGGCTCCAGCCAAAGCAGCAAAAGGTTCTATGTTCAACCAGTGCAAGACTCGTTCTTTCGAAGGTAAGTCTTCAAGCGTTTTCGCAAGCAAGAAGACTGTAAAGGGCATAAACCGCTCACTGAATGCTCCTGCAAAGGAGGCCGGCAACATGCCTGAACTTAATGGTATCTTGGCTTATAGCGATGCGGTGGCGTCAACAGAACTATTAGGCCTTTATTCTGTCCCGACTAACGGCAATTCTTCTGCAACGCCAATCGTGACAGGTTTCCAGGCTAATGGTGGAGTTTACGTTGATGGTATCTATTATGCCACCGGTTACACTTCATTCTGGGGTTATATCATGTCGATCGACCTTTACGAAGTAGACATTGAAGCCGGAGAATTTACACAGGTTGGGCTTCCTGATGAAGATTTATCTTTCATCATCAATGCTATGGCTCAGGATCCAACCACCGGTATTATTTATGGTATTGGCTATAATGGCCAAGGCAATGGCCTTCAATTGAAGACTATCAATTTCAACGGTGCATCTTCGACAGCTTCTGTGATTTGCAATTGCGACCGCAACTGGAACACAATCACATTTGACAAAGATGGTCAACTCTGGGGTATCAGTTATGATGGCGAGCAGGATGCAGAAGGAAACTTTACTGTAACCTCTTCAGCTCTTTGCAAGATCGATAAGGCAACGGGTGCTGTTACTGAAGTTGGTGATACAGGTGTCCTTCCTGAGTACTTGAGCTCAGGTTGCATCGATAAGGCCTCCGGTCGTTTCTTCTGGAACGTTTGTCCGGCAGATGAAACAGGCTGGATGTACGAAGTCAATCTCAGCACAGGCGCGGCTACTCCGCTCTATCAGCTGAAAGACAATGATGAAATCATGGGTATGTATGCACCGGCTCCCGCTGCCGCTGATGGTGCCCCAGCTGCTTGTGAGAACGTTGAGCTTGATTTTACTGGCGCTTCTCTGACAGGTAATGTAAACCTGACTGCTCCCGCAGGCCTTTTCGATGGCTCTAACGGTTCGGGCAATGTGACTATCCATGTTCTTGTCAATGGCGAGGACAATGCTACGGCTACCGCCGCTTATGGCGCAGAGGTTTCAGTTCCTGTTACTGTTGCCGAAGCCGGTCTTTATACTTTCACCGTTTATGCATCCAATGCTGTAGGTGACGGACCGAAGAAAAATATCAAGAACGAATGGATCGGTGCAGACACCCCCTCTGCTACTACTGCAACTCTCGCATATGAAAACGGAGCGATGACCGTGAGCTGGACAGCTGTTACGGGTTCTGTAAATGGTGGCTATATTAATCTTGACAACCTTACATATACCGTTAAGGATATGGACGGCAATGTTAAGGCAGAAGGTCTTACCACCACTTCATGGAGTGAGGAAGTTGCCGAGCCCGTGGGTATGGTAAGATATCAGTATCAGGTTATTGCAGTTTGCGATGGCGCAAGCTCCCAGCCGGCACTCACAAATGCTGTAACTATCGGTTCGGGTGTTATTCCTCCTTATACTTCTAACTTCGAAGCAGACGGCCTCGGCGGTTGGACTATCATCGACGGCAATGAAGACAATAAGGTATGGTCTGTATATAATGGTAATCTTCGCATTGCATGGAACTCTTCAAAGGATATGGACGACTGGGCTATCACTATGCCCATCAAGCTCGAAGCAGGTAAGGCCTACAGCTTCTCATGCTATACTTGGTCAGGTACTGCCTATGAGGAGACTATCGAAATCAAATATGGACAGCAGCCTACTGTAGCAGGTATGACCGAAACGTTGCTTCCCCCGACTTCTGTAAAGGTCGGCGAATCCGGCAAAATCGCTGTGGAAAATATGATTTTACCTCAGACCTCCGGCGATTATTATATCGGTTTCCATGGTATGTCTGCTAAAGATAAATTCTATCTTTATGTAAGTGACTTCTCAATCGGCGAAGGAACATCCACAGCAGCTCCCGGTCTTGGTGAGATTGAAGCAATTGCGGATCCAAACGGTGGTAAGTTCACAACTCTCAATGTGACCTATCCTTCTAAGACAATGGGTGGTGCAGACCTTTCAAGTCTGACTAAGGCGGAAATCTACAATGGTGAGACCCTCATCAAGACTGTAGAGAATCCTGCAGTAGGCGGCACAGCTACTTTCACTGACAACGTTACCGAAAATGGCAACTATAGCTATACTCTCGTATGTTACAACAGTGAGGGTAAGGGTCTTGTAGCCCATTCGGAAAGCGTATATGTTGGATTCATGAAACCTAAAGATATTACTTCTGTTGATATCGAAAGAACAGCCACTGTTGGTGAAGTTCTCGTATCTTGGCCGGCTGTAACCACAGATATCAACGGTAAGACTTATCCCGCAGGATCTGTTAAATATTCAGTTCAGAGATATAGCGGTGGTAATTGGTTATCCATTGCTGATGATATCGAAGCCACTTCTTATACATA
Organism: Muribaculaceae bacterium; assembly: GCA_029055345.1. Taxonomy (GTDB): domain Bacteria; phylum Bacteroidota; class Bacteroidia; order Bacteroidales; family Muribaculaceae; genus Lepagella. The sequence continues at coordinate 20,945 of JAIDDJ010000032.1, read as the reverse complement.
CCAGGCGGTTGAAGCAGATACGCAAGCGTTCGTTCAGGTGGCCGTAATTCCTTCCTATGATGGTATGACTGCCACTGGCACTGTCAGCGATATGATTCCTGTCGGTAAGGCTTATAAGAGCATCGACGAAACATTCGCAGATGGTTCACTCAGCTATATCTGGGGTATGGATGCAACAGGCGAAGGTTCACTTGAAGGTGTTGGCGGTGGCGAAGTTAGCATCGCGAACCAAAATTCATTCCAGGGAATTAATGGTGTCAACGATGACAATGGCTTTGTATCAATTAAGACCGCGACTTTGAATAGCAGTGCAATGTTCTTCTCCGGTATGGTTGATATCGCAGATCTCACAACTCCCGGCTTGACATTCTATGTTTACAATATCCAGAATGGTACAGACGCAAACTTGAATATTATCAATGCTTACGTTAAGGATCTTTCTACGCCGGGTTCTGAATGGACATGTCTTGACACCAAGCCGGTTTATGAAATTGCAGGCGGAACTAACGAAAGTGAAGCAGGTGAAGATGGATGGTACAAAGTGACTGTAAATCTCAATGCATATGCCGGAAAGACTATCCAGGTAGGTATCGAGGCCGTATGTAAGGCTTACCAGTATAATCTCATCGACAATATCAAGGTTGCAGACCTTCTCAGCTATGACCTTAAGGCAGTAAGCATTAATGCTCCCGCAAAGGTTAAGGGTGGTGACTCTTATACTGTTGACGTTCGCGTTTCCAACGAAGGTGCAAAAGAAGTAGCTTCTTATTCAGTTGAGCTTTACGCAAACGATGATCTCGTTGAGACCAAGAACTGCAGTGCACTCGCATCAGCTGCTATGACTACAGTATCGTTCGAGCAAGTAATGTCGCCCGTAAATCAGGAAACTATCAAATACTACGCTAAAGTGGTATATGAAGCTGACGAGGCTCCGGATGACAATACTACTGGTACTATCGAAGTAAGTCCTATATTGTCGAAGCTTCCTGCTCCTACTGATCTCGAAGGAACTTCTGTGAGTGAAGGAATCAAGCTCACATGGAATGAGCCCAACCTTGAAAGCCCCGCTAATGCAGCCCCGGCTCCTATTACAGAAGACTTTGAAGACGCTGATGGCGTTCAGAGTGAGTATGGCGACTGGACATTTGTTGACGAGGATGGTGATGCAGTAGGCGGTTTCCAGGATCAATCAGGCGCAGCTCTCCCCATACCCGGCATAACAATCGGTGAAACCACCGGTTCGTTCTGGACTTGGGATAACGACGTGATCGATTGGGCAAGTGGCAATCAGACCTACCAAGCTCACAGCGGTTCGAAGTATCTCTTCGCTCTGTTCAACTATGAAGGTTCAAACTCAGATGACTGGGCTATCTCACCCTCACTCTACGGAGGCCCGCAGACTATCTCTTTCTTTGCCAAGAGCTATTCTTCACAATATCCTGAGCAGATCGAGGTGTATTATTCACTCGGCGACAAGGAAATTTCAGACTTTGTAGCAGTTGAAAACTCTAAGGTATTCCCTGTTCCCAACGTTTGGACAGAATATACTTATGAGCTGCCGGCAGGTGCAAATTATTTTGCAATACGTTCGTACGGACAGAATGCTTTCATGCTGATGATTGATGACGTTACGTTCACTCCTGGTGACGGTTCAGGTGCAAACCTCGAGCTTAAGGGCTACAATGTATATCGTGACGGCGTGAAGATCAACGATGCCCTCGTAGAGGAGACAGAGTTCGTTGACACCAACGTAGTCGAAGGCCAGCAGTACACATATATCGTAACAGCCGTTTATGAGGAACGTGGTGAGTCTGCTCTCTCTAACGAGGCAGTCGTTACTTACAACTATGACGGTGTTGACGGTGTGGCAGAAGGTCAGGTTAAGGTATTCGTAGAGAACTCTAACCTTGTAGTGCTCAACGCAGCTGACAAGAATGTAATCGTATCCAACGCAAACGGTGCTGTAGTATACAGCGGCGCAGGCGAGAGTCGTACGGTAGTTCCTGTGAGCAACGGAGTATATGTTGTCAAGGTTGACAGACTTGTCAAGAAGGTAATCGTGAAATAACGATAGAAACCAATATATTCATGAAGAGGGGCGCACTGACCGGTGCGCCCCTTTGCTATATAAAGTATCAGCGCGAACTATCGAGGGATTTTAATCTGACCAGCGAAAGAAAGTCATGGTGGATAGTGATACTGCCATGTGGGGATGGTGAGGGGATAATAAAAAATTCTTAAAATACTTGCGTAAGTCGCTGATATTTTGTAACTTTGCAACGCTTTTCGGAGTCCGTGAGGCTCAAAGCGCAGGCTAAACAATTGCGAATCAGTTGTTTGGCGTGCGTTATATGCGTGAATCTCCAATCTCCGAAATCAAATAGAGAACACTAAAACAAAAATAAACACAGACAAAGAATGCCTACAATTCAGCAATTAGTAAGAAAAGGGCGTACCGTTCTGAAAGACAAGAGCAAGAGCCCCGCTCTGGATTCATGCCCGCAGCGTCGCGGTGTGTGCGTGCGTGTTTATACCACCACACCCAAGAAGCCTAACTCCGCAATGCGTAAGGTAGCGCGTGTGCGCCTCACCAATGGTAAGGAAGTCAACAGCTATATCCCCGGAGAAGGCCACAATCTGCAGGAGCACTCCATCGTGATGGTGCGTGGCGGTCGTGTCAAAGACCTCCCCGGTGTGCGTTATCACATCGTGCGCGGTACTCTTGATACAGCCGGCGTTCAGGGCCGTACGCAGCGCCGCTCCAAATATGGTGCGAAGCGTCCTAAAGCAGCCAAGAAATAATATAGCTGCATCTTACAAATCAATCAAATTCAACACAGGTTTTTGATTATTGGATGGCTAATGGTTGAGTAAACTGCGCAAGAGAGCGCTGTTGAAGATTGCAAAAGCAGCCGAAATCAAAACATTTAAACACATTTTGCTCTAAAATGAGAAAAGCTAAGCCTAAGAAAAGGGTTATCCTTCCGGATCCCGTTTTTCATGACGTAAAAGTCACAAAGTTCGTCAACCATCTTATGTATGATGGCAAGAAGAACACAGCTTACACCATCTTCTACACTGCATTGGAGACCGTGAAGGCCAAAATGCCGAATGAGGAGAAGACGGGCCTCGAAATCTGGAAGAAAGCTCTCGAAAACGTCACTCCGACAGTAGAGGTAAAGTCACGCCGTATCGGTGGCGCCACTTTCCAGGTGCCGACAGAGATTCGTCCCGACCGCAAGGAGTCAATCTCAATGAAGAACCTTATCAATTACGCCCGCAAACGCGGCGGCAAGACAATGGCCGACAAACTCGCTGCAGAAATTGTCGATGCGTTCAACGATCAGGGCGGCGCATTCAAGCGTAAGGAAGATATGCACCGTATGGCTGAGGCCAACCGCGCATTCGCCCATTTCAGATTCTAATTTTGATAACCAAAAATGGCAAAACACGACGAACTTAAGCTTACTCGCAATATAGGCATCATGGCTCACATCGATGCCGGAAAGACCACTACTTCAGAACGAATCCTCTTCTACACCGGTAAGACTCACCGCATCGGCGAAGTTCACGACGGTGCGGCTACAATGGACTGGATGGAGCAGGAGCAGGAGCGCGGTATTACTATCACCTCCGCTGCTACAACCGCGTTCTGGACGTATGATGGCAAAAAATACAAAATAAACTTAATTGACACTCCGGGACACGTCGACTTTACGGTCGAGGTGGAACGCTCGCTGCGCGTCCTCGACGGCGCCGTAGCTACTTTCTGCGCTGTCGGTGGCGTTGAGCCCCAGTCGGAGACTGTGTGGCGTCAAGCTGACAAGTATAACGTGCCCCGTATCGGTTATGTCAACAAGATGGACCGTTCGGGTGCAAACTTCCTTGAGGTGGTTCGTCAGGTGCGCGAGGTGCTCGGAGCCAATCCGCTCCCGATTCAGCTCCCTATCGGCGCCGAGGAGACTTTCAAGGGCGTTATAGACCTCGTTATCATGAAGGCTATCTTCTGGCACGACGAGACTATGGGCGCTGAATACTCCGTTGAGGAAATCCCCGCTTCTCTCCGCGACGAGGCTGAGGAATACCGTGATAAGATGCTCGAGACTCTCGCAGAGTTCGACGAGGCTTTCATGGAGAAATATTTTGATGATCCCTCTACTATCACTGAGGATGAAATCCGCGCGGCTATCCGTAAGGCTACGCTCGCTATGAATATCAACCCGATGCTCTGCGGCTCATCGTTCAAGAACAAGGGTGTGCAGACCCTTCTTGATGCTGTCTGCGCATATCTCCCATCTCCGGAAGATGCAGGCGCCGTAGAAGGTCATGCCGTAGGTGATCCCGATGTCATCGAGACCCGTGAACCCTCTCCTGAGGCTCCGATGTCGGCCCTCGCCTTCAAGATTGCAACTGACCCCTATGTAGGCCGTCTTTGCTTCTTCCGCGTATATTCGGGCGAAATTGAAGCCGGCAGCTACGTGCTCAACACCCGCTCCGGCAAGAAAGAGCGCGTATCACGCCTCTTCCAGATGCACTCCAACAAGCAGAACCCGATGGAGAAAATCGGCTGTGGCGATATAGGTGCCGGTGTCGGTTTCAAGGATATCCGCACGGGTGATACGCTCTGTGCCGAAGATGCTCCCATCGTGCTCGAGGCTATGGAATTCCCCGATCCGGTGATCGGTATCGCCGTTGAGCCCAAAACTCAGAAAGACCTTGATAAGCTTGGCGTAGGCCTTCAGAAGCTTGCTGAAGAAGACCCGACATTCCGCGTTGAGACCAACGAGGAGACCGGCCAGACAGTTATCAGCGGTATGGGTGAGCTTCACCTCGATATCATCATTGACCGTCTGCGCCGCGAGTTCAAGGTTGAGTGCAACCAGGGTCGTCCGCAGGTAACATACAAGGAGGCAATCACCAAGCCCGTGGAACTTCGCGAAGTGTTCAAGAAGCAGACCGGTGGTCGCGGTAAGTTTGCCGACATCATCGTTCGCATTGAGCCGGCTGATGAGGATTTCGAAGGAAGCCTCCAGTTTGTTGACGAAGTCAAGGGTGGTAACGTGCCTAAGGAATATATCCCCTCCGTGCAGAAGGGTTTCCAGGCCGCAATGAAGAACGGTGTGCTCGCCGGCTATCCGGTGGAGCGTCTGAAAGTGACGCTGCTCGATGGTTCTTACCATCCGGTCGACTCCGACCAGCTCTCATTCGAGCTCGCAGCCACTCAGGCATTCAAGCATGGTTCTGAAAAGGCCGGTCCGGTTCTCCTCGAGCCTATAATGAAAATCGAAGTAGTGACGCCCGAAGAGTCGATGGGTGATGTGATCGGTGACCTCAACAAGCGTCGCGGTCAGGTGGAAGGCATGGAGACAAGCCGTTCAGGTGCCCGCATCGTAAAAGCGAAGGCTCCTCTGGCAGAAATGTTCGGTTATGTGACAGCTCTGCGTACGATCACTTCCGGTCGCGCCACAAGCACAATGTCGTTCAGCCATTATGCTGAAGTAAGCAACTCAATAGCGAAGAACGTGCTCACAGAAGTCAACGGGCGCGTCGACCTTCTGAAGTAAATAACATTTTCCGCAGTCCGGCCCCCTCGGGGCGCCGGACCGCGGAGTTTTAAGCTTCCAAGTCAATTAAGCTCTCAAATTATATGAATCAAAAAATCAGAATCAAACTCAAATCTTACGACCATAATCTCGTCGACAAGTCGGCCGAGAAGATCGTAAAGACGGTTAAATCCACCGGCGCAGTGGTGAAGGGCCCCATACCCCTGCCCACACACAAGCGTATCTTTACGGTGAACCGTTCGACATTCGTCAACAAGAAGAGCCGCGAGCAGTTCCAGCTTTCTTCATTCCAGCGTCTTATCGACATCTACAGCAGCACTGCAAAGACAGTAGACGCACTAATGAAGCTTGAACTTCCCTCCGGCGTGGACGTTTCCATTAAGGTATAAGCGTTCGCAACCGAGTTAAAATCACAACCACAAAAATAAATTAAAGAAATGCCAGGATTATTAGGAAAGAAAATCGGAATGACATCCGTTTTCAGTGCCGACGGAAAAAACATTCCGTGCACTGTTATCGAAGTAGGTCCTTGTGTGGTTACGCAAATCAAGACCGTCGAGACCGACGGCTACGAGGCTGTGCAGGTAGGCTTCCAGGAAGCTAAGGAAAAGCACACCACGAAGCCCCTCGCCGGCCACTTCAAGAAAGCAGGCGTAGCACCTCAGAGACACTTGGCCGAGTTCAAGACATTCGAAACCAAGCCCGCGCTTGGCGACACACTTACAGTTGACCTCTTTCAGGAGGGCGGCTTCGTAGACGTTGTCGGCACATCGAAGGGTAAAGGTTTCCAGGGCGTAGTGAAGCGTCACGGCTTCGGCGGCGTTGGCCAGAAAACCCACGGTCAGCACAACCGTCTTCGCGCCCCCGGTTCAATCGGCGCCTGCTCGTATCCCGCCAAAGTTTTCAAAGGCCTCCGTATGGCCGGCCAGATGGGCAACGAGCGTGTCACTGTTCAGAATCTCCAGGTGATAAAGGTGCTCCCCGAGCACAATCTGTTAATGATTAAGGGTTCGGTGCCCGGACCCAAAGGTTCAATTGTTATAGTCGAGAAGTAATGGAAGTAGCAGTTTACAACATCAAAGGCGAGGATACAGGACGTAAAGTCACCCTTAACGACGAGGTGTTCGCCCGCGACCTGAGCGAAGGCAATGCGGAGCATACTATTTACCTCGACATCAAGCAATACCTTGGCAATCAGCGTCAGGGCACTCACAAGAGTAAGGAGCGCAGCGAAGTGTCTTATTCAACGCGCAAAATCGGACGTCAGAAAGGTGGCGGCGGTGCCCGTCGCGGTGACCTCAACTCGCCGGTGCTTTATCATGGTGGCCGCGTGTTCGGTCCCAGACCCCGCGATTACCGCACTAAGCTCAACAAGAAAATGAAGAGCCTTGCTCGCAAGATAGCTCTCACTTCGCGTCTTAACGACAAAAAAATCTTCGTTGTAGAGAACTTTACGTTCGATAAGCCCCGCACTAAATCCTACATGGAGCTCGCCAAGAACTTCAAAGTCGAGGACAAGAAGACTCTCGTGGTTTTCGCCGCTCCCGACAACAACGTGCTCCTTTCAGTGCGCAACGTGCCCAACGCGATGATGGCTCAGGCTATTGACCTGAACGCCTTCACAGTGCTCAATACTGACGCTATCCTTCTGACTGAAGACAGCGTCGCCGTCATTAACGATTTCAAATAAGGAGATATAAAAGATGGATATTCAAATCAAACCGATCGTAACTGAAAAGGCTACGGCCTACGCCGAGAAGCAGAATTGCTATACCTTCTCCGTATCTCCGAATGCCAATAAGTTCCAGATCAAGGACATTGTCGAGAAGCTCTATAACGTGCGTGTCGACAGAGTGAATATTGCCAACTACGCCGGCAAGCGCAAACAGCGCTATACCAAGGGCGGACTTATCCGCGGTCGCCGTGACGCCTTCAAGAAGGCTTACGTAACAGTGGCAAAAGGACAGAAGATTGACTATTACAGCAACATCTAAAAGAAATGGCAGTAAGAAAATTCAAGCCCACCACCCCCGGGCAAAGACACAAGGTTATTGGTGTGTTCAAAGGTCAAATCACTGCTACCACACCAGAAAAGTCTCTTACAGTCGGCAAGCGTTCGACCGGCGGCCGCAACTCTTCGGGTCATCTTTCGACCCGCTACCGTGGCGGCGGCCATAAGAGAAAATTGCGTCTCATCGACTTCAAGAGAATCAACGACAATGTGCCGGCAACGGTAAAGACCATCGAGTATGATCCGAACCGCTCGGCACGCATCGCCCTCCTTTATTACAAAGATGGCTCAAAGGCTTACATGATCGCTCCCAACGGACTTGAAGTAGGCCAGACAGTGCTCAGTGGCCCCGATGCAGCTCCCGAAGTAGGCAACTGCCTGCCTCTGTCGAAGATTCCCGTCGGTACGCTTATCCATTGTATAGAGCTCCGTCCCGGTCAGGGAGCCAGCATGGCCCGCTCAGCCGGTACGTTCGCTCAGCTTACCTCGCGTGAAGGTGATTACGCGATTATCAAATTACCTTCAGGAGAAACTCGCAAGGTGCTTCTCACCTGCCGCGCTACAATCGGCGTTGTCGGCAACTCCGACCATGCCCTCGAACGCAGCGGTAAGGCCGGTCGCAGCCGTTGGCTCGGTCGCCGTCCTCACAACCGCGGTGTCGTTATGAACCCTGTCGACCACCCGATGGGTGGTGGTGAAGGCCGTCAGTCAGGTGGTCATCCCCGTTCGCGCACAGGCCTCTACGCTAAGGGCCTGAAGACCCGCTCGCCGAAGAAGCACTCTTCGAAGTATATCATTGAAAGAAGGAAAAAATAATTTGATTAACAAGACACAGATATGAGTCGTTCGCTTAAAAAAGGACCATTTATTTCCGTAAAGCTCGAGAAGAAGGTCGCAGCAATGGAGGAAAGCGGCAAAAAGAATGTCATCAAGACATGGAGCCGCGCTTCAATGATCTCGCCCGACTTCGTCGGCCATACCTTCGCTGTCCATAACGGCAACAAGTTCATCCCCGTCTACGTGACCGAAAATATGGTCGGACACAAGCTCGGAGAGTTCGCCCCCACGCGTACGTTCCGCGGACACGCCGGTAATAAGAAGAAATAACCGTCCTCATATTAATTCACGATTTAAACACTACAATATACAATGGGTTTAAGAAAAAGAAACGCAGCCGAGGCCATGAAGGAGGCACGCAAGAGCGAATATTTCGCACACTTGCGTAATGTGCCCTCTTCGCCCCGCAAAATGCGTCTCGTCGTCGATATGATTCGCGGCCAGGAAGCATTCAAGGCGCTCGGCATCCTCAAATTCTCCAATAAGGAGGCTTCCCGCAAAGTGGAGAAACTTCTCCGCTCGGCAATCGCCAACTGGGAACAGAAAAACGAGCGTAAGGCCGAATCGGGCGAGCTCTACGTGAAGACCGTTTACGTTGACGCAGCTCCGATGCTCAAGCGTATGCGCCCCGCCCCGCAGGGCCGCGGCTACCGCATTCGCAAACGCTCTAACCATGTCACAATCTACGTGGACTCAATCAATAAATCTAACGACTAAGCAAGATGGGACAGAAAGTTAATCCAATCAGCAACCGCCTCGGTGTGATCCGCGGTTGGGACTCCAACTGGTATGGTGGAAAGAAATACGGCGAGACTCTGCTCGAGGACTCCAAGATCCGTAAGTATCTCCACACTCGTCTTGCCAAGGCAAGCGTGTCGCGCATCATTATCGAGCGCACTCTCAAGATGGCTACCGTAACTATCGCCACTGCCCGCCCCGGTATGATTATCGGTAAGGGTGGTAAGGATGTCGACGCCCTCAAGGAGGAACTCAAGAAGGTGACCGACAAGGACGTGCAGATTAATATTCACGAAATCAAGCGTCCGGAACTGGATGCCGAGATCGTGGCTACAAACATCGCCCGTCAGATTGAGAACAAGGTAGCTTACCGCCGTGCAGTGAAGATGGCCATCGCTTCTACGATGCGCATGGGCGCCGAAGGTATCAAGGTGCAGGTCAGTGGCCGTCTGAACGGCGCCGAAATGGCTCGCTCCGAGATGTTCAAGGAGGGCCGTACACCTCTCCATACTCTTCGTGCCGATATCGATTACGCTCTTGTCGAAGCTCACACCAAGGTCGGTGTGATCGGAATCAAGGTGTGGATCTGTCGCGGTGAAGTATATGGCAAGAAGGAACTGACTCCGACTTACGTGGCCGGTCAGAAAGAGCCGGGCGGACGTCCGCAGGGCGGTCGCAAGGGCGGTTTCCGCAATAAGAAGAATAACAACCGTTAAAAACAGCTAATAATATGTTACAGCCTAAAAAGACAAGATATCGCCGTTCGCAAAAAGGCCGTATGAAAGGCGAGGCTCAGCGTGGCAATCAGCTGGCTTTCGGTTCGTTCGGTATCAAGACGCTCGACGCCAAGTGGATCACCGGCCGCCAGATAGAGGCTGCTCGTGTCGCTCTCACCCGTTACATGCAGCGTCAGGGTCAGGTATGGATCCGCATCTTCCCCGACAAGCCCATCACCAAGAAGCCTGCTGAGGTCCGCATGGGTAAAGGTAAAGGTAATCCCGAAGGATTCGTGGCTCCCGTCACTCCGGGTCGTATCCTGATTGAAATCGACGGTGTGCCTTATGATGTGGCCAAGGAGGCTCTCCGCCTCGCGGCTCAGAAGCTCCCGGTGCTGACAAAATTCATTGTTCGTCGCGACTACGATCCGTCGCAGACAATCTGATGAAAGTCGGACTTTAATTGAAAGATTAAAATTTTTCTATTGATTTATACAATAAAATAGGGAAAAATCGGTTGAACTATCGGGAGACCTGCGCAAGCGGGCCTCCCGCATAGGGCCGCATATGGCCCTAACGCTGTATGAATCAATGAGATTCTAATCAACCAAGCCAAATAAATAATGAAAAAGGAAGAAATCAAGGAATTAAGCATTCAGGAATTGCATGCCAGAATAGAGGCAGCAGAGAAGGCTTATCGTGAATTGAAAGTAGCGCACGCGATATCTCCCTCGGACAATCCGGCGAAAATCACTAAGGACCGCCGTGAGATCGCCCGTCTGAAGACTGTGTTGCGCCAGAAGGAAATCGCCGCCGAGAAGGAGGCTGCTTCCAAGTAATTAACCCCAAAGCTTATCTGAAAAATGGAAGAACAGAAAAGACATTTGAGAAAAGAGAGAATCGGGGTCGTTTCGAGCAACAAGTGCGACAAGACCATCACGGTGGAAATCAAATGGAAGGAGAAACACCCGATTTACGGCAAATTTGTCAACAAGACCAAGAAGTATCACGCGCACGATGAGAAGAACGAGTGCTCGGTCGGTGATACAGTGCGCCTCATGGAGACCCGTCCGTTGAGCAAGACAAAGAGATGGAGACTCGTTGAAATCATCGAAAAAGTTAAGTAATCATGATACAGGCAGAATCACGTTTAACAGTGGCAGACAATTCCGGAGCTAAGGAAGTGCTCTGCATCCACGTTCTCGGCGGAACCGGACGCCGCTATGCAGGCGTAGGCGATATTATCGTCGTGACAGTGAAAAGCACGATTCCCTCTTCCGACGTGAAGAAGGGTACGGTATCAAAGGCAGTAGTAGTGCGCACCAAGAAGGAGATCCGTCGTCCCGACGGAAGCTACATCCGCTTCGATGACAACGCTTGCGTGCTCCTCAACAACGCCGGCGAAATCCGCGGCACGCGTATTTTCGGCCCGGTGGCCCGCGAGCTCCGCAACACCAACATGAAGATCGTGTCGCTCGCTCCCGAGGTCCTCTAATCTCATTACTAACCAGTCTTAGACAAATTTAGAAAAAATGGCAAAATTGCATATCAAGAAGGGAGATACCGTCTTCGTCAATGCCGGCAACGACAAGGGTAAGACGGGCCGTGTCCTCGAAGTGCAGGTCAAGAAGAGCCGCGCTATCGTTGAGGGCATCAACATCGTCTCCAAAAGCACTAAGCCGAATGCCAAGTATCCCCAGGGTGGTATCGTGAAGATTGAGGCTCCGGTGCATATTTCTAACCTTAATGTGGTGGACCCCAAAACTGGCAAGCCCACCCGCATCGGCCGTCGCCGCAACGAGGATGGCAAGCTGGTGCGTTACGCAAAAAAATCAGGAGAGGAGATTAAATAATGGCAGAGACTACACTTTCCAAGCAGTATAAAGAGAAGATCGTGCCCGAACTCACCAAGGAGTTCAGCTACACGACCCCCATGCAGGTCCCCCGCCTGGAGAAAATCGTAATCAACCAGGGTCTCGGCGGCGCTACTCAGGATAAGAAAATTATCGAGACAGCTATCAACGAGCTCACCGCTATCACCGGCCAGAAGGCAGTTCCCACGCTCTCGAAGAAGGACATCTCCAACTTCAAGCTCCGTAAGAAAATGCCTATTGGCGCTATGGTGACTCTCCGCCGTGAGAAAATGTATGAGTTCCTTGAGAGACTCGTCCGCGTGGCTCTGCCCCGTATCCGCGACTTCAAGGGTATCAACTCTAAGCTCGACGGACGCGGCAACTACACACTCGGTATCACTGAACAGATTATTTTCCCCGAAATCAATATCGACAACGTTCCCAAGCTGCAGGGTATGAACATCACTTTCGTGACTTCTGCCAATACTGACGAAGAGGGATTCGCGTTGCTTAAGAAATTCGGTTTACCCTTCAAACACGAAAAATAAGAAATATGGCTAAAGAATCAATGAAGGCCCGCGAGGTGAAGCGCCAGCGCATGGTGGCTAAATATGCCGAGAAAAAAGCAGCCCTCAAGAAGGCCGCTCTTGCCGATGCCGATGGCAATATCGACTACGAGGCGCTCACTAAGCTCCAGAAGCTCCCGAAGAACGCATCTCGTGTCCGGCTGCACAACCGCTGCGAGATCACAGGCCGTCCCAAAGGCTATATGCGCCAGTTCGGAATCTCTCGTATCCAATTCCGCGAGATGGCTTCCGCAGGTCTTATCCCGGGTGTAAAGAAGGCAAGCTGGTAACAATCCGTTCCGGCTTCCCCTTCCCGGGAAGCCCCGGCGGTGGGATATCGCGCCGGGCAATTTTTCCGATTACAGGAGTTTTTAAATATTGTTCAGCTTTTGTCTGAATCAATTTAATCAAACAAAACAATGACTGATCCAATTGCAGATTATCTGACAAGACTCCGGAACGCCATAATGGTAGGCCACCGCGTGGTCGAGGTTCCGACGTCAAAAATGAAAAGGGAGATCACAAAGATCCTTTTCGACCAGGGCTATATCCTGAACTATAAGTTCGTGGAAAATGACGGCCCGAAGGGCACCATCAAGATTGCCCTCAAGTATGATCCGGTCGACAAGACAAGCGCAATCAAGAACCTTCACCGCATCTCGCGTCCGGGTCTGCGCCAGTACACCGGTTATAAAGATATGCCCCGCGTGCTCAATGGCCTCGGCATCGCAATCCTTTCCACTTCTCAGGGTGTGATGACCAACAAGGAAGCTAAAGAGCGTAAAATCGGCGGCGAAGTATTGTGTTACGTTTATTAATCACGGAGGAACGAATTATGTCAAGAATAGGTAAATCACCCATTGCGATTCCTGCCGGCGTAACCGTACAGGTAAAAGACCACAAAGTGACCGTGAAAGGTCCCAAGGGAGAACTCTCCCAGGAAATCAACCCCAACATCGAGGTAAAGATCGAAGATGGCCACATCATCGTGACCCGTCCGAACGACGAGCGCGAAAACCGCGCCATGCATGGTCTCTACCGCGCCCTTATCCACAACATGGTGGTAGGCGTTTCCGAGGGTTATAAGAAAGAGATGGAACTCGTCGGAGTCGGCTATCGCGCCACTTCTTCGGGTCAGGTGCTCGAACTCGCTTTAGGATATTCACACGCTATCTTCATCAAGCTTCCCAAAGAGGTGAAAGTTGAGGCCAAGACCGAACGTAACAAGAATCCGCTCATCATCCTCGAGAGCTCCGACAAGCAGCTCCTCGGCCAGGTGTGCGCCAAGATCCGTTCGCTCCGCAAGCCCGAACCTTACAAGGGTAAAGGTATCAAGTTTGTTGGCGAGGTTATACGTCGCAAATCAGGTAAGTCGGCTAACGCCAAATAAAATTTAAACAATTATGGTATCCAAGATAGCAAGAAGAAATAAAATCAAGACCCGCATCCGCGGGAAAATCTCCGGCACCGCAGAGCGTCCCCGTATGAGCGTGTTCCGCTCCAACAAGGGTATCTACGTGCAGGTGATCGACGACCTGGCAGGCAACACTCTGGTTGCTGCCTCTTCAAAGGGTCTCGAAGGAGGTACAAAGACTGAAATCGCCGCTAAAGTCGGCGAGCAAATCGCTAAAAAAGCCGCTGAAAAAGGTATCACCGAGGTTGTTTTCGACCGTAACGGTTACCTCTATCACGGACGTGTTAAATCATTGGCCGACGCAGCCCGCAAGGGTGGTCTTAAATTTTAATAGGAATCATGGGAAAGAACAATAAGGTAAAAACCACAAATGATCTTGAACTGCAGGACCGCCTCGTAGCCATCAACCGCGTCACCAAGGTTACCAAGGGTGGCCGCGCCTTCAGCTTTGCCGCTATAGTAGTGGTCGGCAACGGCGACGGTATAATCGGATGGGGCCTCGGTAAAGCCAATGAAGTCACTGCAGCCATCGCAAAGGGCGTGGAGAGTGCCAAGAAGAACCTCATCAAGGTGCCCGTTCACAAGGGAACAATCCCTCACGAAGTATCCGCTAAGTTCGGCGGCTCGAGAATCTTCCTCAAGCCGGCTTCCGAAGGTACCGGAGTAAAGGCAGGTGGCGCTATGCGTGCCGTGCTTGAAAGTGTCGGCGTAACCGACGTGCTCGCCAAGTCTAAGGGTTCTTCCAACCCCCACAACCTCGTGAAGGCTACTATCGCCGCTCTCGATGAGCTCCGCTCTCCGGCACAGGTGGCACAGAACCGTGGCGTTAGCGTCGAAAAAGTGTTTAACGGCAAATAATTTGCGAAATGGCAAAGATTCAAATCACTCAGATAAAGAGCCGCATCAACGCGCCTAAAGTCCAGAAGGAAACTCTCGACGCGCTCGGCATTCATAAAATGAACCATAGCGTGATCAAGGAAGACACTCCCGACATCATGGGTATGGTCAAGAGGGTTCACCATTTAGTGAAAGTGACTAAACTCTAAATCAGCACATCGAAAATGGAACTACATAATCTCCAGCCTGCCGTAGGCAGCAACAAGAAAACCAAAAGAATCGGACGCGGCACGGGCTCAGGCTACGGCGGCACTTCGACACGCGGACACAAGGGAGCAAAGTCCCGCTCCGGATACAAGCACAAGGTAGGATTCGAAGGCGGTCAGATGCCTCTCCAGCGTCGTGTGCCTAAATTTGGTTTCAAAAACATCAACCGTGTGGAATACAAGGCCATCAATCTTGACGCGCTCGAGGCTCTCGCAGCCGCCGGTGCCACAAAGATTACAATCGAGGATTTGCGCAACGCCGGCCTTCTGGCAAAGAAAGCGCTCGTGAAGATCCTTGGTAACGGCACTCTCAGCCACGCCATTGAAGTGGAAGCCAACGCCTTCTCCAAGGCTGCCGAAGAGGCTATCAAGGCTGCCGGTGGCAACGTTGTCATAAAATAACGATTTTATAAAATGGGATTTACTAAAACAATAAAAAACATCTGGAGCGTCGAGGATCTTCGCAAACGTATCGGTATCACCCTTCTGCTTGTGATCATCTACCGTTTCGGCTGCTATGTAGTGCTCCCGGGCATCAACCCCGATGAGCTGATGGCGCTGAAGAATTTCACTTCGGACGGGTTGATGCAGCTGCTCGACATGTTCTCGGGCGGTGCGTTCTCGCAGGCCTCCATATTCGCCTTGGGTATCATGCCCTATATCACGGCTTCTATCGTGATACAGCTTCTCGGCATGGTGCTCCCTGCATTCCAGAAAATGCAGCGTGAGGGCGAAAGCGGCCGTATGAAGATAAATCAATACACCCGTTATCTCACGGTATTTATCCTTGTGCTCCAGGGTCCCGCTTACCTGATGAATCTCAAATATCAGGTGCAGGCCGCCGGTGGACACGTCGAATTGGGTTTCTGGACTATCGCGTTCATGACGATTGTCCTCGCCGCCGGTTCGATGTTCATCATGTGGCTCGGCGAGCGTATCGACCAGAAGGGTGTAGGTAACGGTATTTCGTTCATCATCCTTATCGGTATCATCGCTCGTCTGCCTGAGGCATTCATCCAGGAATTCACAGGGCGTCTGCTCAACTCGGCAGGCGGTGGCCTCGTGCTCTTCCTCGTGGAGATCATCATTCTCCTGGCCGTAATCGCCGGAGCTGTTCTTCTCGTGCAGGGTACGCGTAATGTCCCCGTGCAGTATGCCAAGAAAGTGGTAGGCAACAAGCAGTATGGCGGTGCACGCCAGTTCATCCCTCTGAAGGTGAATGCTGCCGGCGTTATGCCTATCATCTTCGCCCAGGCTATCATGTTCATCCCCTTGACACTTGTCGGTTTCAGCCAGAATCAGACAGGATTCTTCGGTGCGATGACCGATATGTACGGCTTCTGGTACAATCTGATTTACTTCCTGATGATTGTGGCGTTCACATATTTCTATACGGCTATCACGGTGCGTCCGGCCCAGATGGCAGAGGATATGAAGCGTAACAACGGCTTTATCCCGGGTATCAAGCCCGGCAAGCCGACCGTGGATTATCTTGACTCAATCATGTCAAGAATCACGCTCCCGGGCTCCATCTTCCTCGGCATCGTGGCTATTCTGCCCGCAATCGCCCATATATGTGGACTTAACCGCAACTTCGCATCCTTCTTCGGCGGCACTTCGCTGCTCATCCTTGTAGGTGTGATTCTCGATACCCTCCGCATCATCGAGGGCCATCTTATCATGCACAAGTATGACGGTCTGATGAAGCATGGCCGCATCAAGGGGCGCACATCGGGTAACAGTGCGTTTTAATCGCTGAATAGCTGATTGAGCAAATGATCTACATCAAGACTCCCGAAGAAATCGAACTGACGCGCGCGGCCTGTGATCTTTGCAGCCGTACGCTCGGCGAGGTGGCACGACTGATAGCTCCCGGCGTCACCACCCGGAAGCTCGACGATATAGCAAGAGAGTTTATCCTCGACAACGGGGGTAAACCCGCTTGCCTCGGATATCATGGGTTCCCCGGCACTCTCTGTATAGAGGTGAACGATACGGTGGTCCATGGCTTCCCGTCGAACTATGAACTCAGGGAGGGCGACATCGTAGGCACGGATTGCGTGGTGGAACTGAACGGATTCCACGGCGACAGCTGCTATACGTTTGCTGTCGGCGAGATTGACCCTAAGACGGAACGTCTGCTTGACATCACTTTCGAATCCCTTTATGTAGGAATAGAAATGGCGGTGGCAGGCAACCGTGTTGGAGATATCTCGAATGCCGTGCAACGCTTCTGCGAAAGCAACGGCTACAGTGTGGTCCGCGAAATGTGCGGCCACGGAATCGGGCGCGAGATGCATGAGGACCCTGAGGTGCCCAATTACGGACGCCGAGGTACGGGCCCGGTGCTTCAGAACGGAATGCTCATATGCATCGAGCCGATGATCAATCTCGGAAGCCGGAATATCCGCATCGCGCAGAACGGATGGGAATGTCGCACCCGCGACCATAAGCCATCGGCCCACTACGAGCACACGCTGCTCATCAATAATGACGAGCCCGAGATTCTTACCACATTTGACTATATCGAAAGTGCTCTCGGAATAGCTTGATGATTCAGATCTAATGCATAAATAACCAGGATTCAACTACAGTATATGGCCAAGCAAGCTGCAATCGAACAAGACGGTGTTATTCTCGAGGCTTTGTCCAACGCTATGTTCAAGGTAGAACTTGAGAACGGACACGAAATCACAGCCCATATTTCGGGCAAGATGAGAATGCACTATATAAAGATTCTTCCCGGTGACAAGGTCAAGGTGGAAATGTCGCCCTATGACCTCAGCAAGGGTAGGATTTCATTCAGATACAAATAAAACAAAACCCGATATGAAAGTTAGAGCATCTGTAAAAAAACGCACTCCCGACAGCAAAATCGTACGCCGGAAGGGTAGATTATACGTAATCAACAAGAAAAATCCAAAATTTAAACAGCGTCAAGGATAATTTTATTACCTTTGCAAAAAATATCATAAAAGCAATATGGCAGTAAGAATTGTCGGCGTAGATTTGCCGCAAAATAAAAGAGGAGAGATAGCGTTGACCTATATCTTCGGAATCGGCCGGAGCGCAGCCAAATCGATACTTGACAAGGCAGGCGTTGACCGCGATATCAAAGTAAAAGACTGGACCGACTCGCAGGCAGCCGCCGTGCGCGAGGTGATCCAGCGCGACCATAAGGTGGAGGGTGACCTTCGCACTGAAATTCAGCTCAACATCAAGCGTCTGATGGATATCGGCTGCTACCGCGGCATTCGTCATCGTCTTGGTCTGCCCGTTCGCGGTCAGAGCACCAAGAACAATGCCCGCACACGTAAGGGCCGTAAGAAAACAGTCGCCAACAAGAAGAAAGCTACTAAATAATCACATAAAAAAGTATGGCAAAAAAGACAGTCGCAGCAAAAAAGAGGAATGTCAAGGTTGGCGCAAGCGGCCAGCTTCACGTGCATAGCTCTTTCAACAACATCATCGTGTGTCTCGCCAACGAGGAAGGTCAGGTTATTTCCTGGTCATCGGCCGGCAAGATGGGCTTCAGAGGCTCCAAGAAGAACACACCCTATGCTGCCCAGATGGCAGCTCAGGATTGTGCCAAGGTGGCTTACGACCTCGGCCTCCGCAAGGTCAAGGCGTATGTGAAAGGCCCGGGCAACGGCCGTGAGGCCGCTATCCGTTTCGTGCATCAGTCCGGTATCGAAGTTACTGAAATCGTTGACGTAACTCCGCTCCCGCACAACGGTTGCCGCCCTCCAAAGAGAAGAAGAGTCTAATAAGTATCATCACTTCAGGATTGTTTATTCCAAATCAGTCGGGCCTCTAATCCCTGAATGCGAAATGACCGTCACATACACTTTCTCTCGACGGTCGCGGCTGTCGCTAAGGGGCTGAACAGACCATGACCCAAAATGTAAAATATAATGGCAAGATACACAGGACCAAAAACTAAAATCGCTCGTAAGTTCGGCGAACCTATATTTGGCGAAGACAAGATTTTCGCGCGCCGCAACTTCCCCCCGGGCCAGCACGGCCAGAACCGTCGGAAGAAAACTTCCGAATATGGCACTCAGCTCCGCGAAAAGCAGAAGGCTAAATATACTTACGGCGTGCTCGAACGCCAGTTCCGTAACCTCTTCGAGAAGGCAGCCCGCACCAAAGGTATTACCGGTGAGGTGCTCCTCCAGCTTCTCGAGAGCCGTCTCGATAACGTGGTATATCGTCTGGGCCTCGCTCCCAGCCGCCCTGCTGCCCGCCAGCTCGTGCTTCACAAGCACATCAACGTCAACGGTAAGAACGTCAACATCCCTTCTTATCGCGTGATGCCGGGTGATGTGGTAACCGTGCGCGAGAAGTCAAAGTCGCTCGAAGTCATCACCGACAGCGTAGCAGGCTTCAACCACAGCAAATATCCATGGATCGAATGGGACGAATCTATCAAGGGCGGAAAATTCCTTCACCTGCCCCAGCGCGAGGATATCCCCGAGACCATCAAGGAGCAGCTTATCGTCGAGCTCTATTCTAAATAATAAACACTAAGACAACCATGCCAATTTTAGCATTTCAGAAACCCGACAAGGTCATCATGCTTGAGGATGTCAATTCGTACGGCAAGTTCGAATTCCGCCCTCTCGAGCCCGGTTACGGCCTGACGCTTGGCAACGCACTCCGCCGCGTGCTTCTTTCTTCGCTCGGAGGTTTTGCCATCAACTCTATCCGTATCAACGGAGTGGCTCACGAGCTCGACACGATTCCGGGTGTCAAAGAGGATGTAACCAACATTATCCTCAATCTGAAGCAGATCCGCTTCAAGCAGACAACCGAAGACCATAACGCCGAGACAGCAAAGGTGAAAGTCGAGGGCACAGATGTGTTTACGGCTGGTGACTTAGGAAAGGTCCTCTCTGGCTTCGAGGTGCTCAACCCCGACCTCGTGATCTGTCATCTCGATCCGGCCTACGGGTTTGAGATGGAATACTCGATCAACAAGGGTCGCGGATGGGTCCCCGCCGATGAGAATCGCGAGATGCTCGCCGGTGCTTCGGCCGACACGATCGCTATCGACTCTATCTACACTCCGATTAAGAATGTGAAGTATTTCGTCGAGAATTTCCGTGTCGAGCAGAAGACCGACTACGAAAAGCTTATCATCGAAGTCACCACTGACGGCTCGATTCTTCCGAAGGAAGCCCTTAAGGAGGCTGCAACGATTCTGATGCAGCACTTCGCAATGTTCAGCGATGAGAAAATCACTCTTGAGACTCCGCAGGCAGATGCTCCCGAGGAGTTTGATGAGGAGGTGCTTCATATGCGCCAGCTCCTCAAGAGCAAGCTCACCGATATGGACCTCTCCGTCCGTGCCCTTAATTGCCTTAAGAGCGCCGAGGTAGAGACTCTTGGTGAACTCGTCGTGTTCAACAAGAACGATCTCCTTAAATTCCGCAACTTCGGAAAGAAATCGCTTTCGGAACTCGATGAGCTCCTCGAGAAGCTCAATCTCTCCTTTGGAATGGATATTTCTAAATATAAATTAGACAAAGACTAAAACGCACAATGAGACATAATAAGAAATTCAATCACCTGAGCCGCAAGAAAGGCCACCGCGAAGCCCTTCTGGCCAACCTGGCGATATCTCTTATCCAGCATAAGAGAATCTTCACCACCGTGGCCAAGGCAAAGGCGCTGCGCGTATATGCCGAGCCGCTGATTACTCGCTCTAAAAAGGACGATACACAGAACCGCCGTATCGTGTTCAGCTACCTCCAGAACAAGGAGGCTATCAAGGAGCTTTTCGGTGTTATCGCTGAAAAGGTTGCAAGCCGCCCTGGCGGTTATCTCCGCATCCTCAAGACCGGTCACCGTCTCGGCGACAACGCTGAAATGGCTATGATCGAGTTCGTCGACTTCAACGAGGCTGCTCTTGCAGACAACGCTCCGAAGAAAGCAAGCCGCACACGTCGTTCTCGCTCCAAGAAAGCTGCCGCTCCTGCAGTTGAAGCTCCCGTAGCTGAGGCTCCTAAAGCCGAGGAAAAGGCTCCCGAGGCTCCCGCAGCTGAATAAGCCGTAAGCTTATCTATAATAAAAAGAGGCGCGTTTTCACAAAGTGAAGGCGCCCTCTTTTTATGTTACAATTACTTTCCCCGGAATTAGGC
>JAIDDJ010000031.1 GCA_029055345.1 Muribaculaceae bacterium | reverse complement strand
GCCCCCACCCAACCCAAAAACACCCCACACCTTGTGCGCAAGTCAGTAGACTTCAGCCACTTAAACCTTCCCGCGCCTTTCTGCGTTCGCCCCTAAAACTATCCCCCGACGGTGCCCGCCTATAAACTTTTTCTTTTATTTTTGCATTATTTATAATGAATAATGTTCTACCACTATAATACGTTGTAGAGTTCATTGACCATCCAATCAAGAAGTTATGGCAGATTCGAATTTTATTGACTATGTGAAGATATTATGCCGCAGTGGCAAGGGGGGCGCCGGTAGCCGTCATTACCATCGCGCAAAGTATATACCAAAAGGTGGACCCGATGGAGGCGACGGTGGTCGCGGAGGACACATAATCCTCCGTGGTAACGGACACATGTGGACCCTTCTCCCCCTTCGTTTCCAGAGACACGTCTTCGCCACCAACGGCGAGAGCGGAGGGGCCGGCCGAAGCCACGGTAAGGATGGTCAGGACCGTATAATCGATGTGCCTGTAGGCACAGCCGTCTTTGATGCCGAATCAGGCGAATTCCTATGCGAAATTACCGAAGACGGACAGGAAATCAACCTTCTGCGGGGCGGAAAAGGGGGACTCGGCAATTGCCATTTCGCCACTTCCACCAACCGCGCCCCAAGATACG
Organism: Muribaculaceae bacterium; assembly: GCA_029055345.1. Classification (GTDB taxonomy): domain Bacteria; phylum Bacteroidota; class Bacteroidia; order Bacteroidales; family Muribaculaceae; genus Lepagella. Next base: position 6,586 of record JAIDDJ010000031.1, on the reverse strand, counting down.
CACAGCCCGGTCAGCCGGCCCTTGAAAAAGCCGTCGTATTAGAACTGAAACTACTCGGCGATGTCGGACTCGTCGGCTTCCCTAACGCCGGTAAATCCACACTCCTTTCCGCTATGTCGGCCGCAAAACCCAAAATCGCCGACTACCCTTTCACCACCATGGAACCTTCGCTCGGCATCGTTGACTACCGCGGCTCCGAATCTTTTGTGATGGCCGATATCCCGGGTATCATCGAGGGCGCATCCGAGGGAAAAGGACTCGGACTCCGGTTCCTCCGGCATATCGAACGCAACGCCGTCCTTCTGTTCATGGTCCCCGCCGACTCGGATGATATCAAGGCTGATTATGAAGTCCTGCTCCGCGAACTCCACGAATTCAATCCCGACCTTTCCGACAAAAGCCGCGTTTTGGCTATCTCGAAGTCCGACATGCTCGACGATGAACTGCGCGATGAATTGTCCAAAACTCTTCCGACGGATCTCCCTACAGTCTTCATTTCGGCCGTAACAGGTCAGGGACTTACCGAATTGAAAGACCTCCTATGGCGCGAAATTAACTCCGAGACAAATAAGAACAATTTCACCATCACCCACCGTAAACTCGATGTCAGGCATCGGGTCGAAGAAGAAGACAACTTTATTTTCGACCAACCCGAAATCGATGACGATGACATCTTGCTCGAGACTGATCAGGACTGGGAAGATGAATTCTGGGACGAGGAGTCATCCGTCAATAATTGATTAAAATGGCAGAGGAGGCTTCTTCGCGGCGCAACGGGCCGCTTGAAATAAATCTCAAGAAAATCTTGCGTTCCCGAATCTCGGGAATGAAGGGTAGGCTCATTCCCGGATTCCTTATAAGCGGATTGGAAAGGCTAATCCATCAGGATGAACTCAATGACGTGCTCCGCACTACATATCCCGCCGTCGGCACTGACTTCGCCGATGGCGCATATCGGTTTTTCGACCTCTCGCTCGAAGTGGAGGGCTTGGAGAACATTCCCGACGAAGGACGCTTCATTTTCGCCTCCAACCATCCCCTCGGCGGCCTCGACGGCATCGGCCTGATCAAGGTGCTCGGAGCAAGATATGGCGATGACGGTCTGAAATTTCTCGTCAACGATATGCTGATGAACGTCGAACCTCTGCGCCCCGTTTTCCTCCCCATAAACAAATATGGGGCTCAAGGTCGAGCCGCCGCACGGGCTATCGCTGACGCTTACGCATCCGATGTCCAGATTCTGATTTTTCCCGCCGGACTCGTTTCCCGACTCCATCCGGATGGAAAAATCCGCGACCTCGAGTGGCAGAAATCTTTCGTCTCTAAAGCTATCGAATATAAACGCGACATTATACCTGTCAGGTTCGAAGGACGCAACCGAATGAGCTTCTATCGCCTCGCAAAATGGCGCAAGAAACTGGGAATAAAGGTTAATCTGGAGCAGGCAATGCTCCCTGCCGAAGTGTGCGCATCAAGGGGAAAGGCGTTCAAGGTGACGTTCGGCAAACCCATTCCCTGGCAGACAATCGAGGCCCGGGCCCATAAGGAAGGTGTCGCCGCCGTCGCCGCGAGCCTGCGCGAAATGGTAGGCTAATGGCGCCTGTAAGTGCTGATTCGCTGCCGGAAGTTTTTGCGCAGGCACTCGCTGTATAGCCACGGCTCCGCCCCATGATAGTCCCCTACATTAAGGATATCTAATATGTTAGGCAGATAACTGCCGTCAAATCCCTCCACCACGAGCACTTTCGCTTCCGGGGCCAAGGTCACCGTGATCGTGTCGTCAAGCACTGCCGGAGTGGCATCGGTCCTCCAGTTGACCGGATTGATACACATCACGTTGGGCTCGCTGACCACCGGCTTCACATATCGCAGGGCCGAAACTGAATTATAACATATCACTACGCCTGTATCCGTAGAATCACGGGCTGCCTCTATATACGGATGCGTGGCCACATCCTCCGGCGTCACTTTATATCCCATCACATAGGCTGCTATCATTCGTTTACGGGTGTCTTCATCTATGGTTTTGAGCAATTCCACCACTGATTTTCCCCCTTGGCTGAACCCCGCTAAGATAAAGGGGCGTCCCTGATTGCAATTAGACAGATAATGGTCGAATGCGTTTTTCACATCGATATAGGCCACATCATTATAGCGGCGGTTAATGGTATCCTCATTCAGCGTAGCCCATGAGTCAAGCGTAATATGTCGGTAAAAAGGAGAATAGAAATTATTTCCGTCGGCCATATAGTCGGCAACCCCGTTTATTTCAATGGCCATATCATCCCGATGCGCCTGAAGTGACGGATCGGCCCAATGCGACACGCGCCCGTCATCCGTGGTCCAGTCGTATTCCCAAGTCGAAGGAATATAGAACACATCCGCACCCTGACCATCGCTGTCATTAAGCCGGACCGTCCACATTAATCCGTCTGAATACTCCGGCGCCACCGGAACATACACCTCCTCCGCAACCGGAGTCTCAACTACTGATTCTCCGCAACCGGCAACCGCCGTAGCCACCGCCGATACTATCCACAATAAATAAATTCCCGCTTTCATCTATTTCGTTTCCTTACCGATTGCCGCTACATCCCGGCCCGAAGGCGACTGGAAGATTGTGATGTCGAAGTGGGGCGCCAGAGCGAAGATCTCATCGAAGATATCGCTCTGAAGCCGCTCGTATGCTTTCCATTCCGTAGTGTTGACAAAACAATAGATTTCCAAAGGAAGTCCTTCCGGAACAGGATTCATCTGCCTTACCATGAGCAGCAGGTCGCTCCTCACATACGATTTCGCCGCCAGCCATTGCTCCAGATAATGACGGAACAGTGAAAGATTCACCATTCGTTCGGGGTTATATTCACTCATTAATCCCTTCGCATCTTCATGCTTCAACGCGACATCCTGATTTTTCGAAGGCTTCTTTGTTGATTTCTTGCCCGCAGACGTCCCACCGACAGGGGTCGGAGGGACGGGAAGCAGACCCGCTTCTTTAAGGGATGCTATTTCCGAAGTCTTCAGATAACGGATACTGTTGAAATCTACATAGATGGCCCTGCATATGCGGCGAGCCTTTGAACGACGCATGGCCTGGAAATTCTGGAATGAATCCGACACAAGAGAATATGGAGGCACCGTGGTTACACTGTTGTCCCAGTTGCGGATCTTCACAGTCGTAAGGGATATATCTATCACCTCGCCGTTCGCATTATGTCGAGGCACTACTACCCAGTCCCCCTTCTGCACCATACTGTTGGCCGTCAACTGGACACTCGCCACCAACCCTAATATCGTATCTTTGAACACTAACATCAGTATGGCGGCAGATGCTCCCAAGGTAGTGACTATCGCTATCGGTGAACGCTCCACCATCAGACTTATCGCTATAATGATTCCGACGCTTATCGTCACAAGTTTCCCCATTTGAAAGATACCTTTGACGGCATAAGCCTTGAATTTGGGCCTTAGCGAAAAGGCCTGCAATAAATTGTCAAGGAAGGTATTGATAGCATAAACCGTCACCCAGATTATATAGAAATAGGTAAGCAGACGGACCGAACCGAAAAACCATAATCCCGAACTTAACCCCTGAGGGAGCAGAACGGCTACTATCACCGCCGGCGACAACTGCGATAGCGCCTTAAGCAACTTATCGTTGATAAGGTCGTCATCCCAAGTGGTCTCGCTCTTCTCTACGAAAAATGCAACTCCCTTCAATATCCAGATCGTCGCATAATAACCCGCCACAGCGCATAAGGCCACCAATATGATGTAAATGATGGAGAGAACGATGTCGCCCCCCGGAAAGGTAAGCCACGCCGACATCAATGTCTGCAACCGCTCGAAAACTGTCATGATTATAAAACCAATTAAAGACCCTGATTTTTAAAACCAATTTAAGACCTTGACTTATAAAACCGGGCCAATTCCGTTCCAAATTGCAAAATTAATAATTTTCAAGCATTATTGTACACATATATAGCATAATTCGCTTCCCGCATTAATCACCATCCGCACCATCCGCGCAATACCCGACCTACTACTGTGGGGGGAGTCTTCCGACTCCCCGGCCCAAACCCTACCCGAACCACACTCTGCGCGAGTAGGGAGACTCCCGCCACTGTAGGCAATGCCCGGCTCGTTCCGTCACTCCTTAAAATCCCCCAGGTTCACCATCAAATACCATCCAAATTATTCCCGCGTCTTACTGCGTTCGGTCTGCAAAATATGGATTTAGGGGTTGGGGTTTGGAAACGAAGATTTTCTTTTGTATTTTTGCATATTATGAAAATGCTATTATGAAAATCGGACGATATATTCTTCTGGCTCTTTTCCTGCTTCCGCTGTTAGCGTCTTGCGGAGGTCGCGATGCCGACCGAATCGAACTCGAACGGATCGACAGCCTCGCTTCACACCGACAACCCCGCCGCGCACTCGAACTTCTCGACTCCATTGATGCCCGCAGTCTGTCGGAGCCCAACCAAAACCTATACGAACTGCTGCGCATCAAGGCCCGCGACAAGGACTTTCAGGTGCACCGTTCAAACGCGACAATTCTCCGCCTGGTCGAATACTACCGTAACCACCCCGCCGAAGGCCGGTACCCCGAAGCTCTCTACTATGCCGGAAGAGTACACTTCGATTTGGGTGACTATCCTTCGGCACTCAAATATTTCTACCAGAGCCTTGACCAGTTAGACAACACCCAAGATAACATTTATTTAAAAAGCATCGTAACCGGTCAAATAGGTAAACTTTTAAGCGGAATGAGACTGTATGATGAGGCCATACCATATTACCAAACTGCTATTGATTATTGTAAAATCCTGCAAGATTCTATAGGAATCTTTTTACTTAATAGTTCACTTGGTAATGCTTATCTACACAAACATGACTTTAAAAACGCAAAAATGTATTATAATAATGCTGCTAAAATAGCATCCGCACTCAAAAATGAAGCTATGTTGGCTCGTATAGATATGCACATGGCAGCTATAGAATTAGGAGAAAATAATATATCTATGGCTCTTGATCTAATTAGAAGGGTTCCGGATAAAATACATAAAGGAGATTATGAAGTAGCGATTGGTTATGCTGCAGATATTTATCTTCAAGCAGGCATTGTGGACACAGCCTATAACTATGCAAACGAGCTAAAAGATATAAAGGGTAATAGTCAAAAGTTAGGGTACCAAATATTATTGGAAGATTTAACTGATAAAATTGATCCTGACTCTTTATTACCATACATAAAAAAGTATACTGAAGTAATGGAGGGCTTCGTCAGAAAAAACGCTGACGAAGTAGCTCTGTTGCAACATACAGTCTATAATTATTCGGTTCTTGAGAAAGAACGTGATAAAGCAAATCAAAAAAATAAAACTTTGCTCTTGATAATCTTCGGGTTATCCCTTACTTCATTTACCCTTTTTATTTTAGCTTTGTTTTTTTATTTTTCTAATAAGAAAAATAAGGCATTTTCAATTTCTCTAAGTAAAGAAAACAACGATCTTAATCAAGCTCTCTTTAAGAACAAATCGGTAAATAATGACGGGTCGACTCCTCAAGAATATAACTCACCGATCGAAAACAGAGACAAACTTCGTCAAATTATTAAAGACTCTATTAACCAATATCAACCTGCACCGGATATTCAGAAAATTATCACCGACTCCGAATTATATAAAGAATTATTGGCTATGTCAAAAAATAATGTGGCTTTATCAGATAGTAACCCCAAATGGCAAGAGCTGGAAAATTTGGTATCTTCTGCTTATCCCTATTTTATAGATAGAATAAATATCCTGACACTCGGCAAATACAAAACTTCTGAATATGAATATATCCTACTTACAAAATGCGGATTCGGGCCAAAAGATACATCTGTTTTGATGCACATTTTACCATCCGGAATCACTTATCGTAAGAACAGAGTATCTAAAATTCTCTTCGGAAATGTAATTGCCGTGGCCGATTTTTATACCGCAATAGCTTTATTATAAAGCCTTTGATATAATATTTGTTCTTTCTTTTCATTTCAAATCGATTTCAAAAAAAAATTTGAAATCGATTTGAAATGATTTTTTTGCCGTTTCACTCAAATTATTGATAATTTTGCCGGTGAACCTTAAAACCAACAAAATCATGAAAAAAATCTTTCTTATCATTCTGTCTGCTATCATGACGATATCAAGCAGTATGACAGCTGCTAAAAAAGAGTTTCCTGTTATTAAGTATCTTGTATTTGAATTTGATGAGAAGAAGCATGAAGAATCTGTTCTAGACTATCGATTACCACAACATACCGTTCCGTGTTCGATTGGTACTACCGCCGGAGTTCGACTAATTGGAGAGGGCGATGTGGATATCATATCCTATGAAATATGGGAAATCGGAGGGATGTGCATTTCGGAGTTTGGAAATGAAGAAGACTTCATCGAAATTCTATTTAAATTATCAGGTGACTATGAAGTGAGGTTTATCACTGCTGAATTCACTTACATAGGAATAATAAAATTATAATACAAAACCAACGTTCATCAATTAAAAGTAAAAACATAAAATATGAAACGACTTTCTCTTA
>JAIDDJ010000030.1 GCA_029055345.1 Muribaculaceae bacterium | reverse complement strand
TGCTAAGTTTGAGAGAGAAGTTACGATAGAACATGATTTCCCCGCCTTTTATGTATGTGAGATATACGGCACAAAGGGTTGGCACCAAACGCTTATACCTCCCACCGCGAATACTTCAGGCTGGTATTTGCCGGCATTACATCAGGTGAACGATATGAGTAAAGAAATAATGGTAATCATAGCAAGAAAGACAGATTCCTTTACTTTTAAGGACAAAGAAAGTATTATGAAAACTCTTGCAACCGTCAGATGCAAGTTGCCTCCGGATTGCGAATACCTGAATTATATACTACCCCATAACGGCATTGGATGGTGGACTTCTTCTCAGGTAAACAATCAATCGAATGTATGTTTCGTCGATTTGGCAGAAGGGTCTTCTCAAGGCTCTACGGGTGTTTTTGCAACCAGATATCATGAAGTGCGTCCAATCCTTTCTTACTGATTCTTTTTCCGGTCATAATTCTTTCTTGGCCTGCTGCCCGGAGTTTTGTTTCTATGTTTTGGTGGGAATTGGAGGATGTGTGACTGCCTGACAAAATGAGCCGTACCCTAAAAGTCTGATGAATACACGACTTTTAGGGTACGGTTCATTTTTCGGGTCATATATTTCAGACCTCTGTGCTTGTAGATAAGGAAGACTCTCCTGAAGATATTGAAAGAAAAGAAAAATTCACGTGCTCAAACAAGCATTATCCTGAACTTATCCTCCGGTTACTCGAATAATAAAAAATACCTCCGGAAGAGGCATTTTTTATTATTCGTTAATATTATCGGTTTCTAATCTGCTATGTCTGACTCATCTATTTGAAATCGCATCATGCTACGGCCGGAGCACTTCGATTGCCCCGGTTCCTTTGGTTGACAGACTGTCTGCTTCGATTGCATTCTTAACCTCTTCTGAAGATGGCTCTGTCGCTCCATTTTCTTGAAGTTTCACGCCGGGCTCTATTCGTTTTAAATCTGAGGTGCGATATACGGGTCCTTCCTGTGCCAAAGTGTTCCCGATTTCTTCTACTCCGGCCATCAATTTTTCATATAAAGCCCGATTCTTTTCGTCAAGAGTGGTAGGATCGGTTTTCTGAAGTCTGGTGATTATTATCTCGGTTTCCGGATTGGCTTCAACAATGGCCTGCAATGTAGCAACCATTGCCTTGAAATCACCTTTATGTGCGATAAGAGAATCATTGACTTCATTTACCACATCAAGTGAATGATCCATTACAACGGTGTATTCTTTCTCTGTTAACGTTTCCCCGTTTGCCATCTTCTCCGCTATTTTCTGAGGCGTAGGGCTACAGCTCGTAATTACTAACATTGAGGCAGCAATCAAAGCCGGTAACAATCTTTTCATCTCGTTTTATTTATTTTTTTAATTTATACTGAGCAACACTCTTTGAGGTGAGTGTCTGCTTTTAATGTTACAAAATTAGTCAATATTACCCAATTATTCAAATTTAGGGCCGTTCATTTAGGGCCTTCTTTACCTTTTAATTCTTTAAGAAGCATTTTTTCAGACTTCTAAAGAAATCCCGTTTAATCGCGTTATTCCATTTTGCCGTAAGTTATATTAGTTCAATTTTCTTCTTTATCCTTAAAAAATCATTATTTATTTGCAAACTCGGGGATTATGTATTAATTTTGTGGCGCTTACGGCAATGCGTGCCGTAAGATGAGATTTATTAACCCTATTATTAACTTTTTTAATGAGCGAATTAAAAGTTCAAACCCCTATCGAAGATTTCGATTGGGAAAGCTACGAAAGTGGCTCAACTGTCGGCGAGAAGAGCCGTGAGGAATTGGTTAACACCTACGACGAATCTCTCAAGACAGCTAAAGAAAATGAAGTGGTGACCGGCACCGTGAAATCGATCAGCAAGCGCGAAGTGCGTGTTGATATCGGCATGAAGTCCGACGCCATTATCCCCGTCAGCGAATTCCGTTATAATCCAGACCTCAAGGAAGGTGATGAAGTGGAAGTATATATCGAGACTCTCGAGGACAAAAACGGTCAGCTCCGTCTCAGCCACAAGAAGGCTTGCCAGACAAGAAGCTGGGACCGTGTCAACGAAGCGCTCCAGAACGACGAGGTTATCAAAGGTTACGTCAAGAGCCGCACGAAGGGTGGTATGATTGTCGATGTTTTCGGCATCGAGGCGTTCCTCCCCGGTTCTCAGATCGACGTCCGTCCTATCCGCGACTATGACGTGTTCGTCGGTAAAACTATGGAATTCAAGGTTGTTAAAATCAATCAGGAATACAAAAACGTGGTTGTCAGCCACAAAGCTCTTATCGAGGCCGAACTCGAACAGCAGAAGAAAGAAATCATTTCCAAGCTCGAAAAAGGTCAGGTGCTCGAAGGTAAGGTTAAGAACATTACTGCTTATGGTGTGTTCGTTGACCTCGGTGGTGTTGACGGTCTCGTTCATATCACTGACCTCAGCTGGGGCCGCGTTTCTGATCCACATGAAGTGGTGCAGCTTGATCAGGATATCAAAGTCGTTATCATCGACTTCGATAACGAGAAAAAGCGCATTGCTCTCGGTATCAAGCAACTCATGCCGCATCCTTGGGATAATCTCGATCCCAACCTCAAGGTCGGCGACCATATCAAGGGCCGCGTAGTCGTTATGGCTGACTACGGTGCTTTCGTTGAGGTTCAGCCCGGCGTTGAAGGTCTTATCCACGTGAGCGAAATGAGCTGGAGCCAGCACCTCCGCTCTGCTCAGGACTTCCTCAAGGCAGGTGATGAAATCGAAGCTGTCATCCTCACCCTCGACCGCGATGAGCGCAAGATGAGCCTTGGTCTCAAGCAGCTTAAAAATGACCCGTGGGAAAATATCGAGCAGAAATACGCTATTGGTAGTCGCCACACTGCCAAAGTTCGCAACTTCACTCACTTCGGCGTATTCGTTGAAATCGAAGAAGGCGTTGACGGTCTCATCCATATCAGCGACCTTAGCTGGACTAAGAAAATCAAACACCCCAGTGAGTTCACTCAGATTGGCAACGACATCGAAGTTCAGGTGCTCGAAATCGACAAGGATAACCGTCGTCTGAGCCTCGGCCATAAGCAGCTCGAAGAGAATCCTTGGGATGTATTCGAAACAATTTTCACCGTCGGCTCTGTTCATAAAGGTAAAATTATCGAAGTCCTCGATAAGGGTGCAGTCGTTAGCCTCGAGCATGGTGTAGAAGGATTCGCAACTCCCAAGCACCTCGTGAAAGAAGATGGCTCTCAGGCTAAGCTTGGCGATGAACTTGACTTCAAGGTTATCGAGTTCAATAAGGATAACAAGAGAATTATCCTCAGCCACAGCCGTATCGCTGAAGATGCTTCTAAGGCTGAACGTCGTGCTGCAAATGCCGGCCGTCGCGCTGAAAAACGGCAGCAGGCTGAGCCCGCTACCGCAGCTCCCGCAATCGAGAAAACCACTCTCGGTGACCTCGATGCCCTGCAGGCTCTCAAGGAGCAGCTTCAGAAGGAAGGAAAGAAATAATTCACCATTTATTTATCGCAATTCAGTCGATATCAGATTTCTGATAACTGAATCCGAAAAAATTAAAGACTTAAAAATAGGAGGCGAGTCCAAAAAGATTCGCCTCCCATTTTTTTCAACCACGCTCATTTATTATACCCCTGCTTTTGTGCTGATTAAATGCCGGAGAATCCCTATAATTCCCTAAAATCTTATGCTTCGATATTTCAGTTTATACTATTGTTGAATTATTCAAAAAAAATTATTAATTTTACATTTTGAAGACAACTACCAGTTATGCGCATGATGCCCGCAAAATATCTTACGTTTGGAATGCTCCTCCTCTCCTCCCTTGCCCCGGTAGTCGCATCTGCGGCTCCTAAGGCCTGGGAGCCTGTTAAATCGGAGCGTTCTGACCTTAAGACTGTGGTCAAGGAAACAGACATTGAAATTAAAGCCGCTCAAGGCCTTATCATAGTTTCAAGCAATCATCCTACGCAAATCAAGATTTTTACGATACTCGGCCGTCTGGTAAATAACGAAACCATTCCCGCAGGTCGTTCACAGCTGATTTTACCTGCCCATGGCGTCTATATTGTAAAAATCGGAGATCTAACCTGTAAAGTGGCTGTCTGATTCTGAATAAAATGCTACCATATTAACATAAATACACAATCATATCTAACACCGAAAACACATGGAAATGCCAAATCTTGAATGGGAAAAACTTCCCTTCGGCTACGTTAAAGCAGATTATAACGTAAGATGCACCTATAAGGATGGCAAATGGGGAGAAATTGAAGTCAGCGACTCCGAATATGTTCCTCTACACATCGCTGCGAGCTGCCTGCACTATGGCCAGGAATCTTTCGAAGGACTCAAAGCGTTCCGCGGTCCCGATGGAAAGGTGAGAGTCTTCAGAATGGAAGAGAACGCTAAGCGTTTCATCAGAAGCGCCGAAGGTATCGCTATGCAGCCAATGCCCGTTGAACTCTTTAAGGAGATGGTGCGCAAAGTGGTTAAACTCAATGAGCGTTTCATCCCTCCCTATGAGTCAGGAGCCTCTCTTTATATACGTCCCTTTGAAATCGGTATATCACCCAAGATCGGAGTAAGCCCTGCAGCTGAATATATGGTGATTATGCTTGTAACTCCGGTAGGCCCGTATTTCAAAACCGGTTTCAAGCCCTCTAAAGTTTGTCTTTCTCGCGAATACGACCGTGTGGCTCCCAAGGGAACCGGCTCTATTAAGATTGGTGGAAATTACGCTGCTTCTCTTGTTGCCGGCGAAAAGGCTCACGAACTCGGATATGCAGTCATGATTTATCTCGACCCCAAAGAAAAGAAATATCTTGATGAAGCCGGAGCTGCTAACTTCTTCGGTATTAAGGACAACACTTATGTAACTCCCGCCAGCGAGACTATCCTTCCCTCAATCACCAACAAGAGCCTTCGTCAGCTCGCCCGTGATATGGGTATGAATGTCGAAGAACGCCACATCCCCTACGAAGAGCTCGCCGAATTTAATGAAGTCGGCAACTGCGGAACAGCTGCCGTTATCTCTCCGATCGGTCATATCACCGACCTTGACAATGGCCGCGTTTTTGAATATGGTATGGAGGAGGCCGGACCGGTTTCTACCGCTCTCTACAATAAGCTTCGCGGAATCCAGTACGGTACCGAACCTGACACTCACAATTGGTGCGAGATAATCGAATTCGATTAAATCTCTCTTTTGAATGATCGATTATAACAATATCATAGATAAATATTATAGCGAAAACAGCCGGCTGCGCGATATTTTGACAACGCACAGCCGGCTTGTCGCACAAAGGGCTATTGCGTGCGCGAAAGCCAAGAACCTTCCGGTCGACCTGCAATTTGTGGAGGAAGCCGCAATGCTCCACGATATCGGGATATTCAGATGCGATGCTCCGGGTATCTTTTGCTTCGGCAACCTCCCTTACATATGTCATGGTGTAGAAGGTCGCAACCTCCTCGAAAAAGAGGGATTGCCACGCCACGCGCTCGTCTGTGAACGCCACACAGGAGCCGGCCTTACCGTAGACGACATCATTAAGCAAAACCTCCCTCTTCCTCACCATGATATGACTCCCGTCTCCCTCGAAGAGAAACTGATATGCTACGCCGATAAATTTTACTCTAAATCCGGAAATATCACTTCAGAAAAATCATTAGAACGCGTTCTTAACTCCATGGAGCGTCATGGAAAAGAAACAGTGGAACGCTTTCTCGCGCTCCACCATATCTTCTCGTGATCCCCAATCCCTAAAAGGATCTAATCAATTTTTCAAAACCCAATAAATTTTATAAAACTTATAAAACTTATCACTACTGTCCACTAAAAATGGACGGGGTTAAAAATTAAATAAATTCGGTTCACTTGAACCATATAGAACATTG
>JAIDDJ010000003.1 GCA_029055345.1 Muribaculaceae bacterium | reverse complement strand
ATACGGCTACCACCGAGATGTACACTCGAGTAGTCGTCTGCTGCGTGAGATGTTTATAAGAGACATTATCAGAGTAATTGGAGTTATCGGGGTAATCGGAATTATCGGAGGGGGCGGACTCGGGAGAGAGGTCGGACTGGTCGGGTTGACCGGACTCGGCGGGCTCGTCTGACTCCTCGGGCTGGTCGGGCCGGTCGGGCTCGGTGGGCCGGGAGCAATAGGCTTGAAAATCGGCTTGTGCATCCGCGAGACGCGCAAGTATCATGGGACCTAACTCCGGCAGCTTATCCTGGCGGAGGCACAGGAGCTCGAGCAGGCCTTCTGCCTCGTAAATCTTATCTTTAATTTTATTGAGTGAGACTTGATTATTATCCTTAATCTTTAAGTCCTGCGAATTACTATCAATCTTGTTCAGTGGGTTCTGAGTCTGATCCATATGTATCGTATTGTTGGTCATTAACGAAAGTGCGTAGGAGGAGTTTTTCCACTTGTCGTCGTGCGGCGCTGCGGTTGCTCATCTCATTGAGCATCACCACCACGATATGGGTGGGGGCATATTCCTCATCGAGTTTGTAGCCTGCATAGCACTGGATACCGTTCATCGAGCCGGTTTTCATTGCAATCCAACCGTCGAGAGGTGTATCCTTGAGGAAAGAGCGTAGAGTTCCTTCCTGGCCGGCCAGAGGGAAGAAAGAGGCATAATAAGGATTAGAGGCCATCATCCGAAGTACGTCGGCCATGAAGCGGGTGGTCACTCGGTTGGCACGAGAAAGACCGGAGCCATCCACTATATTGATGCCCGAGAGAGCGGCATGTCTTTTTCGCCAATATTCAGTCATCTTTGAGGCACCTTCCGCAGAAGAGCCCTCCGAGCCGTAGGTTTTACCGACAGTTCTGAGGAAAGCCTCGGCAAACTGATTGTCGGAGCGCATCATACACGATCGCATCAGTTCATCGATCGGCTGCGAGCGATGTTCGCCAAGGAGAGTTTTTCTTTTCGAATTGACAGTAACCGCCGAGTCACCGAGGGAAATTCCGGCCTTTGCGAGTGCGGACCTTAGTCGGGTGCGAAAGACGCCGGCCGGGTCCTTGACCGACTTTTTGCCCGAGGCATTATCCTCGAAGTTGAAGCCGTGGGAGCCGGTTCCGTAAGAATGCGGCAGGTCTCCCGATGCCCAGTTGGGATTAACCGCCGGCCCGGGGAAATCACTTTCATCAATGATGATACGGCCTTCCACGCGCTTGACGCCGAGCGTTTTGAGCGCACCAGCGATCTCTGCCGGGAAGTCGTCAGAACCGGGAGCGTGCCGGGTGTTGACAGAAGGGTCACCTGAGGCCCGGATTATGATATTGCCTGCGAGTACACCATCGGTCACATCTCCATCGATATACACCGGGGTGGAGTATCGGAAATCAGGGCCCACCTTCTCAAGAAGCGTGGCAATGGTTACGCTCTTCATAATTGAAGCCGGAATAAGAGGCTTGTCGGTGTTATGGGCCACCAATTCGCGGCCCGACTTAAGATCTACGATATATACCGAGGCTTGCGGGGCGTTGATGGCGGCACTTCCCGTGAAATCGGAGAGCGTGTCGGCCATAAGCAAATTGACAGATGCGATGAGCATCGTCAGAAGCAAACCGAGTCTTTTATAAACCAATGTGGGGTGAATCATACGACAAAATTAAGCAATTCAGTGGATTTTCTCAAATTTTTTAAGTAATTTTGTCAAATGGAAGAAAGACGGCCCTATACTTTCGACCGGGTTGTGAGGATACTCATATCTATATGCTCGGTACTCGCGGTGATCTACGTACTTGACATCCTCAAGGGGGTGTTGCTGCCATTTCTTGTGGCATGCGTCATAGCTTATATTCTTGAGCCGTGGGTGAAATGGAATCAGCGGCTTCTACACGTCAGCAAGCGATTTTTGCCGGTGATAATCACATTGCTGGAGGCGGTTTTGCTCGCAGGTGGTTTCTTATGGATAACCATACCATACATAGTTAGCGAGTGCGCCGAGATGACCGATATGGTGAAGGCCTATACCAGTTCTCAGATTCAGATACCATATATATCGGAGAGCATTCATCGGTTCATCCGGGAGAACGTGGATTTCAACCAACTGATGCGCATGCTGTCAAAAGCCGAATGGCAGGCCGTCATCAAGTCAACATTGCAATCATCATGGGCCTTTCTGTCATCAGGCGTGTCGCTGATAGCGAGCGTGGTGAGCTGGCTTGTGGTGGTTCTTTACGTACTGTTCATCATGCTTGATTACGAGCGGCTGATGCTTAGTTTCCGGCAGCTCGTGCCGCCCAACCACCGCAGCCGGGTGTTCAGCATCGTATCTGACATCAAGAACTCCATGAACCGATATTTCAGGGGACAATTCATCATAGCGATGCTTGTAGGAATTTTGTTTGCCATAGGCTTCGTCATCATCGGCCTGCCGATGGGAGTGATACTTGGACTATTCATTGGTTTTCTGAATCTTGTGCCCTACCTTCAGCTTATCTCGTTGCCTATAACGGCAATCTTATGCCTTGTATGGTGCGCGGCTACCGGAGGGAATTACTGGGTAATCTTCTGGGAGTCGATGGCGATCTATGTGGTGGTTCAATGCATACAGGATCTTGTATTGACTCCGAAAATCATGGGAAAGGCGATGGGGCTCAATCCGGCCATTATCCTGCTGGCGCTGTCGGTTTGGGGGAGTCTGCTGGGATTTATGGGCTTGATAGTGGCACTTCCGCTGACGACACTTTTGCTCTCCTATTATAACCAATACTTCATAGATTCGAACCGGGCGGGTACAAGCCCTGACGGGCCTGAAGAAGATTTATAAGATTTATAACAATTAAATTTTAAGACGAAAAATATGACGGGCTTACCGATAGCGAGTATATATGCCGGTCTCCCGGAGGAGACAACGGTCACCGAGCTGCAGCAGATGCAGGAGGTGATAGATTCGGGGGATAATGCTTCACCCAACAGCGAGGAGGAACACACCAACGGCCTGATAGCCGACCTTGCATGGATCCTGATGCTTGGCGCCGTTGTTACGCTCGTTTTCAAACGGCTCAAACAGCCGGTGGTGCTGGGTTATATCCTTGCCGGCTTCTTAGCGAGCCCGAAATTCGTCTATCTTCCCTCGATTGCCAATCCTGACAACATAAATTTCTGGGCCGACTTGGGTATAGTCGTGTTGATGTTCTCGATAGGACTGGAATTTTCCTTCAGAAAGTTGCTGAATTCGGGGAGTTCGGCGATAGTGACGGCCCTGATAGTGATTACGGGCATGACATTCGCGGGATTCGGAGTCGGCTATATTTTGGGGCTCAATATGATCAACCGCATCTTCCTGGGAGGGATGATCTCGATGTCATCGACAACAATCATCATGAAGGCCTTGTCAGACTTGGGGCTAAGGCAACGGAAGTTTGCCACGTTGGTATTGGCGGTGCTGATAATTGAGGATTTGTTTGCGGTGTTGATGCTCGTTCTGTTATCATCGCTGGCGATGGGCGATGTGCAGGGGTCGGAACTGCTTTTCAGCATCGGGAAACTTGCATTCTTCCTCGTGATATGGTTTGTGGTGGGCGTCTATGCTCTTCCGAGTTTTTTGATGCGAACACGCCGATATCTGAATGACGAGACAATGCTTGTGGTTGCGATGGGGCTCTGCTTCGGGATGGCGGTGTTCAGCGTGGTCTGCGGGTTCTCGCTTGAATTGGGGGCGTTTGTGATGGGGTCGATACTCGCCGGCACCGTTATGGCCGAACGGATGGAGAAAGTGATCACCCCGGTAAAGAATCTGTTCGGGGCAGTCTTCTTCATATCGGTAGGAATGATGGTTGATCCAACAGTATTGGGTCAGTATTGGTGGGAGATACTGCTGCTGGCAGCTGTGGTCGTTGTGGGTATGATAGTATTCGGCACGTTAGGTATGCTTGTAACGGGCCAGAACCTTAGGGTGGCGATAGAGAGTGGTTTCACGCTGACGCAGGTTGGTGAGTTCTCATTCATCATAGCATCGTTGGGAATGAGCCTCGGTGTACTTGATCCGAGCCTCTACCCTATCATCGTAGCAGTGTCGGTGCTGACGATCTTCACAACTCCCTATTTCATCAAGATGGCAGGTCCGGCGGCGGGGTTCGTCGAGAATCATTTGCCCAAGGGGCTGCGTTTCCTGATCGACCGCTATTCGGGTCAGACCTACGACACATCGGAGACCAAACGGTTATGGCGGGCAATCTTGGGACGATATCTTTGGAGGGTTTTGCTCTATTCGGTGATATTGCTTGCAGAGATATTGGCATCGCAGGCGTTTCTCTTCCCGTTTGCCGACAGAATGTTCGGCGAGTTCGGGCATGTGACGGCAACTGCGCTGACGATAGTGGCTATGCTTCCCTTCCTGATCGCACTGACGTTCAGTTCAACCAACAAGGCGGACAAGATTAAACTTCACCAGACGGCGGCGTTCTATGATGTGCCGCTGTTGGCGATGAGAATCATCCGCTATCTTGTGGCGCTTTTCTTCATAGTATATTTCACGACAGTGGCTTATTCCTCGCTGACAGGTTGGCTTGTGGGGGCAGGTCTTTTCCTGCTCGTGCTGGCGTTTGCCGGAAGCCGTCTGATGAGCCGCTACCGGACAATGGAGGATAAATTTATCAATAACCTGAATATGAGGGAAAACACGAGGTTGGGTGTGAACAATAATCTTATCGATGATATGCATCAGGCCTATATTGAGATAGATCAGGACACCCCGTTTGTCGGCGACCGGTTGAAGGATTCGGGGCTTCGGCGCGACTATGGAGTAAGCGTGGCGAGCATCCAGCGCGGGGATTTATATATGCCGCTGCCATCGAAAGATGCGCGTATATTTCCGGGAGATGTTTTAGGGGTAATAGGGAGCGATGAGCAGCTTCGGAAATTGAATGAAGATATTGAGGCGACACGAGCTGCTCAGTCACTTATCGAACAACCACCGCAGGCACGGGTAGACCTGACGAGTATTCAGCTTCTGGAAAATTCTCCGATTGTTGACAAGCCGCTTCGCGACACTGACATCCTGCACGACTTCTATTCGATGCTTGTTAAGGTGAAGCGCGGGGAGGAATTTTGCTCACCCCGGCCGGATATGGTGCTTAAGCCGGGGGATGTGGTATGGGTAGTAGGCGACCCGCACTATGTGGAGGCGCTGCGGGGG
>JAIDDJ010000029.1 GCA_029055345.1 Muribaculaceae bacterium | reverse complement strand
CCCGTGCCCCGACCGAAGGGAGGTGGAGCGTCTGATCTTCACTCATATATGAATCTGACAAGTGTCTTCCCCACGGCCTCCAATGACCCCTTGTCGATATTCGAAAGATTATCTTCATGTGTATGCCACGTCGGGCAGAACCCCCTCCCCGGACGGTAATCGATAATATCTATTGCAGGTATCCCTTGCTCTAAGAAGGGAAGATGATCATCATTCACCGCTCCGCCGAGCGTATTGGGGAATAGTTGCTCGTAGCCCTCCCGCGCGGCTGCCGCCCGGAAACTGTCATCCAACGCCGGGGCCGATCGCCTTGAAAAATATTCAGCCGGGAATAATGCCCCTTTCCCTCCTACCATGTCGAGAAGGATTACCTGTGATGGAGCATATCCCGGTTTTATTGGATTCTCCGTGAAATATCTTGCCCCTAATGCCCATGTAGCATCATCTTCTTCAATCCCCGAATCCTCAGCATCTACGAAAAGTATATCTATTCCCTTGCCTGTATCCGCAGCTCCAAGAAGTCTTGCCATTTCCAATAATACGCCAACTCCGCTCGCCCCGTCATTGGCTCCATCTATCGGTAGCTGCCGCTTTGCCGGATTCGGATCCTTATCCGCTATAGGCCGCGTGTCATAATGGGCCATAAGTAAAAGCCGGTCCTCTTTATCTGCATTATAGCTCCCCATAATATTTGTAGAGTGAATCACCTTTCCGTCAGGCCCCTGCAAGTCAGCCCTCTGCAAGGTAACAACGGCTCCGTGCCGACTCAATTCAGACGCCAGCCACTCCGCAGTCATTTCATGAGCCGGAGTATTAGGAACCCGTGGACCGAATTCAACCTGATGCTTCACATACATATACGCGCTGTCTGCCTCGAATCCCGGAAGGCTCTTTTCCGACACCCCCGTGTCCTCAGCTGGCGGCATCTTTTCCTGACTCGAACCATGAGCCCCGCATCCACTCAATATCGACACAACCAATATTACTATTCCGATAATTCGCATCCCTTTTCAATAAGCAAATAATAAACAGACACTATGAAATGCAAAGTTAACTCATTTTTACAATAATGGCAAATTCTAATTAACAACAAAAGCCCACCCATACTGCGCCCCGAAGCGCCGCGAGGCGTTCCCTAAGCTGACCAAAGCCCACCCCTCCGGCAGCTTCACCCAACAGAACCACGCCCCGCGAGCCTCCCTTCTGAACTTTATCTGTATATAGTTGAATAAATCATCCTCATTTCCGTTTACTATATGATGAGAAAATCTCTCAATATACTATACTTGACTTTCACTCTGGTGTTGTGTGCGATCCTTGCTGCATGCTCCACCAAGAAAAACACACCCGTATCCCGTCAGTGGCAGGCCTTCAACACCCGTTATAACGTCTATTTCAACGGAAAAACCAACTACGATGAGCAGCTCCAGGCCATGGAGCAAGCCTATCAGGATGACTACACCCGAATCACGCTCATTCATCCCGCTGAAGCTTACGCCGACCCTAAACGCCCAAGACCAACCGGTAGCTTCGACCGCACTATCGAAAAAATGCAGAAAGCCATTCAACTCCATTCAATAAAAAAGAAACCTCAGAAGAAAGGTTCTTCCGCCAAAGAAAAGGCTTTCCGGGCGCGCGATGAATTTAACCCTTTCCTCCACAACGCTTGGCTCACAATGGGGAAAGCCCAATACTTCAAAGGCGATTTCTCCGGAGCCGCCACCACATTCCTTTATATTTCCAAGCATTTCACCTGGCTGCCTCAGGTCGTGACCGAAGCCCGAATTTGGATGGGCCTCTGTTACTGCGCCCTCGACTGGACTTACGAAGCCGAAAACGTCTTGCGTCTGGTTAAAGAAAAGGATCTGACCTCCAAAAACCTCAAAAACCTCTACGCTCTCGCTCAAGGTAATTATTATGTCCGCACCAACGAATACGATAAAGCCGTTAAATACATTTCCCAAGCTGCGAAATATGCCCACGGAAGTCAGAAAAACCGACTTTGGTTTCTGCTCGGACAATTATACTCCAATATCGGCCGTAAACGCGAAGCATACGAAGCCTTCAAAAAAGCCGGAAGCGGAATTGCGACTGATTACCGCACTAAATTCAACGCACGAATCAAACGCTCCGAAGTTTTCGAGGGCGGTAACATCAACGCCGAGGTCCGCTCCCTGAAATCTATGGCTCACTTCGCCCGTAACAATGAATTTCTCGACCAGATATATTACGCTATCGGAAATCTTTATCTATCCCGTCGCGACACTGTCAATGCCCTCGACAATTATCGGACCGCTGTCGAAAAGTCTACCAGAAACGGTATTGACAAGGCTATGGCCCAGCTCGCTCTCGGTAATATTTATTTCGACCGCGGTGAATATGTCCTCGCTCAGCCTTGCTATGCCGAAGCTATTCCTCAGCTACCGGAGTCTTTCCCTCAATATAAAAAACTGAAACTCCGCAGCGATGTCCTCGACGAACTCGCACTTTACGCCGGCAATGTCCAGCTTCAGGACTCCCTGCTCACCCTTTCTAAAATGACGCCCGAAGAGCAATTGGCTGTCGCCGAACGTCTCGTCAAGGAACTTAAGGATCGTGAAAAAAAGGAGGCCGAGGAAGCGAAACGCGCCGAATACCTTGCCGAACAGGAGGGTAAAGGTGCAGATGGTATCAATAAAGATGAAGGCTCAACCCAGAACTTCATCTCTAATGCCGATAAATCCTGGTATTTCTATAATACCATGACCAAAAATCAGGGAAAAACCGAGTTCCAACGGCGATGGGGGTCCAGAAAACTCGAAGACGACTGGCGACGCCGCAATAAAACTACTTTCTCTCTTTCCGAACCTGCCGATGAGGAAGCCGAGGATTCATCCGATGCTGAGAATCCGGAGGGAACTGAGGGTGATGACGAAGCAAAAAAGAAGGAGAAAGCCGATGCAGCTTCTGACCCTCACAACCCCGAATATTATCTCGCTCAAATTCCTAAAACCGAAGAAGAAATAAATACCGCCAACGATGTCATAAAGGATGGGCTATACAATATGGGACTAATTCTCAAGGACCGACTTGAAGATTACCCGGCGGCCCGTAAGGATTTCAACGAACTCCTCCAACGGTATCCGGACAACATATATCGGCTCGATGTTTATTACAATATGTACCTGATGGCCGTAAGACAAGGCCAGACTGCGGTTGCCGAATCCTGGCGCCAGAAAATACTTCAGGATTTCCCTGATTCCCCTTATGGCATAGCCATGAAGGACCCCGCTTATTTTGACAATCTCCGCAGAATGAACGAAATCCAGGAAGATATGTATCAGGAGGCTTACGACGCCTACCTCGCGGATAGAAATCAACGCGTCCATTCCCTGACTGCGAAAATGGAAACTGACTATCCGCTCTCCAAAATCCTCCCGAAGTTCTTATTCATTGATGCCCTCTCTTATCTCACTGAAGACAACACCGAGAAATTCAAGGATCGACTCACGACCCTTCTTGACAAATATCCCGATACCGATATGACCGATGTGGCAGGCGGCATAATGAAAGGTCTGCGTGCAGGACGCACCCCGAAAGCCGGTCTTTCTAATACCCGAGGCATGATCTGGGAAATGAAACTCGGTAATGATTCTATTTCTCCTCTCGATGGACAGCCCGCCAATTTCGAGCGGAATCCCGATGCGCCTCAATATCTCGTACTCGCTTTCCCGCGCGACTCCGTCAATGCAAATCTCGTCCTCTACGATGTGGCCCGGTTTAATTTCTCATCTTTTGTCGTGCGCGATTTCGACCTCGAACCTATGAGTTTCGGAAATGTCGGACTCCTTATTATCAAAGGTTTCGACAATATGAAGCAACTTGAACACTATAGGGCTGTAATGACTCAAAACAATTTTGAACTCCCCGAAGGTGTCAGGCCTATTATGATCAGTAAGGCTAATTTCGAACTTCTCCTCCGAGAAGGCCGTTCTTTTGAAGAGTACTTCCGCTTCGAGGAGGAAACTCCCCCCGATGATCTCCCTCCGGTTATCCCTCCCGATGAAGTTGAGGAGGATAAAGAGTCAGAGCTACCCGATCAACCGGAGATACCCGACCGGCCCGAACAACCCGAGCTTCCGCAACAATCAGAATCTTCACCACAATCAGAATCTTCGGATCAGCCCGACACCACCCTCCAATAACCCCCAAACCTCTATCATCCAATGGATAAAATACTTTGGGCCGATGATGAAATCGACCTCCTCAAACCACATATTCTTTTCCTCAAGGCTAAAGGATACGACATTACCACCGTATCTAACGGTCGAGATGCGCTTGATGCTCTTGACCGCGATGTTTTCTCACTCGTTATCCTTGATGAGAATATGCCCGGCATTTCCGGCCTGGAAACCCTCGACCTTATTAATGAACATCACCCTGATGTGCCCGTGATTATGGTCACCAAGTCCGAAGAGGAAAATATTATGGACCAGGCTATCGGTAACCGTATCGCCGACTATCTGATTAAACCCGTCAACCCTAACCAGATCCTTCTTTCTATCAAGAAGAATCTCCATAGCCGTGAAATAGTTAACGAACAGGCAAGTTCCGATTATCAGCAGGATTTCTCCAAGATTTCCCAGATGATCAACATGGCGGCCTCTATTCCCGATTGGATGGATGTCTACAGGCAGCTCGTCAGATGGGAATTGAAATTGTCGGAAACCGGTAATCCCATGGAGGAAATGCTCCTTATGCAGAAGCGCGACGCAAATTCAAATTTCTGTAAGTTCGTCAAAAGAAATTACGAGGATTGGGTTACTTCCGAAGACCATCCTCTTATGAGCCACGAGATTTTCCGCCGTCGCGTTTTTCCTCTTCTTGATGCCGGCGAAAAGGTCTGCTTCTTCCTTATCGATAATTTCCGCCTTGACCAATGGCGAATCCTCCAACCCCTCCTCGCTGAATTCTTCAACATCTCCGAAGACCTTTACACCACTATTCTGCCTACCTCTACCCAATATGCCAGAAACGCGATTTTCGCCGGTCTGATGCCTTATGACATTGCTAAAATGTTCCCCTCTCTCTGGGTGGAGGAAGACGAGGACGAAGGTCTCAATATCCACGAAGAAGAGCTTATCCGGACGCAACTCGACAGATTCCGCCGTAAGGAAAAGTTCACTTACACTAAGCTAAACGATTCCTCTGCCGGTGAAAAGTTCATGCAGCGGCTTAACGCCTCTAAGGATATTCCGCTTATGGTCGTTGTCCTCAATTTCATCGACATGCTTTCCCATGCCCGTACGGAATCTAAAATGATTCGCGAACTCGCTAACAGCGATGCCGCTTACCGCTCGATTACTGAATCTTGGTTCCGATTCTCTTCCGCCCTCGACATTTTCCGCCGGCTGGCAGAACTCAATTACAAGGTAATTCTCACTACCGACCACGGCACAATTCGTGTTGACAATCCAATTAAGGTTGTCGGCGACCGCAACACTAATACAAACCTCCGTTATAAATGCGGCAAAAACCTCAGCTACAACGCCCGCCAGGTGTATGAAATCCATAATCCCCGCAAGTTCGGCCTACCGGCCCCAAACCTCTCCAGCTCGTTTATTTTTGCCCTTAACGAGGATTTCTTCTCTTACCCGAATAATTATAACTATTATGTCCAGTATTACACGGGCACTTTCCAACATGGTGGAATCTCCCTTCAGGAAATGCTCGTGCCAATCGTCACGCTGACGCCTCGCCGGTAAATTCCCTCACATATTCCCTATGAAATCGCTCCTCTATTTTTTTATCGCGGCTCTGGCGTTTCTCCCTTCTCTGTTCCATAAGGCCGAACAGGGCGATCCGGAAGCATTATTTCGCCTCTCTATGATCTATGAAAACGGCTTAGATTCTATTGCTCCCGATTCGGTGAAATCTATCGCTCTCCTACGCAAATCCGCCGCTGCCGGATATGCCCCTGCCCGAAATTATCTCGGCTTCCTTTTCAAGCAAGGACGCTTTATTCGCCAGAACGATGATTCAGCCCGTTTCTGGATAAAGCTCGCCGCAGATGATGGCGACCCCAAAGCCGCCAATAATCTTGCTTTCCTCCTCCTCAATAATGAAAATCCGGCTGATGACTCCTTGGCTGTACGATACCTGAATTCTGCTGTCAATGCAGGTTTGCCGGTAGCAATGACTACCCTCGGAAGCCTTTATGCCGAAGGTCGTGGGGTGGAGAAGGATACCACATTGGCTGTCTCTTTATTCAATCAGGCTATTAGTCTTGGTTTCAACGACGCCCAGCTCCGTTTACTTAACCTAATGGGCAAAAATTGGCTCGATCTACCACCGGCCGACCGTCTCGAACTGGCTATCGGTTATTGGAATATGGGGAGTCCGCTGATAGGCGTTGAGTTATTACGTGAGCTTGATGATAACGCCTTGACATCACTTACTCGCCCCGAATTGGCCAAGGCTTATGCCATCCTCGGCCATGCATATTCTCATGGCGCCGGCATTGCATACGACCACGCTCTGGCCAACCGATACTTCGCTAAGGCCGCTCTCCTCGGCGATCCCGCCGCACAATACATTTTCGCTGAAACACTCGATATTTTCCCCGATGCATTCGCTGATATTTTCTCGCAAAACGAACTTGATGCTTTAGTCTCCGACGGCATGGATATCGGCATAACTGCATCTGAACTCCGGCAAGCGGCTGCCCTAAAAGGAATAAACGATGCTCGTTCTGCCCGCCGTTTTATATTTTCTCCGCTGGAAAAGGATATGCCGGGACCACTATAACTATTTCATTTATAAATCTCCGATATGACCTCAATAAAGGAAATTAAAGATAGGATTCTCGCCGGTGGTGAGATTACTAATGAGGAAGCGCTCCACATTGCTGACATCGCTCATCTTCACAGAAAAGAACTGCATGAAGCTGCCGAAGAGATTACAAAAAGATTCACCTCGCGGGTGTTCGACACCTGTTCGATTGTCAATGCCCGTTCAGGCCGCTGTCCGGAAGACTGTAAATGGTGCGCCCAATCCGCTCACTATAAAACCGATGCCGACATATATCCCATTATCGACAGTCAGGTCTGTGGCAGACATGCCGATGCCGCCCGCAAAGCTCGAATCCGCCGTTTTTCTATGGTGACTTCCGGACGAAAAATGTCCGGAAAAGAGCTCGAAATCGCGTGCTCCCACTATCGTGAGATTAATAACGATGGTGGCCTTGACCTGTGCGCTTCTATGGGACTCCTCGATGAGTCTGAACTTATCAAACTTAAGGAAGCAGGCGTGACCCGATACCACTGCAATCTCGAAGCTGCTCCCGAATTTTTCTCCACACTATGCTCCACTCATTCTGTCGAAGATAAAATCAAAACTATTCTCGCAGCTAAAAAAATTGGTCTGGAGGTTTGCTCCGGCGGTATCATCGGCATGGGTGAGTCGCCGCGTCAGAGGGCTCTCCTCGCTCTTGAACTCCGTCGCGTCAGTCCCGTATCAATTCCTATAAATATACTTTGTCCCATTCCCGGCACTCCCCTCCAGGATACACCTCCGATTTCGCCGGAAGAAATTCTCGATGCTGTAGCCATTTTCAGACTGATTCACCCGACAGTGACTCTCAGATTCGCCGGAGGCAGAGCCCGCATGGACCGTGACACTCAGCTCCGAGCAATCCAAATCGGTATAAACGGTGCTATAGTCGGCGACTTGCTCACAACTATCGGCTCTTCTGTCGGGGAAGATGCTCAGCTCCTCCGTGATGCCGGAATGTATTCTTCGCTTTCCGACGAATAACTGATCTCATTGAAGCAGTGCTAATTAAAACTTGGGCGTTCTAAATTTTAATTTAAAGCGCCTTTAAGATTTTGACCCATAGGTCCTTTTTGACCTATTCCCCTATAATGATTAAGACTCCTTTCATAAAAAAGGAGTCTTAATCATTTTTATCTTCTTGAATATCGCTATTCTATCTCTATCTCGAAATCATCCGCGAAAAGATCCGTATCGGAATCTCCGGCATTCTGAGCCAGGATCGCGGCGGTATCCTCCTCTTCCTCACTGTCAGTCTTCTTAGTCTCTTGACTCGGCAGGAACGGATTCGCATTCTTTTTACCTTTTGCTCGCTCGGCGTTCATTTTCTCAATTATCTTCTGCTCCAGTTCGTCCGACAATTCCGGATTCTCAGCTATTACTTTCTTTACGGCATCGCGACCCTGGCCGAGTTTCGTCCCATTGTAAGAAAACCAAGACCCGGACTTCTTTATTATGCCGGTCGTTACTGCCATATCGATTATCTCGCCGGCCTTTGATATTCCCTCTCCAAACATTATCTCAAACTCAGCCTTCATAAACGGAGGCGCAACCTTGTTCTTGACAACTTTTACTTTCGTAATACGGCCGATCGTAGTGTCGCCATCCTTAATATATGATGATGGACGGATATCTATTCGCACAGAGGCATAGAATTTCAAAGCATTTCCTCCGGTCGTAGTCTCCGGATTCCCGAACATAACTCCGATTTTTTCTCGCATCTGGTTAATGAAGATACAACAGGTCCTGGTCCGGGAGATGGTACCGGTCAGCTTCCTCATCGCCTGAGACATCAGACGTGCGTGCAGACCTACATTCTTATCACCCATCTCCCCCTCAATTTCCGCTTTCGGAGTCAATGCCGCTACGGAGTCTACTACCAACACATCTATTGCCCCGGAATTTATCAGCTGCTCTGCGATATCCAATGCCTGTTCGCCATTATCCGGTTGGGCAAGCCATAAATTATTTACATCTACACCAAGCTTCTCGGCATAAAATCTGTCGAACGCATGCTCCGCATCTATAATAGCGCAGATGCCTCCTTTCTTCTGGGCCTCCGCTATAACATGAATTGCCAACGTGGTCTTTCCCGACGACTCCGGACCATAGATTTCAGTGATTCGCCCCCGAGGAAGACCCCCTATTCCAAGAGCATAGTCCAATCCCAACGAACCCGTCGAGATAGCCTCTACATCCTGAGCAGCATTATCTCCAAGACGCATCACAGCTCCCGTCCCGAAATCCTTCTCAAGATGTTGCATTGTTACATTCAATGCCTTCAATTTTTCCTCTTTATCAGATATACGCACAGCCGGAGCCGCCGCTTTTTTCTTTACTGCCATTACTATAAAATTTTATTTTTATCTTTTACAATTCCCTAAATTAAGCCTCATTCATCTCATTTCAAAAGAATCACCCTTCCTATCCCGAAAAAAGTTTGTCTCCGGGGCCGTTTGTCTCCGGGTGCAAAATGTTTGTCTCCGGGTGGCCGCCCCCGCCCCTGAAATTTATCTTCACCTCTCTTTCTTTTGCAAAGATAATACATTTCGCTCGCCTTTCATAATTTAACCCGTAAATAAAAATCTAAAAAAACATAAACGACTGCAAGATATTTGCAGTCGTTTGTATTCCAATATCATTCTTTTTATAATTACCTAATCCGGAGGGGAATCAGTCTCCCCGCGCTCCTCAGTGCCTTGAGCGGGCGCGTACCCGACTGATACCACCTTTTCCTGCTGCGCAGTCTATTTCTCCCTCATGAAGATCTGGATAGGCGTGCCATGGAAATCCCATTCTTCACGAATCTTATTTTCAAGGAATCTCCTGTAGGGTTCCTTCACCCATTGAGGAAGATTGCAGAAGAAAACAAAGGTCGGAATGATGGCATCCTTTAGCATCGTCACATATTTTATTTTCACAAATTTCCCCTTGTTGCTCGGAGGCGGTGTAATTGCGATTTGCTCAAGCATGTATGTGTTCAGCTGAGAGGTCGGTATAATCCTCCGGCGATTGTTGTAAACTGCTATCGCCGTCTCCAATACCTTGAATATCCGCTGCTTGGTCAATGCTGATGTGAAGATTATCGGAAAATCAGTGAACGGCGCGAATTTATTCCTTATCGCTTCCTCATACCGCTTCTGAGATGCCACCGATTTATCTTCAACAAGATCCCACTTGTTCACACACACAACCAATCCCTTTTTGTTGCGCTGAATCAAACCGAAGATATTGGCATCCTGGCCCTCTATACCGCGAGTAGCATCTATCATCAAAATACACACATCCGATGCCTCTATCGCTCTTATCGACCGTATTACACTATAATATTCGATATCCTCATTAACCTTCTGCTTCTTGCGGATACCAGCCGTGTCAACCAGATAGAAATCAAATCCGAACTTATTATACCGATGATATATCGAGTCGCGAGTTGTCCCGGCGATATCGGTCACGATATGACGCTCCTCCCCGATAAATGCGTTGATTAGTGAAGACTTCCCCGCATTGGGCCGTCCGACTATTGCGAACTTCGCCACATTATCTTCAGGTTTGTCATCATCATCTTTCTCCGGCATATCCTTTACGATCTCATCCAATAGTTCTCCGGTGCCGGAGCCATTGGCCGATGAAACCTCTATCGGATCACCAAGTCCGAATGAATAGAACTCGGAAGCATTGAAGCGCGCATCTCCTACATCCTCCTTGTTGGCAACCACTATCACGGGCTTCTTCGACCGCCGCAGTATCTCCGCTACCTTATCATCAAGATCGGTTACGCCTGTCGTTGAATCGACAACAAACAGAATCACATCAGCCTCTTCTATAGCAATCTCAACCTGCTTGTTGATCTCTTCCTCAAACACGTCGTCCGAGTTCACTACCCAGCCTCCCGTGTCTACTATCGAAAATTCCTGCCCGTTCCAATCCACCTTCCCATATTGCCGGTCGCGCGTCGTCCCGGCCGTATTGTCTACTATCGCGCTGCGTGTCTGCGTCAGACGGTTGAACAAGGTCGATTTTCCCACATTCGGCCGCCCTACTATTGCTATTAACTTACTCATCTCTCTATTCTTTGTAGCCGAACTCCCGGAGCTTATTCTCCCGGTTCCGCCAGTCTTTCTCTACTTTTACAAACAATTCAAGATATACCTTCTTGCCAAAGAATTTCTCTATATCTTCCCGGGAGGTGATCCCGACGCGTTTTATCTTCTCTCCGCCTTTGCCGATGATGATGCCTTTCTGAGAATCCCGCTCCACATAAATCACTGCCATGATATGAATCGCACCCTCTTTCTCATCAAACTTCTCTACGATTACTTCGGTACTGTAGGGTATCTCCTTGTCATACATCAGCAACAGCTTCTCGCGTATGATTTCTGTTACAAAAAAGCGGGCCGGCTTGTCTGTCAACGCATCTTTTCCGAAGAACGGCGCCGATACCGGCAATAATTCCACTATTCGATTCTTTAGATTTTCTACATTGAAATGCTCAAGGGCACTCGTCGGGAATATCTCGGCTTTCGGAAGACGCTCATGCCATTTATCCACAATCTGATTCAAATCATCCTGACCTTTCAGCAAATCAATCTTGTTGATAACCAACAGGACCGGTATATCTTCCTTCGCTACCCTGTCAAGAAAGTCCTTGTTTTTCTCCGGCTCCTCCACCACATCCGTCACGTATATCAATACGTCGGCATCCGTTAAGGCTCCCTCCGAAAACTCAAGCATCGACTCCTGAAGCTTATATTTAGGCTTCAGCACTCCCGGAGTGTCGGAATATACGATTTGATAGTCCGGTGTATTGACTATACCCATGATTCTGTGACGAGTCGTCTGGGCTTTCTGCGTAATGATCGATATCCGTTCCCCCACAAGATCGTTCATCAAGGTCGATTTTCCTACATTCGGATTCCCGACTATATTCACGAAACCGGCCTTATGGCCCTCTTTTACTTCTGCTTCACCCATAACCGGGACGATATTCTTGATATTTCCCGATTCTTCCGTTCCTGAATTCAACGAACCCTCTTTATCTGCCTCTTTCATAATATTCGAAATTAAGAATAGTTGTTTTTATTTATAATTACTCATAGTCCCCCCCTATATCTGTCAGGGGTGTATAATTTCAACCCCTCAGACACGTTATTGGTTCATTTTTTTATTAAGAATACGAGGATTTCGGCAAAACGAAAGGGCCCCACTCAACGTGTGCCCTTTCGCCTCTATTTTTCTTTATGACTTATTTCGGATCTATCGACCATATCAGATACATCGCGCCCCATGTGAATCCCGCTCCAAAGGCCGTCATCACTATCTTGTCTCCCTTTTTAAGCTTATTCTTGAATTCATCAAGACACAAGGGTATCGATGCCGCCGATGTATTGCCGTAATGCTGGATGTTGACCAATATCTTCTCTTCCGGTATCTTGATCCTTCCGCCCACAGCCTCGATGATGCGAAGGTTCGCCTGATGGGGAACGAACCAGTCAAGCTCCTCCACTGTCAGATTATTACGAGCCATTACTGACTGCGAGGAGGTCAACATATCCCGGACCGCATTCTTATATACCGTCCGACCCTCCTGATAGATGTAATGCTCTCTGGCATCCACCGTCTCATGACTCGCCGGCCTCGCCGAACCTCCCGCTTTCATCAGAAGATTCGAAAGTCCCGACCCATCTATATGGAACTCTCCGTCTATTACGCCCGTCCCATCTTCCGTCGGCTCAACCAATACTGCAGCTGCTGCATCTCCGAACAACGGACACGTCGCCCGGTCCTCATAATCTGTCATGCTCGACATCTTCTCAGCCGCTACTACTATGATCTTCTTGTAGAGTCCTGATGTTATGTATGCCCGAGCGTCCTGCATCGTAACTATGAAGCCCGCACACGCCGCCTGTATGTCATACGCGTATGCCCGTGGAAGACCGACACCATGTGCTATCACCGAGGCCGTCGATGGAAAACGATAGTCCGGATTTGACGTCGCACAGATCAGAAGATCTATTTCTTCCTTTCTCGTCCCGGTCTCTTCCAGAAGTTTCTCTACTGCCTTGATGCCCATGTAGCTTGACCCTTTGCTCGGATCCTTCAATATCCTTCGCTCTTTGATCCCTACACGCGTCGTGATCCACTCATCGTTCGTGTCTACCATCTGCGACAACATCTCATTGTCCAATATATCGTCCGGCACGTACGACGCTATCCCGCTTATCTTAGCATTACACATCTTCTATTTTTTACTTGTGATCTCCCTTGCTCGGAAGTAGCGTTTCTTTATTTCTCTATTACCTGACGCCCACGGTAGTACCCGCATTCTCCGCATACAGTGTGATAGAGATGCCATGCACCGCAATTCGGACACAATGCCAATGTCGGTATAAGTGCCTTGTCGTGTGTCCGACGTTTTGCTGTTCTCGTATGAGATTGTCTTCGTTTAGGATGTGCCATTGTTTTCTGTATTTTTTATTATTTATATTCTTTTTTGTCTCTCTTTTTATTCATCATCCCCCTGCTCATGACGACTCAACGCAGCTGTCATCTCAGCATTGCACTCGCCCGGCTCATGAACACAGCGCAGCGGTATCGCCAACAAAAGCGTATCATAGATGATGCCGCTTACATCAAACCGTGTCCAGCTCTCCGGTATGACTATCAGTCCCTCTTGACTGTCATCATATTCTTCCCCATGACGCACAAGTACTTCATAATCTTCCCCTATTTCTATCTTCACCGGATCGAGACAGCGGTCACATGGCCACGCCAACTCCCCGTCGAACGAAAATTCAAACTTGTAGGTATCGCGAACCCGAGTCACTCGTAAGCCGACCTCTACATCCGAGTCCAATACTTCCGTGTTCTCACGGGCCGTGAAAAATTCTTTCCCTATCCGGTAAGAATAGTCATACTCCTTGCCCTCCGCTATAGGAAGCAAGTCTATTACGTATTCTTCTTTCCGTTCTCCCATCCTTCTTTATCTATTTTTTCGGTACCTCCGAGGGGAATCGAACCCCTATCTAAAGTTTAGGAAACTTCTATTCTATCCGTTGAACTACAGAGGCTTGTCTGATATTTCAATCCTCCCTTTGAGGCACAATGTATTGCGCGCCCCGAAGTCAGGACCCTGCAATCAGTCTGCAAAATTAGCTAAAACTATTCAATTAAGCAAATAAAAGTTGATTTCTTCCCCTTTTTTTTCTATCTTTGTACCCATTATGAAGCCTATTACTCTCGCCATAGTCGCCCCTTGTTTCAATGAGCAGGAAATGCTCCCTATTTCCGCCCCTAAGCTTATCGGGCTCCTCGATGAGCTCGTTATTGATTCAAAAATTTCGCCCGACAGCTTTATTATTTTCGTCAACGACGGAAGCTCTGACTCTACTTGGAATATTATTAAATCTCTGCATCTGTCCGATAACCGATGCCGAGGCCTCGACTTATCCCGAAATGTCGGCCATCAAAACGCTATCATGGCAGGAATGGACATCGCCGTTGACGGCCCGGACCCCGCGGATGCCGTCATTACTATAGATGTCGACCTTCAGGACCCGCTCGAATGTATCCCGCTGATGATCGACGACTTCTATAAAGGTTTCGATGTCGTTTACGGCGTCCGGGCTTCTCGAAACTCCGACTCTTTCCTTAAAAGATTCTCCGCCGAATCTTTCTATCGGCTCCAGAAAAAACTTGGTGTGAAAACCATTTTCAACCACGCCGACTTCCGGCTAATGTCAGCCCGCGTCATCCGTGAACTCCAACGCTACAATGAGCGTAATCTATTTCTCCGTGGCATCATCCCTCTTATCGGTTTCCCGGCTTCTACTGTCGAGGAAGTCCGCGCAGAAAGAACGGCCGGAGAAACCAAATACACTTTGCGCAAAATGCTCCGTCTGGCCCTCGACGGCATCACTTCTTTCTCTATTACACCCATCTACATCATCCTCGGAATTGGCATATGCTTCATTTTCGTAGCTTTTGCTATTATGATCTATGTCCTTATTTCGTTGTTAAACCACTCCACAGTCCCAGGTTGGACTTCGCTTATGCTGAGCATCTGGCTCGTCGGCGGTGTAACTATCGCTTCCCTCGGTCTCGTTGGCCTCTATGTCGGTAAAGCTTATATTGAAACCAAAAACCGACCCCGTTACCATATCTCCGGCTATCTCCACTGATTCCCTCCTGACTCCGCATCCACCCAATCATCCGCCAAATCCCGGTGAGCTTCTCCATAATCTCTTGAAATTACATATTTAATAGACGTGTCTTGGGATTATATTTTTTACTTGCGAAGATATCCATATTGAGGGGCCGACATCCCCAATTATTTTTGTAGCGACATAATTGATAGCGACATAAATTGAAAAAGCGCGAAATTTCACAATTTCGCGCCCTTTTCTCTTGCATTAAATATAACCTTTAATCACTTACATCAGTTACCTTGTTTATTAAGCCTCTCCCCCGTTCTCGCAAGGAGAGACCTACATCATTTATCCTTCTATTTCTAGTTGCATTATCGGTTTTACGATTGCAAAGTTCATACTTTTTTTAACACATTACAAGACCATCTAAAAAAAATCAAAACAATTTCAAATATGAAATCGTTTTGATTCAATTATTTAGATATTTATTTTCTTAGCAAAAATATAAATGCATTATGTCATTCTTCCCCTCCATATTCCATCAGATAAGCCTTGATAAACTCATCTATCTCTCCGTCCATCACTCCGGCCACATCGCTCGTCTGATGATTTGTACGGTGATCTTTCACCCGCCGGTCATCAAACACATAACTTCTTATCTGACTCCCCCACTCTATCTTTTTCTTCCCGGCTTCCACCTTCGCCTGCTCTTCCATGCGATGGCGAAGTTCTTTCTCGTATAGTATCGACTTCAGCTGACGCATCGCATTCTCTTTGTTCTTGGGCTGGTCGCGTGTCTCTGTGTTTTCTATCAATATCTCTTCTTCCTCTCCGGTATAAGGATCCTTGAACTGATATCTCAATCGCACTCCCGATTCTACCTTATTCACATTCTGACCTCCTGCGCCCCCTGACCGGAAGGTATCCCACGACACTCTGGCCGTTTCTACCTGTATGTCTATCGTATCGTCTACAAGGGGAGTCACGAATACCGAGGCAAACGAGGTCATACGCTTTCCCTGAGCATTGTATGGGCTGACTCGTACAAGCCGGTGGACGCCATTCTCCGACTTAAGAAATCCATACGCATAATCCCCCTCGATATTGATCGTCACCGATTTGATTCCTGCCTCATCGCCGTCAAGTATCTGTGCGATAGAGGTCTTGTAGCCATGGCGCTCCGCGTAGCGAAGATAGAGCCGCATCAGCATCGAGGCCCAGTCCTGCGACTCCGTGCCTCCGGCTCCCGAGTTGATCTTCAATACTACTCCGAGCTTATCTTCTTCACGCCGCAACATATTCCGAAGCTCAAGCGACTCTACTTTCTTTAACAGACTCGAATACTGCTCATCAACCTCTTCTTCGGTGACAAGCTCGTCCTTAAGAAACTCCAATGCCAGCCGAAGCTCCTCAAGTTGATTCTCTACCTCCGTATACGAATCTATCCAGAAATGAATTCCCTTGATTTTTCGCATCTGGGCCTCCGCTTTCTCCCGGTCGTCCCAAAAATCCGCCACGTGAGTCCGCAGCTCCTCCTCTTCTACTTCTATCTTTTTCGAGTCTATGTCTAAATACCGTTTTAGATCTTCTATCCGACCCTCTACTTGCTTGAATTGTTCTGTTGTTATCATGTATCGTGCCTGATTGCGTTTCTTTTTATTCCGGCTTATACATGCCGGCGCATTGCTTGTTTTTATTTTTCTGCGTACATCTTCTCGATGATATCGGCATAATTCCGAGCCACGATCGGCCGCCTTACCTTCATCGTATTGGTCACCTCGCCGTTCATTATCGAGAAATGATTCGGAAGAAGCGTGATCCTCTTGATTTTCTCATAATCCGCAATATCTTTCTGATATCCCTCGATCTGCTTCATTATAAATTCCACCACTCGCGGATCCTGCATCAGCTTCTCAGTATCGTCGGTTGGTATGTGCTTTTCTTCAGCCCATGACCTCAACTGCGATAGATTTGGAACCACAAGCGCCGTGACATATTTCCTCTGATCCCCGATCACCGCTACCTCGTCTATATATTTATTTTCGGCAAGACGACTTTCCATCATCTGTGGAGCGATATATTTCCCATTTGATGTCTTGAACAAATCTTTTACTCGTTCCGTAAGAACTATCGCCCCGCTCTCGGTCAGATAACCGGCATCTCCGGTCCGGAAGTAGCCGTCATCTGTAAATGCCGCGGCATTTGCTTCCGGATTGTTATAATACCCGGGGGTGACAGTCGGTCCTTTTACAAGTATCTCGCCGTTGGAATCAATCTTGACTTCTATACCGGGCAAGGGCTTCCCTACGGTCCCTATCTCATATCCCGTTTCCCTGAAACAGGATACCGTCGCCGTTGTCTCCGAAAGCCCGTAGCCTATGATGATGTCTATGCCTATCGACCGGAAAAATTCACATATCCTCCCTGAAAGCGGCGCTCCGGCAGTCGGGAAAAAGTTCGGATTCGGTATCCCTACCGCCTCTTTCAACTTCGAGAAAACAAGGCGGTCCCAGAGCCGGTATTCGCGCTCGAGATACCAGGGCACCCGCTTCCCGTTGCGCTTGTATTTCAGGTTTCTGCGCTTGCCTATCCATAGGCTCCGAGCTATCATCATCCTGCGCCATTTCGGCATCCCCTCAAGCTTTTCGCGGACTCCCGCATAGACTTTTTCCCAGAAGCGCGGCACGCAGCACATCAGATTCGGGTGAACGTCATGTATCGTCTCAGCTATGATGCGGGTATCATAGTTCACAGCTATCGCCACGCCCCGGTTGATGCAATAATAGCACCACGCCTTCTCCAATATATGCGACATCGGAAGAAATGCCATCGACAAGTCGCTGTCATTGACTGACTTCAGAAGCGATATATGCTTCTCTATCGTAGCGTCATAATTGGAATGCGTTATGACCACTCCCTTCGGTTCTCCGGTTGTCCCCGACGTGTATATAAGGGTGGCCATATCATCCGGAAGACCACGCTCGCTGCGGCTTGCGACCTCTTTCTCCGCATCTTCGCCGGCTTCCATCCCGAGCCTTACGAAATCATCCCAGAAGATCGAAACCGTGTCGTCCGCCTCCAGATTCAACCCGTCATTCTTATATATTATTATCCTCTTGAGCCCGCCATATTTTTTCCAATATTGATAGGCCATCGGATACTGATGCTTGTCCCCGACAAATACCACCTTCGCATTCCCGTCCCGAACTATGTAATCAAACTGTGCCTGCACACTGCTCGCATAAATCGGTATACAGGCTATCCGGTTCCGGAATGCCCCGAACTCGGTTATCAATATCTGAGGAGTATTCGGCGAACAGATCGCTATCGTGTCTTTCTCAAGCAACCCTAATGAATATAATGCCTTCCCCGCAGTCTTTACCTGACTCGAAAATTCGCTCCAGTTCGTACTCAGCCAATCTCCCTCTTTACGCCAGCAGAACCGGTAAGCCTCCTTGTCAGAACGACTGCGCGCTTGCTTGTCTATTATATCTACTAATCTGTTCGCCATATCGGTCTATTGTTTATTATTTTAACGCATTACGGACGCACGATGTTCTTATCAAGCATCCTCCGCTTTATCTGCATGCGAACACAGGTCGGCATTATGCCTACTGCAAATATCGAAATCCTGTTAAGCCATCCGTTGATATATTGCTTCTTCCCTTTCAGGAGCCGCTTCACCGCCTGCTCCGTAAACTTCTCCGGAGTCTGCACCGCATGCAGTCGTAATGCCAGGCGCATTAGTTTCGGCGGTAAGCCGAATAAGTCTGTCGCTATCCCACCCGGACAAGCCGCCATTACTTTTACCCCCCTGTCTCGCAATTCATAATGCAATGCCCGCGTGAAAACCCGGATATATGCCTTTGTAGCTGAATATAACGCTATCCCGGGCATCGGCATCCAACACGACATTGACGACATGTTCAATATATATCCTTGCTGGCGCTCCGACATCAAACGCCCGAAATCTCGGCTCAAACTCGTTACGGCCCGAACATGCAAATCTATGAAACTGTTGATTTTCCGCTCCGGAGTATCCAGAACGCCCATAAACGAAAAAATCCCCGCATTGTTGATAAGTATATCCGCCTCGATTCCCCGCGATTCGAGAAAGGATATGATAGATGAGCTCGCATCCGGATTCGTAAGATCGCAATAAAACGGGCGTGCTTTTACTCCATATTCTTTTTCGATGCTCTGCGCGCTCTCTATCAGTGCGTCCCGATCATTGGATATCATCGTTAAGTCGCAACCGGCCGAGGCCAACGTCCGGCTGAAACACAAGCCTATGCCGCTGCTCGCCCCCGTAACCACGGCATGATGACCGCGCAATCGTTTATCTTGATTTCCCATCTCGTCCCTTTATCGCTGCTATCTCTTTCTCTATATCCGCGGGCAAATTCTCGATGTGCTTGTGGCAAGCCATCTCGCGGGAATACATCCGTGCTATGCAATAATTTACGTGATCACACCCACAGCGGTGGTTCTTTTCACCCGACTCCCGCATCCTGTTCACGAAATCCGGCTCATTCAGCAGGGCCCTCCCCATCTGAACAAAATCAAACCCCTCTTCGTCTAACACTTTATCCGCACCCGCCCTGTCGATTACTCCGCCTACATATATCAACGGCAGACTCAGTTCAGTGCGGAACAGGCGAGCGTCATCAAGAAAATAAAGCGGCGTGAATGACACCGACGGTATCATATATTTCCCTACAAGGCGCACCCCATATTTAAGCCACCACTGGTGCATATAATGTGTCATCGACCGGATGGGCATCTCACCACGCATCACATACATCGGGGCCTTGCTCACAAAACCTCCCGACAGCACTATCCCATGAACCCCCGACCTCTCTATCTCTTTTGCTACTCGAAGACAATCTTCAATCTCAAGGCCCCCTTTGAAACCGTCGCGCATGTTCGTCTTTACGATTACTGCCATGTCCGACCCGGCCGCTTTCAACGATTCCTCAAGACACATATTCATGAACTTCATCCTGTTCTCCAACGAGCCTCCGTATTCATCACGCCGCTTATTCGTATATGGCGACAGAAACTGAGATATAAGATACCCGTGACCGGCATGGACCTCCACGCAATCAAACCCCGCATCCCGCGCTGTCCTCACTGCATCCCCGAAATATCCGGCTATCTCTTTCAGCTCGTCTTTCTTAAGACCCCGGCATATAGTGGGAGAATATAGATTGAAT
This sequence comes from Muribaculaceae bacterium, assembly GCA_029055345.1. Classification (GTDB taxonomy): domain Bacteria; phylum Bacteroidota; class Bacteroidia; order Bacteroidales; family Muribaculaceae; genus Lepagella. The sequence goes on along the minus strand of JAIDDJ010000029.1, from coordinate 1,423 downwards.
CCCGTTGTAGCTCCCACCGGCATCCCTCCTGCCGTCTTCCAATGCGTCATGTTTCCGCAATGACCTATCTGAATCGAAGCTTTCGCTCCGGCCGAATGAATACCATCAGTTATCTCCCTCAGTTCCCCGGCTATCTCCGGACGGAGCCACAATTGAGTATCAAACGACAAGGCCGACCGGCAAACACCCGCATACGCCAGTGTGGTCATGCCCACTCCTCCCCGCGCCACAGATAGATGATAATCCTTAAGCATCCGGGTCGGTCCGTTATCCTTACCCATCCCCTCGAATGCGGCTGAGCGTATGGTCCGGTTCCGCAGCTCTATCGGTCCCAACCGGCCCGGTGTAAACAACTTATCTTCTCCCGTCATATCTATTCCTTTTTACTTCCCCTTCTGCTCCGTAATTCATTCTCACGGCTGAATCCCCCGTTCAAAGCCCCCTTTAAATTAAAAGTGCATATAACGACCGGGCCCCGCCCCGTCAATATATGCATGGCAATATATACTTCCTGCCTAACGCCTTATACTCTTCCCCGAATTCATCAAGATACCGTTGATGAATCGAACGCGCACGCGGTGCCAGATTCGCAAAGGTCCATATCGCGAATGTCAGCCCTCCAAGACTCCACGTCAATATCGCATATCCTACCCATTCGGTCAGCTCTCCCAGATAGTTGGCCGACGTTACATACTTGAACATCCCTCCACGAGGTATATAATGCCGCGTGTCCCCGGGCTTCCGAAGATGACGAACTATGCTGTCCGACTGAAGATTTATCCACATCCCCGCGAAAAAGATGATCACGCCGATGATGAAACATGGACTCGCCAGCCAGCTCACCGGATACGTCCCCGCGTCACTCACATAAAACAACCATCCCCCTATCATATAAGCGTTGACCACATTGAACACCACCCCCATCGCGATGATAGCCAATGGCATCCGGCTTTTACCCCGTATCAGAAGTGGAAAAATGAACGATCTCTGGAAATAATGAATTTCAAATAATGAAGCCATCACTATCAACGCCGGCTCACATCTTCTGCCGCTCAGCAACCAGAACAGTAGCATCGCAATAAACGAGGGGGCCTCCATCAGAATCCAACCCAGACGGTTCGAAACGGAATAACCCCACCGCGAGGTGTACATCATCCCATAGCCTGCCGTTATCCGCTGCAACCCGACGAATACTAAAACTGCCATCAGGAGCATCACTCCGACAACACTATAATAAAATGAAGGCTCAAACATACCTGTATATCTAATCCTGAAGCCCGTTTATGGCTTCATCCGCCATCCCCGCATTTCCCCATTTACTCCACCACGCTTTCCTTCTCCCCCATTTCCACGCATTCCCGCAAACTACCTGCAAATTTAACTAAAATCTTTGATTCCACCAAAAATAGCACCCTCCACCACC